>CAWABC010000092.1:0-42490 GCA_963780105.1 uncultured Acidobacteriaceae bacterium
CGCCCAGGTCTTTGAGAAATAAGGACTTACTTGTAAAGTATTTAAGAATCAATGAGTTAGAGGTTGCATCTTCTTGGAATTCGATCCAGGTCTTTGAGGAATAAAGACTTATGTCCGGTGGCTCGAGTCGCGGGAGTCTCATGTTTCGACAACCACGAAACGTGGGGCAGCCGGCTCCCTCCGGTGGTTAGTGAAATGGCGATTTATCACTCGTTGAGTGGTTCGCCTAGAGGCAATTCGTATAAAGCGCACCTACGATTGGTCCGCCAGCAACCGCCCCGCTGCTATCAGCTTTAACACGTAGCCCGAGGAGAGCGGCATCTGAGCCGCAACCAGCAGGAGCACATCCGTCCGTGTAAATCGTCCCTTCGTACTCGTCTCCGTCCAAAGAGACCGGAAGGCCGTTCTCTTTGAAAAACCGCATTACATCTTCTTTCGGGGTGCCAATTCTTAGCCTCTCGCGTGCGTCGCGCTTCAATGTCTCGATACGCGCTTCGTATGCCTTGCCCCGCTGTTGGCATGCGGTGCTGTGGTAACGGTAGAACATCCACCCAAACTGAGAGTAGCCCCAAGCCAATATTGCCAACGTCAAAAGCGCGAGCGTACCGATAAGAATTCGCTTCCCCGTCTTCTTCAATTGTTCCTCTTCATCCACTTTACGCCGCATCACGACAGGGTTCCACAATGACGAGTGTAACCAGGCGTTGGCGCTCAAAATCCTGCCGCGACGGTAGTCTCGAATGACGGCCTTATTTTGCCGCCGCTCCTGCCGCGCGCTGTTCTGCCTCAATCGGCAACAACTCGATGGCGCAGCCTGAGGCACTGCAGCTCAACTGCCCGCGCCGCACAATCTTGATTGACGAAACATCCGGAAACCGTACGGGGAAGTCCTTCTCGCGCAGTTGCTCGGTCGCGGAACGAAGGCTTTCGTCGCCGTCAACAAATTCGGCGCGCTCCGGACGAGGCGAACTGTCGAAAACGAGATTGAACCGCGCCGACGCTGTCTTGCTATTAGTTACGATCGGTCCGAGCTTAACCGTGCGCGCCTGCACCAGTTCGGCCGGTGCCTGCGCTGCATCTTTCTCCGCCGCCGCCGGATCGCCAGCCAGTTTCGCCAGCCGCGCCCGCGAGTCCGCCACGTCGCTTCCTCCCGCTGCCACGGCCAGCGCATACATTTGACGCGCTTTCTCCGGCTGCCCTTGCTTTTCGAGTACCTGCCCCAGCCGGTTCGCGACCGTCCCCGACTGGCTCAAAAGCCACGCCGACGTGAGAAACTGCATCGCTGCCAAATTTTCGCCGCGCTGAAATTTCGCCCATCCCATCCGCGCCCACGCTAGCGCCACCAGTCGCATCGACGAGAATGCCGACGGCCCCAGCCGATCCAACTCGCCCGAGTCGAACTGATCTCCAATGTCGTAGAGAACTTTCTGCGCATCGGTCTCGGTCTCGGCCGGATCAATATCGTTTTTCAACGCCGAGGCATAAATATCCTGCCCCGAATCCGCGCTCGCGCTGCCCGTCAGGCCCTTCAACAGCTCCTGCGCTTTTGTCTTCTCTCCCAACCGCCCGTACACCTGCGCCAGTGCCATCTTCGTTTCCGGATCATCCGGAGGAATCGCGGCCGCCGCTTCCAGTTCCGTGCGCGCGTCGGCATCGCGTCCCAACTGCGCCAGTAACAAGCCGAGATTCTTATGCGCCGCCTTCTCGTACGGAGTCGTCTCCAGTTGCTTGCGATACGCCGCGATCGCTTCGCCGGTCTTCCCCGTTTGCTGCAACTCCATCGCCAAGTCGGCGTTCGCGTGCTTATGATTGGGATCGAGTTCGATCTGCTTGCGGAACGCCGCGATCGCCTCCGCGTGATGGTTGGCCCCGGCGTAGGCCAGCCCCAGGTCATACCACCCGTCTTTCATTCCCGAACCTGCCAGCGATGAGTCCCCGTCCACCGCGCGCTTCAGCAAATCAATGGCCGTGCGGTAATCCTTGCTCTGCAGCGCTTTCACTCCCGCTTTATGCAGTTCCGCGGGAGTTCCTTCCATCTTCGAAGCCGTCTGCGCCCCCTGCCCTGCGGGCGTCACGATCGTGCACGACAACAGTTGATCCTGATCGCTTTGCGTTGCATTGCGAAAGGATTCATAGTCCGCGCGCCGCGCCGCTGCTACTTCGTTCACCTTCACCACAAGTTTGCGCTCGCCTTCCAGAACTCCCTTGCTCTGCGAGTAACTCGACGAATAGTCGCCGTAGTCTCGCGACATCTTCACCGCGGTCGGCGTGTGCACCGTGTAGTTAGCAGGAAACTGCAAGCGGACGCGGTAGTCCATTTCACCCGCCGGGCCGATGTCCAGCGGCTGCTTGCTCTTTTCCGAAACGCGAATCGCGGGCATCCCCAGCGGCGGAATCGCACGGAAATTCACGCTCGCCGATGGCACTATAAAATAGCCGTCCTGGTGCAGGCGATACTTCAGATGAAACGGCTTGCTCGTGTCCTCGATGGGGTCGAGCTGCACGTCATCGACGTCGCCCGGCAATCCCCAACTCGCGGAGAGCGCTTTCACAAAGTCCTTCCACTGCGCCTGCGAAAAGCGCCGGAAGCTGGCGCGCATCGGCCAATCGCGATCTCCCTGGGCCGTGACCTCCAGCGTCGCATCGAGCGCGCCGAACTCACTGAATTTGCCGTCGAGCGTGAAGTGCATGAAGGTCTTAATCGGAGAATCCGCCGGCGTCCGCTGCAAGCCTCCCTCGCTGTCGTCCGACGCCACCACGGCTTGTTTGTTTCGTAGCTGGTAAAGAATCAGCCCAAAGGGCGTCACTTCCGGAGTCGTATCCAGCCAGGTGAGCCCCGTTCCCGTCCCCAATCGAGCCGCCGTAATCACGTGATCGAACTGTGCCGGTGAGGGAACGTCCACATCCAGCTTGCGCGCGCTGCCGATCAGGACCGGATAACTCTGAATTCCCTCCGCCCGCAGCAGCGCCGAAAACAACGTGTGTTTATCCTTGCAATCGCCGTAGCCATTCTGCAGAACGTCCGAGGCCGAGTGCGGCTGATAGCGCCCCACCCCGAGCGAGATGCTCACATAACGTACGTTCCGCGCCACGAAATCGTAAAGCCGGCGCGCCTTCTCGGTGGGAGTGTCCGCTCCCTTGGTGAGCTCGTCGGCTTTTTTTCGCACGCTGTCATCCACCGTCATGCGCTCGCCCTGCAGCTTGGCATACCACTGCGCAACCTGCTTCCAGTCGGTGAAAGTCGTCAGCTGCACGTCGGGACCGGTTTCCTCGTCCGCTTTATCTTTATCTTTATCTTTGTCGCGCTCCGGCCGGATATCTTTCACCACCCAGGTGTAAATGCGGCGGTCGCCAGTGTCCTGAATTTCCGGTTGGCGCGCCGGCGTCTTGAGCTTCACCTCGCGCGCCTTCGGGATGTCGATCTCCAGGCGATCTTCGGTGACCGCCACACCTTTGGGGAAGGTGGCTTCGTACCAGAAATTTCCCGGCGCCAGCGGCGTGAGAACCCGCGTCACCGTGCGGTACTCCAGCGTGTCTCCCGCTTCGAGCGCCGCCACGGATATATGCCGCTGCCGGTAGTCGCTGTACATGGGAGCTTCTTTCAGCACATCGGGAGCGAAATCCTGGGCCGTCGATTCCGGCGTCACCACCACCCGCCCATCGGGTTTGCGCACGCGAACGTATTCGACCTCCAATTTTTCGGTTGCCGAGGAGTAGCCGAAAACCAGTTGGCCGAATTCTTCCACGCCCGCCTGGCTCTGAATCCGAATCACCGCCTCGGTCTCGCTCACTTCCGTTCCGTCGTTTTCAAAGCGGACGCGATTCAAGATTCGCTCGAAAACCGCCGCCTCTTCCGCGTCCTTCGTTTTCGCCTTAGACGAAGCTGAAGCCTGCGCCAGAGCGTCCGCGGTCATCAAGCAGAGGATCGAACCAACGAGCAAGAAGCCGGACACAACGTGCCACACGCGATAAGACATATTGCAGTCTTTTACGCCGTGCCCAGCGTAAAATCAAACGAACCGCGATGAATTTCACACCAATAATTCGACTCGGTGCGATTCTGATTTGTTTCTGCGGGTTAGTCGCCGCGCAGACTCCCCCACTCGCCGTTGTGGACGAAGCTCTGCCGCCACTCGACGCAGGTGTGGAATTCCACATGCTTCTGCATGCCACCGGCGGTGTTCCGCCGTACGTCTGGGGCGTAGCCAGTGGCGATCTTCCCGAAGGAATCACGCTCACTCCGGAAGGCCTGCTGGCCGGGCGCCCCACCAAGCCCGGGACGTTCGCGTTCACCTTAAAGGTCGAAGACTCCGGCCATCCCGCACACACCATCAACAAGGAGTTCCAGGCCGTGGTCGCGACTTCTCTCCTGATCGAATGGCTTCAACCTCCAAAGGTCCGAGACAACCGGATTGACGGCGTCGTCCAGGTTTCCAATGGTTCCAAAGACGCCTTCGATCTGACCGTCATCATCGTGGCCGTCAACAACAACGGGAGAGCAACGGCAATCGGTTACGAGCATTTCCCGCTGAAAGCCGGCGCAACCAGCGTTCAAATTCCCTTTGGCAACACGCTGCCCCACGGCGGCTATGTCATCCACGCCGATGCCATTGCCGAAATCCCCGCCAGGAAAGCCATCCTTCGCCAAAGACTGCAGACGCCCCAGCCTTTGCAGATCGTGCAGGGTCCGTAACAGGCGCGAAAAAACTCAAGTCTCGTCTTTAAGTCTTGAAGGGACAGTTTTGAAGGGGCGCGGCTTTCAGCCGCGCCGTCCGAGGTCAAGAAACAGACGCCCCTTTAGGGGCCGGGCGGCGCTTCCTTTCTTGCTTTTTGGGGCTTGTTCCACTAGATTTCATCTTTGATTTTAACGAGCATTGATTTGACGGACGGGCAGGCAGGCCGAATCACCTGCCTCCAGGAGTGGTGGGTATGAAGCGAAGCTATATCGGGCTAGCGATGACTGCGCTGGTCATGGTAGCGGCGTGGTTGGCGTTTCCGAGCTGCGGGTTCGAGCGGAAGCTGGTAGCGATCACGGTTACTCCTACTGGACTCAGCATCACGGGTGCGGGCTTAATAGTTCACTACGACGCGCTTGGGATCTACATCCATCCGCCGGACCAGCACGACATTACAGATTCGGTGGTTTGGGCGTCCTCGTTACCGCAAGCTATCTCAATTGACCCGAACACGGGGGTAGCTGTATCGGGGACCGCCTGCGCACCAATATTTTAATCACGGCCACGGCTTATAGTAATCCGCAGAGCAAGTCCGGCAGCGTGGTCGTGGGTACGGCGCCCGTGAACGTGGCTCAGGTACCGCCCTGCACGTAGTGCCTTATTCATCTTCCAGCAGCTTGCCCAGCGTAGGTTTGTGCTTCTCGACTTTCGCCTTTTTCCCCGGAACCAGGCGGGATGGTTTCGGACTGCCGACACGCTCGCGCGCCATCTCACGGACAACCTTCGCGGCGGAGAAAACCCTCTTCTTGCGCTTGCGGGGCATGGTCGTAATCCTCGCATCTTCGCACATCCAACCCGCAAAAGTGCAATAATCTGAGGTTGGTGCGGAGCTCCGACTTTTCGCAATCAGGCGAAGGGCGGATGCGTGCGCCGCGTTAGTTCGAAGCCGAGGCCTAATTCATGGATGAGCGTGAATTTTTTGACGAAAAGTCCGATAAGAAGCCATCGAATTTGAGTTGTCCGCACTGCCATCAGTCGGCGGAATATGAGATTCAGTGGCTGGTACGCACCAAGAAGAAGAGTCTGCCGTCGCGTGCCGACGATCGCGACCGCGCCAAGTTCGCCAAGGCGCAGTCTTACATGCTGCGCCGCGACGACATGATGATGTGCAAGAACCTGCGCTGCCGCAAGCGATTTGAGATCACGGGCGTGCAGAGCGTCGCCTTTCTGCAGTAGCCCACCACTAGCCCTTTTACCGATCGCAGGATTCATCATGCGTTCGCGGCATTAGCTCTTGGCGGAGGAGCGGTTGCCGACGAGCGAGGCGGCGAGGCGGCGGACACTCTGGAGCAGCAGGCTCATGGCCTCGGCGGCCGGTAAAGCAAGAGGAGATGGTTTCGTTGGCGGCGCATCGCTGAAGCCCTCCTTTTCCATTTGTTTTGCCGCGGCGGCCAAGCGCTCTGCACTGGCGTCTTCCATGGTCAGAAAGCGGAAGGCTTGGGCCAGCGGGACGCCATCGGCGCCGGTCTGAAGAAATTCGATCTGCGCGCTGACTTTGCCGTAAACCGTACTCAAAGCGAGGTCGCCTATGGTGCCGTGGGGAATCGGGCCTTTCGAGAGGAAGGCGGACCCTCCGGTAAGCGAGAGGCGCTGAAGCACGCCGACGAAGTGGACACCGTCGACGGTAAGTAGCACGCGTTCGCTATTGGGGACGCGGATGCGCGGGGCGCGCTGGGCTGGGCGCGACTTCTGAGACTTCTTCACAATAACCAGCATCCCAAGCGCGGATAGCGCGGTCAAGGTTACGACGGTGTGTGCTCGGCGTCACCCCGGGAAATGTGGCGCGAACATTCCTGTCCGCGTTCCATCGACTCGTTTATACTGATTGGTTTCGCCGCTGCGAACTGACACGGCAAGGGAGCCGATCCGTGAAGATTCTGGTTTGCATGAAGCAGGTGCCGCAGAAAGACGCTCAACTGAAGCTCAATGATGCGGGGACGTGGATTCGCGAAGATGTTTCCTACGAGGTAAATGAGCCGGACGCATTCGCGCTCGAAGAAGCCTTGCGGCAGAAGGAAAAGCATACGGGTGAGGTAGTGGTCATCACGGCCGGACCGGCGCGCGCGTTGCAAGTGTTGCGTGAAGCGCTGGCGAAAGGCGCGGACCGCGCTATCCATCTCGAGGACGACGCCTTTGTCGGGCTCGATGCCTACAACACGGCGCGAGCCATCGCCGCAGCCATCAAAGATGAGAAATTCGACCTGATATTCACCGGCTTGCAGTCGGACGACTACGGCTACGCGCAAACCGGCGTGATTCTGGCCGAGATTCTAGGCTGGCCGCACGCCACCATCATCATGCAGATCGAAAAAACTGCCGCTGGGATTCGCGTCAAGCGGGAACTGGAAGCCGGGTTCTTCCAGTTTGTCGACATGCCGGCGCCGGCAGTGCTGACCATCCAGTCGGGCATCAACAAGCTGCGCTACGCAACGCTGATTGGGATCAAGCAGGCCAAGAACAAGCCGATGCGCAAAGTAACGTTGGCCGAGGTGCAGTCAGCCGTGGGCGCGAATCTGCAGAAGATCGAGAAGTTGTACGTGCCACAGAAGACAAAGAATACAGAATTTCTGGAAGGCCCACCGGCCGAAGTGGCAAAAAAGCTGGTGGAAAAATTGAAGAATGAAATGCGAGTAATTTGAAAAGTAAAGTTCTCAGTTCCCAGTTCTCGGTTCTCAGTGAAGAACCGGTGGTTTTTCTGAGAACTGAGAACTGAGAACTAGGAACTCATCCTATGGCTGAAACCATTCTTGTTGTCGTCGAACAGCGCGAAGGGAAACTGAACCGCGTCTCATGGGAGACGATTGCCGCCGGACAAGCGATTGCCGCCCAGACCGGATGGACGCTGGAGGCCGCGGTGGTGGGCGCCGGCGTAGCTGCCATCGCGGGCGAGATAGCGGAGAAGAAGGTCGCCAAGGTGTATGACGTCGAGTCGGCCAGGCTCGAGCCCTACACTCCCGACGCGTTCGCCCATGCCTTGAAAGAGTTCTTAGCGAAGTATCCGGCGAAGCTGGTATTGATGCCGCATACCTATCAGGTGCGGGATTTTGTCCCGAAGCTGGCGACAGCTTTGCAAACCACCGCCATTAGCGACGCGATCGGGTGCAGATACGAAGGCGGAAAGCTGCTGTTCACGCGGCAAGTGTTTCAAGGAAAGTTTGTCGCCGACGTGAGTTTTGCCGGCTCGGGCCCTTGCTTTGTGACCTTTCAAAATGGCTCGTTCCGCGCCGATAAAGTCGAAGCCGGCGCGGCGGCGGCCCCGGTCGAGACCGTGAACGTCGACGTTCCGGATGGCGTAGTGCGCAATCAGCCGCAGGAAGTTTTCAAGGAGTCCAAGCAGGCGGTCGATCTGACGCAGGCTGAAATCATTGTGTCGGTGGGCCGCGGCATCAAGGAACAGAAGAATATCGACCTGGCGAAGCAGTTGGCGGACGCGCTCGGCGGTGAGCTCGCCGCGTCGCGTCCAATCTGCGATAACGGATGGTTGCCCATGGACCGCCAGGTCGGATCGTCGGGACAAACGGTCGCTCCAAAGCTATATTTGGCGCTCGGAATTTCGGGGGCGATCCAGCATCTTGTCGGCATGAAGGGTTCGAAGAGTATCGTGGCGATCAACAAAGATTCCGAGGCGCCGATTTTCGAGATTGCGGACATTGCCGTCGTCGGAAACTTGTTCGACATCGTGCCGCCACTGATCGAGGAAGTGAAGAAGGCGAAGGGGTAAGGCAGGCTTCAAGGTTTCAGAGTTTCAAGGTTTCAAGGGTAGGGCACGACTTCAGTCGTGCCGTAAGTGCCTTGACGAAATCCGGCTTCAGCCGCTGAGGGCCACTGTAGCGCGCAACGCGAGTTTTTTCAGCAGATCGGACAAGCAACCGTCCACGCGGCCAAAGGACTCCGCCCCACCCTTTTCTTCACGCAATTTTTCTCGGAAGATTTTCCGGCTTACGAGCCCGCCGCAAACCCGCCAATACGTGCCACGGTCAGCCGCAGGTACTTGTAGGGATTGACCGGGGCGTCGTTGATGCGGACTTCGTAGTGGAGATGCGGCCCGGTCGAGCGTCCGCTGGAGCCCACGTAACCGATGGTGTCGCCGCGGTGGATATATTGTCCGGCGGTGACGGCAAAGCTGGAAAGGTGGCCGTAACGGGTGGTGATGCCGTGTCCGTGGTCAATCATGATGGCGCGTCCGTAGCCGCCCAGGAAGTCGGCGAAAGTGACGGCGCCGTCCGCCGGAGCGATCACCGGCGAGCCAACAACGGAGGAAATGTCAACACCGGAGTGGAAGGCGCCTTCACCGTTGAACGGATCGATGCGCTCGCCGAAGGAAGCGGTAATCTGGCCCTCGACCGGCCACAGGTTCGGAGCCGAATTGGCCCGAATCCAGTCGGCCGTGGTCGAGTTCTTGGTGAGGCCAAGCGAGATGCCGACGCTGGCCGCGCCGCTCAGCGCCGTGTGCCTCAACGCGTAAAGCTGGTCCAGGGAAGAGTTCACCTGAGCTTCTTGAATCTGCTCGGTCGAGGCGGCGACCATCGCCGGATCGGACTTGAGGCCGTACAGTGCGGAAACCTCGCTCGCCAGCGATCCGAGAGAAGCTACCTGAATGTCGCGTTCCTTGGCGACCAGTTCCAGACGCGAATAGCGGTCCTTGAGCTGGGCATGATCGGTGCGGAGCTGGTTGTAGTGGGCGATCTTTTGCAGCATCCGGCCATAAGAACTGGCGATACCTGTGAGGCAGAGCGCCCCGATCGCCAACCCGGCCACAAGAACGTAGGCGTACTGAACGGGAATGGAGATTTTGCGAAGCTGTCCGGCTTCGTCGCGAGCTACAAAAAATATGTAAAAACGTTTACGCAAAATATATTCCGTTTAACGAATTTTCGTTCGGAGTCCTGCCGGAGCGGAACTGTCATGCTCGGGCTCGGAATCCTGATTCCACCAGCCGCGTCAGGAGCAGGCTGGCATTCCATGCCACACGGAACCAGGCAAGCTGAAACCAAGTTTCGCCGCAACTGATTCACGTTGCAGCACTTGGTTCGGCGAATTATATGTGAACGGCGAGTTAAACGTTAGCAAACTTGATTCCCCATTGTCAACCGCACTACGCACTTTTGGAAGGTTACCAAGGCAGGGTAATTGGCAGTGCCCAACCGGCCAGATTACCGTGGTAAGGGCGCCAGTGGCCCGCTGTGCGGTGCAAGGGTGAACGCTCCATGTGTGGGCACCGGGGTATAGTGATCGACATGCCACTGGGCGAGAAAAAGCTGATTCAGCAGATCCGCCGCCTGGCCCGCGGGGGCGAGTCGTTGGTAACCGGCATCGGCGATGACTGCGCAGTGCTGCGCGTTCCTCCCGGACACGACTTGCTGGTAACCACCGACTTCACCATCGAAAACGTCCATTTCCGGCGAGATTGGCACCGTCCGGAGATGGTGGGGCGGCGCTGCTTGACGCGCGGGCTGAGCGACATCGCGGCGATGGGTGGAGAGCCACGGGCAGCATTCTTGTCGTTGGCCCTCCCGAGCGACGTTCCGCAGAAGTGGGTTCGCCGCTTTTTGAAGGGACTGCTTGATCTGGCGGAAGAATTCAAGCTTCCGCTGGCCGGTGGCGACACGGCCCAGTCGGCGGACGGCATTCAGGCCGACATCGTGGTGGTGGGGTCGGTGCCGAAGGGAAAGTCGGTGTTGCGGTCGGGAGCGAAGGTGGGCAATGGGATCTATGTGACCGGAGAATTGGGTGGGTCGGCGGCGGCGCTGGCGCGGTTAGCAGAAGCGAAGACGGCCGGCGCGGAGTATTTCCGGCACTTACACAGGTACTCTGGTCGGCTCGGCGTGCCGCAAGCGCGGGTTGCCGTGGGCCAGTGGCTGCGCCAGCACAGGGTGGCTTCGGCCATGATCGACTTGAGTGACGGCCTTTCCACCGACCTCGATCACATCTGCCAGGAAAGCCACGTGGGCGCGGAGATCGAAGCGGAAGCGATTCCTCGCGCGCAGGTTGGACTGGGGAAAAAGCGGGTCACGCTCGAATTGGCGTTACATGGCGGCGACGATTATGAATTGCTGTTTACGTCCGCGGCGACGGTCCCCAACCAGATCGCGGGAGTTCGGGTGACGTGGATCGGGCGGACCACACGATCCGCTGGGATGCGGCTGATCCGGCCGGATGGCAAACCGCGGTCGCTCCAGGCTGCGGGATGGGAGCACTTCAAGGGGAGTTTGTAACGGGTGATTTGCAATTTGCGATTCGTAATTTGTAATTCGGCAATTCGTGGTTCGTCTCGGAGCATCGCTTCAGCGATGCCAAAATTGCTCAAAATCAGATGCCCCTCCAGGGGCTGCGCACTCGACAGCCCGCGACCAAACGTGGTGACTTTCGTTACCTGCCCTTGGTCACACTTCGGGACTAGAGTGGACCCATGCGAAAAGTACTTTCACTCCTGGCGTTCAGCGTCGCGCTGTTGCTTCCAGCTTTCGGGCAGGGGCAGCCGGCGGCTCGTAAAATCGATAACGTTTTCGTGCAACAGCAGTTTGGCAACCAGTTCACGCTGGTGCCCGAGATTGGAGCCGTGTTCGGCGATCTCGACGGCGACGGCGTGGAAGACGTGGTGATTGCGGCGCGCTGCAAGAATCCAATGCTCGATCAAGGCGACTTCCATTACACGGTGGTCGATCCCTACTACGACTTCTTTGGCTATGGCGACCCCAAGCTCACCACCACGTTCAGCGAGGGCGATCCCGCCCTTCGCGGTCTGGTTGCGCTGGTCATTTATGGGTCGGGGAAAGACGGCTGGCACTCGGCAGCTCCGAAAGCAAAGTACGTGATTGTGAATTTACCGTATAAGTCGCTCTCCGTTAGAAAATTCCAGCTGAAAAAGAAAACGGTCGAGGCCATCTACGTTGAAGAAGCAGGCGAAATGGGAGATTGTTCCGCCGTATTCTTCGACGGCAAGAAGTTCCGCTACGTGCCCATGGGCGGAGATATGCAGTAGGCGCCAGAATCCAGGACTGACTTCATAAATCGGTTTTGGGTAGGGCACGGCTTCAGCCGTGCCGTTCACGACCTGAAAAAATGCGGGCTTTAGCCCAGAGGGACGCACCTTCCGAACTGCGGCTTGTCGGCTGATGTAGTAACCTTCCTTTCTAATTGCCTCACCATCTGAAATACCGCGTTCTGCTGGAGCGGCTGGCGGTGTGCCGGCTTGCCTCCGACGCCCGCATTCCTGCCCGGGCGCTGCAGGGCGGATTCTTCTCCGTGGTACGCACGCCCGATGAGCTTTCCATTGTCTCTACGGAAGACGTCTGCCCGGAAAATCGCATGGCGGACGGCGCAGCCGTCGAGCGCGGATGGGTGGCGATGAAGCTCGAAGACCCGTTTCCGTTTTCCATGACCGGCGTGCTGGCATCGTTTGTGCAACCGCTGGCGGAAGCGCAGATTCCGATCTTTGCGATTTCGACCTTTGATACGGACTATGTCTTGATCAAGCGCGAGAACCTGAAAGGGGCGGTGCTGGTGCTGGGCGCCGCAGGACACGAAAAAGTCGGGGAAGAATCTGGTTGATTGCAGGGAAGTCTGAATCGCCGTTTAACCCGGCTTTTGCGCCGAATACTGGCCGAAATTGGACGGTGACCTCCCGGCAATGATTAAATCAAAATGACTAAATCAAGAGGCATCTATCTCTAATGGCTTCGCTCGTGAAACTGCGCCGCACCTTCAAGGCGGCAGAACGGGACGCGCATGGATTGTGGCAAATCCTGAAGGCCGTAGTGTCAACCGACCATCCCCTGCTTGCGCACCTGATCCCGATCCGGCGCTGCAATCTGGCTTGCACCTACTGTAACGAGTTCGACGATTTTTCCAAGCCCGTGCCCATCGAGCAAATGTTGCGACGGGTGGACAAACTGGCCGATCTTGGCACATCTGTCGTCACCATCAGCGGCGGCGAACCGATGCTGCATCCGCAGCTGGATGACATCATTCACCGCATGCGGCAACGCCGGGTCGTGTCGGGCCTGATCACCAACGGTTATCTGCTGACCGCGGACCGCGTCCAGCGGCTGAACCGCGCCGGCCTGGAGTGGCTGCAGATTTCAATCGATAACGTCAATCCCGACGAAGTTTCGAAGAAGAGCCTGAAGGTACTTGACCGCAAGCTGCAACTGCTGGCCGAGCACGCGGATTTTCACGTGAATATCAATTCCGTGGTGGGCGGCGGAGTGAGCCATCCCCAGGACGCCCTCACCATCGGCAGACGCGCCCTGGAGCTGGGGTTCAGCTCAACCGTGGGAATCATTCACGACGGCGCGGGGCAGGTGCAGCCCTTGAACGACGAAGAACGGCGCGTATACCACGAGATGAAGGGGCTGGAGAAACGCAGCTTCACCCGCGTCAATGCCTTCCAGGACAACATCGCGCTGGGCCGCCCGAATCAGTGGCGTTGCCGCGCCGGTGCGCGCTATCTCTACATCTGCGAGGACGGCCTGGTGCATTACTGCTCGCAGCAGCGCGGCTATCCCGGCATTCCGCTGGACAACTACACGATTGCCGATCTACGCCGCGAGTTTACTACGGAGAAGCCGTGCGCGCCCCATTGCACGGTGTCGTGCGTCCATCAGGTGTCGGTCCTCGATGCCTGGCGCGCGCCGCAACAGCCCGCCCCGGCGTCCGAACCCGCGAGCGGGCTGGTGCACATCGAGTAAAGCTCAGCTCGGCCAACAGTACAAAATCTTTCGCCGCCGAGAACGCAGAGTGGGCGGAGTAAAAGCTTTGGCGAAAAGCAAAAGAAACTAAACTAAAGTCCGATCTTCTCTGCGATCTCGGCGTCCTCTGCGGCAAAAAGCCTTTGACGGTACTGAGAGCTGACGGCTGAGAGCTGACAGCTGCTCTCAGAACGTTGTGGCCACCGAGAAGCGGAAGGTCTTGCGCGGCTCCAGAAGAGTGAATTTCGAGCCCAGGGTCGCCTTCGTCAGCCCATAGGTGTAGTCGCCAGCGCCTTTGTCTCCACCTGTACATGCAGAACCCGGAGGACAAGGGAACATGCCGCGGTTGATCTGTATGGGCGGTGCTGCGCCGCCGTCGAGGCGCATGGCATTGTAGGCATAGTAAATGCGGAAGGGCGCATTCACGACCGGAAGCATGGTCTGCAATTCAAGCCCGGTAGACATGCGCACCACCCAGTTGGTGCCGGGAACCGGACTGAGAAACTGCGAGAAGGTGTTCTTCGGAAGTCTCGCCCCGCCTTGACAGGTGAAACCATTGCCGGCATACGGAGCGATCGGGCAGCCGAACTCCGTGCTGACCAGGTTGTTGAATTGGGTCGAGTTGACCTGTAACTGTGAAGTGCGCACGATCGGATCGATGCCCGCGTCGACAAAGGGCGCGATAGCCACTGGGCCAGCAATGGTAATGCGGTACTCAGCGTTGGCGTTCACACTAAGGTCGCCGCCGGGAGTTACCAGTTGCAGGTACGGAACCGGGATATTAACGCAGGTCCCAGCTGTCGTCTGTGGCGTCGCGGTGTTGCACGGAGTCGTCGGAATCCTAGGAACGAACGTTCCGTCGGGGTTTTTGAGCTGCACGGTCTGGGCACTCGGCAGATACGCGATGGGAGAAATGGTGCGGAAGTCGAAGCCCCGGATATCGTTCTCACCGCCAAGGTAGGCTCGTTCAAATGGAGGCGCGACCACCCCGGCAAACCCCGTGATAAACGAAGCCTGCACGTTGTACCCGAGGGCGTTGCGGCGCTTTTGCATGGGGAAAAACTGCTTGTACTGAACGATGGGCCGGATGGTGTGAACTGTGCCGCCGAGGCCGGCGAACTCCCCGCCGATAAACAGGCTCTTGCCATGGTGCGGTGCGTACGCCGCATCGAGTGTGTTTATGGTGAAACTGGGCGTGATCTTGCTGGTAACGATGCCGTTGAGCGCGTTGGGACCGGAGATACCGCTAAAGTTGATATTATCGAACAACAGCTTGGAGGCGGCACTGACGGCGAGCAGCGAAGAGCGGTCGAACGAGTAGCTGATGCCCAAGCGCTTGAAGGAACGGTGCAGCGGATAGCTTAAGGTCAGGCTGAAGCCTGTACTGGATTGCGAGTAGTCCTGCAGATTCTGCAGATAGGCCGAGGGCAGGTTCAGATTCTGTCCGCTGGCCAGCGCATACTGCCGAGCTTCGTTGAAGTTAGTCTTACGCAGGTAAACGTTGAAGCCGGCCTGGATGGGACGGTCAAACAAGTAGGGCTCGGTGAATCCGAACATGACGTCGCGCTCGAAGGCCCCGATGCTGGCGCTCACCGAGAGCGTCTCTCCCAATCCAAGAAAGTTGTTGGTGCTGTAATTGATGCCGACAAAGGCACCGGCCAGGCCGCTGACGCCGCCTTGCAGCCCGATGCTGTTCTTCCCCTTTTCATGGACCTTCAGGGTGAGATCGACCGTACCCGCCTTTTCGTCGAGATGCCGTTCGGTGGTGTTTTGGTCGTCGGGCTTGAGCTGCTCGAAATAACCGAGCTGATTCAGGCGCAGCAGGCTCAGTTCCCAGTAACGCGAGTTGTAGATCTGGCCCTCTTCCAGCGCGATTTCGCGCCGGATGACTTTGTCGCGGGTGGTGGTGTTGCCCTGGAACTCGATGCGGCGCACGTAGAACTGCTTGCCCTCGTCCACGTCGATTTCCAGGTTCACGATCTTCTTCTCGTCGTCGAACTTGGTGTCAGGGACAGAAGTAAAGTTAATGTAGCCGGCCTCGCCGTATGCTTTGCGCAGGTTCTCCAGACCCTTGGCAACCTTTTCACGGCTGAAAATTTCGCCGTCCTTCATGGGGAAAAGGCTGCGCAGGGCGGCGGCATTCGAAATGGCCTTATTGTGTATGAAGGTAATCTTGCCCAGGCGGTAGCGGTCGCCCTCTTCGATGGGCATGGTGATATCGACGGACTTCCCCAGCCCCGGCTGGAGGCCTGGGACGTGGAAGCCCGCGTGTCCGGTGTCGTGGATCTCGGTCTTAGGGTCGTCGACCAGCACCTTGAAATAGCCGCGGTTCTGGAATTCGGCGCGGACGCGTTCAGTGTCTTCTTCAAGTTTGGTGGCGTCGTAGGTCTTGGAGAAGAGGTTTTCCAGAAAAATCGAGTGCGGGATGCCGATGGGCTTCAGGTTCTTCATGGCCGCACGCAGGGTGCGGTCGTTGACGTGTTTGTTGCCCCGGAAGCGGATCCGCCCCACCTTAACCTTCGGCCCTTCGCGAACCACGAACGTGATGCCCACGGCATTGGGCGGAATCGGGCGCACCTCGGTGCGAATGGTGGCGAACTGACGCCCATGCTCGGAAAGCAGTTGTTTCAGCGTAACTTCCGCCTTCTTGATCTTGGTCGGGTCGTATTGGTTCTCGACCGAAAGTCCCACTTTGCGATCCTTGAAGCGGTCGAGCACGTCGCTGGTGGAAACCGCATTCAGACCGGTGTAGTTGATCTCGCGGATGGTGGGCCGCTCTTTGAGGTAGATGTGAAGAATCCAGCCTTTGGCACTCTGCTCGCGCTCAAAGCGGATGTCCTCAAAGTAGCCGGTGTTCCAGAGGGCGTTGAAGTCGCGTTCGATGGCGGCAGCGTCGTAGACGTCGCCGACCTTGCTGAAGATCCGCGCCTTGACCGTGTCGGCAGGGATGCGGCGGTTGCCGTGGATGACAATGCCGACGATGAGGTCCTGCTGGCCAACCACGGGCGCGGCCAGGAGCAGAAGCGCCAATAAGCCGAGCAGCCGATTCCAGACAGAACCACGCTTCCAACCTCTTGTAATGGAAGAAGATGGAGACCAGGACGGGTCTTTCTGCGGGCCTATGTCGTGAGCCCCTCGCGGAGCCCACACGGAGATAGCATGATGGCGGCGATGAATTGCAACTACCTCGAAAAACTAGAGTTGGGAAAACGGTAATTATACGGTAGAGAGTGAGAACCGTCCAAGGCGGAGAACATGGCTCTGGGCTTTTTGCCAAAAGCCAAGGGCTAAGATCGATCTTCTCCGTGTCTCCGTGTCTCCGTGGTGGATATTGGTTGGGACCGAAAACCGCCTCCCCCGCAAAATCACGCCCGAAAAGGTTCCACCTCAATAGAGACGGAATAGAAGGTCGCCGCGTTGCCCATGTCCGTAAGTTTTTCCGAGGTCAGCACATTAATATTGGCGCCACCTGGGCTGAACCGTGCCCAATCCAGCCGCGCCGCAACGACTCCAGGAGGCACCGCTCCATCGACCCGGGCCCGCAGCACAATCTCACCTCGAAAGTTGAAGGCGCGAACCCGGTCGCCGTCGCGGATGCCGCGAGCCTCAGCGTCGCTCGGATGCATCTCCAGATCCCCGATCCCTGGCTCCATCTTGCGGACCGATGGCAAGTTGGCGAACGACGAATTGAGATGATTGTCAGGCTTGCGGGCAAGAAGTTCGAGCGGAAAGCCGGCGGCGTTCGATCCCGATCCATGTCGCGACTCATTGGGCGGAGTGAAGGCGACGACCGGATCCAGCCCCTGACGCTTCAGCGTTTCGCTGTAGAACTCAGCCTTTCCGCTGGGCGTAGGGAACTTGCCGTCAGCGAACGGAAGAAAGGGCGCCATGCCGTCGGCGGAAGAATTCAGGTTCGCGTCAGGCCGTGGATTGTCTTGCTTTTGGGTGGCGCAGCGGTTCACCGCTGCGATAGCCGACTTGTTTTCAACGACGGCTTTAGCCGCTGAGGGCTCAAAGTTCAGGCGTATCCGATGCTCTCGCTCCAACCGCTCCCGCGTAATCCCTTGCAGCCACGGATTGGACGACGCCAGGGCGCGGTCGATCATGGAATCCGCCGTCTCCCGAAAACATTCGTCTTCAAAACCCATGCGCTCGGCGAGCGCGCGGAACATCTCGACATTGGACCGGCACTCTCCCACCGGTTCCATCGCCTGATGGGAAACCTGAAGGTAGTAATGCCCGTACGAGGCCTGCAGATCTTTGTGCTCGAAAAAAGTCGTGGCGGGCAGCACGATGTCAGCGTAGTCGGTAGTGTCGGTGAAGAACTGCTCGTGGACCACGGTGAAAAGGTCCGGGCGCTTGAGTCCGCGGACGACTTCGTTGTGGTTGGGACAGACCGCTGCGGGATTCGAGTTGTAAACGAACAGCGCCTGAATGGGAGGCACCATCGCCGAGTTCAGTACGCTGCCCAGTTGCACCATGTTGACGATACGCGCGGGGCGTCCAAGGGCTTTCCGCATCAACTCGGGCATTTCAAGCGCATCTTTATTCAGACCGAAAGCGCCGCTCAGCGACAACTGTAGTCCGCCGCCAAGTTCTTTCCACGATCCGATCAAACAAGGCAGCATGGTGACGGCGCGCATCGACATGCCGCCGCGTTCCGAGCGCTGGATGCCATAGTTGACGCGAATCACCGACGGCCGCTCCGTGGCGTACTCGCGGGCAAGCTTGCGAATATCGTCGGCGGATATACCGGTCCAGTGGGCCACCTTCTCCGGCGAATACTCTTGCGCGCAAGCCTTCAGGTCTTCGAATCCCACGGTATAGCGCGAGACGTAGTCGGCGTCGAAAAGATCTTCGTTGATGATGACATGCATCAGCCCGAGCGCGAGCGCGGCATCTGTGCCCGGATTGATCGGCAAGTACCAGTCGGCGCATTTCGCGGTGCGCGTGCGGTAGGGATCGATGACCACCAACTTCGCGCCCTTGCGCCGAGCTTCTTCGATGAAGGGCCAGAGATGAACGTTGTTGCCATGAATATTCGAGCCCCAGGCGATGATGTAGCGCGAATGCCCAAACTGTTCCGGTTCGGTGCCGAGCTTGATGCCAATCACCAACTTCAAACCTTCTTCGCCCGCGCTGGAACAGATGCTGCGCTCCAGTTGCGAAGCGCCTAGGCGGTGGAAGAAACGGCGGTCCATGGAAGCGCCGTTGAGCGCGCCCAGCGTGCCCCCGTAAGAGTAGGGCAGGATGGATTCGCAGCCGTATTCGGCAACGATCCGGCGCAAACGATGTGCAATTTCGTCAAGCGCCTCGTCCCAGGAAATGCGCTCAAAAGCTTGCACAGGGACAGCCGCCCCTGGCTGTCCATGCGGAGCGAAGCTCCGCTCCAGTGTGGCGCGGGCGCCCTCGCCCGCGTTAGCCGCCGGTCCCTTAGCTGCCACCCGTCGCATCGGATACAGCACCCGCTCCGGCGAGTACACCCGATCCAGATACTTAGCGACTTTGGCGCAAAGAAACCCGCGGGTAACCGGATGCTCAGGATCGCCCTGAATCCTGGTGGCGCGCCCGTCTTCAATGGTGATCAAAACACCGCACGCGTCAGGACAATCGTGCGGGCAGGCGGCGTGGACGACGCGCTTCATTCGCACATTATAAGGTCAATTTCGCGGCAGAGACACCCGCCGGTTCGACGAGAAAAAATTACCGTCAAGACTGAATATGCACGGTCAATTGGTGGCAGAAAATTGTGCTATGGTGCACCGGAATCTGGGGGCTCGTTGGACAAGGGGCGCTTGCACTTAGGACACCGGTCAAGCGCGTACGGCGGCCCGGACACTTGTACCGGGCCGCAGGTTTTGCATTCAACGAGGATGGTTAGTTTGTCGGTGATTTGGTCGATGATCTCACCGACATTCTCCTTCCTGAAAAGGGCAAGACTAACTGACAGTGTGATCGTACCTTTGAAGATGGCTTCTGCTGGCAGGCGAATGTCAACTTGGTAAGTAAGGGGTGATTCGCTCAGTGCTGTCGTGTGATGGCCTTTGTAGCCGTCAGAGTCGGCCTTGAACTCTTTGCATAAATCCGGATCCCCGAGCAGATCGATATCGACGGTGTTCTCCTTCCAATCCCATCGTGCGGAAAAGCTTGACCGCCTTGAATCTGACGGCTCAAGACGAAAAAGCTCAAGGTGTGCAGTGTCCGTTGCCGCAGAGTCCCGCCGAGCTTTTAGTTCATAGACCGGGTTAATTTCTTCAGTCGTAACATCAATATCGTTGGCTTGATGTGGCCGTATTCCTGTTGAGAATTTGTCTCGCTTCATAAGAAGTAAGGGTTCCCGGATTGAGGAAACGCAGAATTGCTATTTGAACTCCAGCACTTCTTTTTCTTTCGCCTTGCTCATCTCTTCCATCTTCTTGATTTCGTCGTCGGTGAGCTTCTGGATTTCATCCAGCGCGCGCTTCTCGTCGTCCTCGGCAATCTTCTTGTCTTTCAGCGCCTTCTTGATGGCCTCGTTGCCTTCGCGACGAACGTTGCGAATCGCAGTGCGGTGCTCTTCGAGAATCCGGTGCAGGTGCTTGACCATGTCCTTGCGGCGTTCTTCGGTGAGCGCGGGCACGGGCACGCGCACCAGTTTGCCGTCGTTCATTGGGTTCAGGCCGAGGTCGCCGCTGCGGATGGCTTTTTCGATTGCCCCCAGTTGCGAAGGATCGAAAGGCTGCACCGTAATCATCTGCGGCTCGGGCGCATGAATCTGCGCGATCTGGTTGAGCGGCATCTGCGACCCGTAGTAGTCGACCGAAACCGTGTCCAGCATGTGAACGTTCGCGCGTCCGGTGCGCGTGGCGGCCATTTCGCGGCGGAAGTCTTCCACCGCTTTGTCCATCCGCGTCTTTAATGTTGCGTAGACTTCTTTGAGGGCAGGATGAGCCATAGCTCGGGGCTCCTAGGATGCATGACAATCAAAACCGTAAATTATAGACCGTGATCAGCAGAAAATCCGCCAAAGAATGAGGTCAGAGGTTAGAGGTCAGATTGCAGAGGTGAAACCATCACGTACCTTTGGTTCTCACTTCTGCAATCTGACCTCCAACCTCTAACCTCTCCTACGCGCTGACCAGCGACCCGATCTTCTCACCCAACACGACGCGGCGGATATTGCCGTGCTGGTTCAGGTTGAAAACGATGATGGGGAGATTGTTGTCCTTGCACAGCGAGATCGCAGTCGAGTCCATGACCTTGAGGCCCAGCTTCAGCACGTCCATGTAGGTAAGCTGCGAAAACTTTTTGGCGTCCTTCACCGTCATCGGGTCGGCGTCGTAGATGCCGTCCACTTTGGTGGCCTTGAGGATGGCATCGGCCTTGATTTCCATGGCGCGCAGCGAGGCGGCCGTGTCGGTCGAGAAATACGGATTGCCGGTGCCGCCGGCGAAAATGACGACGCGTCCTTTTTCCAGATGCCGTATGGCGCGGCGCCGGATAAAAGGCTCGGCCACCTGGTTCATCTCGATGGCTGTCTGCACGCGAGTGAAGACGTTCTGCTTTTCGAGAGCGTCCTGCAAGGCCAAAGAGTTGATGACCGTGGCCAACATGCCCATGTGATCGGCGGAAACGCGATCCATGTCCTTGGCCTGGTCGGCGACCCCGCGAAAAAAATTGCCCCCGCCTACGACGATCGCCATCTGGATGCCGAGAGTGTGCACATCGGCAAGTTCAGCCGCGACTTCATGAATACGTTTGGTATCGACGCCAAAGCCTTGATCGGCCGCTAAGGCTTCACCGGAGATTTTCAGTAAGACGCGCTTGAAGATCGGAGTGGGCATGAAAAAGCAGTGTAGCACCGCTACCGTGCCGTTCAGGGCCTGGAATAATTGAGCGCCGGGCGTCCCCGCCCGGCTGCAGAGTCCCCGAATGATTCGGCTGCTACTTGGCGACCGGCGCAGACGCCTCGCCGCCCTCGTCTGGCTTGGCGCTGACGAAAGCAACCGTAGCGCCGACATCGCCGACCTTGAAGCGGGCAAAGCGCCGCACCGCAATGTTCTCGCCCAGCTTGCCCACCTTGGCGGCGATAAGCTGCGAGATGCTGATGGTCTGATCTTTGATAAAAGGCTGCTCCAGCAGGCAGACCTCTTCGTAGAACTTTCCCATCATACCGGCGACCATCTTTTCCGCGATGTTTGCAGGCTTGCCACTAGCGATGGCTTTCGCGAGATAGATGTCCTTCTCTCGGGCGTAGTCCTCCGGCGTCACGTCCTCTTTCCGGACAAACTTCGGATCGCTCGCCGCAATGTGCATGGCGATGTCGTGGACCAGCTCTTTGAAGTCATCGGTGCGCGCCACGAAATCGCTTTCGCAGTTGACCTCGACCAGCACCCCAATCTTGCCACCAGCGTGAATGTAGTAGCCGACCGAACCTTCGCTTGTCACACGCGTCGCTTTCTTGGCCGCGACCGACACACCCTTCTTGCGCAGCAGAACAATCGCATCTTCCAAGTTGCCCTTGGCTTCGGTCAAGGCGTGCTTGCAGTCCATCATGGGCGCGCCAGTTTTTTCGCGGAGCTCTTTTACCTGTGCCGCAGAAATATTCGCCATAGTAGTGCTCACAAAAATTAGAACCTCGGTTTCAATGTTTCAAGTTCAAGGTTCCAGAGTTTCAAGAAGGTAAGTCGGAGGGCCAATCAGAGCGTCCGTCAAAGACTGAGACCTTGAAACTGTGCAATCTTGAAACTGTGCAACCTGCTCTATAAAACTCGACCCGCGCCCAGTCGAACTGCGCGGGTCAGAATCTGGTGCTTGCGAGTGGCCGGGAGCTAGAAGCCAGCAGCCCGTCCTAGAACCGGCGCGTCTCGGCCTGCAGCTCGTCGATGTCTTCGGTAGCGGCTGAAGGACGCTTGCGCGTCCCCTTGCCCAACACGTCTTCCATGCGGATCTCTTCCCCCGCGCCTTCGGAGCCGGCAGCGGCAACTCCGCCTTCGGCGGCGACTTCGGCAACCAGTTCCTCAGCCACCGGAGCCACAACTGCGACCGCCGGTTCCGGCTCTGCCGCCGCCTCAATGTCCGCCATCCGCTTGTCGTCCCGGGCGTGGACGCCCTCGGCAATCGACTCCGAAATCTTCGACGTGAACAACCGGATCGCCCGCAGTGCGTCGTCATTGCCCGGAATCACGTAATCCACTTCGCTCGGATCGCAGTTCGTGTCGACCACCGCTACCACCGGGATGCCCAGCTTGCGCGATTCGCGCACCGCGATCTGTTCCTTATTCGAATCGATGACGAAGATTGCATCCGGCAACCGCGTCATGTTCTTGATGCCGGCGAGATTCGCTTGCAGGTGCTTGCGCTCGCGCTCAAGCTTGATCACTTCTTTTTTCGGAAGCAGATCGTAACGGCCATCGGTGGCCATTTCGTCAAGTTCCTTGAGCCGCTTTACGGATTTCTGCACCGTGACCCAGTTGGTCAGCAGGCCGCCCAGCCAGCGCTGGTTCACGTAGAACATTGAGCAGCGCTGCGCCTCTTCAGCAATCGCGTCCTGCGCCTGGCGCTTGGTGCCCACGAAGAGCACGATTCTGCCATCGGCCGCGAGGTCCTGCACGAATTTCGACGCCTCTTTGAACATCTTCAGCGTCTTCTGCAGGTCAATAATGTAGATACCGTTGCGCTCACCAAAAATGAACTCCTTCATCTTCGGGTTCCACCGCTTCGTCTGGTGCCCGAAGTGAACGCCTGCTTCGAGCAACTCTTTCATCGTGATATTCGCCAATCAACCTCCTCAGTTGGTCTGCATCCGGACACGAACCGGCCCCGGATTGCCATTCCCGTCCACCCCATCTCGGGAGGTGGGGGGATGAATTTTACAACTTAAAATCGGTCGTTCGTCGTTGGTCGCCAGTCGTTCGCAAACGACCATCGACTATCTCTTACTGAACTGGAAGCGCTTCCGCGCGCCCTTCTGTCCATACTTCTTGCGCTCTTTGGCGCGGGGGTCGCGAGTAACCAGGCCCTCGGCCTTCAGCTTAGCCCGGAATTCAGCATTGAACACCATGAGAGCGCGAGTGATGCCCAGGCGCACCGCATCGGCCTGTCCAGCGACTCCGCCGCCGCACACGTTCGCCAGCACGTTGAAGTTAGCCGCAGTGTCGGTCGACACCAGAGGCGACTTCGCGCTGATGCGCTGCGATGGCGTCACAAAGTATTCTTCGAACGCCTTGCCGTTAACCTTGAACTCGCCGCTGCCAGGACGAAGGAAAACCCGCGCGATCGCCGCCTTGCGCCGTCCGGTTCCGTAGTATTGAACTAGTTCTGCCATGGTTTAGCTCTTGGCTTTTAGCTGTTGGCTTCTAGCTCACCTTAAAGCGAAGACAACGCCATCCACCACTCAACCTTTCCAAAGATCTCTCAAAAATTCTCGTCCCGAGGCCCGCTCGCTCCAAGCCGAAAGCTAAGAGCCAAAAGCTAAAAGCCGCTTTACGCAAACACCTTCGCTTCCGGCTTCTGCGCTTCGTGCGGATGCTTGTCGCCCCGGTACACCTTCAGCTTCGTAAACATCTGCTTGCCCAGTTTGTTCTTGGGCAACATGCGCGACACGGCGTCTTCAATGATCAGTTCCGGTTTTCGGACCATGCGCTTCTTCATTTCTTCCGAGCGCAGTCCCCCCGGATACCCGGTGTAGCGGTGATACATCTTCTGATCGGCCTTCATGCCGGTGATCTTGACCTTCTCGGCGTTGATAATGACCACGTGATCGCCGGTGTCGATAAACGGCGTGTACTTCGGATTCTCTTTGCCGATCAGAATTCGAGCTACGCGCGAGGCCAGGCGTCCGAGCGGAAGCCCGCTCGCATCCACCACAAACCACTTACGCGCAATATCTCCCTCTTTCGGGAAATAGGTTGACATCGGAAATCTCCCAGAACTTAAAGAACGTTAAAGCTAATGAAGACCGCTGAATGCCCAAATCAATCCACGCAGAACGCGCGCAAGGTGTTCCCGGCGGGCAGCCGCAGGACTTCCAAAGGCTTCCAGAATAGCCCAGCCTCGACACCCTTGTCAACGAAGAGGTTCAAAAACAACGAGATCGGGCCATCGGGTGATCGGGTCATCTGGCCATCGAAAGTTCAAAAGCTCTTGGGTTTAAGATTTTAGATCGCCCGATGACCCGATGGCCCGATCACCCGATTTCCTTACTTCCCACCGACCGACTGTAAACACCGTCCATAAAGTTCCAGCAGATGGGCAGCGTATTCCTCCGGCTTGTCGGACGCGCCAGTGCCCTGAAACCCGACTCCAGCCCCTGCGGTCTTGCCGTAGCCGGTAGTCATGGCGATGAATTTCATAAGGTCAAGCGCGATGTCTTCATTGCGGCGGGAGCCTAGAGGAAGAGCGGGCGTTTCCATGATGAAAACTCCTCGAGAAAAGTGTAATCCGCCGGTTTTCCCGGCCCAGCCGCGATCATAGCAGACCGGAAGGAGCCGGGTGAGCGGCGCCGAGAAAACCCACACGGAGTCCAATGCCGGTGGCATTCTGTAGGGGTAACGGAGCTGCGCGAGGCTGCAAGCCGTTGATCGGACAACGGACGAGACCGGCTAGCGTCTCGCTCCGCGGGTTCACGGTTGGTTCGGTGTTGGAGTGGAAGGCGCACCAGCCGCCGCCCCTAGGGCTCCACCGCAGTACGGGCAGAAATGGTCGCCGAGGTTTACGCTGCGCTGGCAGTGTGGGCAAACCGGCTGCAGGCGGTTGCGGCACCGGGGACAAAAGCTGAAGCCCGGCTCAACCTCGGCATTACATTGTGGACAGTTGGCGGTGCGCTGCTTGCGCAAAACAAAATAGAGGACGATCCCCAGCCCGTTGGGGACAAAGATGGCAATCAGCGTCCAAAGCAGGCGGCTCATCCTGCGGCGACCAGCGTCCCGGTTTACGTAACCAATCAGCACGATATAGCAGCCGAGCACCGTTCCCGCGACGACTCCCAGCAAGCACCGAAGCGCCAGCGGAGGCGCGTTGTGATCCCTGCCGACGACGACCACAAGCAGCACAACCATCGACAGGAAGCTCAGAACGGCCAGGAAGAAGGCCCAGGGCGAAACGATGCGGATCTCGTCCTTAAATCGCGTGGAAGTTTGATTTCCGATTGTCATTTCAAATCTCCTAACTCCGTACTCCATTCCGCAAGAATCGATTCTCGATTCGACTAGCCCTCGTAAGAACCTGTGTGACCCGGCCAGTGCGTATCGCGGGCGAGCAGCAGTACTCCCGCTACCAAGGCTGGCGTCACGCAGAAGACGAGGAACCCCACTTGCCAGATCGACGAAGCGAACTGTGCGCGCGCGCCTAACCATTCAAAGCCGCGCCACAGTGCGGCCGCGCTCAGCAGTGCACACACGGTCACGGCGGTACAACTGACCGAGACAAGCCACAGGCGTTCGCGGTGGCGCTGCAATTCCAGGGCGCGGCGGCGCACCTTCATCTGCGTCGTCGCGACCAGACTCCGTTCCGCGGCGATTGGGATCGCGCGCAACCCATGAATCGTCTCGCGGGCGTTCTCCGCGAATGCGCGGCATGAGGCACATGTTTCCGCGTGCGCTGCCAACCACGCTCGATCGGCGTCGGAAAGCGCCTCGGGACCGGCCAATGCAATCAGGTTCCGTGCTCGTCCATGCGCATCGTTGTTCATAGTGGTGCTCACAGCGGCGCTCCTTTCAACCACGGTTCGAGCGCGCTCAGACCGCGGTAAATCCTGGATTTCACTGTACCTAAAGGTACCCGTGCCACGCTGGCGATCTCTTCGAGAGACATGCCTTCCTGAAATCGAAGCACCAGCGCCTCACGGTATTCCGCGGGGAGATGTTCCATGCCCGCCGCGATGTATTCGTTTTGTTCGCGCCGCAAACTTAGATCGAAAGCGGAGGCCTGTCCGGTCGCAGGCACATCAAAGGCCGCCTTCCCGTCGTTCAACAAGCCGTCAAGACTGGCGGGTTGCTTGCTGCGCATATGATCGATCGCCAAGTTGCGCGCAACCGTGAAGAGCCATGTGCTAAATGCATACTTGTCGTTGAATTGGTGCCCGCGTTCGAGCACGCGAATCCATGTTTCCTGGAACAGGTCTTCCGCCAATTCGCGGCGCCCGGTCAAGTAGACGAGATAGCGGAGAAGGCGATGCTGATATTGTTCGATCAACCGGTCGAGCAGGTCGGGATCCCGGCGTCGAAGTCCACGCGCGATCTCCGTGCTCTCTTGCGCCATCGAGTTCTCGAAGTAGCAGGCAGTTGCGTTCATACTACCGATACATACGGACCGAGGGGAAAAAAAGACGCACGCCGGCGTGCAGGGATATGCCGGCGACGGAAGGCCTTTGATTTTCGCACCGTTGACGAGCGATTGCCCTTACGCGACCGCCCGCAGACTTTTTTGCAGCAGTCGCAACGCCGCTCCTAGCGCCGCGATCCCAGCAATCCAAATCGCCATCGCCGTATTCACCACCCACCCCGGGGCCACTCCAACCCGGCGCAGCAGAAACGGCAGAAAATTCCACGTCGTAATGTGTACGTAATCCCACGTGTCCTGGGTCATGGCTCCGGTGATCAATCCCCAGGCATCCATCTTGCCCAGTGCGAAGGCAGCGATGTTCTTGAAACGCAGAGCGATCACGAACGTCGGATGCCCAAGCGTCTCCATCTGGTAAATTTCCAGCGGCAGCCAGAAGGCGAGCGATGCCAGCTGAATCGCCAGGCTGATCGCGATCAGCACGCATCCCGCGCGCCAGATCGCTTTTCCCAGAACACCCCGATAGCGCATCAGCAGCGGTACGGCAATGAGCGCCACCAGTTCAACCGTGGTCGAAACATAGCGGTCGCCCCAGGCAAAGTCGCCGCTCCAGAAGGTGTAGCGCGCGTAAAAGCAGACATAGCCGAGCAACAGCAGTAGAGAGGCTACCCCGTAGGCGCGCACCTCTGGAGTCAGCCGCTTCCACAGCCAAGCCAGCAGGAAAATCGCCAGCACCAGAAGCGGATCGAACAGAAAAATAGACTTCTCCGGCCGGAACAGCGCCCCGAGAACGCCCGTATGAAAAGGCGTGCTCCAGGGAAAGTTCGCCGCAAGCGTAGGATCCCGTTGGCGAAATTCCCGAGCGAATATCGCCACGTAGGTATTAGTAAGAGACCCGAAGCGGTAAAACTGATAGGCGCGATCGACCGCGAAAAAGAATGCGTAAACGGGCGCCGCGACTTTGCAATAGTCGAGGAGACGCCGCCACAACCTGCGGCCGCGCACTCCTTCACCGCAGACAGAAAAACTCGATGTTGCAATTGGTTTTGGGTGGCGCAGCGGTTCACCGCTGCGGTAACCGCATTGTTCGGACACCGGCTTTAGTCGCTGAGGTCGCTGTTCTTGATCCGGAAGCACTTTTTCCGCAGCCTCTTCGGATACTGTTTCTCCAAACCAAAGCACGAGTGAGACAAAGATTCCTGCGGCGATAAGGTCCATCCCAGTGGTAAGACGCGTAAGTAAGTTGAGCCCGAGCGCGCCGCATCCCCAGAAAAGCGCCCGCCGGCTCCCGGTGCGCAGCCATTCGTATTGAAATGAAAATCCAACCAGCGTCAGCAACAGGATGTAGTTGTTCTCCATCATGTTCTGTGTGTAGTGAAGTTGGGTGGTGCAGAACATCAACGCCAGCACGCCCGCCACCGACTCTTTCATGCCAAAGCGCAACTGACGCAAGAACCGGAATGCGACCAGCGCCGTGAGCACGTTGACCAAAATGCTGGTGAGGTAGCTGACCACGATGCTGCGCACGGCAGGGTCGTCTTCGTACTCCGAGAAGACGGACCAATGCGCAATCCAAGTCCCCAGAAGATCGGAGGGCAGCATCAGCAGCGACTGTCCAATGCCATACCAGCTATAAAGACGCCCGCCGCGGCCGTGCAATCCAAACTCGGGATACTCGTAGGGAAAGACCTGAGGCTCCGAGGTCCAGAGCCAATGCGTGGTCTGCAGCCGATGCGCCGTGTCGGACGTCCCCAACTCGCCCGATTGCACCACAAAAGCGAGCAGCCCCGCCGTTAGACACAAGAGGAAAAGTGGATCGCGCAGCCATTGTCCGAGGCGGGAAGTCATCGCTTGGATGGTAATTCGAAAGCGACAATTTAAGAAATATCGGAGCGCAATTCGGTGTACTTGGTGTAGTCGCTGTTTAGGGCAGTAATTGTGGAAACCATGCTTGCCCCGGCGTAAACTTGCCCACAATGAAAGCTGAGACCACTAAAGCTGTGTTGCTGCTGTTGCTAATCGCGTCTGTTCGCAATGTGCTATCGCAAGATGCGCCCACGCCATTCACGATGCGGATCATGGATCGAGGCGATTCCCGGTTCACATGCACGGTGATAACGCAAACACGCTTGAGACGCGAGGTTACGCTCATCGCCAATAACTCGCCTACAAAGACCGAAGTGTTCGAGGACGCAGCATCGAACGCTGACGTGTCGAGGGCACACGCGCTGGCAACTGATCCCGCGTTTCTGGCGGCGGCTGAAATACCCCGTTCCATTCACACAGCAGACGGATACATGCGCCCGCAGCCCGGAGACGTCTTGGCTAGAGGGTTCGAAAGTAGATTCATCAGCGTCATCGTAGACGAAGGCGGAAAGCAGCGAATCTTGAACGCGATTGTCAGTGGCCAAGGTAGAGCCCCGGCGTATGTCAAAGGTTTTGCCTCATTCGCTGATGATCTGAAGAAGCGGAAAATGAACAAGGTGCCCGGAAAAGTTGACCTACTGTGCGTCATTCCGCTAAGGGATGCGCTCAAGATCAAGACCACAGGCAGATAGCGATACGCCAGCTAAGGGGTTGTTCCTCGCCGTCATTGTTGAGAAATCGATGATTGGCGAAGTATCCCGATTACACCAATAACACTCAAGCCGACTTCTTGGTGAGATGCGCTTCTACCCCACCTCCACCAGCCCATAGCTAAGCGCCCAGCGCGACCGCATCTCCCGAAGCGCCCGATCAATCTCTTCCTTTGATATCTCGGCATTCGGCCCCGAGATCACAAACGCAGCCTCGCGCTTGGCCGCCTCCAGCAGTTGCCGGTCCCGAATGATATTGGCCACGCGGAAGCTAGGAATGCCCGCCTGCTTAGTCCCAAAGAATTCGCCCGGCCCGCGCAGTTCGAGATCAAGCTCCGCGATCTGAAAACCGTCGTTCGAGCCGACCATGGCATCAAGCCGCCGCTCGCCTTCTTCGGAAACCTTGCCACCGCGCATCAGCACGCAGTAGGATTTCGCCGCGCCGCGCCCAATGCGCCCTCGCAACTGGTGGAGCTGCGCCAATCCAAAGCGGTCGGCGTGCTCAATCACCATGACGGTAGCGTTGGGGACGTCGACGCCAACTTCAATCACCGTAGTAGCGACAAGGATTTCTATTTTGCCCGCTTGAAATTCGCGCATCACGCGCTCTCTTTCGTCGGCATCAAGACGCCCATGCAGCAAACCAACGTGCAGGCTGGGAAAGATCTTGTCGCGCAACTCACGGTGCATCTGCTCGGCCGCCTTCAATTCGCGCTCTTCGTTTTCCTCGATCACCGGATAAACCACATAGGCCTGATGTCCAGCGCCGATCTGCTTGCGGACGAAGTCCCAAACTTCGGGCGAGCGCTCGTCGGGCACGGAGCGGGTGACAACCGGAGTTCGTCCCGGCGGAAGTTCGTCGAGCACGGAGACGTCAAGGTCGCCGTAAAGAGTAAGCGCCAGCGTCCGCGGAATGGGCGTAGCCGTCATCACCAGCACGTCAGGCTCGGGGTCGGTGGCCTTGGCTTCAGTGGAGCGCCGGGCGTCCCCGCCCGGCCGCCCGGTCGCCCCCGGGACGGGCGAGACGCCCGTCGCTCCACGATCATCCGATTTCTTCATCAGCTTCAGCCGTTGCATCACGCCAAAGCGGTGCTGCTCGTCCACCACGACCAAACCGAGCCGCTCAAATTCGACGCGATCCTGAATCAGCGCATGCGTCCCGATAACCAGTTGCGCGTTCCCTTGTGCGATGTGCCGCCGCACGTCGCGTTTGCGGTCCTGTTCCAGCGAACCGGTCAGCAGCACAATGCGGTATCCCGCACGTTCAAGAATCTGCCGTGCGGAAAAATAATGTTGCTGCGCCAGAATTTCCGTCGGCGCCATAAGCGCGACCTGGTAGCCGTTTTCAATGGCGATGATCGCTGCCTGAAACGCCACAATCGTCTTCCCCGATCCCACATCGCCCTGAAGCAGCCGCCGCATCGGAGAAGGCGTCTGCATGTCGGTAGCAATTTCCTTCAGCACCCGCTTTTGAGCCGCCGTCGGATGAAACGGCAGTATCTTCTTAATCGCCGCGCGCACCCCATCGTTGATCTGAAAAGCGACTCCGGTTTGCGCCTTCTGCTCGCGCCGCTTCAATTCCAATCCCAGTTCGATAAAAAACAATTCGTCGAAGATCAGCCGGATGTACGCCGCCGTGCGCGACGACTGCAGATCGGCAAAGCTCTCGCCCGCATCGGGCCAATGCACCTTCCACAACGCTTCCCGCGGAGACGCTAGGCTAAGATGCCCGCGCACCGCAGCCGGAATGGGATCGAGAAGATCGGGATTCAAGTTCTCCAGCGCGAAACGAATAATGCGCCGGAACCACCGGGGCGTAAGTTTGCCCTGCCCGGTCGATTCGTAAATGGGGACAATCCGTCCAATCTCCAGCGAGGCCGCCGCCTTTTTTTCAGCCTCGTCGGCCCCGCCCGCTTCGTAAATGTCGCCAAGAATCTCGAATTGCGGCTGTACGATCTGCAGTCCGCCGTCGCGGTCCTCTTCGACCTTGCCGTAAAGGGCAAGCATCTGTCCGGCCTGGAAACGGTCCTGAAGATACGCAGCGTGAAACCATATACACTTCAGACGGCTGCGGCCCTGGCCAACCGTGAGTTGGAAAATGGGCATCCGCCGCGTGCGAAACAGTCCCGAGTTGCGAACTTCGGCAATCACGGTAGCCATCTCCCCCGCGCGCAATTCGGCCACCGAGCGCGGGTTCAACCGGTCTTCGTAACGGAAGGGCAGGTAGTGCAGCAGGTCGTCAACGGTCCGAAGGCCCTTGGCGGCAAGCACCTCGGCCAGGCGCGGGCCGATGCCTTTCACAAACTGCACTGGAGTGGACGGTTCCAGCATCTCAAAAGATGTTAGCAGGCCGGTTCGTATCAGGGCATCGCTCTAGCGATGTCACAAACGCCGCATGACGAAAGCGCCTTCAGGCGCTGCTGCCGGAGACGGGAGATTCACCCGCGGTCCCACGGGGAACAACGACGATGAAGAATTTTCTCGACGCGCTCGTGGCCGTGCTCGCAGGCAACGCGATCTACTACTTGCTCATGCCCCACCTGCCCGCCGTGGCGCGGCACAGGCTCTTCAAGGAAGACTGGGGACTGCTAGTGGATTTCGCGATCTGCGTGGCGATCTTCGCAGCGGTGAAGTGTGCGAGAAGGGATAAGGGACGACTGTCGTAAACTCATCGCATCATGTTTGCAGGCATCCCATGTTGAAGCCGCGAGAATCGATTGCCGGGATGAGCCCGTACCACTCGCCCATCGTGAGCCGCGACGGGCTCAGTCTCGATCTCAACGAAAGCATGGCCGGATGCTCGCCGCGCCTGCTGGCGCGGCTGCGCTCGCTCACCGCGGCGGACGTGTCGCAGTATCCGGAGCGCGAGCTTGGTGAGCGCATGGTAGCGAATTTCCTCGAGATCGCACCCGGGCAGGTGTTGCTCACCAACGGAATGGATGAGGCGCTGTCGCTGCTGTTTGCAACCTATCTGAGCGCAAACGATGAACTGCTGTTTGCCGATCCGACCTTCGTGATGTATCCGATGCTGGGCGAAGCGCTGGGGGCACAAGTGGTGCGCGTGCGGCCGGGCGAAGACTTGACGTTCCCAACCGCCGATTTGTGGGCCCGAATTTCCCCACGCACCCGCGTGATCGCGATCGCAAATCCCAACAATCCCACTGGCCTCGCCGCATCGCGCGTGGACTTGCTGAAGATTGCGGAAGCGGCGCCCGCTGCGGCAGTGCTGGTCGACGAGGCCTACTTCGAGTTTTGCGGAGAGACGCTGCTCCCCGATTTAACAGCGCATCCGAACCTGTTCGTCGCGCGCACCTTCTCCAAAGCCTACGGACTCGCCGGCCTGCGCCTGGGAGTGCTGACCGGAGCCGCCGAGCAGATCGGCTATATAAGGAGGCAAAGCGCGCCCTTCAATGTGAATTCCCTGGTGCTAGCTTGCCTCGAAGAAGCGCTGGCGGACCAGGCGTTCGTCAGCGATCACGTCGCCCACGTAAAGCAGGGTCGCGAGCGGCTAGCACAGTTGTTCGACGAACTCGGCCTGCGATTCTGGCCGAGCCAAACGAATTTCGTTCTGGTTCGAGTAGGTGCGAAGGCGGAAGCCTTCGTGGAGTCGATGCGTCTGCGCGGCATTCTGGTCCGCGATTCGTCGTCCAACCCAGGCTGCGACGGGTGCGTGCGAATCACAGTGGGCACGCACGAGCAGATGGATGGAGTGCTGCCGGCAATTCGCGAGGCGATTGCGGGAATCCACCGCTAACCGGTGCAAACGAAGCCCCGGATCAGGCAAACTGTCCGCATGACCACGATTCTCCTCCTAACCCTCTCCAACATCTTTATGACCTTCGCCTGGTATGGCCATCTGAAGTATCGCCATGCGCCGCTGTTCAAGGTCATCGTCATTAGTTGGCTCATCGCTCTTGCCGAATACTGTTTCCAGGTACCCGCGAACCGCATCGGCTCCTACGAGTTCACGACGGCGCAGTTGAAGACCATCCAGGAAGTCATCACCTTAACCGTGTTTTCCGTCTTCTCGGTCCTCTATCTTCGTGAGCCGTTGAAGTGGAACTACCTCGTAGGTTTTGCCATGATGATCGGTGCCGTCGCAGTCATTTTCAAGAAATGGTGAGGCAAGCAGGACCCGATGGGTACAACGATTCCTTTGAGATTTGCCGGTGCAGGGCCGGGCGTCCCCGCCCGGCAGGACGGGAGACGCCCGTCGCTCCATCGTATGAGTTATCACGCGGCCCCCGCCCTAGTCCCCGCCGGCGGTCCTCTCCGCGTGAGTTTTCGCGATGGCAGCCGCCGCGATCTGGGCGACGTCAAGCAATTCCGGCGGATTGGCGGTGGCCGCTGCCAATCCATCGCGCAGCATCGAGTTGCAGAACGGGCAGGCCGCAGCCACCACGCTGGCGCCTGTCGCCACCAATTCCTGGGCCCGCTCCAGATTGACGCGCTTGCCCGACTCTTCTCCCAGAAACATCAAGCCGCCGCCGCCGCCGCAACAGAAGCCGCGTTCGCGTGCCCGAGGCGGATCCACCACCTGGCCGAAACGCGCCATCACCTCCCGCGGTTCGTCATATACGCCGCGATATCTCCCCAGGTAGCAGGCATCGTGATACACCATGCTCTTCTGCGCCGAGGTACCGAGAGAGCCGTCGAGCGGCAACTTATCGCGGTAGCGGGCCAGCAATTCCGTGTGGTGTTCGATCGGGACGCTGCCGCCATGCTCCTTCCAGTCCACGCCCATGGTGCGCACGCAGTGCGGGCAGATCGAAACCATCTTCTTCACTCCCGCCTCGCGTATCTGTTCCAGGTTTGCCTGGGCCAGTTCGCCGAACAGATAATCGTTGCCCAGTCGCCGCACCGGATCGCCGTTGCACTTTTCCTGACGCAGAACGCCGAAGCTGATGCCCAGGTGACCGAGCACCTCGACCAGCGCCAGCAGAATCTTCCGGCCATTCGGGTCAAACGATCCCAGGCATCCCATCCACAGGCAATATTCCTGGGTTCCGTCGAAGTAAGGCAGATTATTCTTCGCGATGAATTTTTCGCGTTCTGACGGCGGGAATCCCAGCGCATTGCCCTGCCGCTCAAGCGTGTTGAACAGATCGCCGCCATGACTGTTTTCCCACTTGCCGGTATTCACCGCGCCGCGCCGCAATCCCACGATCAAAGGCAGGTGCTGGATGCCCACCGGGCATTGGAACTCGCAGGCGCCGCAGGTGGTGCACTGGAAGGCCGCCTCCATGGAAAGGTGCTTGCCCAGCAGCAGTTCGCTGCTCTTCGGTCCGAATTCTTTCAGGTAATGCCGCGCGCCCAAAATAATCTCTTTGGGATTGAGAATCTTTCCGGTGTTGTTGGCCGGACAATGTTCGGTGCAACGCCCGCACTCGACGCAGGTGAAAGCCTGCAGACTGGCGATCCGGGTAAGATCCTTGCCGGTGTCAAGGCCGAAATCCTCGTCGCCTACCAGCGGCGGGATGCGGCTGAAGCCGTCGCGCTCCAGAAACACCGTCAACGGACTGAGCACAAGATGCATGTGCTTGGTGCCGGGAATCAGCGGCAGAAAAGACAGGAGCAGCAGCGTGTGCGCCCACCACCATGTCCAAGCCGCCACGCTGCCTTCCGGCACCCAGAACCGGGCCAGGTAGGTGATCATCAGCGCAAAAATCAGGAACGCGATCAGGCCAGATTCCGGAGACAAGGGCTCGAGCCATTTCGGCCGGATGACGAACCGGCGAAACGCCAGCGCCGCGATCGAGACGGCCACGGCCACGGCGAACACCCCGGCAAACACGAAATAAAATCGTGAGAAGCCGCCATCGGACAGGAAGCCGAGCCCGAATCCTTCGGCGAAGTGGTTGAGGGTCACCAGCGCGAAAACACAGAATCCCCAGAACACAAAGGCATGAGCCAGACCAGGCAGCGGTCTTTGGGTAATAACGAGTCCCTGCGCGGCCACTTCCCAGAGCACTTTGCGGATGCGCGGGCCAATGGGCCGCAGTTGGAAGTCGGCGTCCGGCTTCGATGCCAGAATGATACGTATCGCGGCGCCGAACTTCTGCCAAAAAAGAAATAACGAAACGAAGATGGCAACAAGCAGGACGACTCGTCCCGGCCAGTTCATACAAGGATGTCTCCAGATAACCCGACAGTCTAACGTAGCGGCCGTTCCTTTTGCACCAACTCACCTGAGAACCGAAATCTGAAAACCGAGAAACCGAGTACCCTATCCCCATGTCCTTCCACTCCGGATTCGTCTGCATCCTCGGCCGGCCTAATGCGGGTAAGAGCACGCTGTTGAATGCTCTGGTCGGCGAGAAGCTGGCCATCATTTCGCCGAAACCCCAGACCACGCGCAACCGCATTCTAGGCATCATCAACGTCCCCAAACAAAAAGGACGCGAGGCCGGGCAAATCGTCCTCATCGACACGCCCGGAGTTCACCAGGCCGGCTCCTCGCTCGGACGCAAGATGATGTCCGAGGTGCGCGAGGCGCTAGAAGGCTGCGAACTGATTCTGATGATTGTCGATGCCAAGAAGAAGTGGGACCGCGACGACGCCTTCGTCCTCGACCTGGCGAAAAAGGCCGGCACTCCGGTCTTTCTGCTGCTCAACAAAATTGATTTGCTCGCCGACAAGAGTAAGCTGCTCCCGCTGATCGCGCAGTTCCAAACCCTGCACGATTTCAAGGAGATCGTTCCCATTTCCGCTCTCAAAAAGAAAGGCCTCGACGAATTGCTCTCCTGCGTACTGAAGGCTCTGCCCAATGGCCCGCGCTATTTCCCCGAAGATCAAATTACCGATCAGCCGGTGCGATTCATGGCCGCGGAGTTGATTCGCGAGCATGTTCTGATGCAGACCCATGAGGAGGTGCCACACGCGGTCTCGGTCCTGATCGAGCAATTCGACGAGAGTCCGAGGATGACGCGGATTGCCGCCGTGATCTATTGCGAGCGGGAAGGCCAAAAGGCCATTCTGCTCGGCAAAGGCGGCCAAACGCTCAAGAGGATTGGAACCTCGGCCCGCCTCGACATCGAGAAGATGATAGGAACCAGAGTCTTTCTCGAGCTCTTCGTCAAGATCAAGGCCGGCTGGCGCGATTCGAGAAACTTTGTCGAAGAACTCGATTGGCGGCGTCAACTACAGCAAATCGGAGGTCCGCCGGATCCGGAGTCGTGAGCCACGCTCACGCAGCCTGATGAAGAATTAGGGCTTCGTATCAGGGCATCGCTTCAGCGATGCCGAAGCCCTGGCTTTCAACCGCCCCTTTAGGGGCTGACGTTGCGATTCGACTTTTTCAGGAGCCTGCTCCGTTACAGGCTATAGGTTTCAGGGGCGTTAGCGCCCGATCGACGATCAGGTAACCCTCAAACACAATGCGCGAACGGTTGCCTGCGATCCAGATAAAGTTTGCATCTGAGCCCCTAAGTCCCTAGAATCTCTCAGCGCCTTCCTGCATCTTAATTACTGGAAAGGTCCGGAGCCAAAGCCCACAGCCGCTTATGGCAGATATCCCATCCTCAGAGCAGCCGCCGCAATCGTGGAACTTCGACACCGACAAGCTCGCCCTCAAGCTCACGGTCGCGCTTTCCGGCGACCGCGATGTCGTAGACCCGGTCGTCCGCAGCGTCATGAATGTGGTGCGGGAAATGAAATGCGCTGAGGGGCGCGAAGATGACATCGAACTCGCGTTGACCGAAGCCCTCGCCAATGCCGTCTTGCATGGAGCGAAAAGCGATCCCTCCAAAGTGATCGAATGCGACGTGGCCTGCGACGAGCAGCGCGGCATGCTGATCGTGGTGCGCGATCCCGGCCGAGGGTTCGATCCCGCCAAGATTGCCAACCCCTGCCACGGCGAGAACATCTATTCCAGTCACGGCCGTGGCATCTACCTGATCAATCAGTTGATGGACGAAGTCCAGTTTCACAAGAACGGGACCGAAATCCACATGCTGAAACGATAAGCCCGCCGTTAGCCGGTAGGGCCAAGAGCTCAGAGCTAAGAGCTAGAAGCTGCCTCTACTCTTTCGCCGCAATCCCCAAACTCTTCATCTTGCGATACAGGTGGCTGCGCTCCAGTCCAAGCACTTCCGCGGTGCGGCTGACGTTGCCGTGATTTTCGTCCAGTTTCTTGAGGATGTAGTCGCGCTCGTACGCCGCCCGCGCCTGGTGCAGCGTCGAGCCTTCGGTACTCGCCACGCGGCGGCTGCCGTCGCGATGCACCAGCGGCGGAAGATGCTTGCGTTCAAAGCGTGAGGTCGTCGGATTCATGATCACGATGCGCTCGATCACATTGCGCAGCTCGCGGACGTTCCCCGGCCACGCATAACGCATCAACGCGTCGATGGCGTCGTCGGTGATCTCTCGGGGACGCCGGCCATAGGCCGAGGCAAATTCCTTCAGAAAATGCCGCGCAAATAACGGGATGTCTTCCTTGCGTTCGCGCAGCGGCGGCACCACGAACGGAACCACGTTCAGACGGTAGAAAAGATCTTCACGAAAGTTGCCCTTGGCAATTTCTTCCTCCAGGTCCTTATTAGTGGAGGCAATCACCCGCACGTCCACCGTGACGGCATCGTCGCTTCCCACCGGGACGAACTGCTGTTGTTCCAGCGTACGCAAAACTTTCGACTGCGTCTTCAAACTCATGTCGCCGACTTCATCCAGAAACAGCGTCCCTTTATCGGCCTTCTGAAACTTGCCTTCCTTGTCCGCCGTAGCTCCCGGAAACGACGATTTCCGGTGCCCAAACAGTTCGCTGTCGATCAGGTCTTCGGGAATGGCAGCGCAGTTCACCTCGACAAACATTGCATCTTTGCGCAGGCTCTGCATGTGGATGGCATGTGCGACCAGCTCTTTGCCGGTGCCCGATTCGCCGTAGATCAGCACCCGTCCGTTGGTCGGCGCCATCAGCGCAATCTGCTGGCGCAACGCCTTCATGGGAACGCTGTCGCCCACGATCACACTTTTCGATTGCAACTGTTTCCGCAAGTCGAGATTCTCATGCCGCAGCCGCCGCGCTTCGATCGCATTCTTTACCAGAATGAGCGTCTTTTCGAGCGATAGCGGCTTCTCCGCAAAATCGTAAGCGCCCAGCTTCGTGGCGCGCACCGCCGTCTCAATCGTCCCGTGGCCCGAGATCATGATGACCTCTGGCGGATCCTCCATCTCGCGGATTCTCTCCAGCACTTCCAGCCCGTCGATCCCGGTTAGCCACACATCCAGCAGGATCAGGTCGAAGCTGCTTTTGCGCAGCACCTCCAGGCAGTTTTCGCCGCTCGGGCTGACGCTGATTTTGTATCCCTCGTCCTCCAGAATGCCGCGCAAGGATTCGCGGATACCGGCTTCGTCATCGACGATGAGAATGTGTGCCATGGTTTCACTTAATGAGCTTGCCGGTGGAGAGCCGGGCGTCCTCGCCCGGCCCACCATACTGCTGACGGGCGAGACGCCCGTCCCTCCACCATTAACCTGCCACGATGCTAACTCGCCGCCGGAGCGCTGATCGTTTCCGCCGCGATCGGCAACTCGACCACAAAGCGGCTGCCGAACGGTTTGTTTTCTTCCACCCGGATCGACCCGCGATGGTCTTCCACAATTCTGCTCACAATCGCCAGACCCAGCCCCGTGCCGCGTTGCTTGGTCGAAAAATACGGCAGGAACAGCCGTTCTTTCACGTCGCGCGAGACTCCCTGCCCAGTGTCGGAGACCGCCAGTTCGACGGCATCGCGGCTAGCCACCAGCGAAGTCGAAATCGTGATCTCCTTCAGCATCGCGTCCTGCATGGCCTCGGCGGCGTTGTCCACCAGATTTGCGATCGCACGCTTGATCGCTTCCGGATCGGCCATCACCGCCGGCAGATCGTGCGCCAGTTCCGTGCGCACGCGAATACCCTCCAGCCGCCCGTTGAACATGATGAGCGCGCCTTCCACCAGTTGATTCAAGCTGGCGGGCTGCGGACGGGAGGCCGGAAAACGCGCCAGCGCGGAAAATTCGTCCACCAGCGTGCGCACGCTTTCGACGGCGTTCCGGATGGTTTCCGAACAAGTGCGGATCACCTCGAGTGAAGCGGCATCGGGCGCGGTCCCCCGCGCTAAGTGGCGATGAATGCGCTCGGCGGAAAGCGCGATCGGGGTCAGCGGGTTCTTGATCTCGTGCGCCACGCGCCGCGCCACTTCGCGCCAGGCGGCCTGTTTTTGCGCGCGCAACAGGTCCGACAGGTCTTCGAACACCAGCACGTACCCCAGTCCCTCGGCGGCGTGGCTCAGCGCCGACACGGTTACCGCGACGTTCAAACTCGCCCGCGGCAGGTCGAGTTCCATGTTAGCGGCCGTGATGCCCATGCGATCCGCCCGGCGCAGCAGCGGTTCCAGGTCGGCGAGCACATCGGCGGGCACCACGTCGCGCAAAGGCAGGTTCACCAGCGACGCCGGGCTCACATACTCGCTCCGTTCCAGATAAAACATGCGCGAGAAGGCGGCGTTCGCCAGGGTCACACGGCGCTCCGCGTCAATCGAAATCACTCCGGTTGGAAGACTCTCGAGGACGGTTTCGATATACCGGCGTCGTCTTTCGAGTGCTTCGTTGGCGGCGCCGACGTCGCGACTGGAGGCTTCGATCTGGCGCCGGCTGGACTCAAGCTGCTCCGCCATGCTGTTGAAAGACTGCACCAGTTCGGCCAGTTCGTCGGTGGCGCGAATATCGACCCGGTAGTCCAGTTGCCCTTTGGAGATGGCCTCGGTCCCCGCTGCCAGCGCCGCCACCGGACGGTTGACCAACTTCGAAAGCAGCAGCGCCAGCCAGGTCGAAGCAAACAGCACCACCACCGTCAGCAGCAGCAGAAACCCGATATACGTCCGCCGAAACAGCTTTCTTTTTGCCGCCAGTTCGATGTAACGCTTCTGGCTGTCCTGAATCTGCTTAGCCGTTTGGGCGAATTTTGGCGGCAGAGGCATGGCAACAAGCACCGCACCCCCTCGAAGCGGGGCCGCCGCCACAAGGTAGTCCGTCTGGCCCCACTGGAAATGCGGATGCTCTCCGCGCAGGGCCGCCTGCACCGGGAAACGATCCTTCATGTCGGCCCAATGTGCCGGAGGGTTTAGCTTGGCGGCCAGGTTGCCACGTGCCATGACCAGAACGAATCCACCTTGCAGCGTAGGCAGGTGTTCCTGAAGTTCATCCGTGGCCTCGTTGAAATTTCCGCTCACGAATGCTTTTTGGAATTCGTCCGTCTGTGCGATGGCTTGTGCTTCCGAGGCCGCTGTCTCGCCCGCATAGTCATAGAGCAGAGCCGACATCGCCGCCGTATCCGCGCGCACTTCCTCGACCGGCTGCGAAAACCATTTGTCGATCGAGCGATTCATCAGCCCATACGAGAACCAGAACATCGCAAGCACCGGCAAAAACGACAACAGCAGGCTGACCACGACCAGGCGGGTGCGAAACTTCGAACCGGCCACGCCCGCTCGCCGTTCGGCAAACAGTTTCAGCAGATTGCGCGCGAGAACGATAGTCAGCGCCACGAACGCAAAAAAAATCAGCCCGCTCAGCCCGGCAAAAAACAGGACCTCCTGATTGCTGTCCGGGCTGATGAACTTCAGATTGAACGAGCCCTGCATCACCAGGGCCGCAAGCAGCAGAAAGGCTCCGATCCCCAGCCCGATCAACGCCTTCCAGCGGCCGGAGGTCTTGCCTTCGTCGCGAATTGGATTGGGTAGGGCCAAGGATTGGTCACATTATAGGGCGTCGACGGGCGTTAGTCGTTCGCGGTGGAGTGCCGGGCGCCCCCGCCCGGCTGGACGGGCGAGACGTCCGTCCCTCCACTAACGCCGCCCTGACTCCAGCGCACTCCGCAGCGCCTCATACGCCGGCTTGGCCCGATAGTCCCGATCAAACAGCAGCGCCGCGCCTTGCGTCTTCTTCGAGTGCGATCCGATCCACGAATACTTGTCCGTGAAACCCCAGGTCTGGATCGCCGTGCACCCCGGCTGAGTCAGGCAAACGGCCGCAATCCCGCGATAGATGTCCGCCTGCCTTTCGAGATCCTCGGCGCGAGCACTGCCGCCCGCATCCACCGGCAAAGCAACGTCCATCTCGGTGATGTGGACCTGCACCCCCAGTGCCGTGAAGCGCTTGATATTGGCGGAAATGGATGCGACATCGGCGCGCAGGTTCGCGATGTGCATCTGAAATCCCACGCCATCGACGGGAACGCCGCGCTGCCGGAAATCGCGAACCATGGCGTAAATCGCGTCCGACTTGGGATTCACGGCTTCCGCCTCGGCCTCGTTGTAAAACAGCAGAGCCTGAGGATCGGCCTCATGCGCCCACCGGAAACATCGCTCGATATAGGAGTAAGTCTGCTGCGAGCTGCTCGCAGCTGCGTTTTCAGCCAGTCCGATTCCAGGTTCATCGCTCCAGATCGTGCTGCGCAGTTTTCCCGGCTGCAACTCGTCGAAGGCCTCATTGACCACGTCCCACGCGAATACCTTGCCCCGGTAATGTCCGACCACGGTCTTAATGTGCTTCTCCAGAATCTCCGCCAGTTCGCCGGAAGTGTATTTCCTTTCCGTCAGCCATTTTGGATTCTGCCGGTGCCAGACCAGAGTGTGTCCGCGAACCTTCATCTCGTGCCGAGACGCGAAGTCCACCACCTGGTCCGCCTGAGAAAAATCGAAAGACCCCCGTTCCGGATGCACCACTTCCCACTTGAGTGCATCTTCCGGTTCCACCATATTGAACTCGCGCGCCAGCGTGGACGCATAGGCCGTCTCCGAGAGCTGCGCAGGCCTGACCGCCGTGCCGATCAGCATTCCAGAGCCACGCGCAGCCTCACGCAGCGATCGCTCTGGGGTCGCGGTGCCAAATCCCAGGCCAAAGGCAGCGGCCGCCAAACACAGAACCAGCGCTCGCCATTTCATGAGCCTCACTCCCGTGTCGTCTTACTTGATGGCTCACTTTGCCTGAGGAAGGAACTTCTGCAAAGGACACTGCTCACACTGCGATTGTGACTTTAGGCAGTAAGTCTTGCCCACTCCGACCAGCAGCCCGTGCATCTCGTTGGATCTCTGGACCAGCGGAGAGCGGGCGCCTTTACTCACGGCAGAAGGCGGATGCGACGAGCCTGGCGGCCCATACTTGTTCACCGCCGAGACTCCAAGAGCGACCTCTTGAGTTCTGGATGAATAGTTCGAACTTGACCTAGGATTTTCTCGGCGTCCTCGGCGTC
>CAWABC010000093.1:0-42365 GCA_963780105.1 uncultured Acidobacteriaceae bacterium
CATCATCGGCGGGACGGCCCATGCCTTTGCGGGCTTGCGCTAGGCCGCGGCGAATGCTCGCCACCGCGTCAAGCTGACTGGCCACTTCCTGATAGGCCTTGGCATCGAGGAGCACGGCTTCGGCTTTGCCGTTCACAGTGAGCACCAGCGGACGCCCGGTTTTCTTCATGTGTTTCATCAGGCCGGTGGAGTTGCGTTTGAAGGTGGTCAGGGAATGAATGTCTTGGGTGACATCGATCATGATGCTATTATAGCATTGAATTAGCATCTGATAAAATGCTTTGCGAGAAGCTGACCCTGTCGCTGGAGACCAGTCTCGACAAGAACCCACGCATCTCCCACTGTGCTCACAAACGCTATTGCTAGCGGGCTCCAGTAATGACACAATTGCTCGACTATCGATGCGAATGAAAAGCGAATTTATCCATGCCGGTACACGATGATTCTTATGCCTTTGATGACGGCTTGCTCGCCCCGGACGTAGGTGCGTGGGCTGAGGACAAGCATCGCTTGGTGTCGCTATATTCGACGCTGTTCTCCTCGTCTATGAAGGTCAAATGGTCCAGGCGGACCTACGTAGATCTGTACGCAGGGGCGGGGCTAAGCAGAATCCGCGGCACGTCGAAGTTCGTCTTTGGTTCCCCGATATTGGCCCTAAAGGTAAACGATCCATTTGACAAATACGTCTTTTGTGAAGAGCGAACAAACAAATTAGAGGCTCTAAAGGTTCGAGCCAAGCAAGTTGCTCCGAACGCGGACATTGCTTATGTTCAGGGTGACTGCAACAAACGGACCTTGGAAATCCTGGCTGAAGTTCCCCGAGGATCACCGGGAGACACTGCACTGTCGCTCTGCTTCGCCGACCCATTCGATATCGGCCTTGAGTTTGAGACAATTCGGACGCTAGCGAGTGAGCGTTACGTCGATTTCTTGGTGCTACTCGCTCTGGGAATGGATGCAAACCGCAATTACGAACACTACCTGAAGGAGGATGCTGACAAGGTCGACAAATTTCTAGGCTCGGAAAGCTGGCGAGAACGGTGGGCGACAGCGCAGTGGGATGCGGTCAAATTCACTAGGTTCTTGGCTGACGAGTTCGCCAAGAGCATGACTACGCTCGGTTACATTCCTCCGCCGCACTACACCATGAAAGAAGTGAGGTCGCACGAGAAGAACCTCGCACTATATCGGCTCGCTTTGTTCTCTCGCCACGAGCGAGCATACCGACTTTGGGATCAAGTTTTGAAATACAGCACGGATCAAACCTCTCTATTCTAGGAACTGCATGTCACTTAACTCCCACATCGAATGGACCGACGCGACATGGAATCCCGTCCGCGGCTGCGTTAAGGTCAGCCCCGGATGCAAACACTGCTATGCAGAAACGTTTGCCGAGCGGTTTCGTGGGGTCAAAGGGCATCCTTACGAGCAGGGGTTCGATCTGCGCTTAGTGCCGGAGAAGTTGCCGGAACCATTTACGTGGCGGTCACCCAAGTTGGTGTTCGTGAACTCGATGAGCGATCTCTTCCAGCAGGGAGTGCCCGATGACTATGCAGAGGCCGTCGCGCGCGTAATGGCGACGGCGAATTGGCATACTTATCAGGTTCTGACGAAGCGGTCGGAGAGGCTGCTGCACTTGCTCGAAGGCAGGTTGCGTTTTGCGGCGGAGCGGGAGAACATCTGGTGGGGTGTTAGTGTGGAAGACCGGAAACATGGTCTGCCACGATTGGACCATCTTCGGAAGGCCCCTGCGAAAGTACGCTTCCTTTCGATTGAGCCGTTACTGGAGGACCTCGGCGAAATTGACCTGTCCGGCATTACCTGGGTGATTGTTGGCGGTGAGAGTGGGCCGGGTGCACGACCGATGAAGCGGGAGTGGGTCGTTTCCATTCGAAAGCAGTGCCGAGCGCAGGGCGTGCCTTTTTTCTTCAAACAATGGGGTGGCGTGAGAAAGGCGAAAAACGGAAGATTGCTCGATGGCCGCACTTATGACGAATACCCGAATCGCATGGTTGGCCAAGTCCCAGATCGGGGCGACTGCATGAAAGGTGCTGCAGACTTCATCGCATCGTTCGGTACTATTTTCCAAGGGCCGTTGGTCCAGATCACCACATAGGACTGCCTGGAAATGCCGAGGGCGACGCCCGTCGGTTCACAAACAAATCTACTGCCCAATCACTCCCAGCCGTACGCCCTTCAGCTTCCCCGCGTCAAACCAAGCTATCTTCTGGCCGAACCAGGTCTTGCCGCCGGAGAGTTTGTACTTCTTGGTGGCGGCGGCGAAGTCGCGGGTGGCGAGCAGGTAGGCTACCGGGGTCTCGCCATACTTGGCGAGGTGTTCGGAGAGCCAGCCTCCGCCCGACGGGGCGGCCAGAATGACGGGCTCGCCGGGAAAGTAGGCGAGTTTGCCGATGTCTTTTTGGGTTTCGGTGAGCGGGTCGGACCAGCCATACGCCTTGCGGAACAAGGCAATGGCCGCATCCAAATTGTTGACGCCCAGTACGACATTCTCGATGCCATTGACGGGCGCTCCTTGTACGCTGGCTGAAGTCTGGACGCGCCAGGCGCGCGGCGTCTGGTCTTCGATGATGAACGGAAGAGTGGAACCTGGCGTTCCGGAGCCAACGTCGGCGGTGGTCCACTCAACCGACATGCCGTCGGGGCGCTTGCGGTTGCCGCGCTCGGGAGGGTTGACCGGAATTCCGGCCTTCTTCAACCGATCCACTTCCTGTAGCAGAACGTTGGTTCCCACCGCCCAGGCGCAGGTGACGGCATCTTCGGACATAAACTTCGCCCAGCCGGAGCCCTCGGCCGCGCCCGGTTTTACCGGCGCAATCAGCTCCAGGTAAGTCCCGTCGTCGAAGCCAAGGAGGGCCATCTGGGTCATCCCGTTGCCGTGGGCGCCGCCGACGTCTGGAGTCAAGCCCACCTCTGTGAAGGCCTGGCGAAGGGTGTCGAGATTCGATCCGCAGACGGATACGTGGTCGAGTTCCAGCACCACGGTCTTGCTTTCCTGGGTGGTTGCAGTTTGGGGCATGGCAGGGAGGGAGATGAGTACGAGAACGAGCGTTGCAAAGGACAAGCAGGAGCAGATCGGGGGACTCTGCTTGGGCATGCGTGCCTCCTCAAGAAAAAAGAAGAACAGGGAATGGTACGCCAGAATGCGCGATCAGGGAACGATTTCCTGCGAACGCGACTTTCCAAGTAAAATAGTCTCATGAACTTGACTCTCAGCGCGGTTTATGAGGAAGTTCCGGAATCCGAGGGTGGCGGTTATGTTGCCTACACGGAGGAACTGCCGGGTGCGATTTCGGAAGGCGACACGCTGGACGAGGCTCGCAAGAATCTCCGCGATGCTATCGAGCTCTTGCTGGAGGCTAATCGTGAACTAGCCAGCCAGACTCATCGCGGGAAAACGATTGCCCGCGAAAAGATCACGGTTCCCGTGACGTGATTTGTGAAGCGCATTAATTTGATCCGCCACTTGGAATCACACGGCTGCGTGCTGCTTCGCGAGGGTGCTAACCACAGCGTCTACCATAATCCCGCCGCCCAACGAACCAGCACTGTACCGAGACATCGTGAAGTCAAGAACCCTACCGCCATCCGATTTTGCAAACAGCTTGCAGTTCCCGACCCACTTCCCTAAGCTTCCGCGGAAATCAAGGGACGCCGTGTCCGGCCAGAAAATCAAACAGTTTTTCAAGACGGTGAGGACGGATCAATATGAATCACGAAAAGCACGATCAAGACTGGCTCCGTTTTCTGCCGAGGGTTCTTCCTGCTATTCACATTGTGCTTTTTGCTGTAACGGCAATTGTCGGGGAGAAGGCGGCGACTGGCGGAAACCCACTCTTTTGCGTTGACCTTCCCATCTCATTACCGTTGGTCGCACGAGATGATTCGCCAACTGTCATCATAGTCGGAATTTTGGCTACCGCTTGGTGGTACTTCATCGGGCAAATTGGGTGGTCGAGCAAGAAGGGGCGCATCAGCCGCATCGGTTCAGGTCTAGGCGCGATTCTTATTGCCTTCTCCGTCACGGGCGGCTCGTACGCGATGATCAGCGAGTACTTTCTGATTTCACGCGAGCCCAACTTCAACGCGATAGATGTCGGAATCTACTTCTTGGCTGGGTTGCTATTGGCAGGAGGCGTCATCAGCGCGGCACATTTCCGTGATCGCTGTGATTGGGTTTAACAGACGGTAGCTTATACTCCTATTCTTCTTCCTCTTTTACTTCGCCGCGCTCTGCCTTGGCCTTCTCGATAATCTTGTCCTGCAGTTGTTGCGGGACGATGTCGTAGTGGTGCATTTCCATCGAGAAGCTGCCGCGGCCCTGGGTCATGGAAGTAAGATCGGCTCCGTAGGTGAGCATCTCGGCCATGGGGACTTCGGCTTTCACGATGGTATTGCCGGCTTTGTTATCCATGCCCTGGATGCGTCCGCGGCGGCTGTTGAGGTCGCCCATGATGGTGCCGGCGAATTCGTCGGGGATGGTGATCTCGACGGTCATGATCGGTTCGAGCAGCGTGGGCTTGGCCTGTTCCATGGCCTTGCGGAAGGCGATGCGGCCCGCCATCTGGAAGGAGAGGTCGTTGGAATCCACGTCGTGGTAGGAACCGTCGTAGAGGCTCACGCGGAAGTTCACTACGGGATATCCGGCGAGATAGCCGCGGGCGGCAGCGTCTTTGATTCCCTTTTCGACGGCGGGAATGAAGTTGCGCGGGATTGCGCCGCCGAAAATATCGTTGACGAATTCGAATTCAACTTCGGAGTTGCGCGGCAGCGGCTCCATTTTGATTTTGCAATCGCCGTATTGGCCGTGGCCGCCGGTCTGCTTCTTGTGGCGCCCCTGGACGTCGGCCTTTCCGCGAATGGTCTCGCGGTACGGTACCTTGGGCGCCTTCAGCACCACTTCTGCGTGGTACCGCTTCTTCATCTTCGAGACCACGACTTCGATGTGTTGCTGTCCGGTGCCCGCAATTAGAAATTCCTTGGTTTGCGGGTCGCGGAAGAAGCGCAGCATGGCGTCTTCTTCCATGAGTTTGTGGAGGCCCACACCGAGTTTGTCTTCATCGGCGCGACTCTTGGGCTCGATGGCGAAGGTGATGGCCGGCTCTGGTAGTTGCACGGCGGGATAGCGGATGGGCGACAATTTGTCGCCCAGGGTGTCGCCGGTGAGCGTTTCTCTCAGCTTCGCGACCGCGCCAATATCGCCGGCATGAAGTTCTGAGATGGGAACCGCCTGCTTGCCCTGGATCAGGGAAATGTGTGCGAACTTCTCTTGAAGATTCCGATTGTAGTTTTGCAGCGATGCGTCGTTCTTGAGCACGCCGGAAAAAACTTTGAAGTAGGAAATGCGGCCGGCGAAGGCGTCGGACAGGGTCTTGAAGACGAAGACCGAGGGCGGCTCGTTGTCTGTGACTTTGCGCACGGCCGGGGCACTGTCACTGCCATCGGCGGGCTGGCCGGTGATGGCGTGATGCTCGCTGGCGGCGGGGGTGTAGTCGACGATGAAATCCATGAGCTCGTCAACGCCGATGTTGCCCAGGCCGGAGGTGAAGAGGACGGGAAAGAGTTTGTCTTCGCGGATGGCTTCGTGCAGCGCTGGGACCAGATGCTCCTCGGGGATGGTGCCGGTTTCGAAGAACTCTTCCATCAACGCGTCTTTGCCCTCGGCTATGAGTTCCACTAATTTTTCGTGAGCTTCTTTCGCGGCACCGGCCATGTCGGCGGGGATGGGGCCTTCCTTGCCTTTGCCGTTTCCGCCCATGTCGTAGGTGTAGGCCTTCATGCGGACCAGATCGACGACTCCGCTGAGACTTTTTTCGCTGCCGATGGGAAGCTGCAGCGGGGTGACGGCGCGGCCGAAGGCTTTGGTGAGCGATTCCAGCGCGCGGTTGGCGTCGGCGCGGTCGCGGTCCATGCGGTTGACGACGATCATGCGCGGCAGGTTGACCTCGTCGCAGTAATTCCAGACGCGCTGGGTCACCACCTCGACTCCGGCTACACCGTCCACAACCACTAACGCCGCGTCCACCACGGGCAGAACCGTTTTGGCCTCGTGGACGAACATGTTGAAGCCGGGAGTATCGAGCAGATTGATCTTGATCTTCGCATCGGTCTTGCCCCACTCGACGAAAGCCAGGCCGGTAGAGATGGACATCTGACGGGCGACTTCTTCTTCGTCGTAGTCGGTCGGGGCAGAGCCGTCGTCGACGCGGCCAAGGCGCGGCGCGGCGCCGGCGGTGTAGAGCATGGCGGACACCAGCGTTGTTTTGCCGGCATGGCCGTGTCCGATCAGGGCAAGGTTGCGGAGATTGGCTCCTGCGTACACTTTCACGGGTTGTCTCCTTCGGCAGGCTTAAGGGAAGGGTGCAACGGCCCGGAATGGGGATGAGTACAGGGTACAGGCCAGCCCAACAACGCCTGCGAAACTTCTGATGCTAACACAGGGGATGGGGCGGCTCAAAGGCGGTTAGGCGCTTCCTCGCCGCCTATTTCGCATTCACGAATTTCGCCAGCGGGATGACCTCAACCTTCTTTGCCAACGAGTATGTTTTGTCGCCGGGATATAGAACGCAGAGCCGGTCGAGTTTGAGATCGGCGAGAGCGATCCGCATGGACGCGGTCAGCACCGGCGCGTCGGCGCGCTTGCACTCGATGCCGATGCGACGGCCGTCTTTGAAGAGGAGTAGATCAAGCTCCGCTCCATTGTGCGTGGCCCAGTAGTAAGCCTCGTCAGGGCGGAAAGACTTGAGCACCTCCTCCACGGCATAACCCTCCCACGAAGCGCCGACCTTGGGATGAAACTCAAGGTCGCGCTGGTTGGAGATGCCCAGCAGCGCGTGCAGAAGTCCAGTGTCGCGGACATACACTTTAGGCGCCTTCACCTGCCGCTTGCCGAGATTCTCAAACCATGGCGGCAGCTGTCGAAGCATGAAGACATCGGCCATCAGGTCGAGATATCGGCGCACCGTGGCCTCGTTCACGGTCAAGGCGCGAGCTAACTCAGCAGCGTTCCAGATTTGGCCATGGTAGTGGGCGACCATGTTCCAAAAACGCCGTAACGCCAGTGCCGGAATCGTGATACCCAGCTGTGGCAAGTCGCGCTCAAGAAAAGTCTGAAGAAACTGCCGCCGCCATGACAACGAATCTGCCTCGGTTCGCGGCGTGTAAGCGAGCGGGAAACCGCCGCGCAGCCAGTGGCGCCCTTGGGCCGCAGCGCCCAGATCGGAGAGCCGGAACCCCTCCAAGGGAACGGTCTCGATGCGGCCGGCGAGCGTCTCCGACGATTGCCGGAGCAGATCAGGCGAGGCGCTGCCGAGAACCAGAAAGCGAGCCGGGAGAGGTCTGCGGTCGGCCAGAACACGCAGCAGTGGGAACAGATCTGGGCGGCGCTGAATTTCGTCAATCACCACCAGTTTCTTCAGTGGACGCAAAGCGGTGTCCGGCTCGGTCAGGCGGGCGAGGCTCCGCGGGTCCTCCAAGTCAAAGTAATTGAGGGAATCGGGCGGTACAATCTCGCGGGCGAGCGTGGTCTTGCCGCATTGCCGAGGACCGAGCATGGCAACGACGCGGCTGCGCCGTAAAGCGGCGCGGACGAGCACAATGTCGGTCATGCGGACAATCATGGTGATTATTATATACCATGAAAATCCCGCAGTCGATGCGGGATTTTCATGGTACGAAAAAGGCAGGGACTACAACGTCGCGCTCTTCTCCGCGATCAGCTTCTTGATCTTCTCCACAAATTCCGCCGTCGCCATGTCTTCGGTCTTCTCTTTGCCGCGGGTGCGGACGTTCACTTTGTTGGCTTCGGATTCTTTGTCTCCTACCACCAGCAGGAAGGGGACCTTCTGCATGGCGTGTTCGCGGATCTTGGCGTTCATCTTTTCGTTGCGGGAATCTACTTCCACTCGCACGCCCGCTGCTCGCAGTTGCGTGGCTATTTTTTCCGCGTAGTCGGTATGACGTTCGGCGATCGGGATCATCGCTACTTGCACCGGCGAGAGCCAGACGGGGAAGGCTCCGGCGTAGTGCTCGATTAGCACGCCGAAGAAGCGCTCGACCGATCCGTAGAGGGCGCGGTGGACCATGACCGGCTGCTTGCGGGTGCCGTCTTCGGCTACGTATTCGAGCTGGAAACGCTGCGGCAGGTTGAAGTCGAACTGGACCGTCGAGAGCTGCCAGAGGCGTCCTATGGCGTCGACTAGTTTTATGTCGATCTTGGGGCCGTAGAATGCGGCTTCTCCGGGGATGGTTTTGTATTCGATGTTCAGCTTCTTCAACGCACTTTCCAGCGAATGGTTGGCTAGGTTCCACTGGTCTTCGGTGCCTAGGAAACTTTTCTTGTCCTTCGGGTCCCAGGTGGAAAGCTCGGTTTGGAATTTGTCGAAGCCGAAGTCTTTCAGCACTTCTAGTGCGAACTCTAAGCAGCCCACGATTTCCGCTTCGATCTGCTCGGGAGTGCAGAAGATGTGCGCGTCGTCCTGGGTGAAACCTCTTACTCTCAGCAGGCCATGCATCACGCCGGAGCGCTCGTAGCGATAGACCGTGCCTAGCTCGCCCAGACGCACCGGCAGATCGCGATAGGACTTCAGCGAATCTTTGTAGATCAGGATGTGGCCGGGGCAGTTCATGGGCTTTAGGCGATATTCGGCATCGTCTAGCTCCATGGCGTCGAACATGTTCTGCGAGTAGTAGCCCTCGTGGCCGGAAGTGTGGAAGAGCTGGCGACGCGACACGTGTGGCGTACAGACCAGCGAGTAGCCCCGGCGCAGGTATTCTTCGCGCATCCAGTCTTCCATCTCCTTGCGGATGATGCCGCCCTTCGGATGCCAGAAGATGAGGCCGGGGCCGGCTAGCTCCTGGATGGAGAACAGGTCGAGCTGTTTGCCCAGGACTCGATGGTCGCGTTTCTTGGCTTCTTCTATGCCGTGCAGGTAGGTCTCGAGATCTTTTTTGGAAAAAAAAGAGGTACCGTAGATGCGCTGCAGCTGCGGATTCTTCTCGTCTCCGAGCCAGTAGGCGCCGGCTATGTTGAGCAGCTTGAAGGCTTTGATTTTCCCGGTTGAAGGCACGTGCGGGCCACGGCAGAAATCCTGGAACTTGCCGGTTTTGTAGACCGATATTTTTTCATCGGGCTTGGTGAATTGCTCGATGAAATGGCACTTCATGAAGTCGCCTTCATCTTTGAACTTTGCCAGACCCTCTTTGCGCGGCAAGAATTCGCGGGCGTAGGGCAGGTTCTGCTGGACGAGCTCCTGCATTTTCTTTTCGATCTTTTCCAGATCTTCGGGGGTGAACGCGGTCTCACGATGAAAGTCGTAGAAGAATCCGTTCTCGGTGGCGGGGCCGTGTCCGAGCTTGGTCTCGGGAAAGAGATCAAGCACAGCGGCGGCTAGCAGGTGGGCTGAGGAATGACGGTAGACTTCGAGCGCCTCGGGGTCGCGGTCGGTGAGAATGCGGAGGTCGGTGTCCTGGTCGAGCGGGCGGGTTAGGTCGATCAAATCGCCGTTCGATTTGGCGGCTAGAGCGGCGTCGGCTAAACGCGGGCTGATGGACTTGGCAACGTCGAGGGCAGTGATGCCTCTTGGAAATTCATTGTTGCTGCCGTCGGGGAACTTTACATGAATGCTGTCAGACATGGACTCGCCTTGTATTCTGCTGAATCCCTTGAGTTTAAAGGAGTGATTCGGGGAGGGTCAAACGCGGCGGACAGCGCCTCCTACAAATTGAGGCCAAAAATCGATGAACTCAGCCCAAACTTTGGTTTTGCTCGAATGTAACCTTAGGTCGCATTTTGTCCTTGGTTGGTATGTAGTGTGTGGAATACGGCGTTCCGCAGTCGGGAGTACGACCTATTTCTTGAGATGCCTGAGCCGCCGAGTTCCGGTTGTGAACCGAATGGAGATTTTGAAATGCTGATATTTAGGTTCGTACGTGAGGTCCAGAAATGGAAGTGGACTTGGTCGCTGTTGATGGTTTGCAGTTTGGCCGCGCCTGCCATGGCGCAGGCGCCGGGAGTCAGTGACAGCCAGATCAAGATTGGCTCCTGTGCCGTGCTTGACGGACCGAACCGACAGTATGGCATCCAGATCGTGCTCGGAGCGACCGCCTACTTCGACTACATCAACGATCACGGAGGCGTAAACGGCCGGAAGCTGATCCTGTCGTCTTTCGACGATGGCTACGATCCTGAAAGAACCGGCGCCTGCTTCGCATCGCTTAAGCGGGAGAAGGTGTTTGCCGCCGGCTTCTTTTTCGGTTCGGCGACCACCGCCAAGTATCTGCCGCTGCTGGAAGCCGAGCACATGCCGCTGGTGGGCACATACTCGGGAGCGCCATTTATCTATGAGCCGGTGAAGCACGGGATCTTCAATCTGCGGGCGTCGTACAACGACGAGACGCGGGAACTGGTGGACAATTTGTGGAGATCGGACGCGCGCAGGATCGGTGTGATCTATCAGGACGATGCTTTCGGCAAGACGGTCCTCGACAGCGCCAAGCTGGCGCTGGCGAAACACAATGCCGCGCCAGTGGCGGTCGGCTCTTACACCCGCAATGCGCTTGATGTGTCGCAGGCAATCGAATCGGTGCATGCCGCGAAGCCGGAAGTGGTGTTCCTCGCCACTACGTATGCAGCAGCCGCCGAAATCGTGAAGCGGGCGCATGCGCAGGGCTGGCGGCCGCTGTTTGTATCCGGCTCGTATATCGGCACAGACGCTTTTATTACGGCGGCCGGAAAGGAGGCGGAAGGAGTCGTCAGCACGCAGATCGTGCCCCCCTATGACTCCACCGATCTCCCCACGGTGAAGCTTTACCGCGAGTGCCTCGGGAAGTACATGTCGGGGACTCAGCCGAGCCCCACGAGCCTGGAAGCGTTTGTGAATGCCATGGTTATCGCGGAGGGACTGAAACGGGCGGGGAAGGATCCGACGCGGGAAAAATTCATCGCGGCCATTGAGTCGATGACCGGCGTCGATATCGGCCTCGGACCGGAGGCTCGCTTGGAATTCAGCCCGCACCATCATAAGGGCCTCAGCCGGGTGTACCCGACAGTGGTGCGTGACGGGAAGCCGGAAGTATTCAGCGGCTGGACGGGCGTGCTGGCGCAGAAGTGAAAACCGCTTGGCCGCGTTCTGCTAATTGCACATGAGTCTTGAGAAGCAGTGTCCGCTCCTATTGTTGGTTGGGCGCGGAACTACCGTCCACACCTACTTCGCCTGACACCTCCGAGCAAGCCGAAGATTATGAAGGATGAAGGAGGATGTTGTCAGTGGCAGCGTGCGGGTTTCGCCCGCTGGACGGCCGAGGGTGGCCGTCCCTACGTGGTTCTCGGCGCGGAATGCAGAGCTTCGATGGCCGCCTTCACTTTGGCCGAAACCTTGTCTGTATCGCGCACAGTTAACCCAGCCGTCGAGACAGGCGCACCGACCCGCATCTCCAGCGGCTGGCACTTGATGTGGTAGGTGTTCATGGGCAGCAGGTCGAAGGTGCCGACGAGCGCGATGGGCACGATATCGGCTTGGGCTTTGATGGCAAGAAAAAATGCGCCCGGCAGAAAGGGTTGGACTTCGCCATCCCGGGTGCGGCCGCCCTCGGGAAAGATGACCAGCGGCATGCCGCCGCGCAGGCTCCGCAGCGCCGACTTGACGGCGCCGATCGAAGCCGCCGGGTTCTGCTGATTGATGCAGACTTGCCCTGAACGCTTCAGATGCCAGCCGATGAATGGGTACGAGAGCAATTCACTTTTGAAGATGATGCGGAATTGAAATGGCAAGTTGACGTAGAGGATCGGAATGTCGAGCGCCGATGCATGAGTGACGGCATAGACTCGCGGCTTGGGAGTAGCGCTCTTGTTCTTGTCGATTTCTATATTCATGCCCGTGACTTTCACCGGCGACAGGATCGTCTTCATGATGAGCCACGACCAGAGGCGCGCGAAATCGTGCTGGATGCGCCCGTTGCGGTCGAAGAACGAGCTGACTAAAGACAGCGTGCCCAGGGTCAGCGTGTAGGCCCAGATCAGCGGGTTCAGAATGAAATACGAACGCAGACGGCTGGGCCAGCCATGCGGTTTCTTGGGGCCAGCAGCAGGACGGTTATCGGACCACGCGGGGACGGTTTCTGCCGACGGTGCATTGGAGCGCAGTTCTTCGCGCTCTTTTTCGGGCTCCGCAGTTGTGGCGATTTTATTCAAAATGCACAGTTTCGAAGTTTCAGAGTTGCACGGTTTCACACAAACCGAAATGTTTTTGGCTAAGGGAGACGGGGCAAGCCCCGTCTCTACTTGGATGCGCCTAACTCTTGCATCGCCTCTCCTACCACGTAAATCGAGCCGGTCACTACGATCAGGCCGCTTGGACCTGCGATCTTTCTTGCGTGTTTCAGGGCCGATGCTACATTCTCGGCCTCTGCAATATCCATGCCCTTTGCCACCCGCGCTGCTGCCTGCCGAATCTCATCCGGGCTTGCCGAGCGTGGGTTGCCGGCGTGGGTGAGAATCACGTGTTGGGCAATCGGAAACAGAATCTCGGCAATTTCCCGTATGGCCTTATCGCGCATCACGCCAAACACCAGCGTGATCTCGCGGCCGTTTCCCGCGTCGTTGTATGTCAGATCGCTGGTTCCGAGATTCCCATAGGCCGCCGAAAGGGTCGACCGCAACGCCCAAGCCCCGGCCGGATTGTGGGCAACGTCGAGCACGTACTCGAGGTTGTCTCCCATGGCCGGCACCATCTGAAAGCGCGCGGGCCAACGGGTCTGGCGGATGCCTTGCGCGATGGTTGCCGCGGTGATCTGAACGAATCCCTGATCGTGCAGTTCCGCGGCCGCCGCGATCGCCAGCGCCAGGTTGCGCAGCTGATGACGCCCCACCAGCGGCGACTCGACCATGATCGTTTCACCGCAGACGTCCAGAGGATACCGTTGCCGCTGACCGCGGACCACGGGCCACGGGCCACTGATGGGCGTGTCGTTTCCAGGCGACAGCGGCGGCACATAGGGGACGGCATCTACAGCGCGCGCGCCCGCATTCAGAATTGCGTTTCCGATCACGTCGTTGGCTTCGGGCAATTGCGGCAGCGTCACCACGATCCCGCCGGGGCGGATGATCCCGGCTTTTTCGCGGGCAATCTCGGCGATCGTTTCACCCAGATACTTCTGATGATCGAGGGCGATGTCGGTAATGATGCTGAGTCGCGGATCCACCACGTTAGTCGCATCCAAGCGCCCGCCCATGCCAACCTCAAGCACCACCATGTCGGGCCGGTTGCGAGCGAAGTACTCAAAGGCCATCGCGGTCAGCATTTCGAAGAAGCTGGGATGCCAGGGTAAATCGCCTTCCCCGACCAAGCGCTCGGCGGTGCGGTCGACCACATCATGCAGAAGCGCGAAATCGTCGTCGCCGATAAGCTCGCCGTTGAGGCGAATCCGCTCGTTAATGCGGATCAGATGCGGGGAAGTATAGAGTCCCGTCTTCAGCCCGGAAGCTTGCAGGATGGACCCGAGAGTAGCGGCGGTGGAACCCTTGCCGTTGGTGCCGGCGACCAGCACAGTTGGAAAGCGATTTTCCGGATGTCCCAGTGCCGCCAGCAGCACGCGCATGTGCGCCAGATCGAACTTGTGCGGCGGCGTCTGGGCCAACTCGTGGCCCAACGCGTACATCTGCGCGAGTGCGGTTTCGTAGGACAAGGGCAGCTCTTGGCTATTAGCTTCTGGCTCTCGGCTATCAGGTTACAGTTTCAATCTTTGCTTCCACGCTATCCAGAAAACCGCACTCAAGGGTCAAACCATGCACCGAGCGGACAATAGCGCAATTTGACAGGAATTCAAGTTCTTCCGATAAGCGGGCGCAGTTGGCGTCGCCGCAAGAAACGAGGACCAAAGTCCGAAAGCTAAGAGCTGCCCTACGCTGCCTGCACCATAAAATCCAGCGCCCTCGCGATGTAGGCTTTCAAATCCTTGCGCACAACCACGGCATCGAGCATTCCGTGTTCCAGGAGAAACTCGGAGCGCTGGAAACCTGGCGGGAGCTTCTGGCGGATCGTCTGTTCGATTACGCGCGGCCCGGCGAATCCAATCAGGGCGCCGGGTTCGGCGATGTTGAGATCGCCCAGCATGGCAAACGATGCGGTCACGCCGCCGGTGGTGGGATCGGTCAAGACCGAAATGTAGGGAACCCGCGCCGTGTCGAGACGCGCCAGCGCGGCGGAGATTTTCGCCATCTGCATCAGGCTGATCACGCCTTCCATCATGCGCGCGCCGCCCGATGCCGAAACGATGATCATCGGCCTCCGCGTTTCCAGCGCCTTCTCAATGGCGCGCGTAATGGCCTCGCCCATCACTCCTCCCATGCTCCCGCCGATGAACGAGTATTCCATCGAGCTAACGATCACCGGGCGGCCGTTGAGCTTGCCCTGGGCATTGATGATGGCGTCTTTGAGGCCGGTGCCGGCTTTCGCCTGCTTCAATCGCGAGGAGTACGGTTTCAGGTCGACAAACTTCAGCGGGTCGTTGGAGACAAGATTGCAGTCGAAAACCTCGTATTGATTGTCGTCGAGAAGCTGCGCCAGGCGGGCGCGGGCGTCGATGCGGAAGTGCTTGCCGCACTTCGGGCAGACGTTGAGATTATCTTCGAGGTCCTTCTTCCAGATAATCTGGCGGCATTGGTCACACTTCACCCACAGGCCCTCGGTGCGCACGGTTCTCTCGCCCGAGGTGTCCAACTCAACGGATTGTCGCTTGAACCAAGCCATAAAGAAGCTATCAGCTCTCAGTCGTCAGCTCTCAGTAACCCCGCTCGGCTACGCTCTTACTGAAAGCTGATAGCTGAGAGCTGAAAGCTAGTACTCGATTCCTCTCTGCGCCATCACACCTTTTTCATAGGCGTGCTTGACCTGGCGCATTTCGGTCACGGTGTCGGCTAGCTCGACAATTGTCGGATGCGCGCTCCTTCCGGTCAAGATGACGTGCACCGCCTCCGGCTTGTGCTTCAGCGACTCCGCCACTTTCGCCGGGTCCAACATGCCGTAGCTGATGGCGTAATTGATTTCATCCAGCACCACCAGATCCCATTCGCCGGACTGGATCGCTTTCTCGGCCTCGGCCCAGGCCTCCTCCACCATCCGCACATCTTCCGGGTCTGGCTTCTCGGCGCCGACCTTCACGAAGCCGCGTCCCATCTGCTTGAGGATGAACTTGTCGCCGAAAGCCTTGACGGCATCGAGTTCGCCGTAATGCCACGAGCCCTTCAAGAATTGCAGCATCAGGACGCGCATCCCCTGCCCGACCGCGCGCAGCGCCGTCCCCATGGCGGCGGTGGTCTTCCCCTTGCCCGGACCGGTATTTACGATGATGAGACCACGGCGGAGATCCGACATAAGCCGAATCAATAATTGTACGCGGACAGTGATGGACGCGCTATAGATGCGGCGGGCTGGTTGGTACCTCTGTAGCCTGTTTGATATGTTGGCGCATGAAGGCACAGGTGCCTCCACGGAAGGGACCCAATGGAAAAAGTGACCGTCGAGATCGATTCAACTTCGGTGAAAATCGCTCGTTCGCCGCTCTACTTCGTAATTGTCGCCCTGCAGGGGATTTCGGTCACCTTTGCACCGCTTTTTCTCTACTGGAGCGGCAAGGGGGATACTTTCCGGGCTATGAGCGGATCGTCGTGCCCCTGTGTTTCGCCGTTATCTTTCTTGTTCCTTTGTTTCATTTTCGGCTCGCCGGCCCGGTGATCAAGGAACTGCGACAGAAGTGAGACCAGTCTTGGCAGGAATTCTTATGGAGCCCGGCCTTCTCCAGCCACGAAGGCGGACGGTTTTGGCTTCCGTCCGCCTCGAGTCAAACGGGGAAACGATCCTTTAGGGCATTTCAACGACTCTCGGCAGCTGAGGCTGACCTTCGCCCTTGGCAGCGGCCGGATCCTCGGCGCCCAGCAAGCGCGCTGCGATCCGCAGAGCGTCGATTTCTTTGCGGACCCGCAACAGCTCTTGTTCTTTCATTCGCAATACGTCGTACGGATTTTTCATTGGGGGAGGGCCTCGCTAACAAATTCAGACTTGTTTCGCCTGTCAAGAGATACAGTAAGCCAAGTTCGCGACGGAGGGAAGCTGCCGGAGGTGCATCGGGGCTGGGAATCGAGTTGCGCGACGGTGGGGCTGACTGGCCGCTGCCCCGTTACCATAAAGTTAATGCCCCAGATGATAGGGATGACGGTTAAGAATGGTGAAAGCACGGTAAAGCTGCTCGGCCAGAACCACGCGGGCGAGTTCGTGGGGCAGCGTCATCTTTCCGAGGGAGAGCATAAAACCGGCGCGGTGCCGCGCTTCTTCGCTGAAACCGTCGCTGCCACCGACGGCGAACAGCAGAGGGATCGCGTTTACTTGCTCGCGCTCCAGAAACTGGGCCAACTCTTCGGATGAGAGCTGTTTCCCGCGCGAATCGAGGAGAACCAGCTTGTGGCGGTCTTTTCCGCCGGCCAGGGAGAGAATTGCGGCTTCGTCCTTCACGGCAACGCCCGCAACTTCGGCATAGCGGGAGATACGTTTCAAATACTCGTCGGTTAGCGCCTGGATGGCTGGTTCTTTCGTCTTCCCGATCCACGCAACTTTGATCTTCATGGGGAATACCGGGGTGTGGGCGAGGACGCGGTCGTCCCTCCGGGACTTGAATTTTTCTTCCCACTTTTCCCAGCGCTGAAGCGCTGGGCTAAGCTCGGTCACCCCTCCGGGGCTGGATTTACGCTCGTCCCGACGCCAGAACCACGTCAGCGCCGAAGCGGATCTCGTCCCCAACGCGATAGCGCTCGATCGCCGCCCTTGCTTTCGCCCGGATCACCGGCCATTGGTCCGCTGGAACCCGTTCCAGCATCGGCCGGAAGGGAGCCGACACGGCGCTAAAATATTCGAAAACTTCTTCCGCGTCTCCCGGCCACGTCCAGGGCAAATTGTGAGTCGACTGCTCTGCGTGGTTAAATCCCGCCGCGGTCAGCACTTTCGAGAGAGAGCCTGCGGTCGAGAATCGAAAAGGATCGGAGGTTCCCGGCGGAAGCATGGCCCCGCCGACATGCTGGTGCACAATCTTCATCGTGGTCTGCCAGTAGGGCTGTTCCATCGGTCCCCAGGCGGCGAAGCAGGCACGCGCTCCCGGCTTCAAAACGCGGCGCAGTTCTTCCAGTGCTCGCTGGGGATCGCTGAAGAACATCACCCCAAAGCGGCAGGTGGCGAGATCGAAGCTCCGGTCCGCAAACGGCAATAGGTGCGCGTCGGCCTGATGGGTCGTAAAGTTGGAGAGTTTCTTGTTGCGGGCGCGCTCGGCGGCAATGGCGAGCAGATCCGAACTCTGATCGACTGCAGTGACCGAACCCTGCGGACCAACGCGTGCTGCCAGGCTGATGCCGGGTTCGCCGGTGCCGCTGGCCAGATCGACGACGCGCATGGCCGGCAACGGACGCGAGTATTCGACAAGAGCGTCAGTGACCGCGCGGCCCATTGCCGCCGATTTTGCCTTCCACTTTTCCGCGGCCACCAGGCGGAACGAGGAACCCCACGGAGCTGGATTCGAAGCGGACATTCAGGCCTTCTTTTTGCGCGCTTTCTTGGGCGCCGGGGAAGCGGTCGTGGATCGGATCTCCGTTGTCCGCCGCGCCTTCGGTTTCGCCATCAATTCCGCCGGCTCCAGCCGCTTGGCTGACTTCCAAAGGCGTTCCAGATCGTAGAACTGGCGGGCTTTTTCGGAGAAAATATGAACCACGAAGTCTACGTAGTCGAGCAGTACCCACTCCGCCTGCTTGTAGCCCTCGGCGTGAGTTACGCGGAGGCCGAGTGCCTCCAGGCGCTCGTCCACGGCGTCGGCGATGGCCTGGACCTGGCGCGGATTGGTCCCGCTGCACATTACAAAATAGTCGGTGAATGCTCCCGAATCTTTTTCCAGTTCGAGAATCGCGACATCTTCGGCTTGTTTGTCCTGGCAGGCTAGGAGGGCTTCAATCACCTGGTGTTTGAGGTCGTCCTTTTTTCTCATACGGGCTCATTGATTGTAACCTGCGCGCGGCAGGGACGTGGGCGAGGGAGATTCACTTCTCGCGATACAGGCCGTGCTTGCGGATGTAATCCGCGACGCGCGGGTCGAGCCATCGCGCCAGCGGCTTGCCCTGGGCCGCCGCCCTCCGAATCTCGGTCGCCGAGACGCTCTGGTTGACGCCTTCGAGCAAGTGTAGGGTGACGCCGGGAAGAACGAGATCGCCTTTTGCGGGCTGTTTCTGAAACGGGCGCGTCACCGCACTCGAAGGCCGCAAACCTCCCGGCAACGACTCGGCCACGTCGCGCAACGAGTATCCGGGACGGCTGGCCACGATGAAATCGCATTCCCCGAGAAGCGCGCGCGCCTCGTGCCATTTTGCGACGTCACGGAAGGCGTCCATTCCAATCAGGAAAAATAGGCGGTCGGATTTCTTCAGAGTCTGTTTCAGACGTCGAACCGTATCGATCGAATAGTTCGCAAGTGCGGGGCTGCGCCCCGCTGGACAGCCGGGGGCGGCTGTCCCTGCGTGGTTGGTTACCAATTCTGGCGCCTCCAGCAGCGACGGCACCCATCGCTTATCGTCCTGGGTGGCGAGCGCCACCATGGCATAACGATGGAGGAACGCGGTGAGCGGCTGATTCTGTTTATGCGGAGGAACGTTCGCCGGCACAAACAGAACCTGGCGCAGAGAGTAGCGGCTGGCGGCCGCTTGGGCGAGGGCCAGGTGTCCGCGATGGATGGGGTCGAAGCTGCCGCCAAAGATACCGATATTCATTGGGAGATTCCCTAGAAGTGTTGTCGGTTATAAGCCTTTTGTGAAACTCAAACGCCCAGAGCCAGCGCCTAAAGGCGAATTCATACGCAGCACTTACGGCATCGCTAAAGCGATGCCCTGATACGAACCGGCCCTGAAACGAACCCTATTTTCACCACGGGTGTTATGCCCCGTTAGTTTCGTCGTTGCCAGCCACGGTTGCAAGTGCTGTTGCCCGCCAATGTCCCCGACCGCCAGTTTGCACGAAAGAGTTTTGCAGGAACAAGTGTTTGAGATTAGGCTGTGGGCAAGACGTTTCCTTCTGGCCGAGCTTTGCCCCAGGTTGAGCGATTGTGGAGCGACGGGTATCTCGCACGTTCAGCCGGGCGGGGACGCCCGGCGCTCCATTGTACTTCTGCTCTCCTGGCCGGTGTACCTCTGGCCAGAGTGCCGCCAGGAATTTGGAATCGACTAACGTAACTCGCTGGGCGCGCGGTTGGCGCATAGCATGAATCTATGCGAATGAAACTCCCCCTCATCCGCAGCTTGGCCGTACCTCCTTCGCGCGATCCTCTGCTGCGCTACGGAGTGGCTCTCCTTAGTGCGGTTCTGGCGCTCATCCCAACCTTGTTTTTCTCCGATATGGCGGAAAGCCGGCTGGTGGTATTCGCGGTCGCGGTCATGGTGAGTGCCTGGTACGGAGGATGGAAGCCCGGACTCGCCGCCACGTCTTTTGCGCTTACGGTCAGCGCTTACTATTCGCTCAACGGGGAACAGACTCCGAGCGAGTATCGCAAGGCGATCGCGCACCTCGCCTTGTTCTTCGCGGTCGCCCTGCTGATCTGCTGGTTCAACGCGGCCCTCCGCGCTGCCCAGGAGAGCCTGCGCCAGTCGGAGACTAATTTTCGCTCGCTGGTGATGAACGCGCCGTACGGCATCTGCCGTTGCGATGCCCTCGGTACTCTCCAGGACGCAAACCACGCGCTGGTGGCGATGTTTGGTTATGACAGCGCCGCCGAGCTCACGGGCCGGCATCTGGGAAGCCTATACGCCGATGCCCAGCAGTGGTTTCGAACTGCCGACTATTTTCACGCTCGCCAAGAATTCAACAACCTGACCACGGAGTGCGTCCGGAAAGATGGTGCGCCCATCGTGGTGCGCATTTCCGGCCGCTCGATAGCGAACGGGAAAGCCGGAGGCACCTTCGAGATTTTTATGGAAGACGTTACTGAGACCCGCACCCTGGAACTGCAATTCCGTCAGGCGCAAAAGATGGAAGCGATCGGCCGCCTCGCCGGCGGCATCGCGCATGACTTTAATAATCTGCTGATGGTGATCTCCGGCTACTCCGAGTTTCTGCTGGAACGTCTCGGACCGGCTCCCGAGTTGCGCGGGCCGGCCCAGGAAATCTTCAACGCCACCGAGCGCGCAACAGCGCTGACCCGTCAATTGCTGGCCTTCAGCCGCAAACAGATGCTTGCCCCCAAGGTGGTCGACCTGAATGAGGTAGTAGCCGAGAACCTGAAAATGCTCACCCGCATGATCGGCGAGGATATCGATCTGGTCATGGTTCCAGGTCCGGGGTTGGGCGCGGTCCGAGCCGATCCCGGCCAGATCGACCAGGTGATCATGAACCTTGCCGTGAACGCTCGCGACGCTATGCCGCAGGGCGGCAAGCTGACCATCGAGACGGCCAACGTCACGCTCGACGAAAACTTCGCGCGTATGCACACGCCGCTCACGGCGGGCGACTACATCATGCTCAGCATCAGCGACACCGGCGTCGGCATGGACGGCGACACCCAGTCCCGCATCTTTGAGCCTTTCTTCACGACCAAGGGTGCCAAAGGCACCGGCCTGGGACTGTCCACCGTGTACGGCATCGTGAAACAGAGCGGCGGCTTCATCTTCGTCGACAGCCAACCGGAGCACGGCACAGCCTTTCGCGCCTATTTCCCGCGAGTCAGTAGCCGCGAAGACGCCGCTGTGGTGCAGGATTCTCTCGGCCTTCCACACCCCGATCATGGGCAGGAGACTATTCTCCTCGTCGAAGATGAAACCCACCTCCGGCGTCTTGCCCGTCAGTATCTGGAAACGCAGGGTTACAAGATCCTGGAAGCCGAAGACGGCGCGGCTGCCCTGCAAATCGTGGACGGTTACCAGGGCACCATCGACCTCCTGCTCACCGACGTGATTATGCCGGGGATGAACGGCCGCGAATTGGCGACGAGCATCAGCAAGTTGCTCCCCGGCATTCGGGTGCTCTACATGTCGGGCTACACCGAGAATGCCGTGGGCCACGACGGGACGCTTGATGCCGGGATCAACTTGCTGCAAAAACCATTCAGCCTTCCCGCGCTGAAAGACCGCGTCCGCGAGGTGCTGGAATCCGAGGCCATCCCTCTGGAGGCCGCGATGCCATCCCGCACCGGTTCAAGCGTTGTTGCCGGAAGAAAAGTCCCGCCGTTCCGAGCTCGCCGTTTCAATCTTCATCTTCCGCTGCGCTATCGTCCGCTGGGAGAAGAGACTTGGCGCCCGGGCACCACCGAGAACATCAGCCGCTCCGGATTGCTGTTCTTGGCGCAGGAACTGCTCCATCCGAACGCCCTGCTGGAGATCAGCCTGGTGCTGCCGGCGGAAATTGCCGGGCTGGCAGCCACCGAAGTCATCTGCCGCGGAGAAGTGGTGCGCTCGGTCGAGGCGAAGGGACAGGGTGTGAACCCCGCGTTGGCCGCGAAGATTCTGCAATACCACTTCCAGCATGGCACGCGCGTTGGGCAAGCGTAAGAGCGCCGAACTCCCGATTGCGAACGGCAAAAGCCTGGCGAGCTGCGCTCGCCTTGGACGGCCGAGGGCAGCCGTCCCTACGCAGGCTATTCCCTTGGACAACTTCCTCTGGGGCTGATACATTGCGGCCAGCAGTTTTGCATCGCTGAGGATAACGATGTCCCTGGTCGTGAAGCTGGAAGACGATCTTGGCGAACGCAGCGAGTGGGTGATGCTGCACGGGGTGGTTCCCGCCGCTAGCCATGGAGGTTTCCCGCTGCTCAGCGGCATTGATCCGTTCGGCAAGACCGTGTTCAATCACTTGCAGATGGCGGCCTTCCTCCAGGAATGGGATCGTGCCAAAGATCGCGTGCACGATGAGTCCCAATTAGAGGCTTGGCAAAAAGTGAAGCAGATGGCGGAAACCTGCCGCGACGACCGCGATTTGTATCTGCGCTTCGTCGGCAACTAGAACCACGAATCAAGAACTACTACGGAGTCACGGAGAAAAGCTGATGTTGGTGTCTCCGTGGTGGATCATCACCGGATCACATGGATAGTGACGCCTAGCTTCAACTTCTTCCACGATTTATCGGCCGTGTACACGTGGGCTTGCAGCGCCAGTCCAAGCGCTAGACAGGCCCGATCTCCCAAGGACAAACCGAGGGCGCGGGTTTGGGCCACCAGATTTCCGGCAATTCGCGCATGCTCGCCGGTGAAAGGCGCGGCATCGCGAATGGGGCTGAGAGTATCTTCCCACGCTTCCTCCGGGTTTCCGCCCTCGCTTACGAGTTTGGTTTGGACTTCGGCAAGATTGACCGTGCTGCAGGTGGCGTTGCTCAGCAGTTCCAGAGTCAATCTCTCTGTTCCGGGTTCATTGTTCAGCAACGCCAGGATGGCGGAAGCGTCGAGCACGACCCTACTCACGTTTGGCGGCCTCGCGGCGTTCGGCAATGAGTTCGCTGGCCAGCGACCTTCCGGGCTTTATGTAGCGGCGGATGCGCCGCTGCGCGCGCTCCAGGCGTCGTTTCAGCGTCGTGATCCGCAACTCGTCATCCTCTATTCGCAACACCAATTCATCGCCGGCATTGATCCCCAGCGCCTTGCGGAATGGAGCGGGGATCACCACTCGGCCGTTTTCATTGACTCGCAGCCGGGTTTCGGTATCCATGGCGTACTCTCCCAGAATATGACACAATTATAACATAGTGTCACCGATGCTATAATATGACATCAAACAACAGTGTGTCATTACCTGAAGCCGTACCCTTCCCAAAGCCACTCATGAGGCACCTTCTGGGCGCGAAACTACTTTGACAGCGATCCCAGCGCCTCGCGGAACAGCGCGTCAAAAGTCTGGGCGCTTTTGCCGCTCCGCGCCGCCAGCAGCGCCTTCTCCGCCGCCGCGCGCGGATAGCCGAGATTGACTAAGGCGGAAATGACATCTTCTTCCACCGGGCTGGCCTGCGGCGCGTTCATTGAAGTGTCGGACGCGCCGGCAAAGGGCAGCTTGTCGCGGAGTTCCAGCACCATGCGCTCCGCCGTCTTCTTGCCTATGCCTGGAATGCGCGTGAGCCGCGCCAGGTCGCCTCCGCGAATCGCTCCGACCATCTCGTCGGCGGGCATGCCGCTCAGGATCTTGATCGCGAGCGCCGGTCCGATCCCGCTCACGGTCAGCAGCTTTTCGAATAGCTGTTTCTCGGCCAGACGCAAGAATCCGTAGAGACTTAACGCATCCTCGCGAACATGGGTGTGGATGTGGAGCGCCACGTCAGCGCCTGCGGCGGGCATTTCGGTGAAGGTCGGCACGCTGATCGAAACGTCATAGCCGACTCCGTGAGTTTCCACGATGGCCTGATTCGGACGCTTCGCCAGCAGGGTTCCTCGAAGATGCGCAATCATCTGAGTATTGTACCGGGGGGTATTGTACGGCAGCGCCGCGCGCTCCGCGGCGCGCCAATAAAAATACACTTTTCCTTTCCTTTCCACAGGAAGTTCCGGCGCTGCACAGTATTTACACAACGGAGCCGCAGTTTCCGGTTGCGCAAACCTTTCGGCTGCCGCAAAGTGCTTGCAGTCAAAAGCGTGAGATGTTCTGAATCTGCTTCGACCAGGGTTCCGCGTTGCCGGTGGTTTCTCGAGAGTGAATCACCGGGGGAAATTCGGCGCATGTCCAGTGCGCTGGCGCCCGGGCGGCCTCCCAAGAAGTCCTTCTTGCGAGAAGGATGGAAGCGCTGAATTCTGGCCCTGAAGCGCGAGCCTCAGGGAAGCATCGATCCGGGCACTTTTCGGAGTGCGGTGGCGCGATGATCTTTCGTTCGGCGATCTCGTTCTGCGATCCCGCTCGGCGAAAGATGGCAGTCAGACGTCCACGATAACAATGCGGCTTGGGTGGCTGGCCCGAGCCGCATTTGTTTTTTGGCTCTCGGCTGTCTGCTCTCAGTTGAGGCCCTCTGAGGCGACTGGCTTGATCCCTGCGCGTATAATGTGCGCGTTCTTCACATGTGCGGCTTCTTCCGTCTGCCGCAGCTTGCAAAGCATTTTCCAAGGAGAGGAGACTCCCATGTCCAGTACCCCGTCCAGTCCGCAAACGCCCGGCGGTGCGCCGCCCGTGCCCCAGAAGAGTTCAGGAGTCAAAATACTTCTGTGGGTTGTGGGCATCGTTGTAGGGCTCATGCTGATCGCTTTTGCCAGTTGCGCCGTACTTGGCTTCTATGCCATGCACAGGGTGAAGCAGGCCGGCTTCGATTCGGATTTGATGAAGAAGAACCCCGGTCTCGCCACCGCGAAGATGACCGTCACCATGAACCCCGACACGGAGATCGTATCGAGCGACGACAATGCCGGAACCATCGTCGTCCGGGACAAGAAAACCGGCAAGGTCGTAACCATGAAGTTTGACCCGCAGAAGAAGGCCATGGTCATTACCGACGAGAACGGCAAAACGACCTCGCTGGCAGCGACGGGTGAGGGGGCAAATGCCAGCATGGAAATGAAGACGGCCGAAGGCACCATGAAGATCGGCGCCGGCGCGGACAAAGCGCCTGATTGGGTGCCAGTGTATCCGGGATCTTCTCCGCAGAGCACATTCTCAACTAGCAGCGGCACTGAGCAGGCCGGTTCGTACGCGTTTGTCACCAAGGACCCGGCCGACAAGGTCATATCATTTTACAGTGACTCTCTGAAGTCGGCGGGCTTTGCCGTGTCTAACATGACCAGCAACTCCGAGGGAAAAGTCGGAGGCATGGTCTCGGGTGAAGACAAAGGCAATAAACGCGGGGTCGTGGTGAGCCTGGGAACCGAGAATGACGGCACGCATGTGAATGTGACCTTCAACGTCAAACAGTAAACGCGAGGCGGGCCCACCCTGCGCCGCCTTTTTTCTTGCAAAGGGCAGGTCGACTCGTCATGCCTCTTCCAGCCTCTGGGACTGGGCTGGCCATGCCTACCGCCCAGGGTGCCATCGCTCAGATATTTGCTTTTCATTCGCCCTATGGCATACTGCGTTGCAGGGTGCTGCCGAGCTCCGCTCGGTAGGGACGGCCGAGGGCGGCCGTCCCTATGTGAGTTGTGGAAATCGCGGGAGTCCAGGCGCGGGAAATATTTATTTTCGGACCTGGTTTTCCTGCTGTGCTCCTCATACGTCCACAGGCGGAAACGATTTACGATGCAACGCACTCACTTAAACATCGTGGCTACTCTGGAAACCAGCATCGGCCGTCTGCCGGCTAACCTCGAAGCCGAGCGCTCCATTCTGGGCGCGGTGCTGCTCGACAATCACGCCTTCAACGATGCCGCCGAGCATCTTAAGCCGGAAGATTTTTCCATCGACTCGCACCGGCGGATTTATTCGCGGATGATGGATCTGGCCGAATCTTCGCGGCCGATTGACATCATCACGCTGGTCGAAGAGCTGGAGCAGAAGAAGGATCTGCAGGCGGTCGGCGATGTGGGCTACATCTCCGGACTGCTGGACGGCGTACCCGACCGGCCTTCGATCGAGCATTACGTCAAGATTGTCCGCGACAAGGCCATTCTGCGCGGGCTGATCAACGTCTCCAATACGGCCATCGCCAAGGCCAGCGAGCAGGCCGAACCTGCCGACGAAATTCTCAACGATGCGGAAGCTGCCGTTTTCCAGCTCTCCGAAAAGCGCATTGGCAAGGGCTTCCAGGGGATCACGGAGATTGTCCGAAACTCGTTTGGGTCGATCGATGCCCTGCTCAAGCGCGGGCAGCGGATCACTGGACTGGAGACCCACTTCACGATTCTGGACGAGATGACAACCGGGTTGCAGAAATCCGATCTGGTGATCGTGGCGGCGCGACCTTCGGTGGGAAAAACGTCGTTCGCCATGAACATCGCCGAGAGCGCCGCCATCGACGACGGCAAGGTGGTGGGAGTCTTTTCGCTGGAAATGTCGTGCGAGGCATTGGTGCAGCGTTTGCTGTGCTCGCGTGCCATTGTGGACGCGCAGAAATTTCGCACCGGGACATTTTTTTCGTCCGATATGCCGAAGATTCAGCGGGCGGCTGAGGAACTGACGGCTTCTGCGCTGTTTATTGACGACTCGCCGGGGCTTTCGATCAGCGAAATGCGGGCCAAGGCGCGGCGACTGAAACAGTCGCAGGGACGGCTGGATTTGCTCGTGGTTGACTACCTGCAGCTTATGTCGGGGGGCAGCAAGCGGTTCGAGAACCGGACCCAGGAAGTCTCGTCGATTTCGCGGGGACTGAAGGCAATTGCCAAGGAACTCGGCGTCCCGGTGCTGGCTTTGTCGCAGCTTAGCCGCGCGCCCGAAAGCCGGGGCGGCGACCACCGGCCGCAGCTCTCCGATCTGCGCGAATCGGGGTCGATCGAGCAGGACGCCGACGTGGTTATGTTTATCTTCCGCGAGGAGCTCTATAAGCAGGACGACCCCGACCTCAAAGGGCGGGCCGAAATCATCATTGCCAAGCAGCGGAACGGCCCCATCGGCAAGTTCAATCTGGCGTTTCTGCACAATTCGACTCGCTTCGCGAACCTGCTCGAAGGCAATAACGAACCGGGCGAATAGGCCCTGAATCTGCGTCCCCTGCAGAAACGGGAAAATCCGACCACGAGACACCTCTGGCCTGTGGAAAAGGTTGTGGATGAGAAGGACGGGGAGCGAAATCCAGCGGCACCGACCGGCCGGTTGAAGCATTTCAGCGCCGTGGGCACCTTCCTAAGGCTATGTTTCTAAGTTGGTTAACTCTTGCTTGGGCGTCAATCGGCAGAACCGCTTGGGAATCAGTACTTTCGTCACACAATCTGAGATTTGCACATAATCCAAAAGGGGGCGGCCCGCATCGCCAACGACTGGCGTTCCTGTAAACCGTTCCGCAACTGCTGAAAGGACTTATGGGCGGGAGCGGGCGGGTTGCGTCACAGCCACTGGTGACAGCCCTCACCGCGTTTGCGCTCGCCAAAGTAGACCCTCTGATAGGAAGTCTGGCAGGGGGACCGGCGGTCCTCCTTGCAGCAGTCTGTGCCGGCGGTGTTGATGGCGCCGCCAGAAGACGCTGGCGTTTTCTTCGCTTCCAACTCGGCACCCACGCGAGTTCCGCGGCTTCACGTTTTAGAGTGGCCATCAAGGACTTCCATGCCTTCTAGCTCTTTCGACTGGAGAAGATTCTATGCTGCATCTCGATACTGGTAATACAGGGTTCATGATTCTCTGCACCAGCCTGGTCATGCTGATGACACCCGGCCTGGCATTCTTCTATGGCGGCCTGGTCGGGCGCAAGAACGTGCTCGCCATCATGATTCAGAGTTTTGTCTCGATGGGCTGGACGACGGTGATTTGGTATTTATACGGCTATTCGCTGTGTTTCAGCGGCGACTGGCACGGGGTCATCGGCAACTTCCACCTGGCATTTCTGCGCGGGGTCAATCTCACTACCCCATCCTTGCCGAGCGACACCATCCCGGCATTTGTGTTCATTGCCTATCAGATGATGTTCGCTATTATCACTCCCGCGCTGATCTCGGGCGCGTTCACCAACCGGGTCACGTTCAAGGCATACATGCTGTTCCTGACCGGCTGGCTGACCTTTGTCTACTTCCCCTTTGTGCACATGGTTTGGGGTGGAGGCTTCCTGCAGCAATGGGGCGTGAAAGATTTCGCGGGCGGGATTGTGGTGCACAACATCGCGGGCATCGCCGCTTTAGCGTCGGTGCTGTACGTGGGAAAGCGGCACACGGCGGATCGCGGACCGCACAGCATCCCGCTGGTCGCCCTGGGAACCGGCTTGCTGTGGTTCGGATGGTACGGGTTTAACGCGGGCAGTGAAATGCGAGTCGATTCGGTGACCGCTACCGCATTTCTCAATACCGATCTGGCCGCCTCGTTCGCGGCGGTTGCCTGGTTGCTGGTGGCATGGTTCAACGAAAAGAAGCCTAAGCTCCTCGGCTTGCTGACTGGAGCCGTTGCCGGACTGGCCACTGTCACTCCCGCGGCGGGGTATGTTTCTCCGACCACGGCGGTCATCATTGGCGTGGTTGCTGGAGTGGTTTGCTACTACGCCGTGGAGATGAAAAACAAACTGCAGTGGGACGATGCGCTGGATGTTTGGGGAGTCCACGGAGTAGGTGGCTTCCTTGGCATCGTCATGCTGGGAATCTTTGCCAACAAGCAATTCAATCCCGAGGGGGCGAATGGACTGCTCTATGGCGATCCGACGTTCCTGCTGAAACAAGTCACGGCGGTGACGTTCTCGTCGGTGTGGGCGTTCGTGTTTACCTACGCGATGTTACGCATCATCGACATGTTCACGACGGTGAAAGTCGACGAGATGAGCGAGGAAATCGGCCTCGATGAATCCATCCACGGCGAACATGCCTACGAGGAGGCTCCCGGGCACGATGATCTCGTTCATGCAGGTACACACTGACCGGGTTGGAACCGGCTGGTGGAAGTTCTTGGGTAAATGGATTGTCGCAGGGATGATTCTGGCAGGGATTATCGCGGGGTCATCCCTGCCGGCCCATTCTCAAACCGGGGAACCCGCTCCCGCCCCGGCTTCGACTCCGGTTGTCGGCGTCACCGATGCCAGGCCCTGGTGGCGGGGCATCTCGACCGACGGCTTCCTGTCCCTCTCTTACACTTACAACGATAACGTTCCCGCCAATCGCATCAATCAGTTTCGGGTTTTCGACTTTAATGATGACGATCCGCAATTGGATGTCGCTGAGCTGGTCATCCAACGCGCGATCAGCGAACCGAAACAGTTTGGCTTCCGCTTCGACCTGATCGCGGGCTCCGGGGTTCCGGAGGTTACCGCCGCCTACGGCCTGTTCCGCAACACGCACACCGGAATCGCGCCACCATGTGGATATTCCGCAATTCTTCGTCAGCTACATCGCTTCCCGTCGGAAAGGGTCTGCGTCTTGATGCTGGGGAAGTACGCTACGCACATGGGATATGAGGTCATCGGCGGGTACGACGGCTATAACGACAACTTCAGCCGCGGCTTCATATTTGGGTATGGAATCCCGTTTACCCATACCGGCCTCAAGGCGACTTATGCGTTCACCAGCAAGGTCACGGCCATGGTTTCAATCTGCAATGGGTGGGATGACGTCCAACGGCTGAACCATGCCTATACGGCGGCGGCACAGGTTGCGGTCACTCCCAGCAAGACGTCGAATGTGACGTTCAATTTCATTCGCGGTCCGGAGCGGCGGGCGGACACGCACGACCAGCGCACGGTCTACGAGTTGGTTGCGAGTTGGAAGCCGGTGTCGAAGATGACGCTCGCTGGCGATGGAGTTTATGGTCACGAGCAGAATGGCGTCGCCATCGGTCACGACGCGATTTGGAGAGGACTGGCTGGATATGCGAAGTACAGTCTGACCTCCAAGTTTTCGCTCGCATTCCGCGGAGAGGTTTTTAACGACGCCGGCGGCACGCGGACCGGCACCGATCAAACTTTGCGGGGGTTCACCCTTACTCCCGAATACGATATGCCCGCTAAGTTCTCCCGCGTGAACTCGCATTTCAAGAAGGCGGACGGGAAATTCGCGGTGCGGGGCGAGGTGCGTTGGGACTTGTCGGACAAGAATGTGTTTTTCGTGGGCAGCAACCCCACTACGAATCACCAGTTCACGCGGGCGGTGAACTTGATCTATCTGTTCTGAAGCGGGTGCCAGGAACTGGTGAACAACCTCAAGAATGCGCGGCGCCGGGCAAGGGTGCTCCCGGCGCTGCTTTCAATCTATTCTGCTCGCGCACCGAATACGCGGTTTTTCAACTTCTACTTCAGCGATGCCATGTCGATGACGAAGCGATACTTGACGTCGCTTTTCAGCAGCCGTTCGAAAGCTTGGTCGATCTGCTGCATCCGGATCAGTTCGATGTCGGCGGTGATGCCATGTTCGGCGCAGAAATCCAGCATTTCCTGCGTCTCCCTTATGCCGCCGATAACGGAACCGGCAAGTTGCCGCCGCTTGAAAAGCAGGCCGAAGCCTTGAACCGGCGACGGAGTTGGAGGCGCACCCACGAGCGCCAGCGTCCCGTCCCGCTTCAACAGATCGATGTAGGCGTTCAAGTCGTGCTCGGCGGATACGGTGTCGAGGATGAAATCGAAGCTCGCGAGATGCCTCTGCATCTCCGCCGCATTCTTCGAAATCACTACTTCGTGAGCGCCGAGTCGCAGCGCGTCCTCCGTCTTGTGGGGAGAAGTCGTAAACAATACCACGTTGGCGCCGAAGGCATGGGCGAATTTCACCCCCATGTGGCCGAGGCCTCCGAGGCCCACGATGCCGACTTTTTGCCCCTTCTTCACATTCCAATGACGCAGGGGCGAGTACGTCGTGATGCCGGCACAGAGCAGCGGAGCAGTTCCGGCAAGATCGAGTTCTTTGGGTACTCGCAGCGCAAAGGCCTCGGTGACCACAATGCTCTCCGAATAGCCGCCGTAGGTGACGCCTCCAATCTGCTTATCTTCCGAGTTGTAGGTGAAGGTCGCCATATTGTCGCAATACTGCTCGCTGCCTTCGCGGCAACTGGGGCACACGCCGCAGGAATCCACCATGCAGCCCACGGCTGCCAGATCGCCTTCCTTGAACTTCTTGACGCCGCTGCCCGCTTTCACGACCCGGCCAACGATTTCGTGTCCGGGCACGCAGGGATAGACCGTGGGCATGACGCTCACCCACTCGTTGCGGACCGTGTGCAAATCCGAATGACAGACTCCGCAGTACAGAATCTCGATCTGGATATCCTGAGGCCGCGGAGTGCGACGCTGGATCGAAGCGGTCGCGAGCGCCGAGGTTGCGCTTTGAGCGGAATAGACCTTTGCTGGATAAGTCTTCCGGGATTGGGTTTCATCTAGGAGAGCGCTGGTTGAAGCTTTCTCGTTCATGCTGGTTTTTCTCCTTCCCTTATCCGATTCGAAACAACCTCTATGCGACTCCGAAAAATTCCGCCATCTAATTCGCTGACAGGATGAGTCGATTTACTGTAGAGCGCCGATCCCAGGTCTTGAAAAGCGCGGGGGCCTGCGGCACCCCGCTGGACGGGCGAGGCGCCCGTCACTCCATCGTATGACTGGTCGGCATACTAGCTGCTGTCCTCGCCCACCTTCAACACCGCCAGGAACGCTTCCTGGGGAATATCCACGCGGCCGATGCGCTTCATGCGCTTCTTGCCTGCTTTTTGTTTTTCCAGCAGCTTGCGCTTGCGGCTGATGTCGCCGCCGTAGCACTTGGCGATTACGTTTTTGCGGATCGCGGGCACGGTTTCGCGGGCAATGATCTTGGCTCCAATCGCCGCCTGAATTGCCACTTCAAACATCTGGCGCGGAATCAGTTCCTTCATCTTCGCGGCCAGCGCCCGCCCGCGATCGTAGGCGAAGTCGCGATGGATAATGGTCGACAGCGCGTCGACGGGCTCGCCCGCTACCATGATGTCGAGCTTAGCCATCGGCGACACCCAGTTGCCCGACAGATGATAGTCGAGCGAAGCGTAGCCGCGTGACACGGATTTCAGGCGGTCGTAAAAATCGAGGACGATTTCATTTAGCGGCAGCTCGTACTGCAGCATCACGCGCGACGAGCTGACGTATTCAAAACTCTTCTGCTTGCCGCGCTTTTCCTCGACCAGCTTCAGAATGCCGCCTACATATTCCTCGTTGGTCAAAATCACCGCGAGAATCACCGGCTCTTCCACTTTCGCTATCTCGCTAACATCCGGCCAGCGCGAGGGATTGTCCACTTCGATCACTTGGCCGTCGGTTTTGGTGATCTGGTAGCGCACACCCGGGGCCGTCGTGATCAGGTCGAGATTGTATTCGCGCTCGAGGCGCTCCTGGATGATTTCCATGTGCAGCAGGCCCAGAAAACCGCAGCGGAAGCCGAATCCGAGCGCCACCGAACTTTCCGGCTCGAAGAAGAAGGAGGAATCGTTCAGCTTTAATTTTTCCAGCGCCTCGCGCAGCGCCGTGTGCTCGTGCGCGTCCACCGTGTAGAGGCCGGCGAAAACCATGGGCTTGATTTCTTCAAAGCCCGGCAACGCCTGCAGCGAAGGCCGGTCATCATCCGTAATCGTGTCACCGATTTTCGTATCCGCAACGTTCTTGATTCCCGCGATCAGGAATCCGACTTCGCCCGCCACAAGTTCGTCGACCTCCACCGGCTTCGGCGTGAGCACGCCCAGAGTTTCCACCTGAAAAACGTGGCCGTTCGACCAGAGCCGGACCTTCTGCCCCTTGCGCAACCTGCCTTCGAAAACCCGCGCCAGCACCACCACTCCGCGATAGGGATCGAACCATGAATCAAAGAGCAAGGCTTGAAGGTGCCGCTCCGGCGCGCCTTTGGGCGGTGGGACACGCTTGACAATCGCTTCCAACACATCGGGCACGCCCTGGCCGGTCTTGGCGCTGATCAGCAGCGCATCGGAGGCATCGAGGCCGACCGCGCTCTCGATCATCTCTTTGGTGCGGACAACGTCGGCGCTCTGCAGGTCGATCTTGTTGATCACCGGGACAATTTCGAGACCGTGATTGATTGCCAGGTAAGAGTTCGCGAGCGTCTGCGCTTCCACTCCCTGCGAGGCATCCACCACCAGCAGCGCGCCTTCGCAGGCGGCCAGCGAGCGCGAGACCTCGTAGGAAAAATCCACGTGGCCGGGAGTATCGATCAGGTTGAGCTGGTAAATCTGCCCGTCCTGCGCGGGGTATAACATGCGGACGGCATGAGCCTTGATGGTGATGCCGCGCTCGCGCTCCAGGTCCATCGAGTCGAGAACCTGCTCCTGCATTTCGCGCATCGCGAGCGACCCGGTCAGCTCCAGCAGGCGGTCGGCCAGCGTGGATTTCCCGTGATCGATGTGCGCAATGATCGCAAAATTGCGGATGCGAGCGGCTTCCATGAATAGGTCGATTCTAGCAGGATGGGTGCGGAGCGATTGTGTGGGCGCAGGCGTCGCGCCAGCGAACCTGGAGTGGGGGGTCTGGGGTGGGCACTCCCTTCGACTTCGCTCAGGGTAAGCTTGTCCGCGAGACCTTCGCTATCGCACACGCCCTGCCGGCGAGGGTTGCGGACTTACTTGCTGGTTGCCGGCGTCGCGTCTTTGGCTTTCGGCAACTGAATCGAGCCACTGACCTTAACCGTGTTGTCGTCCGACGCCTTCTTTTCTGCGCCAGCATCTTCGACCACGAGGTCAGGCTTGCCGGCGGTTGGCGGATCGCTCACCAGTTGCGGATCTTTTTCGCAAGCCGCATGAGTCGCCGGGTCATGGTAGGTCCAGGTGAACTTTACGGCCTTTTCTTCGATCTTGAGTTCGTAAGACGAAGTGGGCGCCACCACGGCCGGTGCGAAACCCGCCGCGTTCTTGATCAGGTCCGCGGAAGGGACCGCGCTCAGCAGGGTCGACACCGTCTTGTCTTCCATCTGGGCCGTACCTTCGGAGAGAGTGCCGTCCACCGCCAGCTTCGTGGTCGCCGACGCACTGCCCACGATGGGCCTGCGAACGTTCAGAGTGTATGGGTTCAGGTAATCCACGTAGGCATAGGCGGAGATGGTGTCGGAGGCGACATACGAGTTCGGCGATCCCATCACCGCCTCGTCGGTTCGGTCGCAGACCGAGGTCCTGGCAGTCCTCCACGAGCTGGTAATGTCCCTACCGGCGCGAGCGTCCTCAAGCAGCGTCTGGATTGCGGCAGACGTATAGTCTCGCTTGCAAACCACCGCGCTTTCGGATTGGCTGGTCTTTTCTCCTGTCTTGGTGGTCAGTGTGAGCAGGTAGTAAGGCTTGAGCCGGACTATTTCCCGCTTGCAGCCCGAGGTCTTTACATAGAAAGGAATACCGTGGTGATCGCCGGCTGGGGTGGACTTCTTAACCACGTACAGACCGCAACCGGTTAGGGCCAACGACAGCAACAGCAGTGCCACAATCTTGAAGCGCATGAGACCTCCTTGGCGCGACGATTTTCGCCCATATCCATGGAAACGACAAGGGCGGACATTCTCCTTCGGAATCAGCGCCGAATAGTTGGACCAGAATCCGGTATCATAGAGCTACATTCTTGCCGGAGGGGTGATGGCGGTTCCTGTATCCCAGATGTGGACAGTGGCCTCGTACGTCCTGCGCCAGAAGCTGGCTGGACGCACGCGCTATCCGCTCGTGCTGATGCTGGAGCCGCTGTTCCGCTGCAACCTGGCTTGCGCCGGATGCGGCAAGATCCAGTACCCGGGCCACATCCTGAAAACGGATCTCTCGCCCGAAGACTGCTTTAAAGCGGTCGATGAGTGCGGAGCGCCGATGGTGTCGATCCCCGGAGGCGAGCCGCTGATGCATCCGCAGATCGCCGAGATTGTCGAAGGCCTGGTCGCGCGCAAGAAATATATTTACCTCTGTACGAATGCGCTGCTGTTAAAAGAAAAGTTGCATTTGTTCCAACCCAGCAAGTATTTGAGTTTTTCGGTTCACGTGGACGGACAGAAAGAGCACCACGATTTTTCCGTGTGCCGCGAAGGTGGATACGAACTTGCGCTCGACGGAATCCGCGCGGCTGTCGCAGCCGGCTTCCGCGTGACCACCAACACGACCCTGTTCGATGGCGCCGATCCTAACAGCGTGCGCCGATTCTTTGACGAGATGATGGACGTCGGGGTCGAGAGCATGATGGTCTCGCCCGGATATTCCTACGACAAGGCGCCCGACCAGAAACATTTCATGGGACGCGCCCGTATTCGCCGCATGTTCCGCGCCATGCTTTCGAATCGCAAGAAGACTTGGCGGTTCAACCAGTCGCCGCTCTTCCTCGAATACCTGATGGGCAAGCGCAGCTACAAATGCACGCCCTGGGGCATGCCGACCTATAACATCTTCGGATGGCAAAAGCCCTGTTACCTGCTGCAGGATGGCTATGCCGAGTCCTACAAAGAATTGATGGAAACGACGGAGTGGGCGAGCTACGGAACCGAGTCGGGCAATCCGCAGTGCGCCAACTGCATGGTGCATTGCGGATATGAACCTTCGTCGGTGGACGACACCTTCGGCTCGCTGCGCGGATTCGCCGACACGGTGAGAGCGACTTTCTCGCTATATCCCGACAAGGAGGCACTCGCCGATCTGGATCGGGAGGTGCGGCCGGTGCACTCTTACAATCCGCTGGTCCAGATTAACGCGCAAACGGATATTGCTGCTGCCGCTCCGCAGGCGCAAGAGGAAGCGAGCCGCGCATGAGCGGTCGCGAACATGGGCACGATCCTGCGCTGCCCCACAGTGCGCAAGCTGTAGCGCAGCCGTACGCGACCGACCATCTCGAAGTTGTCCCCGGGTTCGAACGCGAAAATCTTCAGGGATGGATTCCGCAGCTTGCTACTGACGCCGATGTGCGGGCGGTGATCGAAAAAGCATTCGATTATCGAGGGGACGTAACCATCACCCGCAAGGATGGCGCAGCACTTACCGGATATCTCTTCGACCGCCGCATTGGCCCGACGCTGGCAGATTCCGTCGTGCGTCTGGTGCTTGCTGGCAGCAACGAGCGGCCGGCCATACCTTACTCCGAAATCGCGGCCATCGCCTTTACTGGACGCGATACCGCCGCCGGCAAGAGCTACGAAGCCTGGGTGAAGAAATACTGGGAAAAGCGCGCGAAGGGCGAGAAGAATATTTCCATCGAGCCGGAAGCGCTGGAGTAGCGGTTTTTCCTTTTCGGCCTGCGTCGATCACACAAGAACCTGGGCCATGAGTGAAATCGCTGTTAACGACGCCTAGCGCTAGACAGTGAGCCACGAGGCAGGACTTTCTCCAGCTACGCATTTGCGCGACGAAACACACACCGGTTATGACTGAGAATTGGCGGGCCGGGAATCAAAACAGCGTTAGAAATGCCGGTTCAAACTGAAGTTGACAACTATAAGTGTTTCGACCTCCACAGCACCAATTCCGTCGCAGGTATAGGGCATGTAACGCCACTGCTGCGCGGCATCGAGGCTCGCTTTGTTCAACCCTGGAGTCACGCCAGAAACAATCCGAAGTCCATGCGGAACTCCATCCGTACCAATCAGCGCGTACATTGTAACTGTCCCCTCAACACCTGCTTGTTTCTGCAATTCTGGATATGAGGGGTTCACTTTCTTGACCAAGAGCCCCGTGCTGGGACTCAGGCAGCCCGGCTTTGAAATCGCTCCGACTGGCGGCTCGAACGCAGATGACGGCAACTGCTCCGTTGTCTTGAGTTCCGTAACTTGCACTTCGGCGAGAGGCTTTCCGTTCTCGACATAACTCAGAAAACGAGGAAATAACTTTGTGCCGATAGGCATCATTTCTCTGTCGAGCAATGGAGGCTGACGAACCTGCACACCTGTCGACAGGTCGACACACACCTCTCTCAGGGTGGTGTGATATTGTTGCTCGGCGATCTCAGCGCACCCGACTTTCACGCCATTGACCTTCCGATCATGAACTCGCTTGACGGTTTCCTTGGGTCCTGGTGCTAGGCGTCCGCGGCCATAACCCAGTGCCGAGTATAAGGGGTTGAGCTGCAAGGGAATGAAATCCGTGCTTCGCTTGAGGGAAACAACACCTTTGCCACCGACCTCAACTTCGCTGTAACCTGGCAAACTGATCTCTTCTCGCCACTGCTCGGGGCCATTCCAGAGAAGCATGTAAGAGCCGTCAAGGGGTTGGCCCTTGTTGTCGATTCTGACGCTTGCCTTCATCTCGAAAGAGGGCAGCTCGTAAATATTTCTTATTTCTGCTTGCTCCACCAAATCCTTGCCTTCCCGCCTTGCCTTGTCTGACGCTGCAAGGTTGCTTGAATGGGTTAGGAGCAACAAGACCAGCGGCAGGTAGCGTTTCATAGGGCCAATCTTAAACCATGATGGACTAAGCCAGAGCATCCTTTCACGTGTCAAGCTTAGACTGTCAGCCGACATGGTGACAGCCCCGACTTTAGCCTATTGTTGCCGTGAAATCCCGTTTACACTTACTGACCGCCGTCCGGCGGAGACCCGTACAATGCTTCCATGCTAGTGCTTGCCTCTGCTTCGCCGCGCCGCCAGGAATTGCTGCGCAAAGCCGGGATTCGTTTCGAAGTGCAGCCTGCGCATATCCCGGAAGACGCGCTGCCTGGAGAATCCGCTAAAGAGTGTGCGGAGCGCCTTGCGCGCGAGAAGGCACTGGCGATTTCACGTCAACGTCCGGATGATTTCGTGCTCGGGGCCGACACCGTGGTTGTGGTCGATGGGCAGCTTCTCGGCAAGCCCTCCGACGCCGCGGACGCCGCGCGCATGTTGCGTTTGCTTTCAGGACGCGAGCATCAGGTGATTACTGGCGTCTGTTTAGTGGTCAGGGGTCGACCGTCGGTGGCCAGTGAAACCACTTCGGTGACGATGTCCGAAATCTCTGAGAAGGAGATCACTGACTACATCGCCAGCGGCGAGCCTATGGACAAGGCGGGAGCCTATGGGATTCAGGGCCTCGCTTCCCGCTGGATTCCTCGCATCGAAGGGGATTACTGCAACGTCGTGGGACTGCCGGTGGCACTGGTGTGGGGGATGCTGCGGCAGGCAGGTGTCGTGTAACGCAAACTTCCCATTGTCCCAGCGGACAGGAGTGTCCGCGCCACACGCTCGGCTACGGTTTCTTTTCGGGGGGCTCTTCGCCTTCTTTTATGGCGGACTTGAAATTCTTGATGCCTTCGCCCAAGCCCTTGCCCAGAGCGCCGAGTTTGCTCGGCCCGAACAAGAGCAGGGCAACGGCAAGAATCAGCAAAATCTCAGGCAATCCTAGTTTTCCCGGCATAAGAACCTCCACGCTCGTTCTGGATGTCGGTGAGCACCGCACCGATCTCGCGGATGCGCCGAGCCTCGCCCTTGTTGCGCTCGCCAAAGCGCGCTGCGAGGTGCAGGCAGTGGACGCGCGAGGACCGGGATGCGAGTGCCGCCGGTCTCGATCTCGCAATGGAGATTCGAGCGCAGCATCCGTCCGTGGTGGCGGCGGTTGCGCCACGTCCGCACCTCCATGCGCGTGAGGAGCGCGGTATGCATCGCTGAATCGGGATCGCTCGGCCGGCCGATCAACACCTCCATGCCGAGGCTGCCCGCGAGCTCGCGCATGTGGTCGAGCTCGCTGAACCTCCTGGAGCGCGATCACGTCCGCGTCGATGCGTCGCAGCACATTGAACGACCAGCTCGCGACGGCGTTCGCCTCCCAGCAGGATGTTGTATGTGGCGACGCGAAGCGTGCGGCGTTGGTGCGGTTCTGGTTCGCGACATCAGCAGCGAACTTACAATGCCACGGTGCAGCCACAGCGCGACGCACACCTCACCGAGCTTGTCTTCCTGGATCGCGGACCGGTGGCGCTGCGCTGCATCGTTGTCGCGATCACCGCGGCGGCGTGCGGCGTGGCGGGCACTCTGCTCGTGCGCCTGCACCAGACGCTGGCCGCGCAGCTCGCGGCACACCACCCGCTCGATCCGCTGCAGACGCTGATCGCGACTGGCTCGAGCGCACGGACGGCGCTGGCCCGGTTGGGTGGCCGCGCTCTGCTTCGGGGCCGCCGTCCTTCGTCTGCGCCACGGCGCTCCCGAGCCGCCGGCGGGACGTATCCCGGCGGACCGCCTGCACGCCTCACCCAGCTCCGCGCCGGTCTCCGCCACGAATACGCTGGCGGTGCGCTGCGCGCTCGTCGTCGTGTCGCTCCTCTCAGCCGTCGATGTCGCGCGCTCGTTCGCGAGCATCAGCGCCGCACAGTCCGGCGACCGCGCGGTCGGCAGGTCGCTGGCGTGGACCGCGATCGAAGCGGCCGGCTATGCCGTGGCCACACTCGTGCTCGCGCTCTGGGCAACGACGTTCGGCGCCGAGATACGGCGTCTCGGCGCCGTCGTGAGCGTGAACGCTCAGATCCGCCGGTCGACGCACGTAGTCGCAGACCCGCCCGAGCGTCGCCAGCGCATCCGACGCCGGGAAAGCCGGTCAGCTCGCGCGCGGCCTGCCGCGCGAACTCCTGCGCGCCGCGCTCCGCCTCCGCGATGGCGCTCGAGTTGCGCACCAACGTCACGACCTCGTCGTAGTCGTCGTCGTTGAGGTCACGTTTGTCCAGAATCTCGCGAAGCCGCGTGCCGGCCTCGGGATCGTCACGGGCGAGCATCAGCGGGAGCGTCACGGTCCCCTGACGCAGATCGGCGCCGACCGGCTTGCCGACCTCGGCAGTCGTCGCCACGTAATCGAGGACGTCGTCGGCAATCTGGAACGCCATACCGAGGCTGTGGCCGTAGCGGCGCAGCCGCTCGACGCCGTCAGTGTCGAGTCCCGCGATCACGCCGCCTCCGTAGCAGCATGTGCTCACGAGCGTTGCCGTCTTGCGCGCGATCTTTCGGTGGTAGTCCTCGAGCGACTGGTCGTACGCGTTACGGCTGGTCATCTGCAGCAGCTCGCCCATGCAGATCGTCATCACGGCCTGGCTGATCGCCGAATCGATTGCGGGGATTCCGATTTCCGCGAGCAGGTATGCGCCCTTCGCGAAGTAGTAGTCGCCGATGATCACCGCGGGGTCGGGTCCGAGTGCCTCATGGATCGTCTGGATGCCGCGCCGGGTGGGCGCCTTGTCGATGAGGTCGTCGTGCACCAGCGTTGCGGTATGGATGAACTCGATCCCCATCGCGAGGTTGAAGACATCGTCGGGATCGGCCGTGCCGAGCCGGCTGAGAGGATCACCAGCGCGGGCCGGAGTCGCTTCCTCCAGCTTTGACGATGTGCGACATGGCGCTCGCCATCGGACCGAGGTCGGACGCGATCTCGGAGTCGAGCCGGGCTTCGAACTCTCGCAGCTCGGCGGCGATGGGCTCGAGCAGCTCCTCGGCGGCGATGCTCATGAGCCGGCGGCCAGCTGGATCACCGGAGGCGCAGGTCCGCACCAGGCGTGGATCCGGAAGGGCTTCGTCGAACAGCCGCGCTGCGGTTGCGCTGAACCGGCCGGGATCGGCGGTCACCATCAGCTCCGGCGGCGGCGACGGCGAACTCCTCACCGCCCGCCTCGAGATGGTTCACAGCGATGACCCGGCTCACGCGCGCGGCGGTCGTGTCGGCGCTGTCGACCACACGCAGACGGCGGTGGCCGATGACGCGATCGATCGCCGGGCGCAGCAACGGGTAGTGCGTGCAGCCGAGCACGAGCGTGTCGGCGTCCCAGGCGAAGACGCGCTGCGAGCACCGGATCGAGTGCCGCGTCGGCGCGCTCGGTGTCGGCGTCGCCGTCCTCGACGATCTCGACGAGATCCGGCGCCGCCTCGCTGAGGACGAGCACCCCCGGGTTCGGCTTCCTTGATCGCGTGGACGTATTCCCCGCTCGCCCGCGTCCCCTCGGTGCTGAGCACCGCGATGCGGCCGGTTCGCGTCGCCGACGCGGCTGCCTGGGCACCGGGCGCGATGACTCCGATGATCGGGATGTCGAAATGCTCCCGCGCGACATGAAGCGCCGCGGCCGTCGCCGTGTTGCAGGCGATGACGACGAGCTTCGTGTCCATCGTCACCAGCATGGCGATGATGCCCATCGCGAGGTCGCGGACCTGGCGTTGCGGCCGGGGGCCATAGGGAAAGTGCTCCAGGTCGGCGACGTACAGCAGCCGCTCAGCAGGCAACCGGCGACGCAGCTCGCGGAGCACGGTCAGGCCGCCGACACCGGAGTCGAACACGCCGATCGGGCGCGAGTCGCTCATTCGCGGGCAGGATACCAGGGGTCCGCGCTGCGTCCGGCGCCTACAGCGCCAGCGCCATGAGCAGCAGGTCACGATCCCCGCCCGGCATCCGCACCTCCCCTCGCGCCACGCCCTCCTCGCGGAACCCGAGCGATCGATAGAGCGCGATGGCACCGGCGTTGTCCGGGAACACCTGCAGGCTGAGCTTCGCGAGCGCCGACCGCCCGGCTCCACGCGATCCCCATCTCCATGAGCATGCCGACCGAATCCCTCCCGGCGGTGCCGTTGCCGACAAGAATGGCGATTTCCGCCACATGCGCGTAGTGCCTGCCGGCGCGCCGGTGGACCATCACGTTGCCGGCGAGGGCGCCGTCGATCTCGAGCGTGAGCGAGAGCCCGCCTTCGAGGACGATCGAGACGAGGCGCGCGCTCTGCTCGATGGTGTCAGGCTCGCCGGGGACGGCGACGATGAACTCTCCCTCGGCGGCCACCGCATCGATGAGCGCCGCGAGCTCCGGCGCGTCGATGTCGCGGGAAGGACGGATGACGGAACGGCCGGCCGGCTCGGGTCGTGCCCTCCCGGCGGAGCACCGGCGCGCCGATGGTCATACAGCGACGGAGAGCCCGGCCTCGGGCGGCAGCGAGGTCGCCGAGTCCGCGATCCGGCGGGCGATCCCGCTCGCGCTCATCACCGTCATGTGCCCGTGCGGGTACGTCCACAACCCCGTCTGCCACGCCTCGGCGAGCTCGGTCACGGGATCCGCCCCGACGACGAGATCCTGCATCGCGCGCACGAGCGTGATCCGGTCTCCGGGGGTGCGAGGAGTGAAGATGCCGCGCCACGAGCGGCGCCAGCGTCGAGTCGAGGAAGCGACCCGCGGCACGCCGATCCGGACCCCACGACTGGGTGTCGTCGCCGATCATGCCGAGATGCCGGAGCGAGGGGGTCGGCGGACGCTGCGACAGCGTGGTCGCCGGGTCGCAGAACGGGGCGACGGCGATCACGCGGTCGAGATCGAGCTGCGCGGCAAGCAGCGTCGCGATCAGGCCGCCCAGGCTGACGCCGACGACGCTGACGTGGGGTGACACCTCGGCGCGCGCCCAGGCGATGATCGCCGCGGCGTCCTCGACGGACTGGCGAACCACCGCCCTGATGTGCGCCGGATCGAGGCTGAAGTAGCCGTCCCCGCTCCGCTGTCCCGGGAGCGTGCGGCGCAGGTGATACGGCAGGTCGAGGCGCGCGGTGTGGGCGCCGCGCTGGCGCATCTGACGAGCCAGCCAGCGGTCGTAGGTGGTCTGGGGCACCGCGTAGCCGTGCAGCAGGAGCACGAACGGCGCCGGGAGCGGAGACGTCTGCCGGATGTGCGCGGTGGAGAGGAAGCGCCGGCTGCCCCAGTGGCTGCCGGGACCCTCGCTCTCCCCCTCGAGCTCGAGCTCGCGCCACCTCGGCCCGTCGAGCGAGACTCCCACCGCCGGTTCACGCGCAGCGGTCGCGGATCGAGCACTCGACTGTCCTGCCAGAACTGCGCCGGATCGGCGGGGGTCCGGTCGATGACGCCCGGGGCGGCTGATGCCGACAGCCGTGAGACGCACGTGCACCATGCGGTCGAGCACGAGCGAGACGGTGCCGTTTGCT
>CAWABC010000094.1:0-11692 GCA_963780105.1 uncultured Acidobacteriaceae bacterium
ACTAGAACACTTGAGTAAACTCCAGAAGTTCTCTAGCCCGTTGGTATGGACTCGCCCTTTGACGTAGGTCTCCGCATGACTCACAACGTCATGCACGTAGCGCCAATGCAGTTTGTCATAGGCCACGGCATCATCGGTGTACACGCGAGAGCCATACTTGACGTTGTTGAGAACTTCGGTTTGCAAAGTCTCGCGCTTCACATCGGCCACGACGGTAGCGCGAATCTGACGTGCTTCCCGATCTAGAATCCCCTGCACAACAGTCTTGCCCGGATAGCGCGAAGGATATTCGCACTCCCGGAAATTGCTTCGCATTTGTTGAAGCTGCAACCGTCGGCTCTTGTGCATGTTCTGCACTTTCCCGCCCACGAAGGTCTCATCCACTTCGACTTCGCCACCGTCATTGCTCCCTAGCTTTGTGCCGCGATCCGGCGCTTGCATTGCCAGTCTCAGCCGTTGCAGCATGAACCAAGCGGTTTTCTGGGTGACGCCCAAAGCCCGATGGAGTTCCCAACTGCTTACGCCATTCTTGCAATTGGTGAGCATCCAAAGAGCGGGCATCCACTTTTGCAGCGTAATTGGCGAGTCCTCGAATACGGTTCCTACCTTGACACTGAACTGCCGTTTGCACTCGCGGCACTTCCAACGCTTCTGAGTCTTTAGATAATAGGGCTTGAACGCCATACACTCAGGACATTGCGGGCCATCCGGCCAGCGTCTAGCGGCCAGAGCGTCAATGCAAACCTGTTCATCGCTAAAGTATTGAATCGCTTGCTGTAATGTCTTTGGGCTGTCCATGGCATAAATATAGCAGAATGGCGTAGGTTAGTCAAGAATATTATTACCACGCTAAGTCTTTGATTCCAAAAGACCGCACCAGGAGGGGCCAAGCCCAGGCTCTGCGCGGAAGGTCTTAACGGCTAAGCGAACAGAAATTCCTTAGTTCGCAATTCCTTGATCGTATCCCGCAGCTTAGCCGCCTTCTCGAATTCAAACCGCTTGGCCGCTTCCCGCATGTCGCTCTCTAACTTGGCGATGTAGCCGTCCAACTCCTCCTGCGACTTGAATTCCGGAACGCCATCGACTTCGGGGCCGGTCAGGTCGGTATAGTCGGCAGCTACGATGGCCACCAGCGTCATGTCGAGCGGGCGGATGATGGATTCAGGCGTGATTCCGTTCTCTTCGTTGTAGGCCTGCTGGATGGCGCGGCGGCGATTGGTTTCGTCGAGCGCCTTTTTCATGGAGTCGGTCATGCGATCGGCATAGAGAATCGCGCGGCCGTTCAGATTGCGCGCGCAGCGCCCTATGGTCTGAATCAGCGAACCGGCGGAGCGCAGGAAACCTTCCTTGTCGGCGTCGAGAATCGCCACCAGCGACACTTCAGGCAGATCGAGGCCTTCGCGCAGAAGATTGATGCCGATCAACACATCGAACTCGCCCTTGCGCAGGTCGCGCAGAATCTTCACCCGCTCCAGCGTTTCGATTTCAGAGTGCATGTAGCGGCACTTCACCCCAACTTCGCTGTAATACTCCGCCAGATCCTCGGACATGCGCTTGGTCAGCGTCGTGACCAGCACGCGCTCGTTGCGCGCTACGCGGTCTCGGATCATGTGCAGCAGGTCGTCGATCTGGCCTTTGACCGGACGGATCTCGACCGGCGGGTCGATCAATCCAGTGGGGCGGATGATCTGCTCGACGACCACTCCGGCGGACTTGGTAAGTTCGTAGGGACCGGGCGTGGCGGAAACATAGACAAGCTGGTTGGTGCGATGCTCGAACTCCTCGAAGGTAAGCGGACGGTTGTCGAGCGCCGACGGCATACGGAATCCGTATTCCACCAGCGTCTGCTTGCGCGAACGGTCGCCGTGATACATGCCGTGAAGTTGCGGCACGGTCTGGTGCGACTCGTCGATGAACATCAGAAAGTCGCGCGGAAAATAATCGAGCAGCGTGGGCGGCGGCTCGCCGGGAAGGCGTCCGGTAAAATGGCGTGAGTAATTTTCGATGCCATGGCAGTAGCCCATGGCCTTGATCATTTCCAGGTCGTACATCACGCGCTGATGGATGCGCTGCGATTCCACCAGGCGCCCTTGCTTTTCAAGTTCCGCTTCCCACCAAGCGAGCTCGGTTTTTATCGAGGCAACGGCCGCAGCCCGTGTCTCTTCCTTCATTACATAGTGTGTCTTCGGATAAATCGGCAGCCGCATATAACGTTGCTTGACCGTCCCAAACAACGGATCGATCTGGGAAAGCGATTCGACCTCGTCGCCAAACATTTCGACGCGATACGCGTTGTCGTCGTAGGTGGGATAAATTTCGATGACATCGCCACGCACCCGAAACGTTCCGCGCCGAAAATCTCCTTCCGTCCGCTCATAAAGGATGTCAACCAGCTTGCGGGTGATGTCCGCACGCTTGATCTTCTGTCCCTTCTCCAGGAACAGCATCATGCCGTAGTAAGCCTCCGGCGAGCCCAAACCGTAAATGCAACTGACCGAAGCCACAATCAAACAATCGCGCCGCTCAAACAACGACCGGGTAGCCGAGAGCCGCAGCTTGTCGAGTTCGTCATTGATCGTAGATTCCTTCTCAATGTAAAGATCCGCCGCCGGGACGTATGCCTCCGGCTGGTAATAGTCGTAGTAGGAGACGAAGTATTCGACCGCGTTGTGCGGGAAGAAGCTCTTGAACTCGTGGTAGAGCTGGGCAGCCAGGGTTTTGTTGTGGGCCATCACGAGGGTGGGGCGGTTGGCGGTCTCGATCACTTTGGCGGCGGTGAAGGTCTTGCCCGATCCGGTGACGCCGAGCAGAACCTGATGCTGCTCGTGATCGAAAACGCCGCGGGTGAGCGCGTCGATGGCTTGTCCCTGGTCGCCTTGGGGCTGGTAGGTGCTTACGAGCTTGAAGTCCACAGCTCATTATAGGGGAGGGGGAAAGACCGCACCGAGGATGTACTTCTGTGTAAATATGCTCTTTGGAAGGTGGAACCCCGGAAGTTTGTACTAAGTGATTCACCCTAGACGCTGAGCAAATCTGCTGCGTGCATGTGCCTGCAATGACGGTGGTAATCGCCGTTTTCCAAGGAAAAAACGCGCCCCACAATTTTTCACACTTAGTTAACAGCCGCAGTCCGATTTGGCCGTGTGAATGCAAAATAGACGTAAAAGACCCGAATCCAGATGTGCCGAGGGACCTGATTGCTCAGCCACTTGCAGCAGCCGGGTCGCATCGGCGAGGTACGGTGTTTATGGAAGAGAAGTTCAACCAGATGAATCCACGGGAAAGGCAGGTTATTGATCTGCTTCTCCAGGGATGCGACAACTCGGAAATCGCTAAAGACCTAAACATTGCCGAGAGAACGGTCAAGGCGCATTTCAACCGGCTGTTTCTGCGTTTCGGAATCAAGGGGGGCATCAAGCGGGTTAAGCTCGCAACTTTACTTTATAGGAGGCAATTATGGTTGGAGAGACAGCAAACCCCCACGGGTCCAGGGAACGCGAACAGTTCATCATTCAACGCGTAGCCGAGGGTTGCAAGAACCGGGAGATCGCCGATTCTCTCGGTACCACCGAGCACGTGGTGAAGAATTATCTGCGGTTGATCTACGACAAGCTAGGACTCTGGAACCGCGTCGAGTTGGCGCTGTGGTACGAGGCGCGGCAACACGAGCAGGTCTACCACGCCTGAGTTGCGCCCGAACAGTTTGCCCCGGTTTTGCTCGACCGTGGATTCACGGGGGTGGAAACGACCTTTCTGAAATTGCCAGGGGTAGGGTAGCCTTCACCCGCAACGATCAGGACGCCGCGGTTTCCGGGTTAGGCTCTGCGGTCGAACTGTGCCGGCGAAGCACGCGGCGGCGGCGCTGCGATTCCTGCAGTGGTTTGGAGGCGGCAATCGCGCAGAGCACGTAAAACAGAGCGGCGTTTGCCGGGATCTGCAGATTGAAATCGAAAAAGCTGTGTACCAGGATTCCCACGCAACCGAGCAGCGCGGCCACGGTCAACGCACCGGTAGCGTTCTCGGTCCAGTCATTATTCCTAAGCTTGCCCGCTGCCTGTCGGAAAACTAACACCAGAAACCAGACCGCAATGGAGAATCCGGCCAGGCCCGTCTCGACCAGCAGTTGCAGATAATCGTTGTGGGCGTGGTTCACGAAGAAGGTGGTGTAGAAACTGCGAAATTCCGGGTAGACGACGGGAAAGGCGCCCAGTCCCCAACCGAGAAAGGGCCGCTGCATCAACATGCGCAAGCAGTCGCGATCAATGGTGAGTCGCACCCCTCCGCCGATCTCTTCCTGGGCTTCGGAATGAATGCTGATCAGGCGGCGCGTTAGTTCGTTGTTGCCCATCCAGAGGAGAAAGGCAATCACCATCGCCAGAAACGCGCCCAGCATGAGGGGCTGTTTCCAACTCCCCTCGCGCTTACGAACCAGAAGAACGCTGAGCACCACTATCTGCGCAACGAACGCCGCCATGCCTCCGCGCGAGCCGGAAAGAAAAATACTTGCCGCCATCAGCGCGGCGATTCCCGCCACCGCAATCTTGCGGTTGCCGTCGGTAAAGCGAGTGGCGGCCAGCACCAGCGGGAAGGGCGTGAGCATCTCCATCAGGCCGGCGTAGTGATTGTGGTTGACGTAGGGTCCATAAATGAAGCCGCCCCGCTCCAGAGCCCGGATCCAGTAAACCTTTCCATTCGGCGCCATACCCTGCAACACCGCAAACAAAGCCAATACCGCCCCGTAACCCGTGAACAACCTTGCCATGAGTTCAAACTGAGAAGAGCGATGCAGAGTCTGGGTCACGACAAACGCCAGCATGCCGTAGGCAGCGTAGAGCAGCAAGTGAGAGTAGGTCACGTGGCGATAGGCGGTTGTTCCCACCACCCACTGCACCAGCACCAGCGCAAAAAAGGCAGTCATGGGGAGGTAGAGTACGTTGCCCGAGAGGTCGAGTTCCCGGTGGATCCACTGGCGCGACGCCCAAACCGCGAACAGCAACAGGGAGCACGTCTCTAAGGCGAAAATGGACCAGGGCTCGACCGCCCCAAAAGCCAGCGGCCCGAGCAGCAGTACGGCACACGCGCCAGTCAGCAACGCGGTGCTGGTTAGTCTAGGGTGCGAGCTCTTGGCGACGGGCGCGGGTCCAGGCGGCGCTGCTAGGGCGGAACTCACGGTTTGTCCTTGGATGGTTCCGGTGAATTTTCGGAGGAATCATCGGGAGAGAGTTCGACCATCGGGTGTTACTCTCTTACGTCCCAGAGTAGGCTGGGTTTGTCCGGTAGAATGCATCGGGGGTCAGGCTTGAATCTTGTGGAGAGCGTGCTGGAGCGGACCTTGGTCTATCGGACGTGGCAGGCGCCGTTTGCCCGTCAGAAGTTCGTACCGGTACTCAACCACAACAATTTGCAGCGTGCGTGCCGTGTGCTCGATGTAGCCTGCGGTCCGAGTACGAATACGAAGTATTTCGCCGGCGCGGACTATCTTGGAATCGATATCAACGAGCGCTATATCCACGATGCTCGCCAAAGGCACGGCCGTAATTTTCTGGCCGCCGACGTGCGGAACTATGTAGCTGCCTCCGAAGATCGGTTCGACTTTGTTCTGGTAAACAGCTTTCTTCATCACCTCGACGGGAAGGACGTGCTGGCGATCTTGACTCACCTAAAGTCTTTGCTGACCGAAGACGGCCACATTCACATACTGGAACTCGTGCTCCCGGAGAAACCATCTATTGCCCGCTTGCTAGCGCACTGGGATCGCGGCAAGTTTGCGCGCCCTTTAGCGGAGTGGCAACACCTTTTCGAAGGGCTTTTCGAGCCAGCCGTCTTCGAGCCTTATCCGCTGACTGGCATGGGTACCACCTTGTGGAACATGGTGTATTTCAAGGGGAGACCGCGGGCATGAGCAGACCAGCACGGGTTTCTCTGGCCATCCCAGTCTTCAACGAGGAAGCGGTCGTTCCGGAACTTATTCGTCGGACGACCGCGGTTCTGGACGGGACTCCCGGCGGTCCACATGAAATTGTTTTGGTGGATGACGGCAGTTCCGACCGCACATTGGAACTGCTGGAGCAAGCCGCCGAAAAAGACCCGAGGAATCGTAGTGGTTTCACTTTCCCGCAATTTCGGCCATCAGACAGCCTTGGCGGCGGCCCTCGATCAGGTTGCGGGCGACGTGGCCGTGTTGCTCGACGGGGATTTGCAGGATCCGCCGGAAGCCGTGCCCACTCTGCTGGAGTGGTACCAGAAAGGCTATGACGTGGTTTACGTGCGGCGCTTGAACCGGAAGGAATCCTGGTGGCTGCGTGCCTGCTACTACATTTTTTACCGGCTGCTGGCTGCGCTCTCTTCCGTTCAGTTGCCTCTGGATGCGGGTGACTTTGGCCTGATGTCGCGCCGGGTGATCGAAGAAATTCGGAAGATGCCGGAACAACACCGCTATCTCCGGGGGATGCGAACGTGGGTAGGGTTTCGCCAGATCGGGATACCCATGGAGCGCTCGGCCCGCCACGCGGGCCGGACCAAATACAGTCCGCTGAAGTTGCTCAAGCTGGCATCCGACGGGATTTTTGCCTTCTCTATTGTGCCTCTTCGCGCTGCAGCGGTTCTGGGCGCGGGTACGGTTGGCCTATCGTTCCTGTTCGCTCTCTATTCTCTCTACGCCAAGTTCTGGATGCACTCGCCGCAGGGCTTCACTGCGCTAATTCTGGCTCTGACATTTTTCTCCGGCATAAATCTCTTTTTCCTTGGGATTATCGGAGAGTATGTGGGCCGCGTTTATGAGGAAACGAAGGGCCGTCCGCACTATGTGGTCCTCAAAATTGTGAGACGGGACGGCAGCAACACGGCAGAGAAGAATGGTGTTCCGCAGGCTGCGGTGAACCGGTCGGTTTTCACCCCCATCTGGGTGATATCGCCTTTTTGCTTGATGGTCGCCTCAAAGGCCTTGACCGCGTCCTTGGCCGCCTTTTTCGATGCCTGGCCCCTCGGGGACATATCGTAGACCATGAACCCGCCGATGATAAAAACGATCAGGCCGAAATAGCCCTGGTATTCCGAGAATTTGACCTTCCCCATGGTGGTATAGGCCACCAGAAAGGCGGCCACCAGTGATCCGGCGCCCATGATACACGCCGAGAGCGATGCCCAGCCGCTTCTGGCGACCGTAATTGACACTGGAGACGAGAGCCGAAAGCCCCACCAGCCACTGGTTGGACACCCGGACACTGTCGGTGATGAACTTATTGAGCCCCGGGGAGGTGTCCTTGAAGCTCTTGGCATAGTCCCCGAGACCGAAAACGGAGATATGCCCCACACCGGCCAGAATGCCGCCAAAGGCGCCCACGGTGGAAAACACCCACCCGACCCAGACGGCCCAGATAAAGGCCACGATCAGGTTGATTTGCAGCCCGCCCGGAATGCCGAGGTATCCGGCCGGCCCGCTCGGATCGATCTGCCCTTTCCGGTTCCCTGCGGGGCCTTTGCAATCGCATCCTGGAGGGGGTCCGCATAGAGATGTTCCCTCAAAAATCGAGCGGTAAAGCGAATACCGCCAACACCAGCAATACCAGCCATAGCTCTTCTTTAACCCTTGATTCATCAGTTTATCTCCTTTTGTTCTTCAGTATTAACCATCAAAATCCTTCGATCCGTGAAGGGTGGCCGCCATCTCAACCCCACAGGTTGAAATTCTTCTCGAAAAATCGAGGCCCGTATATTTTCCGCCGCTTGCTTTCCGAAGACCGTTCATCTTTTTGGCGCACCGATCTAAAACCAACCGCCGGATACAACAGGAGAAGTGTTATCGCCAAACTTCACCGCAATTCGAAGACAATCCTGGGGCAACCGGTGGGTCCCATGACCATCGATGCTGACCTCCACGAGAGCGTCCGGATCATTGATGGAGCGTATCCGGATCCACCACGATACCGTGCCGGCCGATATATTTCTCCATATAGTCGTCCCACCCTTCGTCATCGGACTTTTTATAGATTTCCACCTTTTGTCCTTTTCGGAAAACGGTCATCTCTTTTCTCCTTTGCCTCCGATACACTTAGGGTTGAGGGTTGGCCGCAGCCTGTAACTTTCCGGCCTCCGTTTGCCGGGCACATCTGACACACAGCCGGCGCCCGTTGGTTACCGGGGCAACGGGCCGGGTCCTCTTTTTCAACGAAATCGATATACTTCTCCGTCCCCAATACCGCACCACATTCCGCGCAACCGCATCAGCGCCTGCCGGTTTAAAACGGTGCCGCAGAGGGAAAGGATTCGCTCGCCGTCCGCATCTTTCATCTGCAAGGCCTGGTTGGGGCAATGGGTTGCGCAGGCCCCGCAGAGAATACAAACCTCGGCGGTATACCTGAAATCGGTGGCAACCGGGTGGTCAAAATCCAGATGACCGAATCGAAGGGCATCCACGCCCATCTTCTCCTTGCAGATTTGAACGCAGGTGCCGCAGCGCATGCAGATATCGCATCGCAAACAGCGCCGGGCCTCCTCTCGGACCATGTTCTCCGTATAGCCCAGCTCGACTTGCTGAAAGGTGGTTCGTCTGCGATCGATGCCAAGAAGCGGCATGTCGGGGCGTTTCAGCGTCATCTTGGTGGACGCGGGGATTTCGACACAGGCGATCCGACCCCGACGGACCGGCACGGGCGGCATTTTGGGCTGGGGAATACCGGATAGATACCGATCGATGGCTTCGGCCGCTCTTTTCCCGCCGCCGATGGCTTCCACGACCGTGGCGGGCCCGGTAACCGCGTCTCCGGCGGCGAAAACGCCGGGCATTGAGGTTTCCATGCTCACCTTGTTGACGTCAACGGTGGAGCGGCGGGTCCAGTGAATATCGCATAGCCCGTCGCTCATGCAATCCGTGTCCACCTGCTGACCGATGGCCACGATCACGGTATCGGCCTCCATCAGGAAATCACTGCCCTCAATGGGAAAGGGCGTCAATCGATCGCCGTCTTTTGACTTTTTCAGCTCCGCTCGCAGGCATTTCATCGCCGTCAGCCGCTCCGCATTTCCGACAACTTCGACGGGCACGGTGAGAAAGGAAAAATGAACGCCCTCTTCTTCGGCCTGTTCCACCTCTTCCCTGTCGGCCGGCATCTCGGATTCCGTCCGGCGATAAACGATGGTGACGCTCTCGCATCCCAGCCGCAGGCTGGTACGCGCCGCATCGATGGCCACATTGCCGCCGCCGATGACGATGACCCGATGGCCCGGTTGCTTGCGATCCCCCAGGGCCACGGCCCTTAAAAAATCAATGGCAGAAATGACACCGGGAAAATCATGTTCACCGGGAATATTCATCTTGAAAGACCGATGGGCGCCGATGGCGAAAAAAAAGGCGTTTCCGCCTTCGGCCTTAAGGGTTTCAAGGGTCACGTCTTTTCCAAAGCGGGTGTTAAACCGAAATTCGACCCCCAGCTCCCGAATCATCTCCACCTCGCGGTCGATGACCTCCCGGGGAAGACGGTACCGGGGAATGCCGACCATCATCATCCCCCCGGCAACGGGCAGCGCTTCGATGACCACCACCCGATACCCTTTGAGCGCGAGATAATAGGCGGCCCGAGCGCAGATCGGCGTAGGCGGTCAGCTCGGTGTGGTAGCTGCCGATCAGCGGCAGGCCCAGCGCCCGCGCGAGCAGCGCCCCCGCCACGCCCACCGGCCCGGGCGAGCACACGTGGATCGCGTCGAAGCAGCCGTCGGTGACCGTCTGCACCGCGGCGGGCAGGCTCGGCACTCCGATCCGCAAACCCGGGTAGTAGGGCACGTCGATCTCCGCGACCGCCGACAGCCGCCGGTCCACCTCGGGGTCGGTGCCGAGCACCTCGATCTCATAGCCGGGCACCCCGCGCGCGCGGATCTCCTCGATCGTGCGCGTCACGCCGTGCGTAGAGCCGATGCCGTCGGCGAGGATCGCCACGCGCGGAGTCTCGCCATCGCCGTCATCCCCGCCGGACGCTCCAGACGCGCCGGATGCGCCGGACGCGCCGGACGCGCCGAACGGCAGGCGCGCGAGCTTGGTCTGCTCGCCGGCCAGGAACGCGGTCGCCGGCGCGTAGGGGATCGCGGCGATGCACGCCTCGAACACGCCCTCCGCGGCGGCGAGCACCTCGGACTCGCCCCGCGCCGCTCCCAGCGCGAGCTCGACGGCGCCTCGCAGCTTGCGCTCGTGCAGGCGGCACGCGCGCCGGTACAGGTCGGAGTGGCTGAACGACTCCTCCTGCATATGTGCGATCAGCCCATCCGTGTCCAGGTGATCGAGCTCCACCGCGGTCAGCCACGCGCGCAGCAGGCAGCGGGCGTCCTGCGGGCTGACGGTCCCTCCGGCGCCGGTCTCGCCCTGGCGCGCATCGCCCTCGCGCAGCAGCCGTCTGACCATCGTCATCACCCGCTGGGGGTCGGGGCGGTGGGAGGCGGGAGGCGTCTTGTCGGTGGCACTCGCGCGCGCGCGGAGGGCGCCGTTTGGAGGCGTCCGTTCTGTCTGCGCCTCCGCCTGAGCCGGCTCCAGCGAGCGCGCCGCCAGGGCGATCGCCGCGTGCGCCCACTTGGCGGCGCTGCCCTCCTCGCCCGGCTCGTCCGCCCGGCGCGGAGGTGGGCGAGGAACTCTTCGGCGCCGCCGGCAGGCGGGAACGCGGTGTACGTCCGGCCGACATCGACCCCGGCGTGGTCGTCGGAGCCACCGATGCCGGCGAGCCCCTGGCGTGGCGAAGATCCGGCGGGGCGGTTCAGCTCGTGCGCCCGGTACCGTTGCGGGTCTCCCAGACGCCGAAGAGCTCGGCGAGCCGGCGGCGGTGGCGCGGGGCGAGGGCGCCGCGACGGCGTAGAAGGGGTGGGCGAGCGCGCACGCGATCTCGTTGCCGCGCAGGTACTCGGCGCATTCCTCGACGTTGCCGGAGTGAGCCTGCAGCCACTCGTGATCGTCGGGGGTGATTCCGAAGCAGAGCACGTGCACGGCCTGCGGCTCGCCGCGGAAGGAGGCGGTCAGCTCCTCCGAGATGAAGACGTCGGGCCGGTCGGCGATCTCAGGACGCCGTCGATCGTGTCGTGGTCGGTGATCGTGACGAAGTCCATGCCGCGCCGCTTGGCGAGCTCGTAGACCTCCTCGGGCGGCGTCGCGCACTCCGGCAGCCCGGCGCGCGCGCTGGACCCCGAGCTTCGACATCTGCGAGGCGGTCGAGTGGCAGTGCAGGTCGGCACGGGCGCCGTCGCGTGTCGCGTGCTGACTGGTCGGGGGTCATCGTTGCTCCCTCTGTCTCTCTCTATGTACGACTACCAGTTTGCCCTGCACCTGGAGGGTTTTGTGACCAGCCGGGAATGATCGTGTGAAGGAAGTGTGAAGGCCATCGGCACGACTCGGCCCGCATGGGGCTGCTCGGATGACGGCCACCGCGAGCGGCGCCGCATGGGGATCAGATGACGGTCGCCCCCGAGCGTCCCCGCATGGAGATCGGACGACGGTCGCGCGCCAGCGGCCCCGCATGGGGCTCGGACGGTAGGGCCACCCCCGAGCGGCCCCGCATGGAAATCGGACGACGGTCGCGCCTGGGCGGCACCGTGATGTGACCTTCACGATGCCGAGTGGCGCAAAAGATCACACTGCAAAATAACTTCGTATACAATAAGATCGTGTGTAGTATGATCATTTGTATGGATTTCTTAGACCGCGCAGACGAGCTGGCCG
>CAWABC010000095.1:0-33326 GCA_963780105.1 uncultured Acidobacteriaceae bacterium
CCCCCCCGACAGTTCGTCCGCCAAACAGCGCTACACCGGGTTGCTCGAAACCAAGAGCGAGAACGTGCAACTTCGCGTCCTGAAGGCCCATTGGACCGAAGCCAGCGCCCGCAAAACGGTCGGCTCGTTTCTCCGTCTTTCCACTTCACGCGATGCGCACATTGAGCTGGTTTGCGCGCAGGACGATTCCATGGCCATAGGAGCCCGCAAAGCCTTCGAGGAATGCAGCGAACTGCGGAAGGAATGGCAGAAGATGCCGTTTCTCGGTTGCGATGGACTTCCTAACACCGGACAAGAGTGGGTGAGCGGCAAGCTGCTGACCGCCACGATTCTCATCCCAGCCAATGCGGGTCAGGCCATTGAGATGATGGTGAAAGCGATTGCCAGTGGCATTCTGCCGCCGGAGCGCACATTCACGGTCGCGAAATCATTCCCCACCCTCGAAGTGCTGGCGCAGTCGGCACGCGCGCGTGCCGCATCCGGCTCATAGGAATTGCTGGAACCACGGCTTTGGTTTTGGATTTATTCCGGCTTCGTATCAGGCCGCTCTCTAGCGATGCCGCAAAGCCCCCGGTCATCGATATTACTGGTGACGGCCCCTTTAAGGGCTCTGCGCCCCATCTAGTGCGCAACGGGTGGCACAGGCGGCGCCGCGGGAACAACTTCCGCAGGCGCGCTGGTATTTACCAGATCTTTCAATTCCTTGCTGGGTTTGAAGAACGGAATCTTCTTGGCCGGAACTTCCACGCGATCGCCGGTTTTCGGGTTCCGGCCCACGCGCGGCTTGCGCTGGCGCGTGCGGAAGCTGCCAAACCCACGTATTTCGATTTTGTCGCCCACCCGCAGCGAGCGCACCACGCTGTCAAAGATCGTGTCCACAATCACTTCGCTGTCTTTGCGGGTGAGTTCCGCCAGCCGGGAAACTTCTTCGATCAGGTCAGCCTTCGTCATAAGCCTCTTTGCTCCCTTTGGGGCCGGCTCCCTTGGAGGGATCCGTGTACCGGGGGCCTTACCGCCCCCGCTGTCCGCCCTGCGCCTGCCTATAACCTTCTCAAATTTAAGGGGTTCTATGCAAGTAGGGAAGTGGGCACCTGGAAAGAGGTTCTCAATTCCCAGTTCTCAGCTCTCAGAAACAAGCGCCGACAGCCTTTACTCAGAACTGGGAACTAGCGCTACTTCCACAGATAATAAAAGCCAACCTGCTGCTCCAAGAGCTTCTCCCGGGTGGGCAAGTAGTCGGAAACATCGCCGAACAGCAGATCGAGGCCCGACCGCTTTACTTTCGGTGGCCAGATCAGCGTGGGTTCGCCGGAAATATTCACCGCACGGGCCGTATCCTTCACCGCCCCCTCAAAATCTGCGATCTGATCCACCAGTTTCATCTCCGCCGCCTGCTCGCCGGTCCAAACTTTTCCGTTCGCGATGGCGCGGATGTCGGCCTCTTTTGCATGTCGCCCGTCGGCCACCGCCTGAATGAATTGTGTATGCATGTTGTCAATCAAGCCCTGCATGTATTCGCGTTCCGCGGGCGTCATTTCGCGCGTCGGGCTGCCTGTGTCCTTGAATTCTCCCGCCTTCATGGTGATCGCATTCAGCTTCGCCCACTTCAGCAGTTCGCCGTAGTTCACCCACTCGGCAATCACTCCGATCGACCCCACCACGCTGCCCTTGTCGGCATAGATCTTGTTGGTGGCCGATGCCACGTAATAGGCTCCACTCGCGCCCACGGTCTCAATCGAAGCAACAATCCGTTTCTTCTTTTCGTCGCGAATCCGCTTCACTTCGCCGTAGATCTCCTCCGACGCGGCCACGCCGCCTCCGGGCGAATTCACATGAATGATGATGGCTTTGACGGAATCGTCATCGGCAAACTTCTTCAGCTGGGGGACAATCTGCTTGGGAGAGAAAATTACGCCGTCGAGCTCAACCACGGCGATCTTGGAACCGAAGCCGGTAAACGATGCTTCATCCTGGCCGCCGAAACTCAGGTACACCAGCGTAAACACGGCCACCACGAACAGCGCAAACAGCCCGCCGCCCACCAGAAACCACACCCAAATCCGCGAACGCCCTTCAGCCATAATCAGACGAGTGTAGCACCGGAGGGGGAGGTTAGAGGGCAGAGGTCAGATTGCAGAGGTGAAACCAGAATTGCGGAAGTTCCCTGTGGAGTACAGGTGGGTTAGCTCTGCAATCTGACCTCTGACCTCTGACCTCATGTACTCTTTGGCGTACACTTTTTTTGACATGCGTGATCCTGTCGAACTCGAAGTGTTCAAGAACCTCTACCACTCCATCGCCGAGGAAATGGGAGCTGCCCTGCGCCGTACTTCCTTCTCCCCCAATATCAAAGAGCGCCGCGACTACTCGTGCGCCGTCTTCGATTCCGCAGGCCAGGTCATCGCCATGGGCGATCACATGCCGGTGCACCTGGGCTCCATGCCCATGTCGGTCGCCGCGGCGGTGGAGCAGTGCAAGCTCGAACCCGGCGATGTGGTCATGCTCAACGATCCCTTCCGCGGCGGCACCCACCTGCCGGATATCACGCTGGTGATGCCGGTGCACATCAGCAAAGCCAAAAGCGGCGGGCGAGGGCGCCCGCCCCACACAACACCCGACTTCTACGTCGCTTCTCGCGCTCACCATGCCGATGTCGGAGGAACTTATCCAGGCTCGATGGGCCCCTGCCGCGAAATTTACCAGGAAGGCCTCCGCATTCCGCCCGTCAAGATCATGCGCGGCGGAAAACTTGTCGCCGATGTTTTGGCCCTGCTCCTCAACAACGTCCGCACGCCTGAAGAACGCGAAGGCGACCTCGGAGCCCAGATCGCCGCCTGCCAGACCGGAGCCCAGCGCCTCCGCGAAATCTGCGTCCGCTACGGGATCGCCCGCACGAAAAAGGCCGCCGCCGACCTGCTGGTCTATTCCGAAGAAATGATGCGAGCCTTCCTGCGCACGATTCCGCCCGGCCACTATCAGGCCGAGGACTTCCTGGATGACGATGGCGTCGAAGACAAGCCCGTGCGCATAGCCGTGACCATCGAAGTCAAGGCCTCATCCAACAAGAAATCCCCTGTAGAGACGCGGCCTGCCGCGTCTCCCTCGGCGTCGAAAAAGAAGCCGCCCGCCCAAGTCACCATCGACTTCACCGGCAGCGACCCGCAAGTCCAAGGCGCGATCAACGCGGTCGAGGCGATCACCTACTCGGCCTGCTTCTACGTCTTCCGCTGCCTGCTGCGCGAGGACGTGCCCGCCACCTCAGGGCTGATGCGTCCCATCCGCGTCATCGCGCCATCGGGAACCGTGGTCAACGCCAGGCCTCCCGCCGCCGTTGCGGGTGGCAACGTGGAAACTTCGCAGCGGATTGTCGACGTGCTGCTGAAAGCGCTGGCGCAGGCGATTCCCGACCGCATCCCGGCCGCCGCCGCCGGCACCATGAACAACCTCACCATCGGCGGCACTGATTCACGAAGCACTGATCTTCTGAGCAATGACCCGCGCTCCCAGCAGCCCTTCGCTTATTACGAAACCATCGCCGGCGGCATGGGCGCGCGCTGCAGTAAAGACGGAGTCTCCGGCGTCCACACCCACATGACCAACTCCCTGAACACTCCCGCCGAGGCCCTTGAATACGCCTACCCGGTTCGCCTGCGGCAGTATTGTTTTCGCGCCAAGAGTGGAGGCGCCGGCCTCCACACCGGGGGCGACGGAATCGTGCGCGAAATCGAAGTCTTAACCGATGCCCAGGTCACTCTGCTCGCCGACCGCCATGCTCGCGGACCTTACGGACTGGCCGGTGGAACCGACGGCGCTCCCGGCCGTGCCTTGATCATCCGGCGGGACGGTTCGGCCGAAGAAATCCCCGGCAAGACCAGCGTTCGCCTGCGTTCCGGAGAAAGAGTGCGCATAGAATCCCCGGGCGGCGGTGGCTGGGGCAAACCAAAGCCCTGAACCGCGGAGAACGCGGAGTTTCGGTGGTGGAGAGCCGGGCGTCCCCGCCCGGCCCGGACGGGCTAGACGCCCGTCGCTCCACCGTACGACTGCACTCTGCGGTAAATCCCACTTTTCGCTAGAATTCAATACAGGCTTTCCGGGAGTGACCACAATGAGATTCTTGCGTCCTTTTGTATTCGCGATTGTTCTGGCGTCCGCTTTTTTCTACTTCACCACCTACCGCGGCGGACATCTTCATCCCGCCGACTGGATCAGCCGTCCGCAGCACGTTGAAATCACCGAAGCCGCCGGCAGCGAAGCGCTCGACTCCGAAGAACAGAACAACATCAATGTCTACCGCAAAAACATTGGAGCGGTCGTCAACATCACCTCGCGCGTCATGACTTTCGACTTCTTCTACGGCCTGGTTCCGCAGGAAGGCCAGGGCTCTGGCTTCGTCATCGACAAAGAAGGACACATCCTCACCAACTATCACGTCATCGCCGATGCGCGCCAGGTCGAAGTCACGCTCCATAATCGCAAGAAATACAAGGCCACCATCGTCGGCACCGACAAATCTCACGACTTGGCCATAGTCCAGATCAAAGCCCCCGACCTGCAGCCGATGACGCTCGGCGACTCCACCAATCTGCAAGTCGGCCAGAAAGTTTACGCCATCGGCAATCCCTTCGCCCTTGCCGGAACCCTCACCCAGGGCATCATCAGTTCCATCCGCCAAGTGCAGGAGCCCGGCGGCCTGGAAATCGAAGAGGCCATTCAGACCGACGCCGCCATCAACCCCGGCAATTCCGGCGGCCCTCTGCTCAACCGGCACGGCGAAGTCATCGGCATTAACACAATGATCGCCTCCAGCGTAGGACAAAGCGCCGGCATCGGCTTCGCCATCCCCATCAACACCGCCAAGGCCGTGCTCAACGATCTGGTCACGCTCGGGCGCGTGCGCCGTCCCGCGCTCGGCGTACGCACCATCCCCATCGATCCAGAGATTGCTGGGGAACTAAGCCTGGCCGCCGACTACGGACTGCTCATCGTGCAAGCCGTTCCCGGAGGCTCCGCCGACCGCGCCGGATTACGCGGCGGAAGCGAACGCGCCTACCTCGGCAACATTCCCATCATGATCGGTGGAGATTTGATCGTCGCGATAGACGGAGAAAAAATCGAGAGCCAGCAGACCCTCGCCCAGATCATGAACAAACATCGCGCCGGGGACACGGTGAAGGTGACCATTTTCCGGGGGAAGAAGCAGTTGGAGGTATCGGTAGTGCTGGGCGAAGCGAGAGAGCAGGTGTAGCAGCTTGTGTGGCGCGGGCACTCTTGCCCGCGTGCCCTGAACGAGTCTGTGAGCAAAGCGCACTTGTAATTCCCCTTGCTACATAGCATGATATATAGCAAAGGAGGGCCTGCCATGGCGCCTACATCTAAGGCAAAAGTCTTCTACAGCGGCAGGAGTCAAGCGGTACGAATTCCAGCCGAGTTTCGCTTTACTAAAGATGAGGTCTACGTGCGCCGCGACCCGCAGAGTGGAGATTTGATTCTTTCGGAGTCTCCGGTGAAGACCTGGAAAGAAATCTTTAAGGCTCTTGACGAAGCCAAGTTCCCTGAAGATTTCATGGAAGATCGAGATCATGAACCGCCTCAAAAACGGGATGATCTATGAGTCGAATCTGGATGCTCGATACCAACACCGTGAGCTACGTTGTCCGCGGGAAATCGCCTGCGGCCAGGGCGAAGTTGGATAGCCTTAAAGGAGAGGAAACAGCGTGCATCTCGGTTATTACCGAAGCAGAACTTCGTTATGGGACAGCCAAACAGGCTCCAGGGCCGCTGCGGCAAGCGGCGCTGAATCTCTTGTTCGGTAGGTTACGAATTCTTCCTTGGACCAGCGAGGAAGCTCTCATCTATGGCGACCTGAGGGCCAAACTGGAACGGGCCGGAAAAATCCTGGGCAATCTGGATATGCTGATCGCGGCCCATGCCATCAGTACGAACGCAACCTTGGTTACCCGGGATAAGACGTTTGCTCAAGTCGAGGACCTGCGTCCGCCCGTGAACTGGGCTGTTGATTTGTAGGCTCGGGAACTTGAGATAGCCAGATGAACTCACATGAGCAAGCATTCGTCGAGTCCTTTGTGCGACGTGATCGCAGGGAACGTACCTTGCTCTGTCTCGCCAATCGCAAGAAACGCCGCAAGTTTGTTCATGAGTTTGCTCATCACGGAACCTACATTCTTGCTCCCGAATGCCTTAGAAGCATAAAACCAAGTCAACAAAACCCAGACTCGATCTATGCGATCCTTCGTGGCCTCGGTGCTCCCGACGCCTGCCACCTCATTTCTGAACACACCAATTTCGACTGCAAGGAATCGAGTTGTTGCCGACTCTGAAGGAAGTTGTCGGCGGCGGTATGGGAACCGTGATTTCCTGCCTTCCCGGCCGGCTGGGATATTTCGAGGGCGAATTGAGGGAACGCTACATACTGCAAAAATGACTGGTTAATCCATGCCCGACGTTGAATGGATCCGCAAACTCTGCCTCTCCTTCCCCGACGTCACCGAGGACATGCCGTGGGACGACGACCTCTGCTTCAAAGTCCGCGGCAAAATCTTCACCGGCATGGTCCTCTCGGACGGGCGGTTTCCGCGCATCACTCTTAAATGCGCGCCGGAAACATTCCACGAACTGCTCGAGATCGAAGGCATCTCCCCCGCGCCCTACGTCGGACGTTACAAGTGGGTGACGCTCGCCAACTCCAACGTCCTGCCCTCAGACGAACTCGAAGCCCTCATTCGCCAGTCGTACGGCCTGGTCGCCGCCAAAGCGCCAAAGAAGAAATCCGCGCGCTGGAAACCGCCCAACAGTCACGGCAAAAGGTGAAGGCTGTCCTCCGTGTTCTTCCGTGTACCCCGTGGTTAAGGCCTTTGTCTTTCTCCGCGCCCTCCGCGCCTCGGCGGTGACCCGGTTTGACTCCCGTAACCCGCTAAGCTAGCCTCGTACTTCACCCACTCCATGCGCATTCAACGCAGTTTCCTGATCCTCTGCAGCCTGTGCGTTCTACTCGCGGCCACCGTTGCGGCCGCGCCTTTGCGCCCCAAGCACGCTCCTCACGCCATCGTCACCAGCGTTCACGAACTTGCCTCTCGCGCTGGCGTCGAGATGCTGCAATCCGGAGGCAATGCCGTCGATGCCGCCGTTGCCACCGGCTTCGCGCTCGCCGTCGTTCATCCTCAGGCGGGAAATCTCGGCGGAGGCGGCTTCCTTCTTCTCCGCAACGCCAACGGAGAGACTCACTTCATCGACTTCCGTGAAAAAGCTCCGGCCGCGGCCACCGAAAACATGTATCTCGATGCCCAGGGCAACGTGCTCCCAGATTCCAACAAAGACTCAAGCGTCGTCGGATACAAGTCTGTAGGCGTCCCCGGCTCGGTGGCCGGTCTGGTTTACGCGGAAAAGAAATACGGCAAGCTGTCGCTGGAAAAAGTAATCGCTCCCGCCATCAAGCTCGCCCGCGACGGCTTTCCGCTTGCCTACGAAGACGCGCAGGATCTGAAACGAGATGAGTACCTCACCCAGTTTCCCGAATCAAAACGCATTTTCCAGCGCGACGGAAACTACTATCAGCCCGGAGAACTATTCAAGCAGCCCGAACTGGCCCGCACCCTCGAACGCATCACCAAGAATCCCGACGACTTCTACCACGGCGCCATGGCCCGCGAACTGGCCGCGGCCATCCACAAAGGCGGAGGCCTGGTTACCGCCGCCGATCTCGCCGCCTACGAAGTCAAGGAGCGCGAGCCCATTCGCGGCTCTTATCGAGGCTATGACATCATCAGCGCTCCGCCTCCATCTTCGGGCGGAGTCGCGCTCATCGAAGTTCTCAATATCCTTGAAGGCTTCGACCTCGCGAAATTGGGCAACCGCTCCGCCGACGCCATCCACCTCGAAGCCGAAGCGTTCCGTCGCGCCTTCTACGATCGCGCCGATTTCATGGGCGATCCCGACTTCGCCAAAGTCCCCGTAGCGCCGTTCATCGACAAGAAGTACGCCGCTGCCTGGCGCGACTCGATCGACCCGAACCACGCCAGCGCCAGCAAAGACCTAAAACGCCCGTCGTTCGGCGAACTGGAGCGAGTAGCCCAGTCCCGCGCCGCCGCTATTCCCGAACCGGAAAATACTACGCACTATTCCGTCGTCGATGCCGAAGGCAACGCCGTTTCCGTCACCACCACGCTCAACGACTCCTTTGGCTCCCGCGTCACCGCCGAAGGCCTGGGCTTCCTGCTCAACGACGAAATGGACGACTTCGCCGCCAAACAAGGTGTCCCCAACGCTTACGGCCTTATCCAGGGCCCGGCCAACGCCATCGGCCCCGGCAAGCGCCCGCTCTCCGCCATGACGCCGACCATTGTTCTCAAGGGCGGCAAGCTATTCCTGGTTCTCGGGTCGCCCGGAGGCCCTACCATCATCACTACTGTTGCTAACGTCCTCATCGGGGTGGTGGATTTTTCGCTCGATATCGCGGAGGCTGTCAACGCGCCTAGGTTTCATCATCAGTGGCTCCCCGATGAGATTCTCGTCGAAGACCGCCTCTCTCCCGATACAATGAATCTGCTGCGTTCCAAGGGGCACAAGCTGAAGGTCGAGCATTTCTGGGGAGACGGCGAGTGCATCATGATTGACCCCAAAACCGGCGAGCGGCTAGGCGCCAGCGACGGACGCAACAATGGGAAGGCGGTAGGGTACTGATGCAGAGGGCGGTATCGACATACGTCTATGTCAAGGAACGGCTCCATCCGGGCTTGCTCGACGAGCTCGTGAAGGCCGGAGCCCAGTCGATCGAAATCTTCGCCGCCCGCCAGCATTTCGACTATGCCAACCGCAAACAGCATGTGCGCGAAATTGCCGACTGGTTCCGCTCCACCGGCATTCCGCTCAATTCCGTGCACGCGCCTTTGTACTCCGACTACGAGTGGGGACGCACCGGTGGGCCGCCGGTTGACATCGCGTCCACCGACCGAGCCCACCGCATCGACGCCATGGACGAGATCAAACGCGCCATTGAAGTTGCCGAGCATATTCCGTTCCGCTTCCTCGTGCAGCACGTCGGCAATCCGAACGACACCTTCGACGACAAGAAATTCGAAAACGCCATGACCTCGGTCGAACACCTGCGCGCTTTCGCCAAGCCGCTCGGCGTCCGGGTGCTCTTGGAGAATATTCCGAACGAAATGTCCACGCCTGAACGTTTGGTCGAGTTCATCAAGACCATGCATTTCGACGACATCGGCGTTTGCTTCGATTGCGGGCACTCCCACATGATGGAAGGAATTCCCGAAGGCTTCGCCATTCTGAAGAACCACATCTGCTCGACCCACGTGCACGACAACAATAAGGATAAAGACTCGCACCTCTGGCCCGGCGGCGGATCGATCGACTGGAAGCAGACCATGGAATTGCTGCGCACTGCACCGCAAAAACCTCCCCTGTTGCTGGAAATCGACGGTGAAGAAAGAAAGAACCCCAGCGAAGAAGTGAGAACAACCTTCAAGAAGCTGGAAGATTCGTAAGGTTTCAACCGCGGAGAACGCAGAGTGCGCAGAGATTCTTGAGCTGTTTCCCCTGTGTTCCTCTGTGTACCCTGTGGTTAGGCTTTTGGCGTTGAAGTTGGTAGCGCGCTGACAGGTCCCGGAGATTTTAGCCATTTCTTCTCTGCGAACTCGGCGCTCTCTGCGGTTAAAGGCTTTGATCTTATGTCCGCACCGGTAAGCACCATCGCCCAAATCGGCGCCCACGAAGGCCAGTCCGTCACCATCCGCGGATGGCTCTACAACCTGCGCGAAAGCGGCAAACTCCTCTTCCCTCAATTTCGCGACGGAAGCGGCGTCATCCAGGGTGTAGTCCCTAAGAACGCGGTTCCGCCCGAAGTCTTTGACGCCATCAAAGGCCTCACCCAGGAATCGAGCGTCATTGTCGAAGGCAAGGTCCGCGCCGATAAGCGCGCTCCCGGTGGTTATGAGCTCGACGTCTCGAACGTCCAGGTCGTACAGCGCGTTCCCGAGTCGACTCCTTATCCCATCACTCCCAAAGAACACGGCGTGGACTTTTTAATGGAGCATCGCCATCTCTGGCTGCGCTCGCAGCGCCAGGCTTCCATCCTGCGCGTGCGCGCCGAAATCATTCGTGCCGCCCGCGATTTTTTTGACACGAACGGTTTCACCCTCACCGACCCGCCCATCCTTACGCCCGCCGCCTGCGAAGGGACCTCCACGCTCTTCCCCGTGGACTACTTCGAAGAGCAGGCTTACCTCACGCAGTCCGGCCAGCTTTACATCGAAGCCACGGCCATGGCGCTCGGCAAGGTCTATTCGTTCGGCCCAACTTTCCGCGCGGAAAAATCGAAGACCCGCCGCCACCTCACTGAATTCTGGATGGTCGAACCGGAAGTCGCCTACGGCACGCTTGACGACTTGATGGAACTCGCGGAAGGCTTGCTGACTTTCTTGGTCAAACGATGTCTGGACCGGCGCCGCCCCGATCTCGCGACCATCGGTCGCGACCTTGCGAAGCTCGAGAAAATCGAGGCCCCCTTCCCGCGCATCACCTACGACGAAGCCGTCAGCAAGTTGCAGGAAGGCCACTCGCAGGGCGTACTCGAAAATAAATTCGAGTGGGGCGGAGATCTCGGGTCGCCCGATGAAACCTACCTCTCATCGCTCTACGACCGGCCTGTCATGGTCCATCGCTACCCGGCCAGCGTGAAGGCGTTTTACATGGAACCGGACCCTCAGCGTCCCGAACTTGCTCTCTGCGTCGATGTCCTCGCCCCCGAAGGATACGGCGAAATCATCGGCGGATCGCAGCGCATGGCCTCTCACGACTTGCTCCTGCAGCGCATTCACGAGCACAATCTGCCCGAAGAAGCCTTCAAGTGGTATCTTGATCTCCGCAAATACGGCAGCGTTCCTCACTCCGGCTTCGGCATGGGCATCGAGCGCGCCGTAGCCTGGATCTGCGGCTTGGAGCACGTGCGCGAGACCATCCCCTTCCCGCGGATGCTGCACCGCTTATACCCATAGAGCTTTTCACCGCCGAGACGCAGAGAGCGCCGAGAAATGCGTGACAAGGAAAAACTCGATGAGATCTCGCGGCGCATCATCGGCGCCGCTATTGAAGTTCATCGACATCTTGGGCCGGGCTTGCTTGAATCTGCCTATCAATCATGTCTGGCTTTTGAACTGAAACAGCTTGGACTCAAACTGGAAGAACAAAAGCCACTGCCAATCGTCTACAAAGACGTGAAACTCGATTGCGGCTATCGCCTTGATTTGATCGTGGAAGACGAAATCATCGTCGAGATCAAAGCAATCGAACAATTACTTCCCATCCACGAAGCACAACTCTTGTCGTATTTGAGGCTGGCGAAGAAAAGAGTAGGTCTCCTGATTAACTTCCACGTCCCGGTGTTAAAGAACGGGTTGAAACGAATAGTGAATGAGTTCCCAGACGCCGAGTGGGCGAAAAGACAAGCGCCCCAAACCGAATAAACCAAGAAAAAGGGTTTCTCGGCGACCTCGGCGTCTCGGCGGTGAATAGGAAGTGTATGCCTCAACGAAGCAGAACGTTCACCAGCATCACTCCGCGCCAGATCCGCGTCATCGGCGTTCCTCTTGATCTTGGCCAATCACGCCGTGGCGTTGACATGGGGCCTTCCGCCGTCCGCGTCGCCGGACTCGACGCCCGCCTCCAAGCCCTCGGCCACATTGTCGAAGACGCCGGCAACATCGCCGTCGCCATCCCCGAGCAGAAAAAGGCAGGCGCGGCCAATTCCAAATACCTCAAGGAAATCACCGCCACCTGCACCAAGAGCGCCGACCTGGTGTTGAAGACGCTCGAGGCCGGCAAGGTTCCCCTCGTCCTTGGCGGAGATCATTCTGTCGCCGCCGGTACGGTGTCAGGTGTCGCCGAGTTCTACCGCCGCAAGAACCAGAAAATCGGACTGCTCTGGATCGACGCCCATACCGACATGAACACACCCGACTCTTCGCCCAGCGGCAACGTGCACGGCATGCCGCTCGCCGCGCTTATGGGCTTGCCTCCCGTCGAACTTGGCAGGATCTACGACTTTTCGCCGAAGGTGCAACCGGAAAATTGCGTGCTCGTCGGTATCCGCGATGTTGACCACTTCGAAAAAGAACACATACGCCAATCTGGAGTCGAAGTCTTCACCATGCGCGATATCGACGAACGCGGCATGCGCGCGGTGATGGAGGAAGCTCTCCGCATGGCCGGACGCGGGACGGCCGGCTATCACATCTCGCTCGACATGGACTGGATCGATCCCGAAGACGCGCCCGGAGTCGGCACTCCGGTCTGGGGCGGCGCTACTTATCGCGAAGCGCACCTCGCCATGGAAATCATTGCCGACCATGGCCACATGACCAGCTTCGAAATCGTGGAAGTGAATCCCGTCATCGACGAGCGCAACCAGACCGCCGACTTGGCTGTGGAGCTGGCGCTCTCGGCGTTTGGGAAGAAAATCCTCTAGCCGTCGCTAACCTCTATAAGACGTGTCGTCAGGATGACACGTCATGAAAGGTTTAATCGAACCGCTCACTGCACATCGGAAACTTTTCCGTTGATAAACGTAACCTTAATATCCTTGTAAACGTAGATCTGTTTGGCGCCAAGATTGACGATCTTGTCGGGCACTCCGATCGCGGCTTTCACTTGATCGGGAGTCTGGCCTTTCTCTATTTGCTCAGGTTCGGCGGGAGGAGCTTGTTGTTGCGCTTGTCCTCCACCTCCGCCTCCACCCTGCTGGTTGCCGCCTTGCTGGTCATTGCCATTACCATTGCCGCCCTGCTGTCCGCCCTGGTCGCCGCCGCTGTCATCGATGGCGAGGAGTCCGGCGATTGTGTCTTCTACCTGGGAGGGGTTGGTGTTGGCCAGCGTTCCTTTGGCGAACTGAAAAAGCACGTCGGCCTTGTAGAACGTCTTCGGATCGGTGTTGTTACAGGAATCGCAGGCGACGATGCCGATGACCACCTGGTCTTTCTCCAAATTGACGGCGAGCTTGGAGGGATAGACTTTTGTGTCCTTCTGGAAAAACTGGGTGGTTGGCGCCTGTTGCCCAATTTTACTCATGAAGTGGCCGAACACCTTCTGCCCAACCGGATTCGGGGAGTGAACCGCTCCGTTTTCATATTTGGTGGAGAAAATGCTCTGGTCGGAATAAGGCACGCCGAGAATTCCGCCCTTCTTGACCACCAGGATGGTGCCCTCCTCCACTACCGCAGCTCCACTTGAGTCGGCACCCATCTTCACCAGCGTATATTGCGCTTTGAGCTGGTCTTCGAGTGAAACCTGCGCGACCACAATGCCGGGCGTGATCCCGGCAACGATCAAAGCGACAACCAAGACAGTCATCTCGATTCTCTGCCGCATTTCAACCTTCCTCCTGTGATTCTGCTCTTCCGATTCCCGAGTGGGCAGGAGCGTCCTCGACGGTTCTCCATTCTGCTACAAGAAGCCGGAAACGTCGCCTGTCCTACACGACGTCCCGGGGTCCAACGATTCAGCCCGCCAACTTTACTGCGACTGCTTGGCTTCCGCTTCCGCCTGGTCAGCTTCTTGTTGTTGCGCTTTCAAGTCGCTTTCTACGCTCGTGTCCGGCGATGGTGCGGGGACTTCCCCAGCCTGTGTCTTGGTGTCGGGAGCGGCCGGTAGTCCGTTCTTCCCCTGCTTGTCGGCCAACTCCTTCAGCCCGGCATCCATCTGGATCCGCAGTTGATTGTGCATCTCCTGCAGGTCGTCGACGGGCACTCCTACGGTGGCGCCGACCGCACACTCATCCTTCTTGCTGCTCTTTACGGTGGCGTCGACCATGTTGTCATCGTCCGGTTTGTCGCCGGTACGGTAGACCACATCACCAGGAGTAAGCGAGCACTCCACGCTATCCGACGTGGTCAGATCCTCGTCGGTGGAGACTACGAAGATGCGGATCTTGGGATCGAGCGCCGCTGGCACCTGGTCCCCGCTCGGAGCATCCTTCTGACCGTTTGCCGCCGCATCCTTTTCCGCGGCGATCTCGTTCTTCATCTCGTCGGCGAGTTCCTTCTTCACATCAGCACTGAGTCCGGTTGCATTGCCCTTTGCCGCCGGCGCTGCTGCGCCTAACATGTATTGGCCATAGGCCGCCTCGAGGTTCGCCGCAATCAGCGGATCGGTCGTCCACAACGAAGCGATCATATCCGACGACTCCGGCCCCAGTTGCAGAGGCACCAGTTCCCCGTTGTCGCCTCCGGCAGCCGCCTCCTGCTGCGCCGCATAAGCAGCTTGCAGGTTCGCCGCAATCAAGTAATCCGTCAGCCAAAATGCAGCCGTCGGATACACCGGATAGGGCTGATAGTAAGGGCCGTAATACCCATACCAAGGCGCCCCGCCCCAGCCCCAGTTGTAATAAACCGGTGCGGGCCACGGATTGTAAGCCCATCCGTAGTATGCGGGACCATAGTAATAGGAGGGCGCGTAACCGTAGTATGGACGGCCTCCATAGTAGTAGTTGCGGTACCCATACGCGTAGTAGTGTCCGCCCCTATAGTAGGTTCGCTGGGAATACTCCCGGCCGCCATGGCGATAGTAGGCGCGCTGGCTGTATCCCCCGTGCCGTCCGTAGCTCACCACCCGGCGCCCGTTGTGCATGCTCTCAATATGCCGGCCGCCACGCGCACCGTGTTCGATCCTCATTCCGTGAGCGGTTTGGATGGAGCGAACCTTGCCGTCCTTGCGGAAAGTTGCGTGCCCACCGCTCTTCAGGGCCACCTGCCTGCTTCCTGCGGGCTGATGCCGGTTGGCGTTGGCTCCGGCGTTTCCACGATTGTTCGCCCCGCCGCGGTTGTTGGCATTGTTCCCGCCGCGGTTGTTCGCGCCCGTCGCGCCACGGTTGTTCGCGCCCGCCCCGCCGCGATTGTTCGCGCCCGCCGCGCCACGATTGTTCGCGCCCGCCGCGCCACGATTGTTCGCGCCCGTCGCGCCACGATTGTTCGCGCCCGTCGCGCCGCGGTTGTTCGCGCCCGTCGCGCCGCGGTTGTTCGCGCCCGTCGCGCCGCGATTGTTCGCGCCTGCCGCGCCACGATTGTTCGCGTTCGCGCCACTGGGTCCGCGGCTATTCGCGCCCGCGCCGCCGGGCCGCTGCGCGCCCCCGGGATGCTGCGCTGGGGCGGAATGCGCCGGAGCGGAGGCATGAGGTGCGGAGGCGTGAGGTGCGGGTGCGTGGGCTGCTGGCGCACTTGGCTTGTTGTGTTGAGCTGACGCAACCGCGGTTACCATAAGAATAACCAGCAATGCGGACCATTTCGGCAGGACGTAGTTTCCTCGGATGTTCAAATTCATAGACACTCCTGTGAGATGCGAAGCTCTACCTCATCAATCCATCGGCGGCAAACAAGAGCAGCCGTGCAACTGTATCCAGCTTGTAACCCCGCCCTTGGATTTCTTGGACAAGAGCTTCTGGGTCCGAGTGCCATGGGGGAAGGGCCGGGCACCGGCCATCAAAGTCCCACAATTTCACACCCGTTTCACGGCGGTGTCAAGCAATCCCTCCTGAATTTACATTTGGTCAGCCTGAGCGCGTCGAAAGGTCCTGCTTTCCAGGGTGTGGAGCCGTAAAACGGCCCGAAGTTCCCCCCTATCCTCCAACAGCAACTTCCGGTCTTTTCGCCCCTTACGATCTCTTGACTACTTGTTTACGTCCGTCTGACAACACTTCTCTTGCCGCTTCGTAAAGTGACCTCAGTACGACGAAAACTGGAGGCAAGCTGTGAAGCGCAAATTGAGAATTGGCAACTCGAAGGGCAAGTGTCTGCTCCCCCTGGTTCTGGGCTTGTTGGTTTCGTTCGGCACGGTCAGCGCCGTGGCGCAGACCAACGCCTATCAGCAGACGAATCTGGTTTCTGACATGGCCGGAGTGGCCAACCACACCGACCCCAAACTCATCAATCCCTGGGGAATTTCCTTTTTCCCCGGCCAGCCTTTTTGGATTGCCGATAACAACAGCGGTTACTCGACTGTCTATGACGCCACCGGCGCTGTGCAATCGCCATCTGCCGTCCCGATACCCGCTCCTCCCGGCGACGCCTCGCCCGCGACTCCCACGGGCACCGTCATCAACCAGACCAGCGGCTTCAAGGTCAACGGTTTTCCCAGTCAGTTTCTCTTCGACAGCGAGGACGGAACCATCTCGGGCTGGTACAACGCGGGCCACGCTGTTCTGCTGGTCGATCGATCCTCGGCCGGAGCGGTTTACAAGGGCCTGGCGATGATCACCAATGCCTCGGGATCGTTCCTGCTGGCGACCAACTTCCGTAGTGGACAGGTCGAGGTCTTCGACGGCAATTTCAACCTGGTCACGCTCGCCGGATCGTTCGGCGATCCATCGCTGCCCGCGGGGTACGCTCCGTTTGGAATTCAGCCGATTGGCAGCCAGGTCTTCGTGACCTACGCGCTGCAGGATGCGGCCAAGCATGATCCCGTCGCCGTCGCCGGAAATGGCTATGTCAACGTATTCGACATGAACGGAAACCTGGTGAATCGCTTTGCTTCAACCGGCACCTTGAACGCCCCGTGGGGAACGGTTCAGGCCTCGCCGACCTTCGGCATGTTCAGCAACGATGTGCTCATCGGCAATTTCGGCGACGGCACCATCAACGCCTTCGATAACCATGGGAACTTTCTCGGCCAACTCAAGGATCAGACGGGCGCGGTGATTTCGAATGGTTCGCTCTGGGCGCTGAGTTTCGGCGCGGGCGGCACCGGCGATCCCAACACGCTTTACTTCACTGCCGGCCTGGCCAACGAAGGCCACGGTTTGTTCGGTGCGATCGCGGCCAGCGCTGAAGGAACCGCGGACTACTCAGTCGCGGCCAACCCTCAATCTGGAACCGTTACCGCCGGCGGGTCGATGAACTTCACGCTCTCGGTTACGCCCGCCAACGGCTTCTCCAGCGCGGTGAGCTTTTCCTGCGTCGCGCCCGCAGGCATCACCTGCACTTTCAATCCCACCACGGTGACTCCCGCTGGCGGAGCGGCGACCTCCACGCTGACTTTAGCCACGTCCGTGGGTGTCCACCATTACGGTGCGCTCAAACTGATGGGGATGGCGCTTGCCGGGCTGGGCGTGTTTGGCTGCTTCTTTTTCCCTGCCGGCGCGGGCGCGACTCGCCGCCGCTTGTTTTCGCTGCTGCTGGGCAGATTCGCCAGCCTGCTGGTTGCGGGATCGCTGCTGGCTTCGACGGGATGCGGGGGCACGAGCAGCGGACAAATGACCGGCGGCGGGCCCGCGTCCATCGTGGTCAGCGCGCAATCGGGTGCTTTGACGCACATGACCACGATTCAACTGACAGTGCAGTAACCGCAGGGTTTTACGGGTTGTCGTTCCTTCGATCGATGTTCGACGTGAAGGGGCTGGTCGAATCGAAGGGAAGCGGAGCTGTTCCACGGCTCCGCTTCTTTCTTGCGCGGCTTTTTGAGCGCAACCGCGACCTCATGGTCACCTCCGAAGGTAACTACGGTAATGGGGGAGTGCCCCGTCGTTCGCCGATAAGACTAATGGACGGCGATGTCGACGCATGTGCACATTCGATGGGTACTGCTGGCGCTCTTTGTCTTGACTTGCGCTTCGGCAGCCGAGAACACCAACCATTCCTCAAGCCTGCCTACGTACCGCAGCACCGTCTCTCAAGTCCGGGTCACATTCTTCGCCACCGACGAAAACAATCGTCCGGTCGCAACCCTGACGAAGTCGGATTTTGCGGTTGTGGACAGCGAACGTGTGGTCCGCAATTTCCGGAGCTTCACACCTTCGGATGAAACCTCGCTCGACGTGGTTGCGCTGGTCGACCTAAGCGAATCGGTGGCGCCGCGCCTGCGAATCGCGATACGCGATGTGCAAGAACTGGCCGCCCGGGAGCAATCGATCTCCGATGACAACGTCGCCGTTCTGTCTTTTGGCGCGGCACTCAAGGGAACGTTTGGCGGAACCCAGCCCGCCGTCCTGTGCTCGAGCGGTTGCCAAGCTTCCGACTCCGTGAGCAAACTCCTGGCGGTGAAGAGTGGCGGCGCCACGCCGCTGTTCGACGCTTTGATCTTCGCATCCGACTTCATCTCGCATCATGGCCGCGCCGGGGTGCGGCCTGTACTGATTCTGTTCTCGGACGGCAACGACACTATCAGTCTGCATTCTGCCCACGAGGCGCTGGAGGCGGTGGTGGCGGGCGGCGTTCCGGTATACGCCGTTGATCTCGGGAGTTCGCGGAGCCAAACCACGCGCAGCATCTTCCTGCAGCAAGTTTCGGAGGCTACCGGCGGGCGCTACTTCTCCCCTCACTTTTCCCCGCAAGATGGCGCCGCCAGCGTGCTGAATGCCATGCTCGAGGACCTGCGCGCCTCCTACGTGGTGACCTACGATCTGCCCAGCCACCAGGCTGGATTTCATTCTCTTCGCTTGATGCCAACCCACAATCTCAACCTCACATTCCATAGCCGAAACCGTTACTACTATGAACCCAGCCTTCGCTGATTGGAGACTGCCGATTGGAGATTTATGAAATCAAGGTTGCTCTTGGCCCTTGTGCTCTTGGCCTTAGTATGGACCGGCGTTTCCGTTGCTTTGGCCGCGCCGCTCGGTATCTATCAACATGGAACCGTGATTCGTATGCGCATGGGCGACTGCTCCCTCACGCACCGGGGCTTCATGACCGCGTTCGGGCCGGCGCAGGCTTCGGCGAACGAGGGAGGTTGCCCGGAATACATCCTGATGACCGAAAAGGTCGTGTTCGTCATCGTGGGCAAATCGTCCAATCAACTGGTGCCGCTGGCGGAAGTCATCGACTTTCGTTTGCAGAACAAAGAGTTGGCGGTGCGCGTGGACGATGCGCGGCACGAATCCAGGTTCGCCATCAAGGAAATGACGCTGCGCTCGGAGTGGGAGCGCGTCCAGAAGCACATCGAGGATCAGCTCAATGAACCGCGGCGTGAGCCCGTGGACACGTCGATGACGTTGAGAAGCCGGGAGTAGTGTGGGAACGGGGCGGAGCTCTGCTCCCACAAGGAACCAAAGTCTCCAAGAGAACTTCTCGGCGATCTCAGCTTCTCGGCGGTGAACTACGGGCGGCCCGGAACCAAAGCTGCGATTGACGGAAGACGCGCCGAGCGCCAGACTAAAACGTCATGGCAAAGCTACGGGTTGGCATCCTCTTTGGCGGACGCAGCGGCGAGCATGAAGTGTCTTTGCTGTCGGCCGCGTCGGTTCTGAACGCAATCGATAAAACGAAATACGAAGTGGTCCCGATCGGCATTACGAAAGACGGCCGCTGGCTCACGGCGGAACACGCCGAGAGACTGTTGAAGGGCGAAAGGCATGCGGATAAGCCTGTCCTGAGCGGAGCCGAAGGGAGTGTCCGTGCCACACAACCTTCGCAACTTCGCGCGGGCGATCCGGAGGCTACTCCGGGAGCGGCGTTGCTGGCTACGGGCGAGTCCGTGGTAGTGCTTCCGGAACCGGCACGGCACGATGCTGGACTGGCGCCCTTTCAGACCGATGGTTCCACGCTCCGTCGAGCATCCGATCGCGCCATTAACGTAGATGTTATCTTCCCCGTGCTGCACGGAACCTTCGGCGAAGATGGGACGATTCAGGGTCTGCTCGAACTGGCCGACATCGCCTACGTTGGCGCCGGCGTCCTCGGTTCCTCCGCGGGCATGGATAAAGACATTATGAAGTCTTTGTTCCGCGCGGCTGGATTGCCCATGGTGAAACACGTGACTGTGCTGCGCGGTCAATTCGAGCGCGAACCGAAAAAAGTGCAGAAGCGGGTCGAGAGTAAGCTGAAATATCCCGTTTTCGTAAAGCCCGCAAACCTGGGGTCGTCGGTCGGAATCTCGAAGGCGCACGATGGGAAGGAACTCGGCCCGGCCATCGCAGAAGCGGCAAAGTTCGACCGCAAGATCGTGATTGAAGAAGGCGTCGGCGGAAAGAAGAACAAGGCGCGCGAGATCGAGTGCGCGGTGCTCGGCAACGACGATCCTCAAGCGTCGGTTGCCGGAGAAATCGTTCCCTGCAAGGAGTTTTACGACTACGACGCCAAGTATCTGGCGGAAGGCTCAGAAGGGATCATCCCGGCGAAGATCACGAAAGCCGAAATGAAAACGGTACAGAGGCTGGCAATCGCGGCCTTTCAAGCGGTCGATTGCACCGGCCTGGCGCGCGTCGATTTTCTCATGGACCCCAAATCCCGCAGGATCTTCGTCAACGAAATCAACACCATGCCGGGCTTCACCGCGATCAGCATGTATCCGAAGCTGTGGGCGGCAACGGGAGTGACGTATCCCGAGTTGATCGATCGCCTGATCCAGCTTGGCATCGAGCGGCACGAAGACAAGAAGCGGAATCAGTACAGCCGATAGATCTTCACCGCCGAGACGAAGAGGGTGTGGAGGGTCGCATTACTTAAGTAATCGAGCTGTATAGCAAGTTATGGCCCTTGAGGGCGCGCGGGCAACCATTCCGGGCCGAAAGGGAACGACAGTGTGACAGGTTTATAAATTCTTGGGCGGCCCGCCCGATCCGCCTGTTTCGCGTTTGACACTGTTCCGAAGCGGTTGCTATAGTCAGAGAGTCCCTGTTGGACGTGATTTCGAACCAGCTGGAATTGTCCTAGGGTCGTCCGCCAGGTCGGCCTCAACGCAACCTAAAGACCACGCCAGCAATCGCTACGCCACGTCCCGCATGTCGCGCACGAACGCGCGTCGACACAGAGGCTATGAACTTGTTCGACGACACCACCGTCCGCAATCCTGAATCCAGTATTGAAACCATGACATCTTCCAACGACACTCACACCGGCGGCTCGGCCGTAATAGACGCTCCCGAGATTGCACAACCCTCTTCCGCGGAACCACTGGCTTCCGCCCCTGCCGCTCCTGAAAACGAAGCTCCTCCAAACGACGCTCCTCCAAACGACACTTCTGAAATTCCCGCTCACGAGAATGCCGTGGCCGCCAGCGATGACTTCGCCGCCGCCCTCCAGAGCTTCGAGACCGAAACCGAGGAATCGGTTGGCGACGACCACGTCATCAAAGGCACGGTCGTGAAACTGACCGCGACCCATGTCGTCGTCGATATCGGAGCGAAATCCGAAGGCATGTTGCCGATCGCGGAAATTCTCGATCACGAGGGTAAGCCAAAGTTCCAGCCCGGCGCCGAGATCGACGTATTGCGGGAGAAGGGGCAAACCGAAGAGGGCTACGTCAACCTCTCCCACCTGAAGGCGCAGCGCCTGCGCTCGTGGGACGAGATTGAGCGCGCTTACAACGAAAAGAAGCCGATTAAAGGTATCGTCGTGGAGCGCATCAAAGGCGGCCTGACCATCGACATTCAGGGCGCGCGCGCCTTTCTGCCGGGCTCGCAAGTGGACCTGCGTCCCATCCGGAATCTGGATGGCATGAAGGGCCAGACCATGGAAGTCGCCATCATCAAGCTCAACAAAAAGCGCGGCAACATCGTGGTCTCGCGCAAGCAGCTTCTGGAAGAAGAGCAGAATGCAAAGCGCGGCAAAACACTCGAGCACCTGGAAGAAGGCAGCGTCCTCACCGGCATCGTCAAGAACCTGACCGAGTACGGTGCGTTTGTCGATATGGGCGGAATCGACGGCCTGCTGCACATCACCGACATGTCCTGGGGACGCCTGACTCATCCCCGCGATCTGGTCAACGTCGGCGACCAGATTCAGGTGAAAGTCCTGAAATACGACAAAGAAAAGCAGCGCGTCTCGCTGGGTTTTAAGCAGCTCACGCCCGATCCGTGGCTGGATGCGGAGCACCGTTACCCCGTGGGCGCGCACGTCCACGGACGCGTCATCAGCGTCACCGATTACGGAGCGTTCGTCGAATTGGAACAGGGCATCGAAGGCCTGGTCCACGTGAGCGAAATGACGTGGTCGAAACGGATGAAGCATCCGTCGAAGCTGGTCAACGTAAACGACGAAGTTGACTGTGTAGTTTTAAGCGTGAACCCGACCGAGCGCCGGATTTCGCTGGGCATGCGGCAGCTCGCGGCCAACCCCTGGGATACGCTGCACGACAAGTATCCAGTGGGAGCGACAGTCGAGGGCCGGGTGCGCAACCTGACCGAGTTTGGCGCCTTCATTGAAATCGAAGACGGAATCGACGGCCTGGTGCACGTCAGCAATTTGAGCTGGACCACCCGCGTGAAGCATCCTTCCGAGGTGTTGAAGAAGGGTGACAAGGTCAAGGCGATCATCCTGGCCATTGAACCGGACAAGCGCCGCCTTTCGCTGGGCGTGAAGCAGATGCAGCCCGACGTGTGGGATTCGTTCTTCGCGCAGCACCGCATCGGCGACATCCTGCATGGCAAGGTCCTGCGGGTGGCGAACTTCGGCGCATTTGTCGAAATTGCCGAAGGCATCGAAGGTCTGTGCCACAACTCAGAGGCGGTCGATGGGAACGGGCAGCCGATGCACCTGGAACCCGGCGCCGAGTTCGAATTTAAGATCGTCAAGATGAATCAGGAAGAGAAGAAAGTCGGATTGAGTATTAAGGCAGTCGGCGAGGAAGCGTCGCGCCAGGAAGTCGAGTCCTACAAGCACCCGGCATCGTCTTCTTCCAACAGCACCACCATCGGCGACTTAATCTCGTGGAAACGCGCCGGCGGGGACAGCAACTAGATTCCGAGTACATCAAGAATTTAGGCCACCGTCAGCGGTGGCCTTTTCTTTGATCTTAGTGGAGATATTCCGTTCGTTGAGCGTAAGAAAGGTGAACGCATGGACCTGGTGCCACACAGTTTCTAACCCAATAAGGGACTCGCCGTGCGAACTGGCGATCAATCGCCATCTCCCTCACTGACTGGTAGTAATCCTCGCTTGGTTGATCAGCGATTGGAGATCCGGGCCGTACTTTTTCAGGAAGCCGTCATAATCGTCCAGGAATATGAGGTGGTAAGAAACCACGAACGGGACATCCAAACGGCGGAACAGGACTGCGTCTTTTCCCGCTCCCTTCGGCCGATCGACCAGGAAGGCGGTGTACGGCGGGTTTAGAGCCAGTGCGTCAAACGGCGTCGCCGTGTCCACCGCGTAGCCCTGGTCGTTCATGCGGCGAAAGGCGATTCGAATGTAATCGTCCAAATTGTCGACTTTTTGGTCGAATTCCTCGAGCAGCAAATCCACTGTGAAACTGACGGCAATTTTTGCTTTGTCAGGGTTCGTGGGTTCGAAAATTGCCACGTATTTCGAGGACCCGGGCAACTGGTGCCAACCCGCCGGAACCGTGAAATTGTAATTGAAGAGCTTTTCGTACCTGGCGAGCAGCGCCGCGGTATCCGGCACTGCTTTCCCCAGACCATGGGCTTCTGCCATGGCGTGGAGTTGCCCCTGCTTGTAGAGCTGGCCGTAGATATGAACGCATTCCTGCGCGACTGCGGCTGCGTAATCTGAGATGAAGATGGAGCGGTCCTTGGTGGCAGGATCGAACTGGTACGTCTTCAATCCAAAGGAGTTGGTTTGGCCTTTGGCGAGTTCCTTGCGCGTTGCGGTGTCGATGAGTCTGAACTGCACGTAGGAACCCGCAGAGAGGGTTGACCAGGCCCACATCGTGGCCATGCCGGCAAACTGTTCACGCACCTCAAGAACGTACGGATAGCCGTCCGCTTGCACTTTGCTGAAATCGATGGCTGTGCCCAAGCCATATAAGGATGGATCTTGCGGAACCACAGCTTCGAAGTAGGGCGTGCTCGCATTGAACATGGCCGTCATCCCGGCCTCGATCACTGGCCTGCGATCGAACTGGCCCACGGTTTGCTGCAGGAGCTTCGATTCTGTCGATCGTTCATGGGAGGACATCTCCGCCTCGATGAATATAGTCGCCAGCCCCTGTGTCGAAATGGCGCCCCAGAGCGCCCTGCCCTTCGTTTCGTAACGTACGCTGAGAGGCCTGGTGGCGTCGACCAGCACCAGAATGCGAATCTTCTTTTCGGGTTCCCTCGGACTCGACTTGTCTGGCTGGGCCCCGCGCGCGAACGGTGCGAAGACGGTACATAGCAGGATCAGTACGCATGCGCGGAAATTGTGGATGAGCACGGTGCCTTTATTCCGTTGCAACTGGGCCATAGTGGGCTGATCTCCTGGCAGGTTAGTTTGTGGTCCGGTCCAATCACCGCGGTTTGCGGTTCAGACCGCATCCTCATTTTGCGTCGGCTTTAGTGTCGATTTTTAAATCGATGTAAACCTGCTGGCGGTCGTCAAATTGGCTGACCGTTTTTGTGCCGCTCTTACGCTTGTTGTACTGCGCATACACTTCGTAGTCGATGGTGGGCTGGAGGGCCGGGAAACGGTAGGCGCCGTCCGGGCCAACGATATAGGTTTTCACGGAGCGGGTATGAGTGTTGGTCAGGTAGACGACCGCGTTCGGCAGAGGATTGTCACCGCCGTCCAGCACCTTGCCGGTGAGCAGCCGAGTCTTGTCTTTCTTCGAATCGCGGCCAAACAACTGCGCTGGAGCCGCAAGGGAGAACGTCGAGAACACCGACGCCGACAGGACAAGCAGCAACGTAACCAGCGGCGGAGCGGCGATCATCGCCTTCTTCATTGAGTATCCCATCGCCGCCGTTTCAACCGCGCGGCGACTCTTACCAGTCTAAATGAAGTCCGATATCGGAACGCTCGTCATTGTCGATATGCACGGTTACTTCCGAACCCGGCTTCAACTTCTTGCCCGATGGCAGCTTGAAGTCCTTGACGTCCGCCCAAACGATGTAGTCGGCCTGGCCGACGGGCACCCGCTGCGCGAACTCGCCGGTGTGATTGGAATAAAGCTCCCAGCGGGCCTTCTTGTCCTTGTCGTTGGCCCGCCGGATTTTCACTTTGACTCCGTAGAGCGGGTGTCCGTCGGGGTCCCAAACCGTTCCGTAGATGAGAGCGTAAGGCTTCGGCTTCTCGCGGCCGCTACCCCACGCGCTCACCGGGGCAAGCAGAGATGGAGCAAGCAGAGACACCCAGATCACGGCCGGCGAAGCCATTACGACCCAGCGGCGGAACGCCCGGAAATGTGCGGAGGTCTTCAGGAATCCTCGTCCTCATCCTCTTCGTCATCGGCGTCTTCTTCGTCTTCGTCTTCGTCGATCTCGTCTTCGCCGACCACTTTCAGCTCCACCGGATTCACTGTGACCACCTCGAAGTCCGTGCCGCACTCCGGGCAGGAGACGACCGCGCCTTCATCGACTTCATCTTCGTCGATGTCGAGATCCGTCTCGCATTCAGGACAGTACACCATGATTTCCTCCACCTTCGGGGTACCCTGTTATATTTAGTTTCTTCGTGAGGAAAAGGTCAAGTGGGTTGAGAGGAAAATTCTGCCATGGCCGAATCTGTCAGTTCCCGTTACTTTTCCACAAACCTGGTGGCAGCCGTGATGGTTGCCCTGGCGCTGGCTTCTTGCCTTCCTCTGTGCCGGGCGCAGGAAATGGCGCAGGGCCCCGCGCCGCGCTTGGCATCGGACCGGCATGTAGACGCGCACATCGCCGAGGCGATCCAGCAAGTTTCGGCGGACCATATCCGGCAGACGATTGAGAAGCTGGTCAGCTTCCAGAACCGGTCCACGCTCTCCGCGCAGGACGAGGAATCCATCAAAGCGGGCAAGGGAATTGGTGCGGCGCGGGAGTGGATCAAAGCGGAGTTTGAACGCTATTCCAAAGACTGTGGCGGCTGTCTGGAGGTGAAAACCGACACTTTCACCGAGCAGCCCAGCGACCGCATTCCGAAACCGACCGAAATCACCAATGTTTATGCGGTACTGCGCGGCAGTGACCCGCAGCAGGCGAGCCGCATCGTGCTGGTCACCGGCCACTACGACTCGCGCAACAGCGATAATTTTAACGGCACCGACCCTGCTCCCGGAGCGAATGACGACGGCAGCGGCACGGCGGTGAGCCTGGAGTGCGCCCGCGTCTTGAGCAAAGCTGCTTCGAAAAAGATTAAATTTCCAGCGACAATTATTTTCCTGACGGTCGCGGGTGAAGAGCAGGGCCTGTACGGCAGCAAGCACTTCGCCCAGATGGCCAAGCAGCAGGGGTGGAAGCTCGAAGCCGTTTTGAACAGCGACATTGTGGGGGGCGACCGCAATCCGCAGCAGGATGCGAGCGTGGTGCGCGTGTTTTCCGAAGGCCTGCCGGCGGCGGCGACGGAGGCTGAAATCCGGCGAATTCGGATGCTCGGCGGAGAAAACGACTCGCCTTCGCGCGAGCTTGCCCGCTACATTGCCGACGTCGGGCGCTCCTACGACGCCGGAGTGAAGCCGCTTCTGATTTTCCGGCTCGACCGTTTCCTGCGCGGAGGCGACCACTATTCCTTCAATCAGCAGGGCTTCGCTGCTGTGCGCTTCACCGAGTTCCGCGAAGATTTCAACCATCAGCATCAGAACGTTCGCAAGGATGACGCCACCGGCATCGAATATGGAGACTTGGCGAAGTTCGTGGACTACGACTACATGGCGCATGTCGTGCGACTGAACGCGGCGACCCTGGCTTCGCTGGCATCGGCTCCAGCACCGCCGGCAAACGTAAAGATGCAGACGAAGAACCTCGATAACGACACGACTCTAACGTGGGAACCTTCGGCCAGAGCGGCCGCCTACGAGGCGGTCTGGCGCTCGACAAGCGCGTCCGATTGGGAGTACGCCGAAACGGTCAATAGCGGCACGCGTGCAACCCTGGAGGTTTCGAAGGATAATGTGATATTCGGTGTACGGGCCATCGATCAAGCAGGACATCGCAGTCTGCCGGTTGTGCCCCAGCCAGAAAGATAGTACCCGCTCATCAGTAAAGAGGAGTTCCCTTTGGCCCAAACCCGTCAAATGTCGCTCAGCCTGCCCCCGTTTACCCCTGCGGTAGTGGTCTTGCTGGCTGCGAATACGGGCATTTTTCTGCTGATGGAGTTGCTCGGGTTGGTCCAGTTGCCCGGTGCCGATCGCTGGATTTTCGACCATTTCGCTCTCGTCCCGGTTGAGGTCCTTCATGGCAGAATCTGGCAGATTGTCACTTACAGCTTTTTGCACGCAGGATTCTGGCATTGGTTCGGCAACATGCTAGGGATCTGGATGTTTGGCTCCGCGTTCGAGGGATCCTGGGGCACGCGCCGTTTCACGGAATTGTTTTCTTTCGGAGTGGTAGGCGCGGCCTTAACTACCATCGCTCTTTCCTACACGGTATTGGGTAACCCGAGGGTTCCGACCGTCGGGGCCTCCGGCGGCGTCTTCGCTATCCTGATCGCTTTCGGAATCGTTTTTGCGGAAAACGAAATAATGATCATCCCGTTTCCGGTGATGATCAAAGCCAAGTACTTCGTAGCGATCCTGATCGTCATTGAGCTGGCTTTTTCGATGGGTGGAGGCGGCAACGTAGCTTATGTGGCCCACCTTGGCGGCCTGTTCTTCGGCTACGTGTACGTGAAGTTTGTGCCCCGAGGGTTCAGCCGTTTCGATCTCTCCGAGCGTTACTATGGCGTGCGCAACTCTTACTACCGTTGGAAGCGTCGGCGCGCGGCGAGAAAGTTTGAAGTGTATATGAGGGATCACGACCGCAAAGTCACCTTCGACGAGCACGGGAACTACATCCCTCCCGACGACAACGACAAAACCAATGGCGGCTCGAAATCGGGCTGGGTGAATTAGGGTTCGTGTAGCGCGGACACTCTTGTCCGCGTGCATACAGCCAAATCGCTGGCCGCGCGGACAAGAGTGTCCCGTGTCACGCGGTCTAGCCAAACGTTTCCTGAAACTTGGCAAGGATGCTTGCCGGAAGTTCTATCGCCCGCGCCTTCGCTTTGAATCCCAAGTCATGACCTGCGCCTTCCACCGTCATTAACTCGGTTTTGGCGGGAATCAGCCGCAGAGCGTCTGTTATCTCTCCAACGCTTGCGAAGGGGTCGCGGGTTCCGTGCACGAAGAGACTCGAAGTGCGCAGATTGGGCAGATGTTGAATGCGGAGTTGTTCCTTTTTGCGCGGCGGATGCAATGGGTACGAAAGCAAGAGGAGTCCAGAGGCAAGCTCCGGTTCGGCGGCGCAGAGGATCGTCGCTTGGCGTCCGCCGTAGGAGTGCCCGCCGAGAAAGATCCGCCCCGTGACATTCTTACGCAAAGCGGCAATGGCGTTACGCAGACCCGCACGATCGCGTTCCGCATTGCCCGGAAACGGCGGGCCCGTTCGCCGTTCCTGGCGGAAGGGCAGGTCGCAGCGCAGAACCGCGAAGCCATGTCCGGCAAAAATTTCGCCGAGCGCCGCCAGCAGAGGAGCCGTCGAATCCGAGCCCGCGCCATGCGCCAGGATCAGGGCGTCGCCGTTGGGATTCGCGGGCGAGTGCAAAAAGCCGCGGACAGCGGGGTTCAGTGAATCGTCGGAAAACGTGATCACTGGCTGCATCACCGTCAGGGATCTTCCTCCATCCGCGGAGGCGGAGCTTTCGTGAGGCTGCGAGGAAAGAGCATGGCATTGAATTCGGCGCCAATCAGCACCACCAGCGAGATGATGTACATCCAGACCAGCAGCGCAATGCCCATCCCCAGCGAACCGTAGATGACGCTGTAGTCGACGTAGTGCCGCAAATACCATCCCAAGAACGCGGTGGAGAGCAGCCACAGGGCGGTCGCAAGCACTGCGCCCGGCAAAACGCTGTGCCAGGGTTGGGTGCGGGGCACCGCGTTGTGATAGATCAACTGGATCACGGCGATGCTGGTCGTGATCGCAATGGCCCAGCGTATCGCTCCCCATAGCAACAGAATCAGAGGTCCGAACTCATGCCCGATCTGAAACAAAATCCGGGTTTCAATGCGGCTGCCGAAGGCAACCAGAATGGTGGCGAAGGTCAGCGGCAGGCCCGCCATCAGGACCAGCGAAATCGCAATCGCGCGCTCCTTGACTAACCCCCAGGTCTTGGGAAGCTGGTAGGCACGGCGAAAACCCTCCATCCACGAGATGATGACGCCGGAAGCCGTCCACACCGTCAACAACGACGTGGAAAAGAGCAGGCCCACCGGCCGGTCCGCTTTGCTTCTAAGGTAGGAAAGCGCCGTGGCGCTACCCGCGGGCAAAATCGCCCCCAGGGCGTAGGAGATCTCGCGCAGGTAGACTTCGCCGCGCTTCAGGGTGGCGACCACCGCCCCAAGCACCAGTAAGGCTGGGAAAAAAGTGAAGATGGCCGAATAGGCCGAGGCCTTGGCAGTCCCGAAAGCATCGTGCTCAAAGGCGCGCCAGATAGACAGGCGGAACAAACGCCAGAACCGTCCCAGTGCCGGAGCCAACACCAGTCCACCGGGAACCGGTTCCGGCGCGGGATTACGGTTCTGAGGTTGCTCGGGCAGGCGCTGTGATTCCAGTGCTAAAGCCATGGGTCTCAAGAAAGCAAGGGGCGACTTGCGTCGCCCCTGTTCTGAATTCGTTCCCGCCTACTCCGCGGCGAGTTCTTCGGTCTCGCCTTCGTGGCGCATGAGTTCGAGCGCGCGCTCGGCATCTTCGTAGGCTTGCGAGACTTCCTCCTGCACCTTGCTGGCCGCCTCTTCCATTTCCGGAGAGAGACGCACATTCCGGTAATATTCCATGCCGGTGCCGGCGGGAATCAAGCGGCCCACGATTACGTTTTCCTTCAGGCCGCGCAGATGATCGACCGCTCCCTGGATGGAAGCTTCGGTCAGCACGCGCGTGGTCTCCTGGAAGGAGGCGGCGGAAACAAACGAATCGGTGGAAAGCGACGCCTTCGTGATCCCGAGCAGCAACGGACGCCCGGTGGCCGGTTTGCCGCCCTGCGCAATCGCCCGCTCGTTCTCCTCGTGGAAGCGGAACTTGTCCACTTGCTGCTCGAGCAGAAACTGGGTGTCGCCCACATCTTCGACCTTCACCCAGCGCATCATCTGGCGGACGATTACTTCGATGTGCTTATCCGAGATGTTCACGCCCTGCAGCCGGTAGACTTCCTGGATTTCATTCACCAGGTAAGACTGCAGTTCCTTCTCACCGAGCACGGCCAGAATGTCGTGCGGGTTGAGCGGCCCGTCCATCAGCGGTTCACCCGCCCGGACGCGCTCGCCTTCCTGCACGTTGATGTGGACGCCGCGCGGAACGGAATATTCCTTTTCCGTACCGTTATCGGCGGCCACGTAGAGTTTGCGCTGTCCCTTGGCAACCTCGCCGAAGCGCACCACGCCATCGATTTCGCTGATGACGGCGGTTTCGCGGGGCTTGCGGGCCTCGAACAGTTCGACCACGCGCGGCAGACCGCCCGTGATGTCCTTGGTCTTCGTCGTCTCGCGTGGAATCTTAGCCAGCACGTCGCCGGGAAACACCGTGTCGCCGTCCTGCACCATGAGGTGAGCGTGCGAAGGCATCAGGTAGCGCTTGCTTGCCTTGCCCTTGATCACCATGGCCGGTTGGCGCTTCTCGTCGGGCGAATCCGTCACCACATGACGCGACAAGCCGGTGACCTCGTCCACTTCTTCGTTCAGCGTGATGCCTTCCTGCAGGTCCTTGAACTGGGCCGTGCCGCCAATTTCGGTGAGGATGGCAAAGGTGTACGGGTCCCACTCGACCATAACCTGGCCAAGTTGTACCGGCCCGCCTTCCGCGACCTTGACCTTGGCGCCATACACGACCGCATAACGCTCGCGTTCGCGGCCCTTCTCGTCGACCACCGCGATCGAGCCCTGACGGTTCATGACCACCAAATCGCCAGTCTTCGACTTCACCGTCTGCAGGTTGATGAAGCGGACCAAACCGTTGGTCTTGGCATCGAGGCGCGACTGTTCCGAGACTCGCGACGCCGTACCTCCGATGTGGAAGGTGCGCATGGTGAGCTGCGTTCCCGGTTCGCCGATGGACTGAGCCGCGATCACGCCGGTGGCCTCACCGAGTTCGACCAGGCGCCCGGAGGCGAGATTACGTCCGTAGCACATAACGCAAACGCCGCGCCTCGACTCGCAGGTGAGCACCGAGCGAATCTTCACCCGCTCGATACCTGCGGCCTGAATCGCGCCGGCGAGATCTTCAGTGATCTCGTGGTTGATGTCGACCACGACCTGGCCTTCGTAGTCCTTGATTTTCTCGAGCGAGACGCGGCCCACGATGCGGTCGCGCAGCGGCTCGATAACTTCGCCGGCTTCGACGATACCGGAGACGAAAATTCCGTCCACGGTGCCGCAGTCGTATTCGCTGATGATCACGTCCTGCGCCACATCGACCAGACGGCGCGTCAGGTAACCCGAGTCGGCCGTCTTCAGCGCCGTGTCGGCCAAACCCTTGCGGGCGCCGTGCGTTGAGATGAAGTATTCGAGCACCGTCAACCCTTCACGGAAATTGGCCGTGATCGGAGTCTCGATGATTTCGCCGGTCGGCTTCGCCATCAGTCCGCGCATTCCGGAGAGCTGCCGGATCTGCTGTTTCGATCCGCGGGCGCCGGAATCGGCCATGACGTAAATCGGGTTGAGTTCGCCTTCTTTGTCCCGTCGCTGCATCTGGTTGAACATTTCATCGGCAACTTTTTCCGTGATGGCCGACCAGATTTCGATGACCTTGTTGTAGCGTTCGCCGTTGGTGATCGCGCCGTCCAGGTACTGCTGCTGCACGTTGATCACCTGCTTGTCGGCGTCTTTCACCAGCGTCTTCTTATTGTCTGGGATGACCATGTCATCGATGCCGATGGAGAGACCGGCGCGCGTGGCGTACTTGAAGCCGAGCGACTTGATCTCATCGAGCATCTTGACCGTGACTTCCAGGCCGAACCGCAAATAGCAGTAATTGACCAGTTGCCCGACGCCCTTCTTCTTGAGCAGACCGTTGATGTACGGCATGCTCACGTTGCCCCCGGGCACAGCCTTCGGCAAATGGTCGTTGAGAATTGCTCGGCCGACGGTAGTATTCAGGAACTCGCGCTTCAGTTGCACGGGTTCGGTATGGTTCACGTCCTGATCGTCGTAGGCTTGCGTCAGGTCAATGACCTCGCCGGTGTAGCGCAGGCGAATCGGGGTGAGTGTTTCCACTTCGCCCATTTCGAGCGCGATCACGACGTCTTCAACATTGGCGAACGAGCGGCCCTCGCCCTTCGCGCCCGGTTTCGCTTTGGTCAGATAATAGAGACCGAGCACCATGTCCTGCGTGGGCACGGTGATGGGCTGTCCTGACGCCGGCGACAGGATGTTGTGCGAAGACAGCATCAGAACGCTGGCTTCCACCTGCGCCTCGGGCGAAAGCGGAATGTGCACCGCCATCTGGTCGCCGTCGAAGTCGGCGTTGAACGCCGTGCAGACCAGCGGGTGAATCTTGATCGCCTTGCCTTCGACCAGCACCGGCTCAAACGCCTGAATGCCCAGGCGATGGAGCGTGGGCGCGCGGTTCAGCATGACGGGATGGTCCTTGATGACCTCTTCCAGAATGTCCCAAACGATCGGTTCCTGCTGCTCCACCATTTCCTTGGCCTGCTTGATGGTGGTGCAGTTTCCCGTCTGTTCCAGGCGGTGATAGATGAACGGCTTGAACAACTCGAGCGCCATCTTTTTCGGCAATCCGCACTGGTGCAGCTTGAGATCGGGACCAACCACGATCACCGAACGTCCGGAGTAGTCCACGCGCTTGCCGAGCAGGTTCTGGCGGAAGCGTCCCTGCTTGCCTTTCAGCGTGTCGGAGAGCGATTTCAAGGGACGGTTGTTGGCGCCGCGCAGAACGCGCCCGCGGCGTCCATTGTCGAACAGCGCGTCGACCGCTTCCTGCAGCATGCGTTTCTCGTTGCGCACAATGACTTCGGGAGCATGCAGGTCCATCAACTTCTTCAAACGGTTGTTGCGGTTGATGACGCGCCGGTAAAGATCGTTCAGATCGGAGGTGGCGAAGCGTCCGCCATCGAGTGGAACCAGCGGACGCAGCTCGGGTGGAATCACCGGCAGCACGTCCAGGATCATCCATTGCGGTTTGTTGCCACTCTTGCGGAAGGCCTCGACCACCTTTAGCCGCTTGGCATACTTCAGGCGCTTTTGCAGCGAGGTTTCGTTCTTCATCTTCTCGCGCAGTTCTGCAGCCAGCGAATCGACTTCAATGCGCTTCAGAAGTTCCTTGATCGCTTCCGCGCCCATCATGGCTTTGAAGCCGGCAGGGCGGTATTGCTGGTCGAGTTCGCGGTACTTCGCTTCGTCCTTGATGACTTCGCGTTCTTTTACCGGCGAGTCGCCAGGATCGACGACCACATAGGCTTCGAAGTACAGAATCGCTTCCAGATCGCGCAGAGAAATGTCGAGCAGATGCCCGATGCGGCTGGGCAGTCCCTTGAAGA
>CAWABC010000096.1:0-13110 GCA_963780105.1 uncultured Acidobacteriaceae bacterium
AGACCGTCGGACTGGCCAACAAGGAATGCCTGGTAGTGGCGGGCGAGTTGATCACCGCCGAGGCGCGGAAGCAGGGCAAGCCGCTGCTGCCGATCGACAGCGAGCATAATGCCGTCCACCAGTGCTTGCGCGGCGGTCGCATGGACGGGGATGCCAACGAGGTCGAGCGCATCTGGCTCACCGCATCCGGCGGTCCGTTTCTGAAGACGCCGAAGTCGGAATTTGCATCAATTACGGTGCAACAGGCGCTCAATCATCCCACCTGGAAGATGGGCAAAAGGATCACCATCGACTCGGCAACATTAATGAACAAGGGGTTCGAGGTGATCGAGGCCTGCCGCCTGTTCCACGTGCCGCCCGACCGCGTGCAAGTCGTTGTGCATCCGCAGTCTACGATCCATTCCCTGGTCGAATTCGTGGATGGCAGCATACTTGCTCAAATTTCGGTGACCGACATGCGTCTGCCCATTTTGTATGCGCTGACGTATCCGGAGCGCATCCCTTCGGAATTGCGCTTCTCGATAAGTGACTTACGGCATCTGGATTTCTGCCCTCCGGATATGAGTAAATTTCCTTGTCTCGCTTTGGCATACGAAGCGGCGGCCGCCGGAGGCGCGAAGACCATCGCCCTGAACGCCGCCGACGAAGTCGCGGTGGCTGCGTTCCTGGAGGAGCAGATCGGATTCGAGGACATTCCCCGGATTATCGAGGAGACAATGGCAGCAACGCCCGCCGCACATTTGGAATCTATACAGAAGGTACTGACTCTGGACACGGAAGCCCGCCTTTTGGCAAGAGAAATGGTGAAGCCGCGCCGCCGAAAGAGATCGCCCATCGGGGCCATTTCGTAATCGAAATTTTGGAGTAGTCTAAAGTATGATGCCGCAGCTGTTGTCCATCCTCCACACCATCTTCGTCATGGGCATCGTGCTCGGATTCATGATCCTGATTCATGAGTTCGGACACTTCGCCGTCGCCAAGTATTTCGGTGTCAGGGTGGAAGTGTTTTCCATCGGCTTCGGCAAGCGTCTGCTGGGTTTTAAGAAAGGCGACACCGACTATCGCATCAGCGCCATTCCGCTGGGCGGTTACGTGAAGATGTCGGGCGAGAACCCGATGGACGAGCGCACCGGCGATCCGGGGGAATTTCTCTCGCATCCGCGCTGGCAGCGCTTCCTCGTAGCCCTGGCCGGACCGGCCATGAACGTCATGCTGGCCGTAGCCCTGCTCACCGGCGTGTACATGGTGCACTACGAATACCCCGCTCTGCTCGATGAACCAACCGTTGTGGGATGGGTGCCCGCAGACACTCCGGCCGCGAGGGCTGGCATTCAGAAGGGCGACAAGATTGTCCGGGTCGAGAACATCGAGAACCCGAATTGGGAGCAAGTGGACGTCAAGGCTGCACTCAGCCCGAATCAACCTTTAAGATTCGGCATTGAGCGCGACGGCAAGGTCACCGAGAAGGTCCTCGTTCCCGAGCCGTACGGGCCCAATCAATACGGAGATATAGGCTGGGTGCCGAAAGAGCCCAGCGTCACTTTGACACTGGTCGAACGCGGGATGCCCGCCGACAGGGCTGGAATCAGGGTCGGAGATCAGATCCTCACCGCCAACGGGCAGGAAATTACCGCCGTGGAAGAGCTGATCCAGATGTTGACCCGCACCAAGGATCAGCCTCTGGCACTCGTGGTTCTCCGTAACGGCCAGAAGCAGACCTTCACGGTGAAACCTACGCTCGCGCCCGGGGGGCCTTCCCAGGAACTTCGCTACCGCATCGGCGTCGCCAGCGTTCCCACCAAAGTAGCGAAGCTCGCTTTCCCGGATGCGCTCGAACGCTCTCTGTCGTACTGCAAGAAGAACTCGTTCCTGATTCTGGAATTGCTGCAAAAGATGGCGCAGCGCAAAGTCTCCATGCGCCAGGTGGATGGCCCGATCGGGATCGGCACCGCCGTGGGCGCGGCCGCCCGCGAGGAGGGTTGGACGCCGCTGCTGTTGATCACCGCCGTCATCAGCCTGAACCTGGGCATCATGAATCTGCTGCCGATTCCCATCCTGGATGGCGGCGTCATCCTGCTCCTCTTCATCGAGAGCCTCATGCAGAAAGAAATCAGCCTGCCCATCAAAGAACGCATCTATCAGGCGGCTTTCGTCTTTCTGGTGCTCTTTGCGGTGATGGTGATCTATAACGACCTCGTCAAGACTCTCCCGGGGCTCACCCGGATGCCGTAGGGGAGCGTCGGGTCTCAGCTATCAGATCTCAGTCTTCAGCCTTGCTCCGCAAAAATCCCGGTCCCGGTTTGACGGTCCATCGCGGTTGAGATACAATGTATCTCAGAGGTCGACATGGCAACCACAGAAATGGTTCACGTTCGCATTGACAAGCGGACCAAGGCGCGGGCAGCGAAAGCACTGGCAGCCATGGGCCTATCCGTTTCCGATGCGGTTCGCGTGCTGCTGACCCGCGTGGCAGTCGAGAAATCCCTACCCTTCGAAGTGAAAGCTCCGAATGCCGCGACGGCTGCGGCGATGCAAGAGGCGCGCCATGGTGGCCTGCCTTCGTTCCGCAGCGTCTCCGAGTTGATGGCCGACTTGAATGCGGACGATTGAGCGAACCGAGGCCTTTCGGCATCGCAAGCAACTGCGGCCATCAACTGAGAACTGACAACTCAGAACTGCCATCAGTACTTCGGCATCTTCGGATCGATCCGCTCCGCCCACGCGTTGATGCCGCCGGTCAGGTTATAGACCCTGGCAAATCCTGCCCGGCGCAGGAAGTTCACCGCCCTCGCGCTGCGTCCGCCCACCTTACAATAGGCCACGATCTCGCGGCTCGAGTCGAGTTCGCCCACGCGCTTCGGTATGTCGCCCACCGGAATCAGATATCCCCTCAGGTTGCAGATCTGGTATTCGTGGGGTTCGCGCACGTCCAGAACAAACACGTCGGCCTTGGCGTCGAGCTTCTCTTTTAATTCCTCCACCGAAATCGCCGGGATGTCATTCCCCGCCGGTTCCTCCTGCCCGCGGATGCCGCAGAACTGATCGTAGTCGATCAGTTGGGTGATCGTCCGATGCGTGCCGCAGACCGGACAATCGGGATTCTTGCGCAGCTTCAGTTCGCGGAATTTCATGCCCAGCGCATCGACCAGCAGCAGTCGTCCGGCAAGCGAATCGCCCTGCCCCAGAATCAGCTTGATGGTTTCTGTGGTCTGAATCACGCCGATCAGCCCCGGCAGAATGCCCAGCACTCCCCCTTCAGCGCACGAAGGCACCAGGCCCGGCGGTGGCGGTTCCGGATAGAGACAGCGATAGCACGGTCCATCTTCAGTCGCGAATACACTCGCTTGCCCCTCAAAGCGGAAAATCGATCCGTAAACATTGGGCTTGCCCGTAAGCACGCAAGCGTCGTTGACCAGGTAGCGCGTGGGGAAATTATCGGTGCCGTCGGCGACGATATCGAACTCGCGAAACAACTCCAGCGCATTGGCGCTGGTCAGTTTCATATCGAACGTCCGCAGGTTCAGAAACGGATTGAGAGCCTTCAGCTTGTCGGCGGCGGAATCGAGCTTCTTGCGCCCGACGTCGGCGGTCGAGTGGATGATCTGGCGCTGCAGGTTGGTGTAGTCCACCACATCGAAGTCCACGATGCCCAGCGTGCCCACGCCCGCCGCCGCCAGGTAGAGTGCGAGCGGCGACCCCAGCCCGCCCGCTCCAATGCACAGGATTTTTGCGGCCTTCAGCTTCCGCTGTCCGTCCATGCCCACCTCGGGCAGGATCAGATGCCGCGAGTAGCGCAGGATTTCGTCGTTGCTGAGAACGGGTTCGGGTTGGGCTTCAGTCGCGGTTGCCATAGGTTCCTTCTCGATTGCGATTTTCTATTGTAATCAGGCCGGGGGCGAACTAGATTGCGAAATAGCAACAGCGCGCGGGGCTGGGCATTCGGCCCGGTGTCGGTTCGCAGGTCATATTCAGGCAAATCATACTCGAATGATAACGCAGCCGCCGGCAATCGACGGCACTATGGAGATGGTATCACCGAAGAAGATCGACGCCCGCGCGGCTTTGTCCCGATTGGCGCATTTTTCCTGTTTGGAGCAGCCATGGCCGCCTATGCCGCCGTCACGCTGCTTAAACCTGGGACCGCGCTCGATCGGTTGTGGGCGTTGAACAAGGCGGGCCATATTCAGCTCGCGACGTTCGGCAAGAGTGCCGGGCTCGGTTTCGTGGTGCTCTCCGCATTGATGTGTGCCGCCGCCGTCGGCTGGTTCCGTCGCCGTTTTTGGGGATGGGTTCTGGGAACAACGATTATTGCCATCAACGCGGCGGGAGATCTCATCAATGGCGTGTTGGGAGAGTGGCTGAAAGGAGCCGTCGGAGTGGCGATCGCGGGCCTGCTGCTGATCTACATGACCAGGAGCATAGTGCGGAACTACTTCCGGCACGGCTAATCGTCTTAACAGGTCAGACCACTTCAGTCTTTTCGTCCACGAATTTCTTGTCGTCCTCGCCGCTGCCCCCAAGTTCGAACGAATTCGTAATCGTCGCCGTCCCTTTCTCCACGCTCGTGATCACGTACGAACAGCCGAACCAGTGCGCTTCCGCGAGGTCGGTGGTCGACCATTGCGCGGGGTGGTCGGGATGGGAGTGATAGAAGCCGACGATGTCCTCGCCGCGCTCGCGGCCCTCGCGCTGGACGCGAATGAGTTCCTTCGGATCGATGTGATAGCGGTTGTGGGGCGAGTCCGCGCGCGTGTTGCCGCAGCGGACGGCGCGCAAGACGGTCTTTGAAACGGGCTTGGAGCCGTCATCGTCGAACCGCCCAAGCAGCACGCCACAACACTCGTGCGGATAGGTCTGTTCACCGTGTTGACGGATATTAGCGTGGCTGTCGTGGTTGATTTTCAGCATCGGCGATGGTAGACCCGGGAGTCGGATTGCAGAAGTATTTCACGGAAACACGGTGGCCCGCCTGCTATCGACGATACTGGACGGATACTGGACAAACAATCTTTGCCAGCATATCCTTCGGCCAGAATCTGACCTAGAAGCTGCCGAAATGAGGTGCGGATGGTCAACACAGTATGGTTTGGCACCGCCGCTCCTCAATTTCGTCCACAGCCAGAGGCAAACAAAATATGAGCGAAACCAATAGAGCACCCCACGAACCGCCACCGCTGCCCCCGGAACGGAAGCCTCTACCACCGAAACCAGAACCAATCCCTTTGCCGCAACGACCCACTCCCCAACCTCTACCAGGGCCGAAGTCAAGAACCGCAAGAGCCGAGACTCAGACCAAGACCGCCGCAACCGTTGTCGCGACGGCAGCGTAAGGCTGCGGTTAGAAACGTCTAATTAAGATATCGCGCTTCGGCTCCGTGGGGCAACGGCGACGTCCGTCGGCGTCGTTGCTTGCGATGCCCTCGTGACTAGAGTAATGTGCCCGCAATCCCAAAAAGGTATATCAATACTAACGTTGTTGAAATCCGAGCCGATTAGATTCGCGACGCGACGGGCAGGTTTGGTTCCATCGAATGCGCGCCAGCCGCATCTAACCTGGTGCGGGGATCAAAGAGAATTGAGTTCATAAAGAGAATTGAGTTCATAAAATGGCAACGAAAGTCGAACCGCGAACCTACGAAGACTCCGTCAACTGGCTGCGCGATCATGGCTTTGACCTGATTGAAGCTCCGGGCGCGATCACGCGCGTGTTCCTGAAGAAGTACAACTGCTCGGCGGCGATCCAGAAGACCGACGGCGGGGGCGCGAAAATCTTCGCGTATCCGGGATACCTGATCGGCAGCGAAATTTCGAAGCTGGTCAACCGCGGCTATCAGCAGTTTCTGAAAACCACCAAGACCGAAGTGGCGGCCACCGCGGACCATCTGGAAGCGCTGCACCGGTTCGCCGAAGAAATGAAAGAAGCCCTAGCCCTGCCCAGCCTGTACAACGAGTCGCTCGGAACAGTGAGCGAGTCGTACCAGTACGATCGCATCAAGGACCGCGACCAGCCCGAGGTGGACCGTCCAAAGCGGCCCTGGGAGACGGTGAAGGTGAAGGCAGCTGCAGCGGCGAAAAAAGGTCAGGCGTAGGGCGCACACAGTTTTCAGCTCGCAGCTTTCAGCCGTCAGTTCTCAGCCTTCAGCTCTTGCCTTTCGGTATTCAATCCCCTGGCTCTTAGCTGTTAAGGCTGCGGAAAACCCTGGCTCCGCATCAGGGCATCGCTTCAGCGATGCCGTCATTCTTCGAAATCCGATGCCCCTTTAGGGGCTGGCCCTCGCGAATTGATTCTGTTCTTCTTTCCGGTTTTCTCTCCGCGCAAGAAATCGAAGACTGTATGATGCGAGACCAAGGCTGACGGAGGGCTTATGCGGGATTTGGTTTTGCTGGTGGGGACGATGGCGGCGCTGGCCGTTGCGGGCATTGCGCAGGACGCCGGCGATGCGGCGGCGCGCATCGCGATTCGCAAAGTGATTGAAAACCAGCAGGCGGCCTGGAATCGCCAGGATCTCGAAGGCTTCATGGCGGGATATTGGAATTCGCCCGAGCTGACGTTCTTTTCGGGAGCGCATGAATCGAAGGGCTGGCAAGCGGCGCTCGATCGCTACCAGAAAAACTATCAGGGCGCTGACCACGAAATGGGCAAGCTCGAATTCGCGAACCTGCGGATCGAGATGCTGGGGCCGGACTCCGCGTTTGTGCGCGGCGAGTTTCATCTGACCATGTCGGACGGGAAGACGCCCCACGGCCTGTTTACGCTAGTCTTCCGCAAATTTCCCGAGGGATGGAAGATTGTCCACGATCACTCGGCGGGAGAGTAAGGGGAGGTAAGAGGTAAGAGGTAAGATTGCAGAGGTAAAGAACTCTTGGTGCTGACGATTCTACCTGGACCGGAAGATTTCACCTCTGCAATTTGACCTCTTACCTCTGCAATTCGTTTTCATCTCTCACCTCTGCCCGCGATCCATCGCCTCGTTGGCCAGCCGGTCGGCGATCTTGTTGTGTTCCCGCAGCGCGTGCCTGATTTCGAAATGCTCCAGCCGCCGCACTAGTTGCTGCGCCTCGTCATACAGCTTGCGCAGTTCGGGATGCCGCACCTTGTAGATGCCTTTCATCTGCCGAACCATCAGTTCAGAATCGCTAATAACCTTGAGCGCCCTGATCTGGTGTTCGGCAGCATAGCGCAGCGCGGCAAGCAGCCCCTGATACTCGGCGTAGTTGTTGGTGCGGTGTCCAAGGTATTCGCTAAGCTCGGCGACCGGGTGGCCGGAACCGTCCCGAATCGCGACGCCATAACCCGCAGGCCCTGGATTGCCGCGGGCTCCGCCATCAACGTGAGCAGTGTGAGCGGCAACCGCGGATTTCGGCACGGAGAAAAGATTACTGGAGTCGGAAGAACGCTGAGCCATGGAGCGAGTTTACAACGTCGGCGGTCTTCGGTTGCAGGAGTGAGAAAAGCGTCTTATCTTCCCGTAGCCAGCCGCGTAGCCAGTCGCTGCGGCAAATTAGCCGCAAGAATCTTTTCCTGTGCCACCCGCAGGTTGTAAGGCACGCGATAGTAAGTCACGATCCAGGCTTCGGAGTCGAACACAGCAAACGCGGCGCGCCAGTCGCCATCCCGGGGCTGGCCCACAGAGCCGGGGTTGATGAGATAGCGTCGATCTTTGCGCAAAGGCCAATCCGACGACTCGGCCTGGCCCACGGTGCGATATCCCGGACGATAGCTTTCGCTGATCTCGCCTGAGAGCACGAACCCACCCTGCAGGTGCGTGTGCCCAAAAAACGTGATGGGGACGGGATCGGTGATGAGCGGTTCGATGGCATCGCGGGCGCTAACCATGTATTCATCCTCGTCGAGCGCCGAGCCGTGCACGAACTGGATGCCGGGGAGTCCGTCGAGTTGGATGGGACCCTGCGGCAGCGAGCGCAGCCAGTCGAGATTCTCGGGCGTCAGCTGGTCGCGGGTCCAGAGCGTGGCCAGACCGGCAACGGGGTTGAAATCGTCGAGGGTCATAAGGCCGCAGACGGCTTTGTCGTGATTGCCCCGTACGAAGAGGCGGCCGACCGTTTGCGAACGGGCGATGACTTCGTTGGGATTGCCGCCGTAGCCGACGGTATCGCCGAGATTGGCGACTAGGTCGTGGGCGGGCGCGGCGGCGAGACACGCTTCGAGCGCCTCCAGGTTGCTGTGTATGTCGCTAAAAAGAAGGATACGCACTATGCACCGGACAGACTGCCGATTATAGACCGGGATGCCTCCTCGGAAGAATAGTGGCGGAGGAGGTGCTGGCGGAATTACGCGGCGGAGCCACATTTTTTCGGAGCGTGCGCGGGCCCGCCGTGTTTGCTTTCTGTTCCACTGCGACTAAAATGGCGGCAGCTTCAAGGGCCTCTTCGTCCATGTCGGATCCTCGAGATACAGTCAACACTCCTCCCGCGATTCATGACCTGGCGGGCCGCAGGGTGGGCCGATTTCTGGTGCAAGGCCGCATCGGCGCCGGCGGCATGGGGCAGGTCTATCGCGCCGAGGACACCGTCCTGAAGCGGGTGGTCGCCATCAAGCGGATGGCGCCTAAGCTCCAGTTCGATGAGCGCGACCGCGAACGATTTCTGAAGGAAGCGCAGCGCGCTTCCGCCCTCAATCACCCCAACATCGCCGCTATCCACGACGTGATCGAGGAGCAGGGCGAGATTCTTCTCGTCATGGAGTACATCGAGGGCCAGACGCTGCGCCAACGGATGCTCTCCCCCATCGGCATGGCGGAGGTGCTGGCCATCGGGATGCAGTGCACAGAAGGTTTGGCAGCGGCCCACGACCGCCACATCGTGCACGGAGATATTAAGCCCGAAAACATCATGCTGGCCGCTGGTCAGCGAGTAAAGATTCTCGACTTCGGTGTAGCCAAGCGCTTCGCCGGCGCCGACCCCACGGAAGCGACCCAGAGTCTGGCCAGCATGACCATCTCAACCAGCGGAACACCGGGTTACATGGCTCCGGAAGTCCTGCAGCAAAAAATCTACGACGGACGCGCCGATCTTTTCTCCCTGGGCCTGGTTTTCTACGAGATGCTGGGTGGGCAGCATCCCTTCCTGACCGACAGCTTCGCCGGGACCGTCGGCCGGGTGCTGCACCTGGAACCACCTTCGCTGCACGAGATCAACCACAGCGTGCCCGCTCCGCTGGCGGGAATTGTCGAGCACATGCTGGCCAAGGACCCCGCCTCCCGTTATCCAACCGCGCAGGACTTGCTGGCCGATCTACATGCGGTCGAGCGCGGAGATGAGCCGGTATTCGGCGGCCTTCCCTCCAAGCCAGCGCGCAGTCGTCGCGAGCTGAGTCTGTCCCGTGCGAAGGCAGCGCTGATCGCCGTTGGGGCGTCCCTGCTGGTTGTGCTCCTCTTCCTCCTCGGACCGCGACTCCGCCACACATCCAATCCGCAAAGTAACTCCAGTCGAGCGGCTCTGCCTCAGAACGTAAGTCTGGCGATTCTTCCGCTGGAGGTACCCGAAGGAGATCTTCAGTTTGCCGCACTAGCCAACGGATTGGTGGCCACTCTAGCGGCCAAGTTAACGCAACTCGGCGAGAACCACTCAGTGCAGGTGGTGCCAGCCAGTGAGATGCACGCCAAGCACGTAACCACGCTCGACCAGGCGCGCCAGGAATTCGGCGTCAATCTCGGCCTGCGCGTCGATCTGCAGCGCTCCGGAGACCTGGTGCGCGTCGGTTCCACCTTGACCGACGCCAAAACCGGACATGTGCTCGCGGCGAAGAGCTTCGACGAGCCCGTCAGCGATCTTTTCAAGATTGAAGATGAAGTTTCGAACGGAGTAGCGGCTGCCCTGGGATTCACACTCCGTCCCGAAGAGCGCCGTGAGTTAGTCTCGCACGGCACCAGTCTTCCTGACGCTTATAACTACTACTTACAAGCGCGCGGTTATCTGGACGATCCCTTCAAGCCGGAGAACGCCAACAGCGCGATTGCCGTCCTCGGCGAGGCCCTGAAACTAGACCCAAACTACGGAACCGCTAGGGCAGAACTCGGCATGGCCTACTGGTGGAAATACTATTCCACGAAGGATAAGCGGGCGGTAGCGTCGGCCAAGGAGGCCTGCGCCAAGGCGGTGGATTCAGGCAACGCCGGCGCCGAAGGCCACATTTGTCTCGGCTGGATTGCCAATGGAACAGGGCAGTACGAATTGGCCGTTGGCGAGTTTCAAAAAGCCGTACAATTGGAACCCACCAGCGACCAAGCGTACACCGGGCTGGCGTCGGCCGAAAAGCATTTGAACAAGCTGGACGAAGCGGAAAAGACCTACCAGCAAGTTATTCACCTCCGACCGCAATATGCCAGGGGGTACTTAGAACTGGGAGCTTTCTATTTGCAGCAGCAACAGGCGGAAAAAGCGATCGATATGTTTTCCCGCGCAGTGGCATTGGCGCCCGACAGCTACCGGGGTTATAGCAACCTCGGTGGAGCATACGCTTACCAGGCCAAGTACGCCGAGGCCGTTCAACCTCTACGCCAATCGATCGCGATCCGGCCGACTTCTGACGCTTATAACAACCTGGGCACCGCCTATCTCCGCTTGCGGCGATTCCCGGATGCGATCGAAGCTTACCGTGAGGCTGTGAAGCTCGACGAGAGTCAATACGCGGTGTGGGGTAGTTTGGCAGACGCCTACCACTACACCGGCGATCAGGCTGCGGCCCAAGCGGCCTATGAGAAAGCGGTCAACCTGGCCAACAAGAAGCTTGAAGTGAACCCAAAAGATACGGAAGTGAATGGCGATGTCGCCGATTACTATGCTATGCTCGGGGACCGGAAACACGCCGTAGCATTCCTGGACCAATCGCTGCGTTGGGGCAAAGGCGACAAAGATCTCATACTTAATGCGGCAGTGGTTTACCAGGACTTAGGGGAGAGCGGTGTGGCGCTGGAGTGGCTGAAGAAGTCGCTCGACGCCGGGGTTTCGGTGGCAACAGTGCTTGAGATGCCCACCTTTGACTCGCTCAAGAACGATCCGCGCTTCCAGGTTTTAGTTCGGGGCCGAACCCATTGATCCATTGGTCAAACTAAGGGCTTCATCAATTTCAGATCAAAGGAGATTCAATATGGCAGCGAATCCGTTACCCAGGCCAAGAAGAGCTGAAGATACCCCGCCCGTTTTGATTGTCAACGCAGCGACGGCCACCGACGTCGACGCAGTCGCAGGCCAGCCCATTGAGTGGCAGAACAGTAACACAAGCGACGTCGACATTGTTGTCACGCCAAGCGGAATTTACCCGCTCACGTCGAATACTTTCAAGGTTAAGGGCACGAACGGCCCCATTAGTACCAAGATCAACGGCGTACTCGTGGGATGTCCAGTCAACTCCTACTCGTTCTCCCGGAACGGGGTGATGGGAAGCGGAAAGATCATCATCTCCGCCAGCAAGTAACAAACAACAACACAACTACAGGATTGCGGGTGCCCCACTCATCGCGCCCTTTGCGATGAGTGGGATTCCAACAGTGCGGCGGTCCCGCAGCCTACTTGTTACTGCTCTCAGTCCGAGCTTGCCGGTGGAGAGCCGGGCGTCCCGCCCGGCTGGACGGGCGAGACGCCCGTCGCTCCATCGTATGTCCTTTAAGCGGTCACGTACTAGGGGGCTGGCGGAGATCGAAGAAGATCGCGTTCATCGAAAGCGAGACGAAAGCGTGGGAGCATTTCCTGAGACCTGACACCTAGGACCTGAACCTAAGACCTCGAATTCACAACTGGGCAGCGGGCGAAATGCGCGGGTCCGACCTCAACCAGCGGCGGGAGATCGACCGCGCAGGCGGCAACGCGATGCGGGCAGCGCGGTTCAAACGGGCATCCGGGAGGAAGTTGGGCGATGGCTGGCACCGTGCCCTCGATGGTCGCCAGCGGAAGGGTGCGGTCGGTGGCAAGAGTAGGAATGGCGCGCAGCAGGCCCTGAGTATAGGGATGAGCGGGCGCGCGGAAAATATCGGCCTTCGTGCCGAGCTCGACCAGGCTGCCGGCGTACATGACGGCGACGCGATCGGCGACGTGCGAAACCACCGCGAGATCGTGCGAGATGAACAGCATCGCCAATCCAAATTTGTGGCGCAGGTCGTTAAGCAGGTCGAGAATTTGCTGCTGGATGGTGACATCGAGCGCCGTGGTCGGCTCGTCGGCAATGAGCAGTTGCGGACGGTTGACGATCGCCATGGCGATCATCACGCGCTGCCGCATGCCTCCCGAAAGCTGGTGTGGATAGCTGCGGGCGCGCTGTTCCGGGTCGGGGATGGCAACGTCGCGCATGCCTTCGATCGCGCGTCGCCACGCGTCCGATCTAGATACGCGGTGGTGTGCAAGCACGGCTTCCGCGATCTGGTCACCAACGCGCATGACCGGATTGAGGGCGGTCATCGGCTCCTGAAAAATCATGGCCATGCGCGACCCGCGAAGTTCGCGCAGCCCATTGGCGGACAAACTGGTGAGATGCGTGGGCCCGCCGTCATTGTTCTGAGAGCCGTCCTGGAAAGTAATTTCGCCTTTGACGGTGGCCTCGGGCGGAAGCAGTCCCATGAGGGCAAGCGAGGTGACGGACTTTCCCGAGCCCGATTCGCCCACCAATCCAAGCACTTCGCCGGGAGCGATAGAGAACGAAAGCCCGCGCACAGCGGCCACGCCGCCGCCGTTCTGCCGCGCGCTCAGAGACGCCCGCCCGCCGCGGGATTGCGGAAACTCGATGGTCAGGTCGCGGACATCAAGCAGCGGACGCACGAAGAGTATGGTATCAGCGCGAAGAGTTTATGGAGCGCCGGGCGTCCCCGCCCGGCTGGACGGGCGAGACGCCCGTCCCTCCACCGCATGTTCTCGCGGTCGCTAGAGTGGTCGGTCTCTACTCCAGTCCAGCTTTCCCCAGCATTTCCAGAAACTGTTTCTGCGTGCGCATATCGATCGACTGCGCTGCCAGCTTCCCTTCGCGGTCGTACACAAAAGTTTTCGGAATACCCTCGACCACAAACAGGTCGTTCACTTTGCGCCCGGGATCGAGCAGCACGGGGAACGTAACCTCGCGCTCGCGGATAAACGGCTCCACCTTCGCCGCCTCTTCATCGG
>CAWABC010000097.1:0-35153 GCA_963780105.1 uncultured Acidobacteriaceae bacterium
TTGTCCACGTTCTTTGGTTGCGCCCCCGCTCTCCAATTGGCTCCGCAGTTTCTTCACTAGTTCGTGAACCGACTCGATCTTCTCAGCCGCCGCCGCCGGCAGGCCGGGAGTTTCCAGTGCCAACTCACTGGACAGCAGCAGCGCCGTAACCGTGCCATTGAGTTCGGCGTGCATCCTGCCCATCACCGCATTCCGGGCCCCCACTTCCTCACGCTGGCGGCGCTGCACCGCTTCCCGGACTTCCCGCACCAGACGCTCCATTCCACTGATCCCCAAATTGACCGGCACGGCGATGGCGGTGCCCAGGTGGTCGCGCATGGCCTCGGCGTCGTGCGGGTCGGTTTCAAGCAGGTACTGATCGAGCACCACGGCCAGATAGCATTCCGCCCGCAGAAGGGTGACCGCGTGCGCCAGACTTTCCGCCACCACGACCCGCTTGCCTGTCGCCTTATTCAGCGCCGCGGCGCATTCGGCTGCCCGCACGCTCGAAGTTACAAGAAGGATCATGCCGATCCTTATCGCAACTTCCGGGCCAGTCGTCCTTGCCTGAAAATAAATGAGTTATGCAGTCGAGCCTGCGCGGGTCCTCCCGTTCTGGCACCCGCGCCGGACTCGAGAACTCCATTTGGGAATCTTCGATGGGTAGTTTCTAATCGGCAATCTTGATCCCGGCGAGCCGCGCGATTACCAATTACCTATCACCAATTACAAATTCACTTGCGCCCCGTACTCTTTCAGCTTGCGGTACAGCGTGGTTTTGCCAATGCCCAGCAGCCGCGCGGCCAGCATCTTGTCTCCGTTCACCTGCGACAGCGCGGCCAGGATGGTCTGTTTCTCCAACTCCGCCATCGGCACGATGCCATTATTCGGCGGGCTCATTCCCATCACCTCCAGAGGGGCGCCGTAAATCTGGGTGGGAAGATCGCGCACCTGAATGACGTTCGCACTGGTGAGCGCGCACGCCCGCTCCAGCGAGTTCTCCAGTTCGCGCACGTTGCCGGGCCAGTCGTAATTCAGCAGCGCCTTGAGCGCCTCGTCCGAAATCGCCTTTTCGATTCCCGCGTCGCGCCCAATGCGCTCTAGAATATGCGCCACTAGCAGCGGGATGTCCTGCCGGCGCTGGCGCAACGGAGGAATCCGCAGCGTCAGCACGTTCAGCCGGAAGAAAAGATCGCGGCGGAACGTGCCCTCGGCCACCGCTCGTCTCCAGGTCGCGATTGGTCGCCGCCAGAATCCGCACGTCGATGGGCACGCGTTTCACGCTGCCCACCGGACGAATCTCCTTTTCCTGAATCGCCCGCAACAGCTTCGCCTGCAAGTCGACCGGCAACTCGCCGATCTCGTCCAGGAATACCGTGCCTCCCTGGGCGATCGCCAGCAGGCCCTCCTTGGGATTGGTCGCGCCCGTGAAGGCGCCGCGCACGTGCCCGAACAGTTCGCTCTCGATCAGCGTCGGCACCAGCGACCCGCAGTCGACCGGAATAAAGGGCTTGTTGCGGAAGATGCCGGCGCCGTGAATCGACTTCGCGACCAGCTCCTTGCCCGTGCCGCTTTCCCCCAGAATCAGCACCGGATGCACGCTCTGTCCGGCCTTCGCGATGATGCGGTAAAGCTTTTCCATCTCCGGCGCGCGCCCGATCAGGTTGCCGAACCCCTGCCGCGACTTGATGGTTTCCCGCAGCTCGCGGTTCTCCGTCTTCAGCCGCAGATGCCCTCCCACCCGCTCCAGCAGCAAACGCAGTTCTTCCATGCTGAAGGGTTTGGTGACATAGTCGTAGGCGCCGTCTTTCATCGCCTGCACCGCCGATTGCACCGTGCCGTACCCGGTCACCACAATCACCAGCGCATCCGCGCGGTGCTTCTTGATCGCGTGCAAAGCTTCGAGGCTCCCCGAACCCCGCAGGTCCAGCAGCACGGCGTCTGGGCTCGAACTCTCGAGCACCCGGTAGGCCTGTTCGGCGGACTCCGCCACCTGCGTGCTGAAGCCGAGCGATTGCGCCACCTCGCGGCAGGCCTCGCGGATGGTGCGGTCATCATCCACGATCAGCAGGTTCAGGAAATTCGCTCCCGCGATTTGCAGGGCATGGCTGGGGCTGGGGCGGTGACTAAGAACGGTGGCGGTCGATGCGTTGAACATGGCGAATCTCCGTTGCGAAAGTTGTTCTGGGTGTGGAGACGGGGCTTGCCCCGCCTCCGCCGCGTCTTGAAGCGAATACAGGCGTTCCTTCAGGGGCTCCGCATAGCCGCAATCACACTCTCGGCTGGAGTGATCGCCGGAAAGAACACTGTAATGCTGGTGCCCCGTCCCGGTTCGCTCTCGATCTCGATCATCCCGCCGGCTTCGGTGACAATGCGCTGTACCGTCGCCAAGCCGAGCCCCGTGCCCTGTCCCGGCTGCTTGGTGGTGAAGAAAGGCTCGAACACCCGCGCCCGCGTCTCCGCATCCATCCCACAGCCGTTGTCTCGCACCACCAGCGAGACAGCACGCCGCCGGTTTTCCGGCCCAGCTTTGTCGGAGCTCTTTTCATGAATGGGTTTTGGGTGGGGCACGGCTTCAGCCGTGCCGTTCAGTTCCTGGAGAAATGCGGGCTTTAGCCCCTGAGGGACGTGCCCCTCGGGAGGATGGGCATCTGTGAAAACAGCCTTGGATACTTCACTAGGAAATTCCGCCGCCCGCGTGCTCAAAGTAATCGTCCCGCCCTGAGGCATCGCATCGCGGGCGTTCAGCACCAGGTTCAAGAGGATCTGCCGCAATTGCGCGGGATCGGCCAGTACCAGCCCGGCGCCGGAGTCGAGTGCCGATTCGAGCGCCGGGTCGAGCACTATGACCAGTTCAATCTGTTCACCGATCAGCCGCTGCAACAGAGTTTTCGTGGAAGCCGCAATCTCGTTGATCGGGGTCGGGCGTGGCTCCGCCGCTTGCTTGCGCGCGATCGCCAACAGTTGCCGCGTCAACGCCGCGCCTTGCTCGCCCGCCATACGGACTTCTTCCACGTGCTGGCACAGCCGGCCCGGTTCCAATCCGCCACGCTCCAATTCGTCGTTCTCCAATCCAGTGTTCTCCAATCCGCCGCTCTTCAATCCCGCAATGAGCAGATCGCAGTACAGCAGAATGCCGGTAAGCAGGTTATTGAAGTCGTGCGCGATTCCTCCCGCCAGCCGTCCGATGCCTTCCATCCGCTCGGCTTGGCGCAGATGTTCTTCCACCCGTTTGTACTCGGTCGCGTCCGCGAGCATTGCGATCAGAAAGGCGGACTGCCGTCGGACGTCGTGTCCCAGCGACACCGTTAAATGTCCCCAGAACTCGGAACCGTCTTTGCGCCGGCGGACCTTGTCGATTTCGAACCAGTCACGCTCGCCACGTACCAGTTCGGCCACCAACTGTTCGTCGGGCGAAAATTTGCCCCCGGAAATGCCACAGTGAAGTTCCGGATAAAACTCACCCGCGTGCGTGCCGGCCAGTTCCCGTTGGCTGTAGCCGAGCATCCGGCTGAGTGCGGGATTGGCTTCCAGAATCCAGCCATCGAGCCGGCAAACAGCGATGCCAATCGCCGCCCCTTCAAACATCGCCAGGAAGCGCAGATCGCGATCTTGGTCGCACGGTGCCGGAAATTGGGTTACAACGTTCATAACTGGCTCAGGTTCCAGGCCTCAGGTGTTAGGTCTCAGGAAAAACAAAGTTCGAAGACGTGACACCTCACTCCGATTCCAAGTCGGGAAAAGTAAACTCAACCTTTTCCGCGAATGAACCGCCTTAGACCTGATTGGGGAAAAGTGTAGTGCGAAACCCACCGCCGCTAAGTGCCAGCCATCACATCAAATATGTGATGAATCCGGCGGATTAATTCCCTGAATCAAGCGGGGTTTTTTCTTTGGACGTGCAGCAACTTCTCGATCTCGGCAACGGCGCTCCCGGATTCGTCCTTGACCTCGACCGTGAACACGCGTTCGATCTTCTGCTGGGAATTCAGAACTTGCCTGATTTCACCGATCTGCTCTTTGGACAACCGGAAGCTGGCGCGCCCCGGCTTCTTGAAGCGGATGCTGGCCGCCTTGTCCCAGACGATGTAATCCTTCCCCAAATTCTCGATGAGCATAACCATAAAGAAAGGATCGGCCATGGAGGAGAGCGAACCGCGGTAGTGGGTGCGAACGTAGTTCGAGTTCCACCAGCGCAGCTTCATCTCCACGTCAATCTCTTTCCAGTCGGATGCGAGGCGCTTGATGCGGATTCCGGCGCCCAGAAACGGCGGCCAGACATTCAAAAATGTGCGCCTGTAGCGCTTCAAAGTTGCGTTCACAGGACGCTCCTGCCGCGGTTCACGGTTTGTGAACTGCCGCTGACTTCCGCAACAAAGAATAGCCGCGGAGCGACGCAATAATGAAGCCCTCGGCGCAAGCCGTGGGAAAGAAGTGAGAAATGAGTGGCCCCGGCGGGGGCGAAAGAATAGCCTGCTAAGCGAGGCGGGCATCCAGAATTCAGGTCGTCGCGATCGACTGGATCACCCGCCCTCCGATCAGCAGCCTAGTGCCAAAGGAAGCGTCGCTTTCCGACGCTGCTGGTGGCAAGGATCCCCTGGTTTCCCCCCGCACTGATCACCACCGTGTCGATTTCCCAACCATTGTTGACCACGACGAAGTTTGCGACCACCGGCGGCCGTCCGTCGGTAAAGTCGATGGTGAAGGTGCCGGTGCAATCGGAGTTCACCGTGTAGGTGCCGGTGGCCTTAGGGTGGGTGAAATCAGAGACGACCTCACCGTTAATCGTCACCGTGTCGATTTGAGTGAGGCTGTGCTTGCCATCAAAATTGGTCATGGCCACGCCCACCTGTGGGCCAGTGGGGCCCGGCCCTCCCAACTTGTTGCCTTGGATCGTGAACCCATAGTCGCCGGTGATCAGTTTGTTGTTGCAGGCAGCAGAGTTACTCTGTGCGTATCCCGAACCCAGAACCCCAAGCATCAGCAGAACTAGCGCGGCTGCATGCACCACTTGTTTCTTGTTCATAAGCCTCTCCTCATCTTGATCTCGTTGTTTCCCCAGCACGTCCCGCTTTTCCCCGGGGCAATCGCCGAAGTGTGTGTTCTCATATCGCGCGACTCGAGCCCGGTCAATTGACCCGCGATAAATCCTTTCTGACTTGCTAAGAGAAACTCTCTGAAGGAGTTATCGAGTTCCCTGAACTGAAGTACTGGGATAAAATCATGTCGCCCTGGGTTGAGAGTATGGAAGCACCCGCCAGTTCCAGCCGCCGTGTTCGCATCGGACTCTTCGAAGTTGACTTTGGCTCCGCCGAAGTCCATAGAGAAGGCCGAAAAGTGCCGCTGCAGGAACAGCCTTTTCGGGTTCTGGCCATGCTGCTGGAGCGTCCCGGAGAAATAGTCAGCCGCGAGGAGTTGCAGGCGCGGCTATGGCCGTCCGATACCTATGTGGGTTTCGATGAAGGCCTGAATACCGCGATCCGGAAACTGCGGGTGGCCTTCGGCGACTCTGCGGAGAACCCACGATTTGTAGAGACGCTTCCTCGCCGCGGGTATCGCCTGATCGCTCCTGTCGTGGAAGGCGTAGAGGGAGCCTCTCAATCTTCGGAAACCGCTGCGGTGGCAGACGCAAGCGCCGAAGTGCCTGGTGATCGGCAAGGGAAAGGCTACTGGCGAGTTCTGGCGTGGCCGGCGGCTGCTCTGCTCCTCATTCTGGCGGGCGTCGCATACACAGCGCTGCGACATTCGTCCCCGAATGCGTCCTCGAAATCCCTGGCCCAGAAGCGAGTGATGCTGGCGGTGCTGCCTTTCCAGAACATAAGCAACGATCCGGGGCAAGAGTACTTCAGCGACGGCTTGACGGAAGAGACGATTACCGACCTGGGCCAGTTGAGCCCCGAACAGTTGGGCGTCATCGCTCGCACCTCCGCGATGGCGTATAAGCACACCGACAAGACCGTGAGCCAGATCGGGCGTGAACTGGGGGTTGACTACGTTCTAGAAGGAAGCGTGCGACGTGAAGGCGGAGAGGCTCGCGTCAGTGCGCAGCTAATTCGGGTGAGCGACCAAACTCATCTTTGGGCGCAGAATTATGAGCGCGAGCTGCATGACCTGCTGGGCATCGAGAGTGAATTGGGAAGATCTATCGCTCAACAGGTGCAGGTGAATCTCACACCGCAAAAGCAGATCGAGCTATCCAAGATGCGCGCGGTTGACCCGGAGGCCTACGACCTGTACTTGAAAGGCCGCTTCTACTGGAACCAGAGAAATCCCGCCGCCATAAAAGAGAGCGTTGGGTACCTCCTGAAGGCCACCTCCCAAGATCCGAATTTCGCCCTGGCTTACGTCGGCCTGGCCGATGCCTACAATATCGGCAATATTATCGGCGTCTACTCGCCGAAGGACAGCCTTCCTGAAGCCAAAGCGGCAGCCACCAAAGCCCTGGAGCTGGATCCTTCCCTGGCGGAGGCGCATGCTGCCCTGGGCATGGAATTGTCGCATTACGAGTTTGACTTCCCCGGCGCACAAAGAGAATTTCTGAAAGCTATCGAAGTCAATCCGAACTCTGCCTACGCCCATCTCTTTTATTCCAATTGTTATCTCTCTCCCATGGGTCGAACCTCAGAAGCCATCGCCGAAAACAAGAAGGCGCTGGAACTGGACCCCTTGTCGTTGCCGATTAACAACTTCATGGGCATGACCTATATGTTTGCCGGGGACTACGAAAAGGCCTATCAACAATTCCAGCACACTATCGCGATGGATCCCACCTTTCCGCTTGCCCACGAGTACTTTTCCTTCCTGCTGGCAGAGATGGGAAAATACGAGGAGGCAATTAAGGAGAACGAGAAGAGCGAATTGCTGGGTGGCTCCAGTCCAGAGGACGCGGCCGCGGAGGCGACCACCTTGCTGCACGCCCTCAAAACAGGAGGGGGAAAGGGGTTCTGGCAAAAGAATCTCGACTTGACCCTGCAGGTACTGAAGCAACGGAGGGGCGGGTTTGTGGCAGCCAGCGTGGTGGCCGCTTCCTACGCGCGAGCAGGCGACAAGGACAAGGCTTTTGAATGGCTCGACAAAGCGTACGCAGAACGCGACGGCGAGGATATCACGTTGCTGAAGTGCGATCCTAGTTTCAGGAATCTCCGCGGTGATCCCAGATTTGCCGATCTGCTGCGGCGCATGGGCCTACCTGAATAGCGGATGGGGGCGCCATTTCCGCTTGGATTCCTCGAATTTCAGGAATATTGAACATGATGATTAGCAATCGCAATGATCGTTCGGCAGGGAAGCCCATGCCCTCCCGCAATCGCATCGCGATCGTTGTGCTGGTGCTTAGCCTCCTCTGCGCCTGTGGCCGCCCGCCGGCTGAGAACGCTTCGAACTCCGCTTCCCAAAAGCTGCCCTTCGATCGCGAGCCGCACTCGACCGGCATTTCGCCCAGCCAGTCGCTGATTCCATCGGCCACGAAACTGCCCGAGGGAACCCCCATCGCCGTTCGCCTGCAGAGCTCGCTTTCGAGCGCATCGTCACGTGCGGGAGACGCCTTCAGAGCGACGCTCGATGAGCCGGTCGTGGTCGACGGCCAAACCCTGATTGCCCGGGGCACGCTCGCGACCGGTCGCGTGCTCGAAGCCAAGTCCTCCGCAAGTTCTCGCTCCAGTTCACTCGAAAGTGCGCACGAAAACACGCGCGAACTCTTGCTCGAGCCCGGCTATCTGCGCATCGTGCTGGTCAATTTGAACGTCGGCGGACGGTCCGTCATGATCGAGACCTCCAGTATCTTCGCGAAAGGTGGCCCCCGCGAGGAACGCAACCCAGCGGCCGGCACGGTTTCTGGCGCCAGTCGGAAAGATAGAGATATTGTTCTTGGAGTGGATCGCCGTCTCACCTTCCGTCTCGCCCAGACCGTTGACCTGCAATAATCCCGACTCGCTGGTTTCTCTTCGAGCAGAAGCTGAATTCTCGCTGCATAAAATTTACATCCCTGGGCGTGGTTGAGACCTGTCGCCGCCCCGCGTTGTTGCAAGCTATGTTGCAGTAAGGAAAGGGACTTTTCCGTTCTGGCAAACTGCTTGCTCTATTCCGGCTAAGACTCCAGTTAGGGACCGATATGGTGTTTATGTTTTCCATGATCCTCGCGTTCGCACTCATCGCCATGACGACAGTTGTCACGACGATTCTTGTACTGTGCTTCGCGCAATGGCTGCTGGAGGCCGGTCAATTCCGAAGCCAGGTGCGTGCGCCAGGTGACACATTCTTCGATGAGGAAGCTCCAGCCTTCCCGCGTCATCTCGTGATCGAGTAAAGAAAGCAAGAATCATGTTTCAACAATCTTGTTTGAGGATAAGGAGCAAGCATGAAACGAAATTACCTTTTGGTAGTACTTAGTCTGGCGGCACTGCTGGGAAATCTCGCCTGGGCGGGTTCGGTGCGTGAAGACGCGACCGAGCGGCTGCAGAATTCCGCCGACGTTCTCAAGGAAATCGCGGCCGCTCCCGATAAGGGCATCCCCGACGAAGTGGTGAAGAATTCCAAATGCATCGTGGTGGTTCCGCATCTGGTCAAAGCCGGTTTCATCCTCGGTGCCAAGCACGGGCGTGGAGTTGCCGTGTGCCGAACCAGCACAGGATGGAGCGCGCCCGCATTCATTAGCGTGGGCGGAGGAAGCTGGGGCTTGCAGATTGGCGCCGAAGGCGTGGACCTGGTGATGCTGGTGATGAACGACAGCGGTCTGCGGCATTTGCTTTCCAGCAAGTTTGAAATCACCGGCGAAGGATCGGCGGCCGCTGGCCCTGTCGGACGCCATGCTTCCGCCGGGACGGATTGGAAGCTGAACACCGAATTGCTGACCTACTCCCGCTCCCGAGGTATCTTCGCAGGTCTGACTCTGGAAGGCGCTGTGGTGGAGCAGGATGCCGATGCAACCGTGGCCATCTATGGCAACGATCTTCCCTTCAAGAGGATCTTGATGGGCGAGGTTGCCGCACCAGCTCCGGCAACGGCGTTCCTGCGCGCGGTGGCAGACATCAGTCATCAAGCCAGCGCGCAGGAAGCCATGGAACAGGCGCCAGCGAATCAGAACAATTCGCAACCCCAGGAGAAACCAGAGGAGAAGAATCAAAAGTAGATGGGTCTCTTGGGTCACGGCCACTTCGTACTTAAGAGTGTGGTGAGCGAGGTACTTATGGCAGGCGCTATGAAAGGCGAATATGACCTGTATTCCGCCGTCACGTTCTTCTTGGTTGGCTTGGGCATCGGGTCAATTCTGGCTCTTGTCTTCAATCCGAGGCCAAGAGTCGCGCTCGAGGCGGTCAATAGTTGGCGGAAAGCAGCGTAGCTACCGTCGCCGGTGTTTCGCGATGCAGCCGCGCCTCTAGCAGCTTGCGGAAAAACTCGCTGTTGCTGTTGATTTTGGGTGGCGCAGTGCTTCAGCGCTGCGGTAAGTGCATTGTTTTGAATCCGGCTTTAGCCGCTGAGGGCACGGGTTCTGCTCAGAAACGACTTTTTCCGCAGCCTGCTAGGGAGTTGAAAGGAACCGAAGCGCCGAGGTTCAACCGCGCCCGCTCACGCAGTAGAATCTGTTGTTGTGCCCTGGACGCGAGACGTGAGATCAACTGCTGTACAGGACAGACGTATCAAGGTTGACCTCTCAGCCTCCCGCCCGGCAATCTCGCGCCTCAATCCACGAAACTCGGAGCCGTACATGCAGCACCGGGCAAACGAGGGATGAGGGGCCAGAGGAAATTACCATGAATATCCGTTCCATCCGTACTACGTTGTTGTTCGCGCTCATCGTGCTGTGCCTGTCAGCAGCATCGTTCGCGCAAATCGGCGTGGCCATCACGATCGGCCCGCCTCCCCTGCCCGTCTATGAGCAGCCGCTTTGTCCCGGGGACGGTTATATCTGGACCCCCGGTTATTGGGCCTATGACTACGACATCGACGACTACTACTGGGTGCCGGGCACATGGGTCATGGCGCCGGAAATCGGTTTCCTGTGGACGCCGGCCTGGTGGGGATGGGAGGGCGGCAGATTCCTTTTCCATGATGGCTATTGGGGTCCGCACGTAGGTTTCTACGGCGGGATCAGTTACGGCTTCGGCTATTTCGGAGACGGTTATGAAGGCGGGCGTTGGGACCACGACCACTTTTTCTACAACCGTTCGGTGAACAACATCAATATCACGAACATCCACAATGTTTACAACACCACCGTGATCCACGAAAACACGGTAAACCGCGTCAGCTACAACGGCGGCAACGGTGGAATCGACCGCCGCCCGAGGCCGGAAGAAGAGGCTGCGGCGCGTGATCGGCACATCGCGCCGGTAGCGGATCAAACCCGCCACATGCAGGAGGCCCGCTCCAACCCGCAGCAGCGCGCATCCGTGAACATGGGCAGGCCCGCGGTCGCAGCGACCCCGAGGCCTGCGGAATTCAAAGGCCGCGATGTAGTCGCCGCCCGAGAGGCCGGAGGGCCTTACCACCCGCCCGCCAATCGCGGTGGAAACCAGCCGCGTCCGGAGAACCGTCCCGAGAACAATGTCCCTCGCCCCAGCACGCCCGTCCATCCTCGCGACCTGCCAGCCGTGCAACGGCCCGCCGCTCCCAATACCGGCAACCCAAAGCTCGACCAGAAATACCAACAGCAGCAGGAAAAGCAATTCGCGAAGCAGCAACAGGAACGAGACAAGCTTCAGCAGAAGCAGGAACAGGAACACCAGCGACTGGCGCAACAGAACGCCAATGCCGCAAGACAGCAGCAGGTGGAGCAGCGCCACCAGCAACAGACGCAGCAATTGCAGCAAAAGCACCAACAACAGCAACAGCAGTTGCAGCAGAAAGTGCAGCAGGCGAGCCGGGGGCGGTCCAAGCCGCCGCGGTAGGATCGTTCCTTCGACGGATAGATGGACAGATGGATAGATGGATAGACCCTGGTACCGTGACCGCGCGCTGACGAATACGGTGGAGGGACGGGCGTCTCGTCCAGTCGGGACGCCCGGCTCTCCACCGGCACGTTTGGCTCGACGGTAGTGACAATCCTGAGATACTGCGCGGCGCACGTCTGTCGCATCAATCGCGGGTTCTGCCGCGAGAAGGGTCGCTCGAAGTTGCAACATCGAGGTCCACGTGCAGCCGTTGGGCGTGATCGACGCCGGGCGGATAACAATTTCCATCTTTATTGTAGTTAGCGGGGCAGCCGCGTGCGAAGTCACGTCGCTTAGGAGACTGAGAGAATTGCCAGACGTCCGCAAAGGAAATTCCGCTGGAATCGGGCAGGAGATTCTTGTTTGAGGATGTGCATCCTGGGGAGGGTGGGCATGAGTCGTTGACGACCCAATATCTTATTTGTCTTCCACCTGCATTTTTCCGGATATCCTCCGCGGTCACTATGGAGACGCCTGGACTTTCCTGGGCAGCAATGCCCGAGCAGTACACGCCTGCCAGAAATTGCGCGGAGTTTACAGTATCGACCCAGGCATGAAGATAGGCTCGCTGTTCGGGAAGCAGGCGTCCGCCTTGTTCCTGGTCGAGGAAGATGATGGTCTGCACTGGAAATCCTTCCGCACGTGCCGCCGAGACCGCCGCGACAGCATCGGAACTGCCCAACCTCACCGGGTTCCCGGTCGATTTGATCTCCGCGTACGTGCGGCCGTTGAAGAGAACCAGGAAGCCGAACCCCGCAGCTTGGATGACCTTCCGCTTTCCACTCCAGGAATTTGTCTTCTCTTCCGGCGGATTGTTTAGCCAATAGCCGGAATAAGAGAAGGTCTCGCGGAGAATCTTCAAGTTCGAGTCGCCTGGGTAGTCGTTGCGATCGAATCCTATGTATCCAACATGCGCTGCCGGGCGTTCGCTGGAATTTAGCAGTAGCCGAGAACTCACAGCTAGGAATGCCAGGATCGCCGCGCTTAGCAGTAAAGCTCTCATTCTGGCTCGTTCCTCCACCGCGACTGACGCTGGCTCAGGCTGTCAGTTCCTCGCGGCGATCTGGTTTCGCTACTGCTGCGGGAAGCCGCAGGCGGAACGTAGTGCCGGCTCCAACGATGGAATCGAACTCCACCGAGCCATAGTGCCACTGCATGATCTGGTAGGTTTGCGCCAATCCGATTCCACTGCCGCCTTTGTCGCTCTTGGTGGTGTAGTAGAGTTCGAAGATCTTTTCTTGCGCTTCGTGAGGGATGCCGCAGCCCTGGTCCCGCACTTCGGCAAGAATCATTTCGCCATCGCGGCGCGCTGCCAGCGTCAGGGTTCCTCCCGCGGTCATGGACTGCACCCCGTTCAGCACCAGGTTCAGAATCGCCTGCCTTATCAGGTCGGAATCCGCGCGCACCAGCAGCGCGTCATTTTGGTTGGATAGATCAGGGTTGGCTAGATCATGCTTAGGTAGTTCCTGCACAATGCTTACGCCGTGATGCGCGGCATCGGGCGCGGCCAGCACCGCTACATTCTCCAGAATCTTGCGCAGGTCCACGTCTTCCAGCCGCAAATCGCGCGGACGGGTGAAGTCCACCAGAATTTGCACCACGCGGTCCAGGCGGTGGATTTCGTTGCCGATGATGTCCATGTGGCGGCGGGTTTCGGGATCGTCCTGCTGCAGTTTGTTTTGCAGCAACTGCAGGTGCAGCACGATGGCGTTGATAGGATTCTTGACCTCGTGCGCTACGCCCCGGGTCATCCGCCCGCTGGCGGACAGGCGCCGCGAAATTTCAATCTCGTCCTCGATGCGCCGCACCGATTCGGCATCGCGCATAGTCAGCAGCGCGCCGATCGGCGTTCCCTTTTCCTGGATGAAGTCGAGTGACACCTGCACCCGCCGGCCATCGGCGGCCTCGAATTCGTATTGCACCAGCGGCCGCTGCTTCTGGAATGCGGGCAGAACCACCGCGCCCAAAACCGTCCCATCGGAAAAAATTTCTTCCGCCGTGCGTCCCAGAATTTCGCGCCGCGGGCGCCCCAGAAACTTTTCCGCCGAGGCGCTCACCAGCACCACTCGCGAATCGCGCGTGAACAGCATGAGCCCGTCCTGCAGCTTGGTCATGACCTGTTCGACGTTGTCTTTCAGCGCGGAAAAAATCTGGTTGGTGTCGCGAATCTGCCGGCCCAGGTGCGCGATCTTCAGCGACACCAGTCCGACCTCATCGCCGGCGCTGGTCTCCTCGTCCGGCAACTCATCGCCCGCGCTCGCGCTATCCAGGTTCCGGGCGATGGCCTTCAACGGCCCGAGCGCGACATTCGAAACCACCGCCCCCAGTACCAGCGAACAAAAAATCGCGACCACCGAAAAGAAAGCGGCCTGCTGCAGCTTCGGCGTCAGTTCATTGCGCAGAAACACCGTCGCGACGCCCACCCGAACGCTGCCAAATGCCTGTCCATCCAGTTCCAGTCCGATGCTTACGTCATACACCGTGGCCGGCCCGTAGAGCAGGCGCAACTGGCGCCGGAAGCCGGCGTCGCGTAGCACGCTCAACGGGGCCCGTTCCAGAACCGGCTTGCCATTCAGCGCCGGATTGGTATCGAGAATCGCGACTCCATTCGGATCGATGATGGCGGCATCGTAAACAATGCGAGAATTTCCCACCACCGATTCCAGCATGTCGTTCAGGTTGGCGTCGGTCTGCAGATAATTGGTGATGGCGGCGCGCATCGCCTTGGGATTGTTGGTGTCAACCCGGGTGCTGGTCAGATCGGGCACCGCTTTGGATGCGGCGTACTCCAGTTGACTGGTGAGCTGGGAAGCGGTCTCGTCGGCCCAGAGCAAACGCTGGCGCAGGAATTGCGACAGGTAAATCCAGGAAAAGCCCACCACCAACGCCGTGAACAGCGTGGTAATCGCGAATACGATGGTGAATTTGCGAGTCATTGATTGGTAGAGACACGGCTTGCCGCGTCTCCGCTGGTCGCGTCTGCGTCGCTGCGGGAGACGGGGCAAGCCCTGTCTCTACACGAGCTCACGTGTTACTTCTCACTCCCCCGCCATCGCCGTATCCTGCGGCCGGCCGTACTCTTTCAGCTTGTTATGCAGCGTCTTCAGGCTGATGCCGAGTATCTCCGCGGCTCGCGTCTTGTTGTTATTGGTCGCCTGCAGAGTTTTCAGGATGAGCAGCTTCTCCGCTTCCCCCACCGTCGTGCCCACGCCCAGGTGCACGGCATCGGGATCGTTCACCACCGGCCGCACACTCTGGCCAAAGCCCGGCGGCAGGTGCTTGGTTTCCACCAGCCCGCTTTCGCAGACGATCACGGCGCGTTCCAGAGTGTTGCGCAGCTCGCGCACATTGCCCGGCCACGAGTACGTCTGGAAAATGTTGAGCACGGCCTCGCTTACGTGCGCTACATTGCGATTGTGCTTCTGGTTCATGTCCTTGAGCAGGCTCTCCACTAAGTCGCGGATATCGTCCTTGTGTTCGCGCAGCGCGGGCATATGAATATTGAAAACGTTCAGCCGGTAATAGAGATCCTGGCGCAGTTCTCCGCTGGCCACGGCGTCGTCGGGAACTTTGTTCGTGGCGGCAAGCACGCGCACGTCCACCGTAGTTTCGACCTTGCTGCCGAGCCGCCGGAGTTTATGGTCTTCGAGCACGCGCAAGAGCTTCGCCTGCGTGCCCACCGGCATTTCGCCAATCTCGTCAAGCAGCAGCGTTCCGCCTTCGGCCAGTTCGAAGCAGCCGGTGCGGCGCTCCAGCGCGCCCGTGAATGAGCCTTTTTCGTGGCCAAAAATTTCGCTCTCGATCAGCGTCTCGGGAATAGCCGCACAGTTGATGGGGACAAAAGGTTTGTTGCGCCGCGGACTCAAATCGTGGATGGTGCGCGCCACCAATTCCTTGCCCGTTCCGCTTGCCCCCGTGATCAATACCGAGGCCGTGCTCGGAGCCACCAACTCGATCAGACGGAAAATCTCCTGCATCTCCGCCGACGCGCCCACCAACAGGCCGAGCGCTCCTTTGTCGCGCAAGCGCCGCCGCAGCGATTCGTTTTCCGTGCGGGTGCTCAGGATTTCCCCGATGTTGGTCAGGATCGACCGCAGCCGCCGGAAGTCGATGGGCTTCTCGATGTAGTCCTGCACCCCCAGGCGCCCCGCGTGAAACGCAGTGTCAGTCGCTTTCTGAGCCGTCACCATTATCACTGCGATCGATTGCGCCAGGTCCGCCAGCCGCTCCACCAGTTCCATGCCGCCCATGCGCGGCATCTTCACGTCCGTGATCACAATCGACGGAGAAAAGACGGGAATCTTTTCCAGAGCTTCCACACCGTCGGCCGCCGTGTCCGTCCGATAGCCCCATCCCGAGACCAGTTCCGCCAGCCCGGTTCGCTCGTTTTCTTCGTCTTCAACAATCAGCACCCGTTCCTGTGTCATATTTCCTTTGCCCTGGCCCCATCAGCATTATTCAGGGAAGCGCGCCGCCTCGCAACCCGCCCGGAATCCGCGAATATCAATTTGAGATCAATCCGGGCGCAACCGCCCGCGCAAACGGACTTAGGGCCCGCGAGAGCTACGAATATAGCTGCCCCTGATTCCCCTTTTGCAATAATGCCCGGTTGCTGTAGAATTCTGTGTTCCCATGGGCAGCTTATCCGTGAGTGCCGTAAGGCTTTATTGATTCCGTTCTATTAAATGACTTGTAGTGGATTTGATTCGGAGGAAATTCAATGTCACCTAGTCACCAGACTTACCGGAGATACGCAAGTTTCGCGCTCGTCTTCGCCCTCGTTCTGATTGCGTTGCCGGCTTTGTTGACCGCACAAACCGCGCCCAAGGCGTCGACTTTCCAGTCGGATGACACGGTACCCAAGTGGGAGTGGTTCATTGGCTATGAGTGGTTAAACCCGGGCGGCAACAAGCCCGATCACAGCACACCCCCCGCGGCTGTAAAACTGCCCTCGCTGCCCTGGGGCTTCGGCACCAATCTGTCCTACAACTTCACCAGGAATCTGGCTCTTGAAGGCAACTTTGGCGGAAACTATTCGAAAGGCGCCAATGAAGAGGCAGTCACCATTGGGCCGAAGTTAACCTTTCGTGGTGACGGGGTGGACTTTTTCGTGCACACACTGCTCGGTATAGACCATCTCGCGCCCAAGACCAGTGACCATAACAGCAACGGCATTGGCGCCGTTCTGGGTGGTGGTATGGATCTGAAGCTCTGGAAGCCGGTCACCCTGCGACTTTTCGAAGCCGACTATCAGCTCGCGCGCGTAAACTTCTCCAAAGATGTGGCGCCCGACAATGGAGCGTTGCGGCATCAGACCTTCAACGGCGCCCGCCTGACCACCGGTGTGGTGTTCAACATTGGCGGAGCTCCTGAAGTCCCGGTAGCGGCCGCCTGCACCATCGACCATAACGAAGTTCTGGTCGGGGAGCCGCTGCACACCACCGTCGCCGCCAGCAACTTCAACCCCAAGCACTCGCTCACCTACACCTGGGCGAGCACCGGCGGCAAGATCGAAGGCAAAGATACAGTCGCGACCATCGACACCAACGGCGTCGCTCCCGGCAGCTACACCGCCACGGCTCGCGTGGTAGATGCCAGGAAGAAGAAGAACGGCGAAGCCAGCTGCACTTCGAACTTCACCGTAAAGCCCCTGAATCCGCCGCAGATTTCCTGTTCCGCAAATCCGGGAACGGTGGAAATCGGAACCCCCTCGACCGTCACCTGCTCCTGCACCAGTCCAGACAACGCTGCTGTCACGATTACCGGCTGGACTTCGAGCGCGGGCAGCGTAGCAGGCAGCGGCAATTCCGCCACCCTCACCACCACCGGCGCTTCCGCAGGTCCGGCGACGGTGAACGCAACCTGTACCGACTCGCGCGGCTTGACCGCCTCGACTTCGAGCACGGTCACGGTGAACAACCCGCCGCCACCGCCGCCAGTTGTGGACAAGGTATTGGAGGCCCGCCTCGCGCTCCACAGCGTCTATTTCGTGACCGCCAAACCGACGGAGAAGGAACCCAACGCCGGCATGGTGAAGAGTCAGGAGCAAACCCTGGTGGCGCTGGCCACCGACTTCAAGAAATATCTTGAGGTCGTACCGGATGCTCACTTGACCCTGGAAGGACACGCCGACGTGCGTGGCTCCGTACCTTACAACCAGGCACTCTCCGAGCGTCGTGTGGCGCGCGTCAAGAGCTTCCTGATCGAGAATGGCGTACCCGAGGCCAGTCTCGCAACCAAAGCTTTCGGCGATCAGCACAACCTGACCGCGGCCGAGGTCAAGACGGCGGTCGAGCAGAACCCCGAACTGACCAAAGAGGAGCGGGCCAGGGTCCTGCGCAACATGAAGATAATCGTCTGGGCGAGCAATCGCCGGGTCGACATCACCATGAAGGCGAAGGGTGAGGGCGAAACCGAAACCTCGGTGCGGCAGTACCCGTTCAATGCTGCTGATTCCTTGGCTCTGATCGGCGGCAGGGAATCCGAGAGGAAGGCCGCAGCGGCAAAGAAGGCTCCAGCCGCAAAGAAGGCCGCCAAGAAACCAGCGAAGAAGCAGTAATCGCGGTAGCGCGATCGCCGCAAAACTCAACGGAGGAAGCGGAACCGCTTCCTCCGTTTTTCTTTCCCCGTTCTGCCATCTGCCCGCGCCCTTGCGTTCCTTGCCCGGCTGGGAAACAATCCTTCTGACACTGTGTTATGCGACACGCCTGCAGACTCGCGATTGCCCTTGGGCTGAGTTTTCCGGTTGCGGGAATGGCTTCCCGGCAACAGGACTCGGCCAGCACCGCGAAAGCTGCCGCACAGGCTCCGGTCGCGCCGGCTCCCAAGGAAAACGCTCCCGCCGAGAGTGCGCCCGCGCAGAAGTCGCCGGCAGAGACGGTACCGGCAGAGACGGCGCCGACAACGACCGCTCCGGCGGAGCAGGTTCCGGCGGAAACCAGGCCCGCTGAACCCGCCACTTCGCCGGCCCCGGCCGCTGAGAAGAAACCACCGGACAGTGAAGCGAAGCAAAAGACGGATGCCGCTCCGTCGGCCGGAACTTCAGCCAGTGGGATTTCGCCGAGTGGAACTCCACGGGACGGAACCAGGAAGCGCGGCCAGCGCACCGCGCCAACTCCAGATGGCGCTCCGCGAAAGATTGTGGTTCGCGAAGGCGGAGCGACCGAGCCCAGGGCACAGATTGCACCCGGCATGACTCCAGCGGAAGCTGCCCGCGAGCGCCAGGACGCGGAACAGTGGCTGGCCTCATCCGCCGACCACCTGAAACTGCTGGCCGAACGCACGCTGGACGCACGGCAGGCGGAGACGGTGGGACAGATACGCAACTACATGGATGGTGCGCGCTCGGCGTTGCAGGACGGAGATGTGCGAAGAGCGAACACGCTGGCGCTAAAGGCGCGCCTGCTGGCAGAAGACTTAGTGAAGCATTAGCGGGTCGCGGAAAAGGGCTGTTGCACTCGCTTTTGAGTGGTGCAGCGCCGGTTTTGGCGCAATCGGGTGGAGCGGTTCACCGCTGCGGTAAGTGGATGGTTCTGAATACGGCTTTACGGCTGCGGAGAAACTCGGTGTTGTACTGGTTCTTGGGTGGCGCAGCGCTTCAGCGCGGCGATAACTGCATTGTTTTGAATGCGGCTTTAGCCGCTGAGGGCACGGGACCGAGCACAGGAGAAAAGCGCGCCGGTTGCCAACTCTAGATTTGTGATGCTAAAATGTATCACATGACCAAAGCCTCGGTTCGGGACTTGCGCTACGAGTTCAAGAAGATTGAACGCCTCTTGCTCCAGGGCGAAGAGATCCAAATTACCAAGCGCCGGCGTGTGATCGCCCGCCTGGTGCCGGAAAACGCGGAAGGCGAGAAGAAGAAGATGCCTGATTTCCTGGCGCGGGTGCGCAGAATCTACGGCGATAAAGTGCTGGCCGTCAGCGGCGCCGACCTGATCTCTTCGGATCGGGACCGGTATTGAAAATCTACGCCGATTCCAGCTTTCTGGTGTCACTCTACAGCGCAGATGCCAATTGGCCCGCCGCCGCACGCACGATGGGGACTTCCGCGGGAGAATGCTTGATTACTACTCTTGGAGAACTTGAAGTCGTCAATGCTTTCGGATTGCGTGTGTTTCGAAAAGAAGTATCGGTCGCGCAAGCCCAATCGTCATTATTCGACTTCGAAAAGGATTTGCGCGATGGGATTCTCCGACTCCGGGAGTTATCGGATCCGATTTTTCAAAGGGCGCGCCAGCTATCGCGACAAACAACCGCCAAACTGGGTACCCGCACGGCGAATATCTTGCACGTGGCGGCCGCGCTCGAACTGGGTGCGGATTTCCTCTATAGCTTCGACCAACAGCAGAGGAAGCTTGCCCACGCCGTTCGCCTCAAGCTGAACTAGGGATCGTGTTTTGGCTTGGGATTTACTTTCGCCCTTCCCGCTTCTGTGCCACGACCAACCCGCGCGGGGTGGGCAGGAGCACGACCGAGATCAGGCCGTCGCGCTCCAGTTTGAGTGCAGCCTCGCGGACGACTTTCAAATGCGAACTGGCGTCGTGCATCAGGATCAAGCCGTAGGGATTGATCTGCGGCAGAAAGCGGCGAATTTCCTGCTCACGGATAGGCAGATCGCTGTCGCTGAAGAAGAGGTCGATAGTGCCCTCGACCTTCATTTCGAGGCTTGATGCATTGCGCAGTTCGATCCACTCGGCGAGTCCGGAAGCCTGGATTCGTGCCTTGGCGTTCTCATGGATTTGGTAGTCGAACTCACAGCTGATGACGCGCCCGCGTCCGTTGGCTTTCAGTCCCTCGGCGATCCAGAGCGTGCTGATGCCGCTGAAGGTTCCCGTCTCCACCACCAGTTCGGGCTTGATGGTAGTGACGACGGTGCACAGGAACTCGAGCACCTCGGCCTCGGCGGTCATGGAATCGAACATGCGCCAGCGCTCCGGGTGCGGACACTCGGGCGTTGCACGATGATATTCGCGCTGCATCTGATCGCCCGTCCGTTCAATCTGGCGCAGGATGCGGCGCTCCGGCTTTTCTTTCTTGAAGAGGCGGCGAAGGCTTAGGGACATAGAGTAAAGAAGTGTACCGGAAGACGGTTCTCGGTTCACAGTTCTCAATCAGACCGCTTGGGCTTGTACTGAGCATTGAGAACTGAGAACTGAGAGCTGAGAGCTGAGAGCTGGTTCCTACTCGCTCGTGAAGTAATCCACCGTCACCGGGTTCTCGAACAGCGAATAATCGCGGGTCACGATGGTGATGCCGCTGTCGGTCACGAAGTATTGCTCGCGGTCGGCTTCGGCATCGTAGCCGATCGTGGTTCCCTCGGGAATGTGCACGTTGCGGTCGATGATGGCTTTCCGGATGCGGCAACTCCGTCCCACATTCACGTGCGAGAACAGAATGCTGTTCTCGATTTCGCTGTAGGAGTTCACCCGCACATCGGGAGACAACACGCAATTTTGGACCGAGCCGCCAGAAATAATACAGCCCGAGGAAACCAGCGAATCCAGGGCGTGACCCATGCGTCCCGGCTCGGCAAACACGAATTTTGCCGGCGGATACTGGCGCTGGTGGGTGCGAATAGGCCACTGCTCATCGTAAAGATTGAACACCGGCGAGACCGAAACCAGGTCCATGTTGGCTTCGTAATAAGCTTCGAGCGTGCCCACATCGCGCCAGTAGAGGGCTTCCTTCTTGTTTTCGTCGACAAAATTGAAAGCGAAGACGCGGTAGTCATCCAGCATTTTGGGCAGAACATCCCTGCCGAAATCGTGACTCGATTTGGTATCCTCGGCGTCTTTCAGCAGCACGGGAATGAGGATGTCGGTGTTGAAGATGTAGATTCCCATCGAGGCTGAAATTTTGGTCGGATCGTAGGGCGATCGCAGCTCGGTCTGCTGCGGTTTTTCCAGGAAGCCGGTAATGCGGTGGTCGTGGTCGATGTCGACCACGCCGAAATGGTGGCATTCGGCGGGGTCCGTGGTCAGCGTGGCGACGGTGACGTCGGCGGCAGCGTCCTGGTGCTGCTGCAGCATGCGCCCGTAATTCATTTTGTAGATGTGGTCGCCGGCAAGGATGATCACGAATTTCGGTTGCTCGGAGCCGATGGAATAGATGTTCTGATAGACCGCGTCCGCCGTCCCCATGTACCAGTTCTCGCTGACCCGCTTCATGGGTGGCAGGATTTCAATGAACTCGCCGATCTCACGTCCGAAAATGTTCCAGCCCTCGCGGATTTGGCGATTCAGCGAGAGCGCCTTGTATTGCGTGAGGATAAAAACGCGGCGCAGGCCGGAGTTCACACAGTTGGAAAGCGTGATGTCGATGATGCGGTAATTGCCGCCAAAGGTCACGGCCGGTTTGGCGCGGTCGCGGGTGAGCGGATAGAGCCGCTCGCCGGCTCCTCCGGCGAGCAAAATTCCGAGCGTATCTTTCATCGGCACACCGTATGGACGCGGCCTCCAACCCGCCCCCGGGCTTAACGCGCCATACTAGCACAAGGCTGCGCGTCCTCGCCGACTATGCGGTCGCCACGAATAAAGACAAACCTTGCGCTTCTAGCCGCGAAGCGGCGTAAGCATACAGCCCACGGGGCAAGCCGTGGGGAAAAGTGGAAGACACCAAGCCCAGCGGGGCGAAAGAGCGGTCTTCAGTCTCCCGACGCGCCAGAAAAGACTGAACCGACGGCTGAAAGCTGAGAGCTGACGGCTGCTCATTAGCAGTGCACGATCTTGTCGCTCTTAATCCCGCGCGTGGCATTCCGAGAATCCACCACCAGCTGCGCCTCGGCAACGATCTTCTTGTAGTCGTAGTCGGAGTGATCGGTGACGATCAGCACGCAATCGTACTGTCCGAGATTGTCGAGCGGGGTGCACTTCATCTGTAGGTCGTACTTGCGGCCACGGCCGACAAAGGGGAAGTAGGGATCGTTATAGCTGACTAGGGCCCCCTCTTTTTGCAGCAGTTCGATAATGGTGAGAGCGGGCGACTCCCGCAGGTCGTCAATATCCTTCTTGTAAGCAACCCCCAAAACCAGGACCTTGCATCCGTTGATTGCCTTTTTCTGCCGGTTGAGCGCGGAGATCGTGGAGGCAATCACGTTGTAGGGCATGGCCACATTGATTTCGCCGGCCAGTTCGATGAACCGCGTTCGGAAGTCGAACTCCTTCGCCTTCCACGAAAGATAGAACGGGTCAACCGGAATGCAGTGTCCGCCCAGACCCGGCCCGGGATAAAACGCATGGAAACCAAAAGGCTTGGTGGCGGCCGCGTCGATGATCTCCCAGATGTTTAGATCCATGCGCAGGCACAGCATCTTGAGTTCGTTGACCAGCGCGATGTTGACGCAGCGGTAGATGTTTTCGAGCAGCTTCGTCATCTCCGCCGCCGCCGGCGACGAGACGGGAACGGTGCGGCGGAAAATCGACCCGTAGAGCGCGGCGGCAATTTGGCTGGCCTGCGGATCGAGTCCGCCAATCACTTTAGGAATATCGTGACGAGCCACCTGGGTGTTGCCCGGATCCTCGCGCTCGGGCGAGAACGCGACCCAGATCTCGCGCTCGCCGGCCGCGCCCTGCCGGGAAGCTTTCAGCCCTGCTTTGTTTTCCTGTTCGAGAATCGGAATCAGGACTTCTTCGGTGGTGCCGGGGTAGGTTGTGCTCTCCAGTATGACGATCTGGCCGGCGCGCAGATAGGGCGCCACGGCATGGGCCGTGTTGGTGATGTAGCTGAGGTCGGGCTCATGATACTCGTTGAGCGGCGTGGGGACGCAGATGATGATCGCATCCATCGCGGTGATCTGCGAATAGTCGGCCGTGGCCTTGAAGCCGTGCGCCTTCGCCGCCGCGATCTCCTCGGGCGTGATGCGGAAAATGTAGGTGCCGCCGTTGTCGAGGGTATCGATTTTGCGCTGATCGATGTCGAAACCCGTGACCGGAAATTTTTGCTCGCTGTAGAGCAGGGCCAGAGGCAATCCGACGTAGCCGAGTCCGATGATTCCGACCCGAGCCTGGCGCGCATCGATCCGGCCTTTCAGATCGGTAAAGAGGGAAGAAGCGGTCAGTTGAGTATTCATAGGGCAGACGTAATTCTAACATTGGAGTTTGCGCGAGTCCGCGATTCTTACATGAATTTCCCGCGACGCTCCCGCGATTCTTACAGGGTAGATCGCGATCTCGATTACTCCGGTAACCAATGAAGATGCGGTCTTGAGCCACTGAGGGGGCCGGCAGTTTACTCCTTCGGTTCAGGATGAGATGGCTTCCAGAGCATGTTTCATGGATGCTTCCGGGTAAGTTATTGGGAAGGGCATGGCTTCAGCCGTGCCGCTGCGAGCCACATAAACACTGGGCTTTAGCCCCTGAGGGAACCGCCCGTTCTCTTTGAGGCCGGTTTTTGAAACAAGTTCTAGTAACCTGCGGGTTGCGGTAACATACGCCTCACATGCGATTCTCACGACTATTCATGGTGTTGTTTCCGGTCGTTATTCTCGTCGCGTTTGCCAGCCATGCCGCCCGCTTTTTGGTGGTTGACCAACCGGTGAAGTCTGATGCCATCGTGGTGTTGGCTGGCGAAACCAAAGTCCGTCCTTCCCGCGCCCTGGAACTGCTGCGCCAGGGAGTGGCGCCGCGCATGTTCCTGGACGTAGTCACCCGAGATCTGTTGTACGATCAGCGCCTGACCGACATTGCCGAGCGATATGTGAACAGTCTCCCGGAAGCAGACCGCGTTTCGGTATGCCCGATCGTAGGGTTTTCAACCAATGCCGAGGCCGACGATGTTAGCCGATGCCTGCAGCCGCTGGGTGCTCATCGTGTGCTGATCGTGACTTCCGAATTTCACACTCGCCGCGCCTTGATGATCTTTCGCCATCGCCTGCCGCAATACCAGTTCAGCGCGGCCGCGGCGCGCGACCCGGCCCAATTCGGCGAAGCCTGGTGGACGAACCGCGAATGGGCAAAAGTCATTTTTGATGAGTGGTCGAAGCTGCTGTGGTGGGAAGCGGTAGACAGGTGGCGGTAGTCAGCACCCACTACCCAGTCAAATGCGCTAGCGCAAAATGGCGGCAATGCGGATTCTGAACTGGGTGCTGGGTGCTGGGTACTGAGTACTGGCAACTTTTTCTCTCATGCGATAGTTTGAAGGCGATTGCATCTCCATCCGGAGGTTCCATGTCGCAAGTGAAGATCACAGTCCGTCCGAACGGTCCCTATCGCATAGACGATCCCAACGGCGTTGTCGAAATGGTGGACGCCGACGGCAACAAGTACGACCTGACCGGCAAGCCGGCGTTCTCCCTCTGCCGCTGCGGCGCTTCCGCCAACCGCCCTTTCTGCGACGGTAGCCACAAGATCGCCTTCCAGGCGCCCGATACGGCGATCAAGATCGGGTAGATCTTACCCGTGGAGTGCCGGGCGTCTCCGCCCGGCTGGACCCTTCGGCGGCGCTCAGCGCAGGCTCGCGAGACGCCCGCCGCTCCCTCGTATGACTATCAAAGACGTCGCGGCCCTAGTGCCTAACTGGAAACCGGGCCCGCGAAAACCCGTGCCCTGAGCTTGCTCGTGATCTAGCATGGTCGGTGGACTATTGTTGCCGGAGTCGTCGGCATTGGTTTTCAAATCGTCGTGGTCAGGCCGAAAAACGTTTTGCCTGCTAACTCTATGGGCTTTTCGGAAAAAACCCAGCACGCCATTCGGCGCAGCACCCGCCTGCCGCTGGAAGTTCCCGTGCTTGTCACCAGCCTCGACCCCGCGCAGCCCTTTTCCGAGCCGTGCAACACCACCCTGGTGAACGCGCACGGATGCGGCCTGGTTGTTCCTCGCGCGCTTGCGCACGGCATTCCGGTCAGGCTGGAAATCGTTTCGGCAAAGCGGCACACCACGGCCCGGGTTTCGGAGGTGGTTCCGCTCGGTGGCGATCCCGAGACCTGGCTGGTCGGTCTGGAGCTCGACATTCCCGGCAACTTCTGGGGAATCGACTATGCCCCTTCGGATTGGAGGGTCGACGAACAGAAGGTCGATGGGCAGAAGATGGACGAAAAGAAGATCGACGAACAGAAGATCGACGAGCCGCAGCTTGACGAACAGAAGATCGGCGACCGGAAGCTCGAGGCAAGCCCCTCGCCCGCCACCGAGCCGCGGCGGCTCGATCCCGTGCCGACGACGGCGGCCAAGCCGGTTCGTTCGCATCGCTGGCGCCTGACCGACATCAGCGCGGGCGCTTGCTACCTCGACGCGGCTACTCCATTTCCCGCCGACACTCCGGTGCTGCTCAGTATTCGGGTGTCGGACACCGAGTGTTTGTTGGAAGGAGTGGTGCGGGTGTCGCACGCGCAGACGGGTATGGGAGTCGAGTTCACGCGAGCGCAAGGCTACGATCTCCGGGCCCGGGTGGCCGAACTCATCGGCCAGCTCATGGACAGTCACGAGGTTCCACGAATTTTCGTTGGACGGAAAGAAGGCCGGAAAGAAGGCAAGCATGCGTTGACGAATCCTGCCTCGGCCGCGGCGCGAGATTCCGAATCGCCCGACCCGCTTCTGGAGCTCATTCGCACCGGGACGTCGTTGACCGTGGAGCAGTTTCAGAACGCTTTGCGCGCGCAACGCCTCGCGGTGAAGTGATAGACTGCTTCGCTTGGGGATGTCGGACCAGATCGGTTTTGGGAAGGGCACGGCTTCAGCCGTGCCGCTCAGGGCTCGAAGGAATGCGGGCTTTAGCCCCTGAGGGATGCGTCTTCCGAGCTGACAGGCATTCCCGAAGCCGACCCAAGGAGGCTCGGACCTTTATGGCGGAGCGTCAACCGAAACGGTCGTCAACCCGCGCCGTGAAAACCGCGAAGTCGCAACCGAAGGCCGACCGTCCGTTTGCCCCAGGTTATGGCATAGTCGGACCTGAAGACGGCAAAGGTCTGCTCCCGTGGACATGGGTGGCGAAGAAAATGAACCGCTGCCGGACGTTCTGGCTGGCCACGATTCACGCCGGTAACGGACGTCCGCATGTCATGCCGGTGTGGGGAGTGTGGCTCGACGACTCTTTCGTCTTTTCGACCGGACACAAATCCCGCAAAGGTCAGAACCTCTCCGCCAATCCTGCCTGCACAATCGCCAACGACAACGGTGAAGAAGCTGTGATCGTGGAAGGCTTCGCTAAGGAAATCAAGGACGCAGCGGCGCTCGAGCGCGTAGCGGTAGCCTACCAGAAGAAATACAAGATGGACCCGCGGGGCATGGGCGAGCCGATCTTCGGCGTGCATCCGCGCATGGTGTTTGGATTTATTGAGAAGAGTTTTCCGAAGTCGGCGACGAGGTGGAAATTGGAGAATTTGTAATTTGTGATTCGTGATTCGTAATTTGTAATTTGAAAGGCGACCCCTCGGCCACTCAAATTACCAATTACAAATTACCAATTACAAATTCCGCAATATCCGTCGCGCCGACAGATGCGCCCCCGTCAGCAGCAGCATCCCCGAGAGGAACGCCCAGAACATCAGGCTGACCGAGATGGCGAATGGCCCATACACTTCCGCAAAATTCAGCCGCGGCAGGGCGAAGATGTAAGCGTACTTCAGCAACTCGGAGAGCAATCCCATCATCACCGCCGCCGGCAAGACTCCCCGAGCCGGCACCTTCCCGTTCGGCAACAGCCAGTAGACAAGAAAGAAGATGGCGATGCTGGCCAGGATCGAAAAAGTCTTCATGGTCACAAAGCCCACCAGTTGCACATACCACGCGCCATAGCCGTGCAGCGCGCTCTTCACGATGGCCACGTTTCCTGCGGTCAGTCCGACCGAGAGCAGGGCAAGCGATCCGCAGGCAAATACCAGGGCGAGCGACATTAACTGATTCCGCAGATACGAGCGGTTGTTGCGAAATCCCCAGACGCGGTTCAGCGCGACTTCGAGGGGCAGAAAAATTCCGGTGGAAGTAATCAGCAGCATGGCCAGCGAAAATACTTGCGCCCGATGGTGCGCGCCCACCAGCGCATTCAGGTTCCGAATCACAAATTCCTGGCCGGTCGGAACATAGTCGCGCAGCAGGTTCTCGACCACGTGATACATCACCTGGGAATGAAAGACGTACCGGATCAGCGTCATCAGCAGCAGCAGAAATGGGAAAAACGACAGAATGGAGTTGGCGGCAACCGAGAAGGCGAAAGTATGCACCTCAGTCCGGAGCAGGTAGCGCGCGGTGGAACGCAGCAGGCCTTCGGCCGGAGCGGAGCGCAGCTCGGAGGCACCTTTTTTGTCGGAAAGTTCGATAGGAGTGATCGACGACACTAGTCCTTCAAATCTTATCAAATAGGTACCACTTTCCGTCAGGATTCCGCCGTATTCCCGTGCGCTAGGGCTTGACGGGTTGCGGAAAAACTCAAGTTTTGATTTTGTTTTGAAGCGGCGCGGCTTCAGCCGCGCCGCAAGATCGCGGAATCTAATGGCGGCTTTACCGCTTGCGGGGAAAGGCGATGCTGCACTCGATTTTGGGTGGCGCAGCGGTTCACCGCTGCGATAAGAGGTCTGCTTATAGAATCGGCTTCAGCCGCTGAGGGCGACCGATGCGCGCTCCGTTTGACCCCCTGCGCCTCGCACCTTAGGATGAAGGGACACCCCAAGATGGCCAAACAGGTTTTTTACGATCCCTTGCAAGCGCGCTGGCGGCGGATTCGCCGCGTGGTCGACGTGTCTGCCCTGGCTTTTTCTTTGCTGGTCGTCTTTTTCATCTACAGTGCCCTGCGCAGCGAGCCTCTTCCCGATCTTTCCTGGATGTTGGAAAAGAAGCCGTATCACGCTCTGAAAGAAAAGGAAAAGGAGAAGGCGCGCGAGAAACGCCGCCTCGCCACCGTGGCCCGCACCGGACACCGCCACCAATCCCGTAAAGCTCCTTCGCAACTCACGCTCAACTCCCAGCAAGGGGTCCGGGCGGCATTCTACGTTTCCTGGGATGCGGCCAGCTTCTCCTCCTTGCGCGAATATGCCCGCCAGATCGACTTGCTCTTCCCCACCTGGCTGCAGGTACTCAGTCCAGACGGTCATCTTCAAGCCGTCGATCCCGAAACCAACGCCATGTTCGACGTGGTCCAAGGACAGACCATTCATCCGGTGGATGACAAGGTCATGCCGTTCCTGAAGACGGAAGGAACGGGCATGGAAGTCTTTCCCGTCGTACAGAACTTCGACGGTACCGACTTTGTTCCGGGGGTGGCGGATTTCCTGATGAATGAGGAAGCGCACACGAAGTTTCGCCGTGAGATCGGAATATTTCTCGCCTCCGATCATTACCACGGTTTGATGGTCGATTTCGAATCCTTCCCCAAGAAGGCGCAACCCGGATACGTGGCTCTGCTGCGGGAACTCTCGTCTGACCTGCACGCCAAAGGGATGAAGCTCTACGTCAGCGTTCAGGTGCGCAACGAGGATTACAACTACAAGGCCATTTCAGCCGCCGTCGATGGCGTCGTCATCATGAACTACGACGAGCACTTTCCCGGCGGAACTCCTGGCCCCGTCGCTTCGCAGGATTGGTTCACGGCGAACCTCGAATCTGCGGTCCAGGAGATTCCGAAAGAAAAGCTCATCTGCGCCATCGGCAACTACGGCTACGACTGGGTTGAGCGCCCGAAAAAAGGCAAGCTTCCTCCGGGACTGGCCGACAAGAGCGTTTCCGTGCAGGAAGCCTGGATCGGGTCGCGCGATGCCGAAGAAGACGTTGATTATGACGGCGACGCGCTCAACCCGCACTTCAGCTATCGCGATGACGATAACTTCCGCCACGATGTCTGGTTTCTGGATGCGGTGACGGCCCTGAACGAGATGCGTGCCGCGCAGACCCTCGGTATCCAGACCTTCGCCTTGTGGAGACTGGGCGCCGAAGACCGCTCCCTCTGGCGGGTGTGGGATATGCCCGGAGAAGCCAATGCCTCGGACCGATTGAAAGACGTCCCTCCCGGCCAAGACGTCGATATGGAAGGCGAAGGCGAAATCCTGCACATCGAAGCAACACCGACCAACGGCGAGCGCGAACTTACCATTGACCGGCAGACCGGACTAATCGACGGTGAGGATTTCAAGAGCCTTCCCGAGCCCTATCGCGTCGCGCGCTATGGCGCCAGCAAGAACCAGCTCGCCATGACTTTCGACGACGGTCCTGATCCCGAATGGACCCCGAAGATCCTCGATGTCCTCAAAAGCGAGCATGTGCCCGGAACATTTTTTCTCATAGGAATCCAGGCCGAAAAGTTCAGCAGTTTGACCCAGCGCATTTACCGCGAAGGTCATGAAATCGGGAACCACACTTTTACTCATCCCGATATCAGCTCGGTTGGTAACACCTACATGAAAGTCGAGCTGAATCTGACCGAGCGCCTGTTTGCCAGCCGTCTGGGCATTCGCGCCATGATGTTCCGTCCGCCGTACTCCGTCGACGCCGAGCCCGACACCGAAGATGAAGTGCGCCCGCTCGAACTCACCCAAAGCATGGGCTACATCACCATCGGCAACAAGCTCGATACCAAGGACTGGAAGGACGATCCCGCGCTCACCCCGCAACAAATCGCCGCGGAGGTGCTCGACCACCTGCCACCCTGCCAACCGAACGATCAGATGAGGTGCGGCAACATCATTCTTATGCACGATGGCGGCGGCAACCGCGAGCGAACCGTTCAGGCGCTCCCGTTGATTATCGACGGCGCCCGTGCCCGCGGATTTACCTTCGTCCCCGTCTACCAGTTGATGGGCAAAACCAAGGCCGATGTCATGCCGCCGCTTCCGGCCAACGAGTATTGGTCCGCCCGGCTGAATTGGATCAGCTTCGGCCTGTTCAGCGCCACCATGCTGGGCATCACCCTCATCTTCTTCCTCGGTGACATCCTGATGACCGGCCGCCTGGTTTCGGTCGGCGTGCTCGCCATCTTTGACCGTCTCCGCTCCCATGTCTATGGAACACCCGCGCAGATCGCCGCCTACCGGCCCCGGGTAGCGGTCCTCATTCCCGCCTATAACGAGGAGAAGGTCATCGAACGCACCATCCAGGGCGCGCTCGACTCCGACTATCCCAACCTGCACGTGATCGTCATCGACGACGGTTCCAAGGATCGTACTCTCGAAATCGCCCGCCGCGCCTTTGCCGCCGAAGCAGCCGCTGGCAGAGTATTGATTCTTACCAGGCCTAACGGCGGCAAGGCGGAGGCGTTGAACTTTGGACTGCAGCACATCGGCGATGCCGAACTCTTTGTCGGCATCGACGCCGATACCATCATCGCTCCCGATGCCATCGCCCGCCTGGTGCCGCACTTCATCAATCCGAAAGTTGCAGCCGTGGCCGGCAACGCCAAAGTCGGCAACCGCGTAAATCTCTGGACCCGCTGGCAGGCCCTCGAATACATCACCAGCCAGAATTTCGAGCGGCGCGCCCTCAATACCATGGGCGCGGTAAGCGTTGTCCCCGGCGCGATTGGAGCCTGGCGCGTAGCTCCGGTCAGCGAAGCCGGCGGCTACCATGTGGATACCGTGGCCGAAGACGCCGATTTAACCATGGCGCTCTTGCGCAACGGCTATCGCGTGGAATACGAAGACCGGGCCCTCGCCTTCACCGAGGCTCCGACCAGCGCCAATGCGCTGATGCGCCAGCGCTTCCGCTGGTCGTTCGGAATCTTGCAGGCCGTCTTCAAGCACCGCGCCGTTTTCGCGCGCAAAGGCGCTTTAGGTTTCGTCGCGCTCCCCAACATCCTTATCTTCCAGATTCTGCTTCCGCTGGTCTCGCCCTTTATTGACCTGATGTTTGCCGTTGGCGTGATCTGGTATTTCCTCCAAAAACACTTTCATCCTGACACTACCGATCCCGCCAGCTTCCAGCGCCTGCTGATTTTTTTCGTTGCCTTCCTGGTGATCGATTTCCTAGCCTCGGCGCTCGCCTTCGCCCTGGAGCGTCGCCAACCCGAAGCCCGCGAAGACGCCTGGCTGCTAAGCCAGGTCTGGTTGCAGCGCTTTGCCTATCGCCAGGTCTTTTCCATTGTCCTCTTCCGCACCCTGACGCGCGCCATCCAAGGCCGCCCCTTCGCCTGGGACAAGCTAGATCGCACCGCCGCCGTCAAATACATCCCCGCCGAGCGCCGGGAGTCGGTGCGTGTGCCATAGAGTTTGGGTGGCGCAACGCTTTAGCGTTGCGATAACAGGCCGAGATTCGGGCCTGGCTTTAGCCCCTGAGGGCCCTGCCCGTTTTTTCCTTAGATACATTGTCAATCTCAGGCCCTGCTTCCCGGTGATCCCGGCCATTGACATCCGGCATCCAAACGGTGTGTCGTAAGAAGGAGAATCCACCATGCCCCGTACAATCATCGAGCCCTTCCGCATCAAGAGCGTCGAACCGATTCACTGGACCACCCGTCCCCAGCGCGAGCAACTTCTCCGCGCCGCCTTCTACAACCTTTTTCTGCTGCCCGCCGACGACGTCCTCATCGACCTGCTCACCGATTCCGGCACCGGAGCCATGTCCACCCACCAGTGGGCGGCCATGATGGAAGGCGATGAGAGTTATGCCGGCAGCCGCAGCTTCGAGCAGTTCCGCTCGTCGGTGCAGGATATTTTCGGCTACAAGCACGTCATCCCCACCCACCAGGGCCGAGCCGCCGAGCGCATCCTCTTCAGCGTGATGTGCAAGAAAGGCGATGTAGTCCCCAACAACACGCACTTCGACACCACCCGAGCGAACGTCGAGTTCGTCGGCGCCGAGGCAGTGGATCTGGTCATCGCCGAGGGCCGCCAGCCCAGTCTGAAGCATCCCTTCAAAGGCAACATGGACGTGGCTGCGCTAGAGACCCTGATTCAAAACGCCGGCCGTCAGCGCGTGCCCTTGGTCATGCTGACCGTGACCAACAACTCCGGCGGCGGCCAGCCTGTCTCGATGGAGAACGTCAAAGCCGTGAGCGCCGTTTGCCGCAAACATCGCATCCCGCTCTACTTCGACGCCTGCCGCTTCGCCGAGAACTCCTATTTCATCAAGATCCGCGAACAAGCCTACGCACAGAAATCGCCAAAAGAGATCGCCCAGGAAATGTTCAGCTACGGCGACGGTTGCACCATGTCCGCCAAGAAAGACGGCATGGCAAACATAGGCGGATTTCTCTGCACCAACGACGATCTACTCGCCCAGCAGGAGAAAAACCTGCTGATTCTAACCGAAGGTTATCCCACCTACGGAGGCCTGGCCGGCCGCGACCTCGAAGCCATCGCCGTAGGAGTGCAGGAAGCCTTGCACCAGGACTACCTCGAATACCGCATAGCCTCCACCGCATATTTAGGCAACCACATAGCCGCCGAGGGCGTGCCCATCGTGCAGCCGCCCGGCGGCCACGCTATCTACATTGACGCCCGCGCCTTTCTGCCCCACATCCCGCCCGATCGCTTTCCCGCCGTCGCGCTGGCCAATGAACTCTATCTCGAAGGCGGCATCCGCTCGGTAGAGATCGGCACCTTGATGTTCGGAGCCGCCGCAAAAATGGATCTCGTACGTCTCGCCATTCCCCGCCGCGTCTACACCCAGAGCCACATCGATTACGTGGTGGAAGTCATCCTCGAAGTCTGGAAAAAGCGCGAGCAGATTCATGGCATGAAACTAACCTACGAGGCCCCATTCCTGCGCCACTTCACCGCCAAGCTGGAACCGGAGCCGGCAGAAGTCGCGGCCGCTTCGCGACGCTGATTTTGAGTGGCGCATTACGCCATAACTGCCGGGTTTGGTGACTTTGTTTTGCAGGGGCACAGCTTCAGCCACGATCAATGAGCGTAATCGCGATATTACGTCAACGCCCAGTTGCCCACCGGCTTCGCCGAAAAAGAAAGAGCTGCGGCCTAGGGCTGGGCATAGTAGCCGGTTCGGGTGCGAGCGGTGGAGCCCGGCTTATCGACCTTGACCTCTAGGGCGTGGTATTCATTTGCCTGGTCGGCCTTGGCGGCGTTAAAGGACACGACATAAAAAGAGCGGGCATCCGCGACACACTCTCCGATTGCGGCTGCGAGGTCGTTCGACGAAGCGAAGACCCGCCCGCCGGTTTGCACCGCAAGTACCTGCAAGGCCAGATTGGCCGGCGACGATTTTTTCGCCACGGTTACACCTTTCAAAAAGGCCTGATAGTAGGAATTCCGGCTTGTCCCTGCGTTGCGCACGCCGACCGGATCGACACTATAAAGAGTGATACGGGCTTGCCTCATCTGTGTCGAAAACGACGTGATGGAATCGAAGAACCCCAGCGCATCCTTGTAGGTATAACTATTGTCCGCCCCTTCGAGGATGGGCCATCCCGAACTGAGCCAAATGACGAGTTTTCTGCCTGGCTGCGTTTTCTCGTGCTCTACGACCAAGCCGAGCCCTTTGAGCGACATATTAAAACGCTCAAACGCTCCCCAGTAGCCGGCATTGGTCAAGCTAGTAGAGCGCAATCCGGTCTGGTACTGATCGTAGAGCGCGGCCAGCGCGTTGCCATCGCGAGAAGGAACATCCTGCATCTTCGGTCCCTGCGGGGAAAAGAGGACGAGCGAAACCGGCCAGGGCAGCGGCTTGTCGCCGCTCTGGAGCAGAAATCCTCTGACCTGGCTTCGTTCCGACGAATTGGCGTAAACGGAAGTGTTGACCGCGTCGACGACCAGAATAACTTGAGCGAGAGGGCTGTTGGGCGTGGCTTCGCTATCGAAAGCATGAAAAAAAAGAATGCTTTGCGGTTGCTTATCGTCGAGAAGGGTGAAGTCCTCCTTCTGCAGACCACGAATGGGAGCGCCAGACTGGTCGATCACCTGTACTTCGAGCGCAATTCTCCGATCAGCAGCGGGTGGCGGGACGGTCGCCGGGTCGGCCGGGCGGGGCTGAACCTGGGGCGGGGGAGCGTTTTGTGCCGATAAGGCATTGACCGCCGCCAAGACCACTACAACAAGAATCAAGAGGCGTTTCACTCTTAACAAAACTCGTTTCATAGTGTTCCTCCGCTACTGCATTGGTTACGAATCGTCCCATGGTACAACGTTCGAGTATTTTCGAGCGCGGCACTCATTCAGGGTAGATTCGGAGGCGAAACTGTTCTGGCGAGGAAATGGACCCTGGGCGATGCGACGCCCACGGAAAAGACTAAGGTCGCTGATGGGTACATTTCAGTGACCGAAGCTACGAGTCGATGTGCTGTCATTCAGTTGTATCTACTGCAACACGCCAAAGCAGACGAATATATGCTAACTGACGCTAACAAGACGTTAGCGCTCATTGACACGTCAGGGAGTGTAACGGCGATGTTACGGCACACCCCTTGCCGGAAGCCCGGATACAGTTTCTTATCGATTCCTTTATGCCAACAGCCTAGAATAGCTGGCTGAGTTGAGGGGAGGGAGCTTCTTCCCGATGGCCAGCCGTGCGTCAAACCAGTACTTCCTCGTCGGCAGGGAACTGGGACACTACCGCATCGCCGAAAAGATCGGCGCTGGCGGCATGGGCGAAGTCTATCGCGCCCACGACGAGCACCTCGCCCGCGACGTCGCCATCAAGGTTCTTCCTTCGGGTACGCTCACCGACGCATCCGCACGCAAACATTTCCGCAGAGAGGCCCTGGCGCTCTCCGCGCTCAACCATCCCAACATCGCCACCATTCACGACTTCGACACGCAGCAGGGGATAGATTTCTTGGTGATGGAGTACATCCCCGGAATCACACTCAGTGAGAAGGTAGCTGCAGCACCGCTCCCGGAGAAGGAAGTCCTCCGTCTGGGAGTGCAACTCGCCGATGGCTTGGCCGCCGCCCATGACCAGGGGGTCGTTCATCGTGACCTGAAGCCCGGCAACTTGCGGGTAACGAGCGACGGACGCCTGAAGATTCTGGACTTCGGCCTGGCCAAGCTGCGGCTTCCGGTCACGAACAGCGCCGCAACCGAGAGCGGCGGGATCTCCGATCTCGAGCGATGTCACCGGCAGCACGGCATCGATCTATCCTCCCGGTAGCTCGGCCAATGGCGGCGATGGAGACATTCCTTCAGGCGGAGGCACAAATGTGCCATTCTCCCCTGGCAGCTCGAACCCGAATCCTTCTGCTCCCTCGACACCACCATCTCTCGTGCCCACGATCGGTTCTACGGTCAACACGCCGTCGGTCTCCGCTGGCGCTCAGGCAGGCAGCAGCGTGACCACCTATGCGACGACACCGGGAGGCACGCCGTACTCGTTCGTAACAGAGCCGGGAGGTTCGACTACGACTGCACCAGTATCAAAATGCTGGCGAATTTGG
>CAWABC010000098.1:0-12003 GCA_963780105.1 uncultured Acidobacteriaceae bacterium
GCCGCTTGCAGGCACAAGCCGAGAAGCAGATTCCTCCACCTCCGCTTCGCTCGGCGCCGGAATGAGAACAATTAAGTACTGTTGATCGCGTCGCAGTAAGTTCTGGTCATGCTGTGACCGTCATACTGTGACCATCTTGGCCGACCAGCTCTTTACGAATGCTCCGAAGCGGTCGAGCGCCTTGGAGAAATTGTCTCCGGCGGCGGCAAAGCCCAGGCGGAAATGCGAGGGCGCATCGAAGCAATCGCCCGGAGCCAGCAGGATTCCACGCTCGGTGGCGGCCTGGCAGAACGGGCGGGCATTTTCCTGGTTCAGCTGCTCTCCGCTCACCGGCCAGGGGAACGCGGTCATGCCGCCCTGCGGCGGAATCCAGCCGAGTACGTCGCGATGGTCCGCCATGAAGCGCTCGAGGAGTTTGAGGTTTCGGGTGGCGGCTTCCTGGGTCTTGCCGAGCACGACGTCACGTTTGCGGATTGCGATTTCCGAAAGAATTTCTCCGGTGGTGGTGTTGCAGATCGAGAAGTAGGCGCGCGCGGTCCAGTATTGCTGGCGGCGCCGGGCGTCGTGCTCGATCATCCATCCCGTGCGCACGCCGGCAATCGAAAATGCCTTCGACAGGTCAGAGATAACGGTGGCGTGCGGCAAGCGCGCCGCCGATTTCGTTTGCCTTCCGTGGTAGATGGGATGGTAGACCTCGTCACTCACCAGCTGGATTCCGCGCTCGGCGGTGAAGTCGTGCAGGGCTTCCATTTCGGCGTCGCTGATGGTCGCGCCCGTGGGATTGTGCGGGCTGTTGACCAGGATGAGCTTGGTCTTGGAGTCGGCGAGCCGCTTGATCTCGTCGGGGTCGATGCGGAAGCCGTTCTCGCGGCGCACGCGATAGAAGCGGGTTTCCAGGCCAAGAGATTCCGGGAGCGCCGAGAAAGTAGTGAATCCTGGCAGCGGGATGATTACGTTCGCGCCAGGTTCGGCGGCCAGCCACATCAAGGCAACGAGCGCCTCGGAGGCGCCGGTCACGATTTGGACGGCCTCTACCGGGACACGCTGCATTTCAGCAATCGCCTCACGCAGACTGTCGGCGCCGGCGGGGCGGCCGTAGACCAGTTTGTGGTTCAGGAAACGGTGGCGCGTTTCGTCGTCGGCGAGGGCGAGGATGTCGTTTACGGTCCAGGTCGGTCCGGTGCTCGCAGCGAGGTTGAATTCTATGTCGTGTTCGTACTGGTCGAGCCAGGCATCGAGCAGGAAGGGCTTAAGTTGCATGCGACCACCTCGAAGGAGAAATTGGTTCCTGTTATTGATTCTGCGAGTCGGCGCACGGATTGTTTTTTAGTTCACGAGCGATGAAAATCCAGCGCCTAAACAGTTTGCTGCAAACCCACGTTGGGCGGCCTCAAGAGGGGCAGTAAATGCGGACCAGTTACGACACCGCTAAAGCGGTGCCCTGATACAAACCATACCTTTTTCAGCAAACTGCTAGTGTGCGCGGGTTTTTGGGAATGGGCAAATCGATCCGGAAGCGAACGAATTGAGCGCTGAAATTGCAACGGAGCAGCGGGAGTGACTCGCGGTGTTTTCAATGGGTTGCGCACCCGTTCCAGTACTTCCGTACCGTCTCTAGTACCTTAGTTACCGCGATTCGAGTGACCGATGCCCGATTTGTGCGGAAGCTACTATCTGTTGTGGTACGAGTATCAATGATCGCAATCTGTAGAGATTGAGTGCAAGTCCACTTTTTGGCGAATCCAGAAAAACCCCATAAAACCCAACAAAACCGGGAGATTGGCGTGGAGAGGCCCGCGCTTCCGGTTGAGATATGCTCAGCACACCAAAACACACGCGAACGCATTTGGATCGCGGACTTGGTTCTTCCGATTTGCTGAGTGTGCCGGGAAGAAAAAAGCGGGGCTGGGAGTTGCGGGAGACGGAAAAAGTTATGGGCGACTCGCGAGAAGTGATGAACATTCGCCAAGCTTCGCAGTACCTGGGAGTGAGTCCGGACACTTTGTACAAGTACGTGAACGAACAGCAGATTCCGGCGTTCAAGTTGGGCAATCGCTGGCGCTTCAAGAAATCGAAGCTGGATCAGTGGATGGAAGAGAAGTCGATGGCAACCGAACCGCAGAGCAAAAGGAAAATCAAGGCAGCGGTGAAGGCTGCCGGAACTCCGTAGACGAACGGACGAACTGCGGCAAGAGAAGGGCGGGCACATGTTTGGAATGGGATCGAAAACGATAGTAGGTCTGGATGTGGGGTCCTCGAGCATCAAGGCCGTCGAACTCAGGAAGACACGCGCGGGAATCGAAGTGGCGCACATTGGCCTGGAGCCGATCGCGCCCGACATCGTGGTCGATTCCATGATCGTGGACTCGGGCACGGTATCGAGCGCCATCTCCAAGCTGTTCGCCGACACCCAGATCAAGTCGAAGTCGGTAGCGACGGCAGTGAGCGGGCACTCGGTGATCGTGAAGAAAATCTCGCTGCCCTCGATGAGCGATCAGGAACTGGCCGAGACCATCCAAAAGGAAGCGGCGCAGCACATTCCGTTCGACCTGGCGGATGTGAACCTCGACTACCAGATTCTTTCCGACGACGCGACCAGCCCGCAGATGGACGTGCTGTTGGTGGCGGTGAAGAAAGACAAGATTCTGAACTACACCAACGTACTCTCGATGGCGGGCAAGACTCCGGCGATTGTGGACATCGATGCCCTGGCGCTGCAGAACTGCTACGAGTACAACTACGAGCCCGCCCCGACGCAGGTGGTTGCGCTGCTCAACCTGGGCGCGAGCGTGATGAACATCAACATCGTCAAGGGTACGACGCCGCTGTTCCCGCGCGACGTTTCGGTGGGTGGACATCAGTACACCGACTCGCTGCAGAAGGAATTGGATCTGAGCTTCGACGATGCGGAATCGCTCAAGCTGGGGCGCAAGGTGGGCACGGTGCACGACGACGCGAAGACGCCGATTCTGCAGCAGGTGACGGAAATCATCGTGCTGGAAATTCAGAAGACCTTCGACTTCTTCCGCGCCAGCGCCGCGGGCGAGCACATCGAAAAGATTTATTTGGCCGGCGGTTCGGCCAAGGTTCCCGGCCTGGTGGAAGCGCTGCGCCAGGAGTTCTCGATGCCGGTCGAGTTGTTTAACCCGTTCCAGAAAGTGCTGGCTCCGGCGGAAGGCGCCGGGGCGGAAATGGTCGAACAGAACGCCGGCCAGTTGGCAGTGGCCGTGGGTTTGGCCCTGAGGAGCTTTGAAAAGCTATGATCCGAATCAATCTGCTGGGCTCTCCGAAAGCAAAAGGCAAGAAAGGTCCTGCCTTCAGCATGCCGAGTTTCGATTTGGGCAATCTGGGCGGGCCCGTGGTCCAGGTAGCGGCCGTGCTGCTGATCGCGGGCGCCATCAACGCCGGGTACTGGTACCAGCTCGACCGGGAAAAGAAATCGATCGAGATGCAAGCCCGGGTGGCGGAGCAGAAAAATCGTGAACTGGCCGACATCAAGGTGAAGTACCTGGAGCGGCAGAGGCAAGCCGAGTTTTACAAGCGGCGGGTGGATGTGATCGACCAGTTGCGCTCCAACCAAACCGGCCCGGTCGGTCTGCTGTCCATGATCGGCGATACGGTCAACAGCACCGAGGCGGTCTGGTTGAGCAGCATGCAGGACCAGGGTGCGAGCGTTGCCATTGACGGGATGGCGCTGTCGAGCGATGCGGTGGCCAACCTGATTTCCAACCTGCAGAAGACAGGTTTCTTCCGCAATATCGAAATCAAGGAAACTTCTCAGGACTCTGCGGTAAAGGACATGCAGGCGTTCCAGTTCACGCTGACCTGCGAAAAGGCGAAGTCGTAAAGGCGGAACCGACTATGAATCTTGGCGAATTATCGGGTGCGAAGCTGTTGGGGGCTCTGGTGCTGACGGCGGTGGTGGGTACGGGCGCCCTCTACTACACGGTGTTCAAGTCGCAGCGCGATCAAAATGCGGCGGCACAGATCAAGCTGCAGGCCAAACGGCGCGAGAACGCGGAGCTCGAAGCCTACCGGCCGAAACTGGCCAATGTCGAGCGCGATCTCGCCAACTTGAAGCAGCAGTTGGATATCGAGCGGCGCATCGTGCCCGATGAAAAGGAAGTGGACAATTTCATGCGGCTGGTGAGCGGAGAAGCGCGCAAGTCGGGAATCGAAATCCGCCGCTATACCTCGCGTCCGTACGTCGCCAAAGAGTTCTACACCGAAGTGCCGTTCGAAGTCGAGTTCGACGGTCCGTACTACTCGATGCTGGGATTCTTCGACCGCTTGGGAAAAGTGGAGCGCATCGTCAATGTTTCGAACCTGCTGGTTGCTTCGACCAGCAAGCCGGGCGATGCCAAGACGAAGCATACCTACCAGTACGCGCCCAGTGAGACGGTGGTGGCGACCTGTCTGACGACCACATATTTCAGTCATGACCTGGATCCGGCGGCAGCTCCGGCCAGCAAGCCCGGATCACCGGTGAAGAAGTAGGAGGGACAGAATGAAGATGAAGCCGGCAATCACGATTACGACGACAATTCTGGTTTCGCTACTGGCTGCGGGTTTGGCCTCGGCCCAGAGTTCCAAGGTGGCCATTCGCCCGACCGCTCGCGCCGCAGCGAGTGCCAAGCCGGCAGCGAGTGCCAAGGCAGCGGCCGCGCCGAGCAAGGTGGCGGTAGTGGCGCCGGCGAGGTCTATTGCAGTGCAGCCGGCTGCGAGTTCCAGGGTTGCGAAAAGAAGGGAGCACCATCGAGGGGTTGGGGCAGTCGCGGTCACCGTGCCGAACCCAACGGTCGCGACTCCTCAGAGCGATGCGCCAGCGGCCGTTGAGGCAGCCGTCAACGGCGCTGCGGGAAACGGCGCCGGCGAGAACGCACCGAGCGAACAACCGGTTGCCCCGGACGGCAAGTACGCCGCGAACGGGAGGCGGGATCCATTCGTCAGCCCCGTGGTGAGCCACACTGGAGGTTCGGGTTGCAGCACGGGCAAGAAGTGTCTGGAAATCGGCGCGATCAACCTGCGTGGCGTGGTGCATTCGGAAGGTGGTTTCATCGCGGTGGTCAGTAACAGTCTGAACAAAGCGTATTTTTTGCGGGAAAACGATCCCGTGTTCAACGGATACGTGGTGAAGATCACGGGCGACTCCATTGTTTTCCAGGAAACCGTGCAAGACCGGTTGGGCAAGACGTTTACGCGGGAAGTAGTGAAGAAGATAACGACTCCGGCAGTGTAAGCACGGAGAGAAAAGACTTCGAAGAAATGCGTTTAAGGAAACACATGGAGGCGAAAACGCCTCGCATGGGGAGATAGGGAAATGCGAAAGCAACTGCTGGGTCTCATGGTTCCGCTGCTGGCGTTCGTGCTGATCGCCGCTGCGGCTGACACGACGGGCAAGGGAGTGGCCGCGAGCGCTCGATTGCAGAGGCTCGAGGTCGCCGACAGCCAGGACGGATTGCGGGTCGAGTTCAAAGCGACGGGCACACTGGCGCCCAAAGTGACGACGCTCGATTCTCCGGCACGCATCGTCGTCGACTTTCCCAACACCGTGATGGCGACGGCCGAGAGCCGCATCAGCGTTGGCCGAGAGGGCGTGAAAGACGTCCGCGTCGGAATGGACGGACAAGTTCCGCCCAACACCCGCGTGGTGGTCGATCTCGCGGGCAACGATCTTGCCGGCAGCCGCCAGCATGAACTGGTGGCGGCGCCCGACGGCGGCTTCATTCTCAAGATCGCGAATCGAGACAGCGTGCTGGCCCATGGCCAACCGGCGGCGGCAAAATCGGTGGCCGTGAACGCGGCGCCGAAGCTTGTCTCGGCTCCGGTGGTTGCGGCGCCGGCTACGGCGGTTCCCGCGACGGCGGTTGCGTCCGCTCCGGCCGCGGCCGGGAACCTGGAGAAACCGGCGGAATTTGCCTTTGTCGAGCCCAAGTATTCGGTGAAGGACGGCCCAGCCGACCAGCCGGCTGCGAAGGCCCAGGAAGCGGCGGGCCGCTTTGCCGACAAGACGGCGGCGGAACTGGTTGCGAGCAATGCCAATGCTGCCATGGGGCAAGCAGCGGCCAACACGACAGCCATCCAGCCCGCGGTGAACCTGGCGGCGGAGCAAAAGACCCAGCTGCAACAGAAGCCGGCGGAAAAAGGCGCCAAGTACACCGGCGAGCCGATCTCGGTCAACCTTAAGGATGTAGATCTAAAAGATTTCTTCCGCCTGATTCACGAAATCAGCGGCCTGAATGTCGTGCTCGATCCCCAAGTCCACGGCACCCTGACCATCGTGCTCGACGACGTGCCGTGGGATCAGGCGCTCGACATCGTTCTCAAGAACAACGATCTGTCGCGCCAACTGGACGGCAATGTACTGCGCGTGGCGACCGTGGAAACGTTGAAAAAGGAAGCCACAGACCGGCGCCAGCAAGTCGAAGCCGAGGCGATGGCGGTCGACAAAGTCACCATCACCCGCTTTCTCAGCTACGCGCACGCCAAGGACCTGTTAATGCCGCTGAAGAAGTTCCTCAGTCAGCGTGGCGACATCGTAGCCGACGAACGCACGAACGCGCTCATCGTCTCCGACATTCCGGGGGTTCTGCCGCAGATGGACCGCCTCATCCAGCAGATGGACCGCAAGACCCAGGAAGTTGAAATTGAAGCGCGCGTGGTGGCGGCCACTCGCAGTTTCGCACGTGACATCGGCACGCAGCTCGGTCTGGGCTGGGGCAACGGCACCACCGGCCTTGGCGGCATTGGAGGCGGTGGAACCGGTGCGCTGTCGCCGATCGTCGTTGGTCCTTACGTTGGAAATCCGTTGTACCCCGTCGTCGGCAAACCCTCGACCGGGACTCAGATTCCGTTGTTCTCGAACCTAGGCGCAACCTCGGCGACCAGCGGTCTGGAGTTGGTGAACGCCACCAACAACATGCGGATCGACTTTTACCTTACCATGGCCGAGTCGCGCGGTTTGCTGAAAGTTCTTTCCCGGCCGCGGGTGGTCACTCAGAACAACATTCAGGCCGTGGTGAAACAAGGCGTCAAGATACCGATCATGACTTCAGCCTCGATCGGGACTCCGCCGACCACGACTTACGTGGATGCGTTCCTGCGGCTGACGGTGACTCCGCAGATCACGTCGGAAGGAACCATCTTCCTCAACGTGGATGTGGAAAACACCTTGCCTGACTACAGCCACGAAGACAGTAACAACAACCCGGCCCTGATCACGCAACAGGCGACCACGCAAGTGCTGATCACCGACGGCGGCACGGTGGTGATTGGCGGCGTGATCCAGACGCAGAATACGCTGAACGTGGAGCAGGTGCCTTTGCTCGGCGATATCCCGTACCTTGGCAACCTGTTCAAGCGCCGCACCGTAATCAGTACAAACCAGGAGCTGATTTTCTTCATCACTCCACGCATTGTTCAGACCTAGGAGCTGGTTTCGACAGCCCAAGCCGCCGGCTTTCTCGGAGAACCTGCCGAGAGCCCGGCGGCTTCGCTTTTGCGGCGAGTCTACGAGCTGCTGGCTTCGAGCTTGAAGCTATGAACTCGTAACTCGCAGATCGAAGCTCGCAGCCGCCGTCCTGCTACACTCCTGCTATGGATCACGCTGGCCGCTTGCGTCGACTTCGATCTGGGATCGAAGAGAATGATCTGGACTCGCTGCTGGTGACGCACCTTCCGAATATCCGCTATCTGTGCAGCTTTACTGGCAGTGCGGCTGCTTTGTTGGTCGGCGACCATGGCGCCATTCTCTTTACTGACGGCCGCTACCGCACCCAGGCAAGAGCAGAACTCAAGGGTGCAAACCTCAGGCAGGTGAAAATTGTCATCGCGCGGAAGTCTCCGCTGGTGGCGGCTGCAGAGTGGCTGGCCGGGCAGCGCAGAAGTTCGACGCCATCGTCTTCGACCCCAGTATCGCTCGGTATCGAAGCGGAGGCGATTGCCGCCGCCATGCGCGACTGGTTGGCGTCGGCGCTGAAAGGGAAGGCGCGCCTGCGCCCCGCGCCACCCTTGGTCGAGCGCGCGCGCATGGTGAAAGACGCTGCCGAGATCCAGCGCATTCGGCAAGCGGTGGAACTGGGCGCCAGCCTGTTTCAGATCGGACGAAAGAAGATATGGCCGGGCGTGAGGGAGGTCGAAGTCGCCGCCGCCATGGAATACGAGGCCCGTTGCGCCGGGGCCGAAGGAATGTCGTTCCCGACGATACTGGCTTCCGGAACTCGCTCGGCGATCGTGCACGGCCGGGCCTCGGACGCGCGCATTCCCCGCCGGGGGTTCGTGGTCTGCGATTTTGGTGTTATACTCGCCGGTTATTGTTCGGATCGCACGCGTACGGTGCACGTCGGACGACCTTCGCAGGAAGCTCGAGGGCTGTACGAGGCGGTGCTGGAAGCGCAGCAGACCGCCATCGCGGCGGTTCGTCCGGGCGTGACTGCCACCGAAGTCGATGGCGCCGCGCGCCGTGTGCTCCAGAAGCGGAAACTCGCCCGCTACTTCACCCATTCGACCGGGCATGGTTTAGGATTAGAGATTCACGAGTTGCCCAAGTTGGCGGCGGGGCAAACCCAGATACTGGAGCCGGGAATGGTGGTTACGATTGAGCCCGGGGCCTACGTTGCTGGGAAGTGGGGCGTGCGGATCGAAGATGTGGTGGTGGTGACCTCTTCGGGCTGCGAAGTGCTGACGCCCACCGACAAAGAATTGGTTGCTATTTAGCAAGTCTGATTTACCGTAGAGACGCGGCTTGCCGCGTCTCCTTCCGCGGAGTGAGACGGGGCGAGCCCCCTCTCTATAGACGGAACAACATAACAAGACCAAAACGGACCCGCCCTTATCCATGAATCAAAAAGAGCTGAAGGAACTCATCGAGTTCTTAATCGAAAAGGACATTGCCGAATTTGAGTTGGAGCGCGGCGATGTCAAAGTGAAGATCAAGCGCGCCGCCGAACCAGCGCCCATGCCATTGCCGGATTCGCGGTATATCGCGGTTCATCCGGCGCCGGTAGACGCAGGCGCCCACGTTCCCGCTTCCGTGCCTGCCAAGGTCAATCTCACTGCGGCGGCTGCGCCAGTCTCTGAGCCGGAAGAAGATCTGCACATCGTACGGTCGCCGATCGTGGGCACTTTTTACGAAGCGCCTTCGCCCGGCGCGCCGCCCTTTGTCAAAGTCGGCGACGCGCTGGAAGTGGGCCAGGTTCTGTGCATTGTCGAAGCCATGAAGCTGATGAACGAAATCGAATGCGACGTGGCGGGAGAGTTGGTCAAGAAGCTCGTCGCCAACGGCCAGCCCATCGAGTACGGCCAGGAACTGTTCGCCCTCCGGCCGGCAAAATAAGCTCTCAGCTCTCAGCTATCAGCTCTCAGTAAAATCAAGTGCTGTGGCAGTCGCGAGATCTTACTGAGAGCTGAGAGCTGACGGCTGACGGCTGAGAGCTTTCACATCATGTTCAAGAAGATTCTGGTAGCGAATCGCGGCGAGATTGCGCTGCGCGTCATTTGCGCATGCAAGGAACTGGGCATCCGCACGGTGGCGGTCTACAGCGAGGCGGACCGGAATTCGCTGCACGTGCGCTTTGCCGACGAAGCGATCTGCATCGGGCCCGCCGCAACTGGCGCAGAGCTACCTCAACATTCCCGCCGTGATCAGCGCGGCCGAGATCACCAACGTCGACGCCATCCACCCCGGCTATGGCCTGCTGTCGGAAAACGCCAACTTCGCCGAGGTCTGCGAGGCCTGCCACATCAAGTTCATCGGGCCCGACCCCGGATGTGATCCGGCTGATGGGCGAAAAAGAAAAAGCCCGCGCCGCCATGAAGCAGCACGGCGTGCCCGATCCTGCCCGGCTCGGACGGCGTGGTCGCCTCGAGATGGAGGAAGCGCGCGAGTGGGCGCGGCAGATCGGCTTTCCGGTCATGATCAAGGCCACGGCGGGCGGCGGCGGGCGCGGCATGCGGATCGTGCGCAACGAAGACGAATTGCCCGGTCTACTAGCCGGCAGGCGCAAGCCGAGGCGTCGGCGGCCTTCGGCAACGGCGACCTCTACCTGGAGAAGTACTGTCGAGCACCCGCGCCACATCGAGTTCCAGGTGCTGGGCGACCAGCACGGCAACGTGGTCACCTGGGCGAGCGCGAGTGCACGATTCAGCGGCGCCATCAGAAGCTGATCGAGGAATCGCCCTCGCGTGCGGTGACGCCCGAACTGCGCGAGCGCAAATCGGCGAGATCCTCGCCAGACGCTCGAGCCAGGTCGGCTACACCAACGCCGGCACGTCGAGTTCCTGATGGACGAGGACCGGCAAGCTCTACTTCATGGAGATGAACACGCGCATCCAGGTCGAGCATCCGGTGACGGAGATGGTCACCGGCGTCGACCTGGTGAAGAGCCAGATCATGATCGCAGCGGGCGAAGAGCTGGCCGACGTTTGCAAGGCCCGATCGTGCATCGCGGACACGCCATCGAGTGCCGCATCAACGCCGAGCATCCGGAGACGTTCACGCCCTCGGCGGGCAAGATCACCACGTTCCACCTGCCGGGCGGGACGGGAGTGCGCGTCGATACGGCCGCCTACGCCGAAGGCCGATTCCTCCATACTACGATTCGCTGATTGCCAAGCTGATCGTGCGCGGCAAGGACCGCAGCGAAGCGATCACCCGCATGAGCCGCGCCTCGGAAATGTTTATCGTGGAAGGGATCCCCACCACGATCCCGCTGCACCGGCGGATTATGGCCGACCCGGATTTCCGCGCCGGGAAGCTTCGATACGGGCTTCATCGAGAAATTTCTGGCGAAGGGGAAATAAGCTGCTGGCATGTTGGCGATTTTCCGCCCGTCCAAGTGCTGAATCTCACTCCGCGGCGCCAGCAGAAACCAGAACGCGCTCGGGGCTATAATGGCCGCTGTTATGTTGCCACCGCGAAAATGGCGACTTTGTATATTCGTCTTAGCCACGACCTGCGTAGTGCCAATCCTCTTTGCGGCTATCACCGAAATGCGTGAGTACCATGGTAAGAAGTTTGCCTGTGTTTATAGTGGCATTTCGGCGTTCGGAATGGGCTGCGGCATCGAACAATACGCGCGGGTGTTTACAGGAACTGTGATCTCTGCGGTCGAGATATCGGACCGCGACAAACGTCTGCAGTTGGCTCCAGAAGAAGTCTTCCGGGGCGAGCCGGCTGGTGAAGTGACGGCGATTACCGACCAAGCGTGTCTTCATACTGAAATTCGGGCTGGTGACAGGTGGCTCTTCTATCTCAATCGCGACCACAAAACGAACGAGCTCATACTGTCATTTGGAGGTCCGAGTAAGCCAATAGCGGAGGCTCAACAAGATATCGCCACGTTGCGGCACCTAGTACGGTTGACGGACTCAGGCATTTTCACTGGAAATGTCACTCGTTCAATCAGGCCGTTGGTGCCGTTTAAGGCAGTGCCCGTTCCGAACCGCAAGATTGTCGCGAAGCGAGTATCGGACGGCGCTGAATATAGTGCGTTGACAGATAACAACGGGCACTACGAGCTTGAGGTGCCTCCAAGTTCCTATTATTTGACCGCAAACACGGAGCCAGGTTTGTGGGGCCCGAGAAGGAGAGACATTCGTTTGGAAGCGTAACTGTACCAATGTCAATTTTCTACTTCATACAGATGGCAGGCTTTCAGGCCGAGTTACGACCGCTAACGGAAGGTCAGCGAGGTACGTGCAAGTGGCTATCGTTCCCGTCTCCCGATTGGTCCGCAATTCTCTGTCGTTGCGGACGAACGGGGGCACTTCGAGGTGGGAGGGCGGCAGCCTGGTCGTTATCTTGTCGGCGTAGGCCTGCTTGCGCAATACGACAGCCCAGAGTGGAAGTCGCGTGTCTACTATCCCGGCGTATCGACTAGAGAAGAGGCGAAAATGATCGAGCTTGGCGAGGGCGAGTGGCGCACCGACATTGACTTCAAGCTGCCAAGTTCAGTAGCTCCGTGACGACTACGAAGCGGACAATGCTCCTTCCTCGCCTATACG
>CAWABC010000099.1:0-31580 GCA_963780105.1 uncultured Acidobacteriaceae bacterium
GATCCTATCAAGGTAATACTAATTCTGTTAACCCATGATGTGTGATTTATTCCAGAAAAATAATAAAGTATAATTTCCAATCATACCTGTTACCCATGTTAAGGTGTGAGACATTTCCAAGGTTCCTATATATCCATTCCAAAAAATCTACCATTCTCTCCTACACCACAGTTCCTTCATCAAATTTAAAATGCATGAAGATCCTGTCTATATCTTCCTATATTTGAAGCAATACCATTTATATTTTTAATTAATAATAAAGAATTCCATTTATTTTACCAATATTTAATACTAAAATTCCTAAATATTTGTTAACTATCTCGACATATATCACCTTAATTAAATTCTAGATAAGAAGTTAAATTATTTCTTTCTTATCCAAGATAATCTACTTAGACAGATTCTTATATAATAAATTTTAAAATCAACAAAAATAATTCATGTACAATATTCCCATAGCCAATTCTCTACAACAAAACTCATTCTACCAATAGAGACAATTACTTGTGCTAACTCCAACAATTACACTAATAAAAGATGTCCTCCAATTCTTAATGTAAGAATGCAACATCTTCTCTCTTACCATATAATAAAATTTTAGATAAGATCTGACTCTTAGCACAAGAACACATATTCCTATTTTTCCTTTGAAAGATACCAGTTACGTCTCTTTAGTTAATAACCATATACTGGTAATTCTCATCAAAATATACAATATTTCCAAAAGTTCATGTACTTGTAAATCCGCCCCTGCATGCCGAGGCCAATCAGGAACATGGCGACCACCGACAGTAGCAGCAGAACGCCGCGCACATAGCGTTTGAGCAGGATGTGTCCGCCGCCGGGAATCAGCCAGCCCACGATCGGCGCGACCACCGCCATGGTCGTGAGCGGGTACTCCGGCTCACTGACTTTTGTTGATTTATCCGTTGTCGGCTTGGCCATTCAGATGGTCACAATCTCTCGTTGGATTTTACCAGTGACTTCGGCGCTTCCCGGTCGCACCAGCACATTCACTTCCGAGCGCACGCCGAATTCGGGCAGGTAGATGCCGGGCTCGATCGAGAAACAGGAATTGGGCAGAATGCGCCGCTCGTCGCGGGTTTCGAAATCGTCCATGTTGGCGCCATTCGCATGCACCTCGGTCGCAATCGAGTGGCCGGTGCGGTGGATGAAGTACTCTCCGTATTTCGCCTGCTGGATGTGGCCGCGCACCGCGTGATCCACTTCCCATCCCGCGATCGGCCGGGCGCGAGCGACGGCATCCTGCACGGTCTTCACTCCGATATCGCGGGCCTCGCTCACAATCTTAAAAACCTCGCGCTGCCGGTCCGACGGAGCCTTGCCCACAAATCCCATCCACGTAATGTCGTAGTAAACCGCCCCCGGCGTGTTCTTCTTCGCCCACACGTCCAGCAGAACCAGGTCGCCTTCGCGAATCGCGACCGGCCGGCTTGCATTCGGCTCGTAGTGAGGGTTGCCGGCGTTGGCGTTCACGGCCACAATCGGAGGATCGTCGGTCACCATGTTCTCGCGCCGAAACGCTTCCATGAAAAACTGCTGGATTTCGTGCTCGTGCGTCCCGCCGCCGCGCACCCGCCGTCCAATTTCCTTGAAGGCCTCGGCGGTGACCGCGTCAATCACATCGCGCGCCGCGAAGTGCGACTGGATCTGCTCGTCCGTCAGGGTCGCTTCAAACAGCGCGATCAGGTCGGCCGCGCTGACAATATTCTTGCCGAGGCCCCGGATCATGTCCGCCGTTCCCGCATCCACCATAGAAATGGTAAACACAAAGTTGTTGGGCGAGAACTGCATGGCCACATCGCGGTGCGGGGCCAGCATCTGCTTCAGGCCGTCGAACAGTTCCTGCCATCCGGCGTACTGTTTCTTGGTACCGGGCAAGGTATCTAGGTGTCCCGACTCGATCTTGTGAACCAGTTTGATGGGCTCGCCCTTCGCCGGGATGAGGTAGTACCAGCGCCGCGTAACCATCAACCCATCCGGCAGCCCCAGAACGCGATAAGCGATCGGGTCGCGATGGTGATGATCGTAAAAAAGCCAGGCCCCAATGTTGCGCTCGATCAAGGCTTGCTGGATGGCGGATAGGTTCATATACAAACGGTTATTCTACACGAGCGCTAGCGTCGCTGGATTCCACCTCGTGTAGAGGGTAGTGGTGCCTTAGCGTGACCCCACTACCCGTGTAGAGACGGGGCTTGCCCCGTCTTGCCTGCGCCATCACGCGATGCAGTGACTAATTCTTAAATGGGTTGAAGGTTCGGACGTCGAGTTGCTTGAAGTCTCGTTCATTTCCGGTCGCAACAATCAGACGGTGGACCCGTGCCGTCGCGGCAATCATGGCGTCCTGCAGAAGTTCAGGGGGCTTCCTATCCATAATGCGGCCCCATTCCCGAAAGCAGGCCGTATCCATCGGGAGCACCCGGTAGACTGCCGGCACACGATCAACCCAGTGCTCCAGTTCGCTCGCTTTCGAGGGATCTTGCCGTCTTGTCTGCTCGATCCCCACCTGCAGATCTCCCAGGGTTACGGCGGAAACGAATAAACCCGTCTCTTCGGCGGCGCTGAGCCAGGCGACCACCGCTCCATGGGGGCGCGTTTTTCGCAGTTCGGAGATTACGTTGGTATCGAGCAGGTATTGATTCACTCAAACTCCACCACGGGACGGCTGCGCAACTTGCCTCTCTCATAGGTGAGGTCGTCACAGCGGGGCTCGGGAGCGAGCAACCATTCCTTCAAGCTAGGCCGGGCAGCCTTTTGCAGCCTCTCCCATTCCTCGATCGGCACCAGAACTGCGGTCTTAACTCCGCGCCGAGTAACCACCTGCGGTCCCTTCTTGATGGTCGCATTCAGGAACTCACTAAACCGCGCTTTCGCGTCTTGCACTTGCCAGGAAGCCAAGCTCCACCTCCACGACTCGGCTAATTATACAGACTAGTCATATGACTAGTCAATATGGTTAGCGGTAGAGACGGGGCTTGCCCCGTCTTGCTTGCGCCGTCACCCGCGGCCGGTCACTGCAACCCGTCCTCATTTGTGGTAAAAAATACTGTAATGCCAACGCACGCCTCTGGCAGTCCCAATCCGCGAAAATCCGGTGCACCATGCTGAGGGCAGTGTTCATTGCACTGTCGGAGAGCCGGCGCATGCGCGCGGTTGCCGAACGCTCCCGCTTTGGCCAGCGCACTTCCGCCCGCTTCGTCGCCGGCACCGAGGTTAAGGACGCGATTCGCGCCGGCGCCGCCGTGAATCAAATTGGCGCCGGCGTCTCCATCGACAATCTGGGCGAGAACGTCACCAACGCCGACGAAGCCCGCGCCAGCGCTCAGCTCTACCACCACCTGCTCGACGAAATTGCCGCCAATAAACTGAACGCGAACATCAGCCTCAAGCTGACCCACATGGGTCTGGACGTGGACGAACACATGGCCTACGAAATCGTCCGCGGACTGGTCGCCAAGGCAGCCAGCATGTCTCCCAAGAATTTTGTGCGCGTGGATATGGAAGGATCGCCCTACACCCAGCGCACGCTCGATTTCGTGCACGAGCTCCACCGCATTCCGGGCAATGAGGACAGTGTAGGAACGGTCATCCAGTCCTATATGCGGCGCGCCGAGGCCGACGTGGAAAAGCTGCTCTCCGAGCGCATCCGCATACGGCTCTGCAAAGGCGCCTACAAGGAGCCAGAAGACATAGCTTTCCAGAAGAAATCCGAGGTTGACGCCAGTTACGTGAAACTGATGAAGATCCTGATGAAGAGCGGCGTCTATCACGGGCTAGCGACCCATGACGAGGCCATTATTCGAGAAGCCAAAGCCTTTGCCACGCGTGAAAACATCCCGCGCAACGCTTTTGAATTCCAAATGTTGCACGGCATCCGGCGCGACCTGCAGCAGAGCCTGGTGAAAGAGGGCTGGGCGGTGCGCGTCTATATCCCGTTCGGCACCGAGTGGTATCCGTATTTCATGCGGCGGTTGGCGGAGCGCCCGGCCAATGTGTTGTTTATCGCGAAGAACCTCCTACGGCGGTAAACCTCGTGACATCAATCGGTTAGACGTTTTCGGTAGGGCACGGCTTTGCCGCTTGCTGAGAAACGACGCTTCGTATCAGGGCATTGCCTTTAGGCTACCGTAAGTCCTCGATTCTACTAAGAACGCGGTCTTTAGCCGCGCTGGTCACGGCAACTCCCCCCCGTCCATTATGAACTGGCCAGGTGGCTCCTAGATTTTTTCCCCCGGCGTGAAGGGAATTGGCGGGCGTTTTCGTTTTATGAGGTGGAAGCCAACTTGGATTGGATTCAGAGCTTGCCCCTCGGCGATGTGCCTGCGTCCAATTGGGTGCAAAGGGTCCGTGGCTCGCGACGATGCTGCATCGAGACTCCGGTTTCCAAATAAATCCTCTGCGTCGTCACGGGGAAGGACGACGCGGAGGTATTTTTCTTTGCCGCTCGTGGGAACGGAAGCCCTCGTCCTTCCATGCCGAGCGCAGTTCCGCAGTTGCCTGTGGTCACAGCAACCCTGAACTCGCTATGAGTACCAATCGCCGCGTACCCACCGCTTCTCTTATCCTCTATCCCTCCCAAACAAAAGCGTCAAACACCCTAGTGGATTCAAATCCGATGCGCTTATAGAGCGCAATGGCCCGGTCGTTGGCTTCGGTGACGGTCAGCGAGATGAACCGGAATCCCCGCCCGCGCAGATTCCTGGTCGAGGCGGCCAGCATGGCTTCGCCGAGGCCGGCGGAGCGGTATTCGGGCAGCACGCACACCTGCGTGATGTGGCCGACATCGGGGCGCACCTGCGAGCAGAGGATGAGGCCGATCAGCGTGCGCGTACGGCGATCGAGTACAACAAACGAGGCCTGGGGATCGAAAGTTCCGCACCCGGGGAAGCGCACGATGTTGTTGAGAAAACGCAGCGAGCCGGTCAGAGTGCGGTACTGATCGTTGATCTCGGAATCGACGTGGCCACGATAGGCGGCGGTGATCAGGGCGGCGGCCGACTGGTATTCCTGCTCCGACCACGGACACATTTCAAACTGCGGCGAAAGCGGCGGCAGAGTCCTTAGCGAAGCCTGCGGGTGTTGGTCAATCTCGAAATTCATGAACACGCGAGGGTGCCGGCTGAAGCCCTGTTGCAGGAAGGGCTGCGAAACCTCTCCGGTGTGATGCATCAGCAACTGCGCCTCCACGCGATGAATGCCGGGCGACTGCTGCAGGGTTTCGATGACATGGGTAAGCAGGCGTTCTTCGACCTCGTGACGGTCGAAACTGCGTGCTCCGTCGCGGACAGAGTCGCGGACATTAAAAGGTCGCCAATCACGCCCTTGCTCTGCTCGTAGACAAAAAACGAGTAGCCGAAGATGCTGCCGCGCTCGATAGCGGCGTAGCCGGGGAGAATCTTGGCGTCCATGTAGCGCAGGATCATCTCGGCGGAAGTGGCGTAATCCCACGAGAGCAGACGCCCCCACATGGCGATCTCTTCTTCCAGCAGCGGGCGAAGGTCGGCGGAAGAGAAGTGTCGGAGATCGAGAATTTCCATGAATGAACCCAGGTTTCAAAGTTTCAAGGTTGCAAGGTTTCAGAGAAAAGCGCCAAGTTCTTGAAACCTTGAAACTTTGCAACCTTGAAACCCTGCCTTTACTTTCCCACCCAGTACAGGTCCACCTTCTGCGCGGTGACGCTGGTTAAGTATGATACTCGGCGTCCGGGAACCAGTTGCGCGACTTGAGACTGCGTACCTTGTGCTGCAACCACCACGTGCGCCGCAGCCGGGACATTTCCGCTTTCGTAAGGTCGCGCTGGACGATTGAGATAAAACTCAAGTCCGTACTCCTGCACGCGATTGAGATGGTAGAGAGCGATGGGGACCGGCTCGCGCGAAAAGGCTTGAACGGCTTCGGCAAGGGGACGCGCGGATTGGGTGGCGTCAATGACGGGCGCAGCGAGACGAATAACCGTGGCCACGCTGACGACCACGGCGAACATGGTGGCGCGGCTCAGCAGGCGGAGTCCGGCGCGGGAGAGGAGCACGCCGGTAATGCCTAATGCAAACCCAGCGCCGATCGCCGCGGCGATGTAGGTCCCGGTTCCCCACAGCAGGTGGCGATGGATGGCGATGGACGCTGCCGAGAGAGCGGCAAACACCAGCAGTCCGCAGAGAATTCCGTGAGCGGCGGCGAACAGCGGCGGCAACTTCCTCTCGTCCCGCGACCTCCGCGAGACCTCAGCGCCCTCTGTGTGGAAGAGTCTAACACCCCCGCGGGCAGCCAGATATTCGACCACCAGCAGCGCCCCGGCCGGCACGGCGGGCAGGATGTAGCCGGGCAACTTCGACTGGGACGCGCTGAAAAACAGAATGGGCGCCAGCATCCAGATAAGAAGAAACAGTGGCCACGAATCCTCCGGGCTGGAGAAGGCTTTCTTGCGCTCCGACCAAATCAAGCGAGCGCGCTCGGCGACGGCGACGATGAGCGCGAGCGTCCAAGGCATCATGGCCAACAAGAACACGGGTAGGTAGAACCAGAAGGGCTGGCGGTGGTGATAGACGTCCCGCGAAAAGCGCGCAAGATTGTGTTCGAGAATGAAGACCCGGAAAAATTCCGGATTGCGCAGTTGGACGGCAACGTACCAGGGCAACATGACGCCGAGGTAGAGAGCGACCCCAGGAATCCAGAGGGTGCGCGGGATGGCGCGCCGGTCACGCCTTACAGCCGCGAAGAGAACGATGATAAGAGCGGAGAGCGCGGGCGCAACCGGGCCTTTGGCCAAGGTTCCAAGCGCCAGAAAAACATAAAAAGCGGCGAGATAGATGCGGCGCTGGCTTTCGTACCATGCGTACCACGCGAGCAGTGCGATAGAAAAGCAGGCGGCCAGCGGCATGTCGGTGGCGGCGGCGTGGGCAAAAATAACGACGGCGGCGCAACTCGCCGTGATCAGGGCGCCGTCCAGTTCACTGCCCGGGCGGAAGCGGCGCAGAAAAAAGTAAATGGCCGCGATCAGGAGAGCCGCGTCGAAGGCGGCAGGCACGCGCGCAGCCTGGTCGCTTACACCGGCCACACGGAACGACAGCATTGCCTGCCAGTAATACAGCACTGGCTTCTCCAGCCACGGCTTGCCGAGCAGCGTAGGAGTAACCCAATCGGAGCGATCGAGCATTTCACGCGCCACTTGCGCATAGCGTGGTTCGTCGGCGCCGAGCAAGTCGAAGGCGCCTGGACCATAGAAGAAGCCGAGACCATAGAAGAAGAGGAATCCGCAGAACGCCACCAGCAGCAACAGGTCGGTGCGGGTTTGCGGATTTGTTTTTTGCCGATTCATCGAGTGTCACGCAGCGCGCGGTCGAGCCAATGCCCAGAGGCTGATAATGGTCCAGACGCCTTCGAGCACGACAAATCCCACCTGAAAAGGATGCATCGCGATCCACCAGAGGATCACGGATCCAGCCGCGTTGAGGATGTTGTAAGCCAGGTCGGCGGGCATGGATCCATCCCATTTGGTGGCCGGCGTAAGCGATCAGGATGAGCAGCGCTCCGACGAAAGAAATGAGTTGGCGGGTCAGGTCCATAGTTATCTCTGCTAGTTGTCTCCGATAGTTATCTCCGCTTCGCCCGCGTTCGCTGGTCGCGTTCGTTAGCTGGTGGATGAGTCCGCGTCCAAGACCACAGCTTCCGCGCGCAGGCGATCGACAATTCGGGACACGGCGACGGCCAGAGGTCCTTCGATCGCACAGCCGCTGGCGCATTTGTGACCGCCGCCGCCGAAATGCTCCGCCACCGTGGAAACATTCACTTCTCCTTTACTGCGCAAGCTGACGCGAAACCGGCGATCCGGCATTTCGCGAAAGAAGATCGCGACCTGCACGTCGGCGATCGAGAGCGCGTAGTTGGCCAGGCCCTCGCAATCCTCTTCGCGGGCCCCCAAGCGCTGCATCTGTTCCTGCGTGACCCAGATCCAGGCGAGCGCACCTTCGCGATGCAGGTTGGAAAGCGCGGCGCCCAGCAGCCGAAGCTTGGCCGTGGAATGTCCGAAATAGATAGGGCGAGCACAAAGCGCGGGGTCGGCTCCGGCCAGCACCAGTTCGCGCGCCACGGTGAACGTATGCTCGTTCGTGCCTTCGAACATGAACGAGCCCGTGTCGGTCATGAGTCCGGTGTAGAGGCAGGTGGCAATGTCGCGATCGACCGGGACACAGGCGCGGCGGGCAAGATGGAAAACAAGTTCAGCGGTGGCCATCACGGTGGAGTCGATCCAGTTGATGTGACCAAAATTGCGGCCGCTAACGTGATGGTCGATGTTGATGAGAAAACACTGGTCGAGGCCCTCAAGCAGCGCGCGCCGCGTGCTGTCGCATTCCAGCAGGATGACGGCATCGTTAGGAGGAACGGCATCGGCCTGAACCACGCGGTCGGCGAAGGGAAGACTCTGGTAGATACGAGGGACGCCATCGTGCATCACAACTTCGGCATCTTTGCCCATGACGCGCAGAATCTGGCCACAGGCAAGGGCAGAGCCGATGCCGTCTCCATCGGGCCGGGCGTGCGAGGTCACGATGAACCGGCGACGCGCGCGAATTTCTTGTAGAACCCGCTCTAGCATGAAGTGCTCTTGGCTTTAGCTATCAGTTGTCAGCTTTAGGTTCGTGAGCTTTGAAGGGGCATGGCTTCAGCCATGCCGTTAGAACCCGCCACACAAGCGGCTTTAGCCGCTGAGGGCCGCTCCTTCATAACATTCCGTTCTGCCCATGAAGACTTAATCGGACATGCCTCAGCGATGCCGTAAGTCCTCAATCAACCGCCCCTTTAGGGGCCGGGCTCAACACCCTTCCGGCTACGTTTCTTGGCGCGGCTCAGAAGCTCGTCGACTCGACTCTCCAATTGATCGGCACGATCGATCTGAAAATAGAGCTCCGGAGGCCGCCGCAGCCGCAGCCGTTCCGCCAGTTCGTGCCGGACATAATTCTTGGCCGCGTCCAGGCCTTCGAGGGTGCGCTCCGCCTCGGCCTCATCGCCGGCAACGTGCACCATGACCCGAGCCGAACGCGCGTCCTCGGCCATGACCACCGAACTGACGCTGGCCAGCCCAATGCGCGGATCGCCCAGTTCGCCTTCGAGGATGGTTTCGATCTCCTCGCGGATCGACTCGCTCAGCCGCCCGCGATGATATTTCAGCCCGCGATGCTCCACGCCGTACCTCGAATAGAAGAAAACTTTTAAGGATATCAGAAAGGCAGGGGTCCCGGACGACCGGAGGCCGCGCCGCGCACTGAAAAACTCTGGTTCACGCAGGTGCTGGGAAGGGCACGACTTCAGTCGTGCCGTAAGTCGCTGAAATGTATCTGCGCTTTAGCGCCCGAGGCGAGCTTTGTTGCGCCCCCGCTGATTTTTCCACGGCCTCTTCAGTCCCGCCCTCACAGGAATTCCACAAACGAGTCGGTAACTTCCGCGCCAGCGTTGTTGGCAATGCGGGTGGCCGCGCGTTCGACGTTCTTCATCAGCCCGTCAAGATAATCGCGGGAGTGCGAGACGCTGACCACGCCGATGGTGGCCTGATTCCAGAGCAAGCTAGGATCGAGTTCGGCAACGCCCACGTTGAACGAGGAGCGCAGCCGGTCTTTGAGACTGCGCGTGACCTGGCGCTTGTCTTTAAGCGAGTGCGCCGCTTCGATCCGGAGTTCAAGGGTAAGGAAGGCAATCATAAGCAATTTATAACCCAACCGATAGTAAAGAGCGACTCCACTTCGTTGATCCAAAAGGGCTTACGCTGTAGAGACGGGGCTTGCCCCGTCTCCCCCGCGGCGCGAACTAAACCCTGGAAAACTACACCGGCCAAGATTTCGTCCTTTTTCCGCCGTATCGTGCTACACTAGAAGTCGCTAAGTTTGACTCACAAGCAGTTGAAGGTCGGTACCGCCAACCAGCGTCACCCCACTTCCACAGCAGCGAATCTTCTCAGCACATTTCAAGAAACAAGAATAGGAACACCAATACAATGGCAGAACAAGGAACAGTGAAGTGGTTTAACGACGCCAAGGGCTACGGCTTTATCAGCCGTCAGAATGGCGAAGACGTTTTCGTGCATTTCTCCGCGATTCAAGCTGGCGGCTTCAAGAGCCTGCAAGAAGGCCAGACCGTCCAGTTCGACGTGACCAAAGGCCCCAAAGGCTGGCAAGCGGAGAACGTTACTGCTGTCTAAGTGACGACGCTCGTAGCGATAACAAAGTGCCCGAGATTCGCAAGAATCCCGGGCATTTTTGCGTCTGGAGGACAAGAGACGTCTTGTTTTCTCTACCGTAGATATTGGGGGCAACTTCGCAGATGTCATCGGGTTTATGTCTGTGCCGAGTTTTACTGAAGGGTAAAAGCGGATTTGAGCGCTCGGGCTTTCCGTTCGGCGAAAGGATTTCACGTGGCAAATGGAACAAGGTTCGGTTGGCTGGTCGCGGCTTCGACACTTCTTTCTTTCATCCTCGCCTTTCAGAATCTTGGGGCGGCGGACGATTCAGTGCCCATAACCGGTCCGCAAAGTGGCGACAGTACAGCTCTCCCGAGCGATGCGCCGCAAATGGCGGACACTTCCATGCTCGATCTCCACGCCTCCGCCACTCTCACTGCGGAGCAAGTAACACAGCCTGAAGTCATTTTCCTGTACTCCTTTCCCCTGCCGCCGGACGCTCCCAGCTTCCTTGGGTTAAACGGAGACGTCTCCCTGACCTCGGAAATGCCGGTTTTCAACGAGAGTCTCAACACGGTTGCGACTAACACCTCTGGCCCATGTCCGGCAGATGGCAGCATATTTCCAAACTACGCGGCGATCTTCACGGCGTATCCAAATCTCCTGCCTTTGCAAAGCTTCATTCTGAAGACTCCAGATAAGGGAACTTCGAGAGTGGCGATTGACTATACGATGCCGGTGGGACTGCCCGTCTCCAATTGTATGGTGGTCATGCTCGATTGGGAGGGAGGCTCCAAGGTCACTATGAAGAGCACCCTGAAGATGACCTACACAACGGATTCCTCGGTTCCATCGGGCACACTTCTGCAAACCAACCAGGAATTCGTTTTTGGCGTCTACATTGGCCCCGGAAGCACCAAGAACGATGCGCTTTCCTTCGCGCAGGAAACCAAGATCACCCACCCTGGCACCTTACTGGCATTGGTCGGCGACATCAGCGACAGTACCTTCGGTAGCCCCCTGCCTCCCGGCCATTGGCGGACATACAACGACATCTATCTCGTTCCCGGCCGCTGCCCCAGCGACATTCATGTCAATTCCGGCGGCTGGACGCCAAAAGGCGGCCATTACTATTCCGACATTCCCGCAGATGCACGGCACTTGCTGAGCGTTCCGCTCCCTGGTTTCCGAGCAATGGCGGCGCAGAAGTTTGTGTACAAGAACCTCCATGTTAAGGTCGAGTCCGGCGACTGCCTCTTGACCCTGTTTGGACTGAACGCCCCAAAAGGCGGCGGCATCGATTCTGAAAACCAAATCAAGACGTTGTTCTTGCCGTCACCGTAGATCCGCACGCCAGGAGATCTGCACTTCGATAGAGCGAAAGCCACCGATCACTCTCGTTCGCTCGCTCACGACGCCAAGGGCTACGGCTTTATCAGCCGTCAGAATGGCGAAGACGTTTTCGTGCATTTCTCCGCGATTCAAGCTGGCGGCTTCAAGAGCCTGCAAGAAGGCCAAACCGTCCAGTTCGACGTGACCAAAGGCCCCAAAGGCTGGCAAGCGGAGAACGTTACTACTGTCTAAGTGACGACGCTCTTAGCAAGAATTAAGATGCCCGGGATTCGCAAGAATCCCGGGCATTATTGCGTCTGGAGTTTGGCTGATGAGGACAACTGCGACGGCTCCCTTCGCTCGAGTAGACTTGGTAGCCTTCAAGCGACCGAGGCTCGGAGGATAAGGAACCGGCACAGTCATCGCATCAGCCCGCACTAACGTTCTGTCTGGTGCAAGAAATCGATCCGCTCAGGTGGTTGGAACTCGTTGTCCGGAAGTCAACTTCCTTACCAACCGAAGCATCTCTTCCGGGTCGACGGGCTTCGCGATGAAACCATCCGGAGGCGGTACCTGCCGGCGCGTGTTATAGAAGTGCTCCGTGTCTCTGGAGCCCCCCGGCCCGGTCACGCCGGTCACCAACACTACCGGGATGTCGGCGAATTCGGGGCGCGACTTCAGAGTTTGGTAAAAGCGCACCCCCGACGTCTCCGGCATGGAAAGATCGAGGGTAATCAGATCTGGTCTTTCCTTTTCGACGGCCCGCAGCGCCTCTTCGCCATTTGCGGCGCAGGTAGCACGAAACCCGTTTTCCTCCAGCAACCTGGAGAGATAAACGCAAACGTCTTTTTCGTCATCAATGACCAGCGCCTTCTTACTGTCGCTTCCCATATTCCACCTTTCCGATCTGACAACCTGTTTGGAAAAAACCCTTTTGTTATCAATACGGCTAGCCATGAGCGTCCGGAACTCGCGGCTTGCTCCACTTTTTCTGCCAAACTGCAGATGCTAAGTCACAGCGGCGTTCGGTGGCCAGATGGGCAGCTTGACCGTGAACGCCGATCCTTTGCCCGGCTCGGATCGAACCGTGATCGTTCCTCCATGTTCCGTGGCGACCTTGTGCGACATCAATAAGCCCAGGCCAGTTCCGGTACTTCCCTTGGTGCTGACCATATCCTTAAATAAAGCGTTGCGCGTCGCTGCGTCCATCCCGGGGCCGTCATCTTCAATCTCGATGACCGCCTCAGCTTCGTGCCGAAACACCTTGGCCTGAATGCGGTGCGTTTTCTGTTCATCCTGATCGGCATTGCAGGCCTCGATCGCATTGGCGATGAGATTCGAAATCAGTCCGTGAATCTCCTTGGGCTCTCCCAGGATGTCTATACGCTCCTCAGCCTCCAACCCGAGCTGGATGTGGAACTGCTCCGACTTCCCGCTAAACAGCCCTACGACCTCCTGGAGAACTGCGGGCAAGGATACCGGCACGTGGCGCGGCGACCGCTTCTTCGCGCAGTACAGCATGTCCATGATCATCGAGGACAGGCGGGTCACGTTGCGCTGCACCATGTCCCACCCGGTGTCGATGTCCCGCCGGTTGTTGTTCTTGAATCCCAGGTTGACGATGTAAATTCCGCCGCGCAGACCCTCCAGGATGTTTTTCGTGTCGTGCGCGAGCCCCCCGACCATCTTACCCAGGCTGGCCAGCTCATTCTGCAGAGTGCGGAGTTCGGTGACGTCGGCCGACATTTCCATGACCGACGTGATTTCGCCCGCCGCATTGCGCAGCGGGGCGGTGTAAACCAGCACATGAATCTGCCTGCCCTGGTTGTCGACCACGATCTCTTCCGAGGTGTGCACCTGGCCGTCTTGCAGGGTTTCCGCCACCGGACACCGCGGGCAGCGGTCTTGACGCTTCTTGTAAAGCTCATAGCAGTGCTCGCCCACGCCATCGCCGAAGCTCTCGTCGAAGCGGCGATTCGACTCGGTAATGCGGAAGTTACGATCCTGAACCGAAATGAAACAGGGAGCGTTGTCGAACAGATTGCGGAAGCGCACGACGCTGTCGTGATATCGGTTGGCGAGTTCCACCTCGGCGGAGATATTGACGAACAGTTTCATCACCGCCACGATTTCGCCGGCGCCGTTGCGCAGCGGCTTCGTCTTCACCAGCAGGTCGTGCGGTCTTCCGCGTTTGTCGAAGCGAACTTCCTGGTAGCTGTATTCTCTGCCGTCCTCGAAGCTGCGCGCGGCCACGCACTCGGAACAGGGCTCGGTCCGGCCCTTATAGGCCGCGTAGCACCGCTCCCCTCGGTGGTCGCCGAAGTCGGCAATCAGCTTCGCGCTGGCTTTGATGATGCGGAAGTCCCGGTCCTGGATCGACGCCCAGCAGGGGAGTTCGTCAAAAAGCCGGGCAGAAGACAGACCGGCGGTGCTGAGATCGAGGAGCGGACCGTCCGTGCCAGCGACAGACATTTCGGCCTCCTTTCCCAGGGCGGCCCTAGTTGTGCAGGCTGACTCTCTTACCCAATATCCCGGCCACCAGTTCCAGAACCGCTTCCGGCTGAATGGGCTTCTCTAGGAAACCTTCCGGCGCGGGCAGGTTCTTCTCGGCGATGAAACGGTGGAAGTCAATGCCAGGAGCCTCCATACGCATGTAGCCGGTGATGATCACCACCGGCAGATTGGCATAGTTCGGATCCTTTCTGAGATCCCAATAGAGCTTGTCGCCAGTCTTGTGGGGCATGATCAAATCCAGCGTCATCAAATCGGGCCGGTCGCTCTCGATGGCGCGCAGCGCCTGGTTGCAATCCGGCACATCGACGACCTGTGCCCCCTGTTCCTCAAAGATCGCTCTCAGATAGGCGCGCACGTCGGGTTCGTCGTCCACGACCAAGATTTTGCGACCCGCCAGTTGCATGACCGGTTGGACCACTTGGACCACTGTTGGCATAACCTCCGCCTCGACCGGTGCTTGCGGCACCACCATCGCTTTGGCTACCAAGTTCACCAGCAGCTTCACTTCCATGTCAAGCTTATAGTGGCGGATCAGGTCGAACAATCCATCGACGCAGTTGTGGCAGGAGGTGACGACGGTTTTCGCCCCGGTGGCACGCAGTTGCTCCGCCTTGATCTTCGCGGATTGCAAACGGCGTGGGGCATATTCCGTCATGGACATGGCGCCGCCGCCACCGGTGCAGCAGAAGTTTTCCGCGCGGTTGGGATGCATCTCGCGGAAATCGGAGCACACCAGCCGCAGCAATTCGCGAGGCTCTTCCGTGATTCCACAGCTCCGCGCCAGGTTGCAGGAGTCGTGATAGGTGACCGGCTCCGGGTTCCTGCTTTTGTCAACCTTTATGCGGCCTTCCTTGATGTAGTCAAGCATGGTGAAGATAGAACTCTCTGCGGGGAAGGTGAGATCGCGTTTTGCCCAGTTCGGGCCTTCACAGCGGGTCGAGCGGAAACCGTGGCCGCACTCCGAGATCACCAGCTTGCGGGCGCGCAGACGTTGCATGGTGTCGTAGACCCGCGCTGCCACCGCTCCACCCAACTCGTCGTCGCCGTTGAACAGCCCGAAATTGGTCATGTCCCAGCCTTCGGTGGACATGGTCCAATTTTCACCCGCAAAATGAAAAATGATGGCCGCTTCGGCGATCGTGCGCGGATCGTACTTTGCTTCGCGCGGATTGATGGTGTAGAGCACGTCAGCGTCGGGCTTGTCCACCGGGATTTTGATGCTCGGGTCGTTGTACTCGGATTGCAACTCCTGCTCCATCCAAGCCAACGTTTCCAGATACTCCTCCGGCAGCACTCCCATCTGGTTGCCGATTTCCCACTGGTCCTTGGCGACATGGGCAACGCCGTCGGGCATAACCCCGACGTGCACCAGCAGACCCCGCGCCATGCGGTTGAAGGTCGCCATATCCACGCCCATCGGGCAGTTCATCGTGCAGCGCCGGCAATTGGTGCATTTACCGAAAACCGTGTCCTTCAATTCCTCGAGTTCCGAATCGGTGTACACGCTGCGAGCGCCGACCCACCAGGGCGAGACACGGCCGGTCCAGTCGATATGAGCTTTGAACAGCTTGCGGATGCGGTCGGCTTTGTAGGCGGGGGCGTAGGTCACGTCGCCCGGATTGGCGAGCACATAGTGACACTGATCGGTACATAAGCCGCAGTGCACGCAGGCAGCCAGTGACAACATCATCTGGCGGTTTACCTTTTGTGGCAGGCGTTGCACTAACGCCGCAGCTCTCTCAGACCTTTCGACTGGCATAGCTCATGCCCCTTTCACCAACGGATAAGACCCGCGATGCCCAAGTGTCCGGCCCAAATACCAGCGCGCGAATGGATAGTAGATGTAGTGGGAAATCTTGCTGAACGGGACGTAAACCAGAAAGAAGGCAGTCAAGAGAAAGTAGGCGGTCAGCGGCCACTCGCCCGCTTCCCCGCGATTGGGCGCGGCCAGCGCGCTGAAGACCAACCACACGATCAGCAACGCCAAGGAGAAATAGTCGTCGGGCGAACTGATGGCACGCAGGTACGGGCTGCCCAGCCTGCGCACGAGCCGCACCACTCCCACTGACGCCGCCAGCGCAAACAGCGCTTGCAGAGTCAGCACGGCCCCGCGTCCGCGCATGAGCTCCGGAGCATAAGGAATGAGAAACGACATCGCGATCGAAGCCGCCACTCCGAGATGGAAAATCACGAACTGCGCGTACAACAGACCATGATTGCGGGTGCTGGCCATGGTCCACGGCATGGCGATAGCCAGTAGCGAGGTCTTTGCTCCCGTCGCGGCGCCGATGGCGCCCTTCCCGCCCGGAGCTTGCCGGTCTTTACCCTCGGGGAAGCGGAAGATCCAACGGATTTTCAGGGCATAAACCACAGCCATGAACAGCAGCGCGATAATCTGCAGCTGGTTTTCAGCGAACTGCAACAGCGGACTGGTCTGGTACATGCCGACTGCCTCCCGGCGCTTGCATCGCCTCGAATTGCGGCCGAAATGCCCGCAACTCCCGGTCATCCATCACGCAGATGATTACTTCCTCGATCGAACTCGGGGCTTCCAGAAATCGGCGCACGGCGTCCAGCATCACCTTCGCCGTCAGGTCGAGCGGCACGCCGTAGAAGCCGGCACCCATCGGAGGAAACGCCACGCTTTTGAGCTTGGCGGCGCTGGCTTGTTCCAGCGCCGACTGCATACACTTGCGCAATTTCTTTTCCGTGTCGGGTTCTCGGAATTTCGGCCCGCAGGCATGAATGATGTGGCGCGCCTGCAGTTTTCCCGCACTCGTAATGACGGCTTCTCCGACCTCGACACTGCCGATTGCGTCCAGTTCCTTCTTGATCGCCGCGCCCCCGCGCGACTGGATGGCGCTGCCAAAGCCCGCTCCCAGTTGCAGGTCTTGCCGTGCATAGAAGACCACGGCATCCACCGTCAGAGCCGTGAGATCACCCTTTTGCAGCCGGATCAGCTTCCCGTTGACCTTGGCTTCCAACAGTTGGGTAGGTGGGGTTGTGGCTGTCATGCGAAACCTCCTCCTGCAGCGAGCCGATGACGCACGAGTTTCCCGTTCGCGACACCGGCCGAATCTTGCTGATCAAATCCGCCAGCGAATAGTGCTCCAGAGTTGCGACGATCGTTTCGTTGATGGTTCGCCATACGCCGATGCACTCGCAGAAATCGGAGCGCTCGCACAGGTCGGGATCCAAAACGCAATCCAGCAGGGCGATCGGCCCTTCCACCGCCTCGATGACGTCCAAAAGGCTGATCTCCGAGGCTTGCCGGTTGAGCACGTAACCTCCGCGGTTGCCCCAGATGCTCTTGATGAGCTGGGCACGCTTTAACGGAGCCGTCAGCTGCGAGAGGTACATTTTGGGGAGGTTCTGCCGGGCGGCAACGTCGCGCAGCCTGACGGGATCACCGTGGCTGTGTTTGGCTATATCGGCCATCATGCGGATGGCGTATCGAACTCGGGTGTTGATGCGCATCGGCGAAGTAAGACCGAGTTGATGAACTCAGTCAACAATGATTCTCAGCATATGAAGACGGGGTCGCAAGGACGTATCTCACAGTTGAATGTGATGTCGACTTTTAACCTCATTTAAGCGTGGAATCGCGTTCGCGATGGGTGAGCGAACTGTTTTGGCCTGTAACTCGATGATTCCAATAGGCAGGGGGAGGGGGGCGCTCCGCTGTACTAACAGGTTATTACCCTTATAGTAAAAGGCAAGGAAGAGAATTAAGACAGAGCGGGAACCTCAGTCGGAACCAATCCGGACGAACCCCCGAGCGAAGTCGAAGAAGCGTGTCAGTCCCTAAGAGGGGTTTGATTGTACTGAAAACCGATAGCTGACAGCTGAGAGCCGCCCTCACTGGGTTTGATCTCCCTAAGACCTGACACCTAAGACCTGAGACCTGCTCTCAGAACGGAGTCGATCCCTTAAACAGCCAGATCAATTCAATCACCAGAATAATCACCACCATCACCTCCAGCACAAACGCGCGGCTCTGGTGGAATTGGTCGACCATGAAGCGGTAGAGCTCTTCGGCGGTGTGAACTTTCTGGTTGACCAGGTCTTTGTAGTCGGTGACTCCGATCTTCGACGCGGCGACTCGGTACAGGCGCGCGGAGAACATATCGCTCAGAAACTTGATGGCGTTATCGGCGCGCTCGGTCAGTTCGTCCACATCGAGCAGGACGGTATGCAGACGGTTGGCGCGTTGGGCGTTGCGCCAGCGCGCCCAGATGCCGGTCGAGCCGTGGTCCATGAAATCGTAGACGCTTTGCAGTTCGCGGGTCAGCAGTTCGTCGTAGTGGCGGAATTCGAGCAGCTGCGAGTTGGCGTATTCCAACAGTTGGATGACGGTTTCGGCGCCGCTCGAAGTGTCGTAGAGGAACGCGGCGTTCCAGCTGATCACGGCCAAATCGTTCGGGTAGTACGAGATTTTCGACTGCATGATTTCCTGCTGCTCGCCGTCAGAGAGCGGAACGTTTTCGCCGCGCACGATCTGGGCGATGCGTCCTCCCTGGGTCGAGAGCAGTTCCGCCGCGGAAGGATTGCCGGCGAGGTCGCGCACGTGGAAGACGAAATAGTCTTCATGCAGCCAGCTGTCGTAGAGCTTGACCAGCGCAGGCCGAGCCCGCTCGATCTTCTGTTTGACGATCTTCTGGGCAAAGCTGGTGAAATCGGTGTCCCAAACCCAGCGGCTGGCTAGGCGGACAAGCGTGTCCCAGTCGCCGGAAAAAGGCAGCTCGAAAACGACGCTCAGCACCCCGTAATCGTAGTACTTGATCTGGACGTCAAGCCGTTCCCCGCTTTCGAGGATCAGCGGCTCAACCGGTTCGACCACCGGAGGACGCTGGAAGCGAACATATCCAGGGGCAGGGTGCTTGAAGCTGGCCTCCTGCCGACGAGCTCCAAAGATATCGCGCAGGGAATCGAGGTTGATTTCCTCGCAGACGTCGAACTGAATCAGAACCAGCACCGACCCTTGCAGGGATTTGTTCTGTCCGATGGCTGCGGACTGGGCTGGCGTTGGGGAGACAAGCGTTGGGTTTCCGGTTTCCATAGAAGATCCAGCTATCTGCTTATCGCTCTTTTCGGGGACCGAAAGCCGCTACGGGGAGGCCAACTGTCTAGTCTATTGTCCCAGAAACCGGGCGGGAAGGGGAGTGGGCGAATAAACCTATATAGCGCAACTACTTGCCAGCACGGTCCTCCTCTGTAGAAGAGTTTTGCGGACCCTCGGAAACGGTGTAATATGTGTACAGTGAGTACACAATATGGATACAATCAAAATTGCCGTTCGTGAATTCCGAGAGAACCTCGCCGGCTATCTCGAATCCGATCAGCCCTTGGCGATCACGCGGCACGGTGAGACGCTCGGCTTCTACATTCCCGCACAAAAGCGCAGCCGGACGGCAGAATTGGAAGCGATGCGCGCCGCCGCGAAGGATCTGGACGAGATGATCGCGTCTTGGGGAGCAACGGAAGGTGAGCTCATGGACGAGTATAAGCAGATTCAACGCTCCGCCCGTGAGAAGAAGCGAAGTGCCAAGTAAAGCGCTGGTGGTTGACGCGAACATTCTCGTGCGCGCGGTTCTGGGCACGCGGGTGCGGGAAGTCATCGAGATCGTAGATCAGCCGTTCGCGGGCAAGAGTGTCCGCGCTAAATGCCTTAGCGTTTCCTGGCCAGCGCCAACAAAAGTGCCGCGCCCGCCGCAATCCCAGCCACGGCCAGCCCGGTGCGCTTCATCGATTTTTCGATGGCCGCCTGGTGTGGCCGCACCCACGCGTCTTCAGGATAGTGTTGCGGAGCGGGGTCGAACATCGGAAAGCCTTCGGAGGTTTCGGTGGCCTCGCGGATGGCCATCTGGAGAACTTCGGCGAGATGCAGCGCGTGGCGGTCGGTTTCCTGGGCGATCTGCTCGCGGCAGCTAAAACCGTCGGCGACGATGAGCCAGTCGGTGGGAGCCTGGCGAACGGCGGGCAGCAGTTCAAGTTCGCCGATGGCCTTCGAGATCTCGTACTTCTCTTTTTCGAAGCCGAACGCTCCAGCCATACCGCAGCATCCGGGAGCGGGCGCGGCGAAGTCAATCCCCATGCGGCCGAGGACCGCCTCTTCGGCGGTCATCTTCATGATCGCCTTGTGATGGCAATGCCCGTGGATGAGAGCTCGGCGCGCCAGTTTGGGGAGCGGAAAGGCAATGTTATTGGCGCGCTGCTCGAGAAATTCGCTGAGCAGGAAGACTTGCTTCGACAGGGCTTGCGCGCGTTCGTCTTTGGGGAAGAGGTTCGTGAGTTCGTCTCGAAAGACGGCGGCGCAGCTCGGTTCCAGGACGACGATGGGCGTCGCGGCTTCGATTTCGGGGAGAAGCTCGTCCATGATCTGGAGGAGCAGGCTCTTGGCGCGGTCGAGCATGCCGATATCGAAGAGCGGACGGCCGCAGCAGAGGTGGGCGCGCGGGACGAGAACGTCAAAGCCAGCGGCTTCGAGCACTTCGGCCGCAGCTTTGGCGGTTGCGGGGAGGAAGTGGTTGTTAAACGTGTCGGCCCAGAGGAGCACAGAGTCATCGGTCCGAACCGGGTGCCCCATCCTTGCGCGTTCTTTGCGCAAGGGTGGGGACTCGCGCCCATCGAACCTCCGGCGCTCCCACCACTGCTGGAATGTTTCCGGCGCTAACGCCGGAATGCAGCGCTGGGCGGGAATTCCGGCAACTAGCTTGACGAGGTCGCGCAGGCCGGGGAGTTGGGTTGTAAGATTCACCAACCCCGGCGCGTGTGCGGCGGCTCTCATCCACACATCAAAATTCGAGAGCGCCAGCGCATTCAGCGGGCGCCGATGGGTTTCGTAGTAGTGCGACAAAAATTCCGACTTGTAAGTCGCGACATCGACGCCGACGGGGCAATCGCTCTTACAGCCTTTGCAGGCAAGACAGAGATCGAGAGATTCTTTCACGGTTTGGTTCTGCCAACCGTCTTTGATGACCTCGCCTTTCGTCATCTCCCACAGCAGGTGGGCGCGCCCGCGAGTGGAGTGCTCTTCGTCGCGCGTGACGCGGAAGCTCGGACACATGACTCCGCCCGAATCGCGACGGCATTTGCCGACTCCAACGCAGCGCAGAGTCGCAGCTGCCAGGCTGCCGTGATCGTCGGGAAATTTGAAATGCGTTTCCGGCTGCCAGGGATCATAGCCAGCCCCGAGGCGCAGATTTTCATCCAGACGATAGGGCTCGATGAGCTTGCCCGGGTTCATCTTCCAGTCGGGATCCCAAAGCGACTTGAAATCGCGGAAGGCTTGCATGAGCTCGGGGCCAAACATCTTCGGCAGAAGTTCGCCGCGGGATTGGCCATCCCCGTGCTCTCCGGAGAGCGAGCCACCGTAGCGGACGACGAGGTCGGCGGCCTCTTCCATGAACTGGCGGAACTTGCGCACGCCTTCCGTGGATTCGAGATCGTAATCCATGCGCGTGTGCACGCAGGCGTGGCCAAAGTGTCCATAGAAAGAACCGTCGTAGTGGAAGGCCTGCATCAGCCGGCGCAGGTCGCGTAGATACGCACCGAGTTTGTCAGGCGCGACGGCGGAATCTTCGAAGCCTTCCCAGCGCAAGGGTTCGCCGGGTACGTGCGAGGTCACACCGAGGCTCGACTCGCGGACGTCCCAGATGCGGCGGGCCAGGCGCGGGTCGGTAAAGAGGCGCATATTGGGCGGGGCTGCGGAGCGATCGAGAACTTCCATCAGATGCCGGGCTTGCGCTTCAGCCTCGTCGGCCGTGCTGGCGCCGAATTCGACCATCAACCAGCCGGCGCCATCTGGCAACAGCGCGAGGCCATCGAGGTTCACGCCTTTGCGGCGGCTGGCGTTGACCATGATGTCGTCAAAACCTTCGAGGCCGATGGGACGGTGTTCCATGATCTGCGGGACGTGGTCGGCGCAGAGATAGATGTCAGGCCATCCGATGACGAGCAGCACCCGCGCCGGCGGACTCTCGACCAGGCGGCAGGTGGCTTCGAGAACTGTGACGCAAGTGCCTTCGGAGCCGACCAGCGCGCGCGCCACTTGAAAGCCGCTTTCCGGGAGGAGGTGGTTGAGGTTGTATCCGGAAACGCGGCGCGGAATGTTGGGGAACTGGCGGCGGACCTGCTCGCCGTAGCGGTCGGCGAGGGACTTGAGCCCGGCGTAGATTTCGGCGCGGCGTCCACCTTCGCGAACGAAGCGGTCGAAGTCTTCCGCGCTGGTCGCGCCGACATGCAGGCGCTGGCCGCCGTAGGTGAGGATCTCAAGCGACTCAATGTTGTCGTCCGTTTTGCCGGCCATGATCGAGTGCACGCCGCAGGAGTTGTTGCCGATCATGCCTCCCAGGGTGCAGCGGTCATGGGTCGCGGGATCGGGCGCGAAGGTCAGATGATGCTTCTCTGCCGCGGCGCGGAGTGTGTCGAGAACGACTCCGGGCTCGACGCGCGCGATGCGGCGCACGGGATCGATTTCGAGGATGCCTGCCATGTACTTCGAAAAATCGAGGATGACGGCGGCGTTACAACACTGTCCGGCGAGCGAAGTGCCTCCGCCGCGTGCCAGCAGCGGCGCGCCCTGGTCGCGGCAAAGAGCAACGGTGGCGAGCACGTCTTCCTTGTCGCGAGGAACTACGACGCCGATCGGAACCTGGCGGTAATTGGAGCCGTCGGTTGCGTAGAGAGCGCGGCTGCCTGAGTCGAAGCGAACTTCGCCGCGAAGGTGGCGGCGGAGAGCGGCTTCGAGCGCAGCGGCGTCGAGTTGCGCGGCCTGGGCCGGAGGTGGTGCGATGTCTTGTGGCATGGTGTACAGAACATCTTCGAGGATGCGGGCGTTGGGCGCAAGGGCAGAAAGTGATCGGTTCTAAAGGTTGTGTGGCGCGGGCGCCCTCGCCCGCGAGGCTCAGGACCAGGCGCACGCTCCCCGCGACCCAAGGCAAGAAATCGGTAATCGCATTTGCGGCTATGTTGCTGCAAAGCTCGCGGCTTTTCGCGGGCGGGGCGCCCGCGCCACACAACTTGCTTGATGGGAGTACCAAGTCCTTGCTAAAGTTGCTGCGGTCCAGATTGTTTCTCCCGAAATCGAGTGTGAAAGACACAATCGCCGGTGCCTCATGAAAATCACTGACACAATTGACTCGCTGTTGAAGAACAAAGGCAGCCGTCGGGTCCTGTCCATAGCGCCCGATCAGTCCGTCTACGAAGCCATCGAGAAGATGGCGGCAGAGAGCATCGGCGCGCTGCTTGTGCTCACCCAAGGCAGGTTAGTCGGCATTCTGTCAGAGCGCGACTATGCCCGCAAAGTGATCCTCAAGGGGCACTCCTCGAAGGAGACGCTGGTGCGGGAGATCATGACCAGCCCCGTGGTCTTCGTTACTCGTCAAAACACGGTGGACGAATGCATGGCCATTATGACCAACCGTTTTTTTCGTCATCTTCCCGTCGTTGAGGATGACGCGGTGGTGGGTGTGGTGTCGATTGGCGACCTCGTCCGCTGGACCATCTCCGGCCAGGAGCAAACGATCCGTGAGCTGGAAGGGTATATTACGGGAAAATATCCCGGCTGAGGTAGCCATCGCCGGGAATTGCCACTCCGGCTAGCACTGCGAATTCTTGTCTGTTCCCGGCTTTCGTGTGGAGTGCCCTCCGACTAGTCGCCATCCGTCTGAAGCTGAGCTAAAGCGGACCCCGCTGGCAAATCGTTGTCGAAGTATCCCGATTGCACTCAGAATCCCGATCTTTGGGTCAAAACGTGTAATCGCCCGGTTGCAACAGTTGAACTTTTGAGACGCGCGTAGAATGTAGATGTGAAAGGTGCTTGGCTGCTTTGTACCGTCATGTTGGTCGGCTCCGCCGCATTAGCGCAACAACCCTCGTTACTGCCGTCCGTCGATGTGTCCTTCCCGAATACTGTTCACAAAGTTCAAGCGGAAGACATTTGTGCAGTAGATTTTAAGAACATTCGGCTAATAAGAAATCCCAATTCAGCAGCGCAGCTACATAAGGGGAAATACGAACATCGGTTCGAAGTTGGTGGCTTCGAACTAGTGACCCTTGACAGCGTTCGATGCCTCGACGATCAGGCCGTCGTTCCTCATTATGCGATGGTCCAATCGACGTGGAGCGAAGGCTACGGTAGTTCCCAAGATGAGTGTGTCGTACAGGTTTTTACACTGCGCACCGCTCACGCCGTTGTTGTCCAGCAGTTCGAGTTCGACTGCCATGCGCTGGACACGGGTTCGACGTTCGACAGCAATTCCAAGAAGCTAATCATCAGAGCAAGAACCGACGACGACAGCCCGAACTGCTGTGCAAAGACGCTAGACATTGTTTCGTACGTCTGGAACAAGGATAAATTCAAAGAGAGCGGCTTTCGACGCGTCCCAGCCCACGTAAAGAAATTGGCCGATGGAACTGAGGTTCACTAGGTAGTTGGCGAAAAATCGCAATATCACTTATTGACGCGGCAGCTTAACAGCAGGACACCAGCGGCAGAAGCCGATACGCTGTACTGGCATCAGGGCGCTCAAGTCTGGGTAGTACCAACGATGCAATCCAAAACGGCAGAGTAGAGTCTTGAGCCAGTTTGATTCGTGGGTTCTGTGTGGCGACAGCTTCGCCAGTACATCCTCCGGTATCATCTGGCTCTTGTCCCAGCGTGCGGTCACCTGACTATTCCAACACGAACGAATCGTCAACTGGCGAAAAATCGCATTTACACTCACGAACGCGCCCAGGAACTCCCCTCAGACTGCTAGCGTAATCGCAGGAACGGGAGGTGAGGCAGACTGCGGAGCGGTTTCGAGGGCTTCCAGCCAGGAACGGAGGGCCACGCGAAGCGGTGCGACCTCAATGCCCGCGAAGACCTCTGGATACCTGTCCAGGCGGCGGAGAGCCGATCGCAGTAGCGAAATGGTTCCCACGCAGTTGCCGCGCTGAAAATGGTGGAACGAAGCAGCGACCTGGATCAATCCCTGCAAGAAAGTCTTCTCCGGTTCTTGCGCCGCGAGCCACACCGATTCCCAGTGTTCGTGGGCTTCGAAGAACGCGCCGGAATGAAAACAACGCAAGCCTTCGAATAGATCTCCATGAGTCCAGTCGAGGGGCATACGCATACCATGTGAGGCCGGGCCTTGCCCGTGGGGGTTTCCCGTCAAGAAGCAAAACCCTGCTGCACTGCCGGAATGAATCGATGCACTGACTCGCCTATGGCCTGCACGACGATCTGGCCCAGGGCTTGTATGAATTTCGGGGAATCGTTGAGCCCGGCGCTCATTTCAAATTGCGCGATGCCCAGCCGACGCACTTCTTCGCGCGCCTCGTGATCAATTTCACCTAGCGTCTCCACGTGATCGGAGACGAACGCCACCGGCACGACGCAGACCTCGCGAGCCTGTTCCGCGGCCAGATCGTGCAGCGTGCGGCGCAGCGAAGGCTGTAGCCACTTGCTGGCCCCCACCTTGCTCTGATAGCAGAGCCGGTGCCGGTTGCTCCATCCACCGCGTTGCACCAGCAGCCGCACCGTGTCTTCAATCTGCCGCTGGTAAGGGTCGCCCTTCTCAATCACCGAAACCGGCACGCTGTGCGCGCTGAACACAATCTCCACCCGTTCCGGCACGGCGAACCGCGCCAGCGCTTCGTCAACTTTTTCAATCACGGCGTCGAGATAGGCCTCGTGCCGGTAGAAATTCTCCACGCAGTAGACGGGCATGTCGTCGTGAAAATGTCTGCGCCACTCATTCAAGCTCGAGCCCGTCGTGGTCGACGAATACTGTGGATACAGCGGCAGCAACACCACTTCGTCGCACTGCGCCGCTCGCAGTTGCTGAATCGCCTCGCTCGTAAACGGGTGCCAGTAGCGCATGGCCACGAAGCAGCGGGCATCCATTCCCCGGCTCGAAAGCTCCGCCTCGAGGGCCCGGGCCTGCCGTTCGGTGAACCGCCGAATGGGCGAACCTCCTCCAATCGTCGCGTAGTGGTGCTGCACCTTGCGCGCTCGCGTCGTCGAAATCAATTTGGCCAGGGGCCTGCGCCCGATGCGGGCAAAGGGGAAGTCAATGATGTCGGGATCGCAGAACAGGTTATAAAGAAAAGGTTCGATCTCTTCCAGACTCCCCGGTCCGCCCAGCTGAAAGAGCACTACTCCCACCCGCGGTGATATGCGCGTCATTCCCCAAAGTCCCCAGATCGGGCGAATTTACTCCCACCCGCAGTGAGAGTCACCTCAGTCATCATTGAGCACTCGAAGCGGATGTTCTCCACCGGAACAGCAGAATCGTGAGCCCTGAAAAGAGCAGCACCGGGGGAATCAGCAAAACGATGATTCCTCCCTGCAGAGCATGAATAATGGACTTGCCGCCGCCGGCGACACTCGTGTAGCACATGGCACAACTTTGGCCATAGAGCTCGATGCCCTGCGTCCAATACCAGCAACCATGAGCCGATCAGGTGAATGAGTACCCGTCGGATCGATGGTGTTTTGAGCTTTCCCGAGTCTGGCCGGACGTCCATATTGCACGCTTTTTTTCGCCTGGTGCCCCGGCCCGTCGGGACGGCCTACCCACCCGGCGCGTAGCAAGACCGCATGCACCGTGAGGAGCAGCGCCGCTTCGAGAGGACGGTGGGGCACGCTGCCAGGGAAAGGTCTCACGCAAAAAACGCAAAGGGCCGCAAATGAACGCAAATGGGCCTGAGGGAACCGAAACAGCGCGGTTCACGCTGCTCGGCCTGAGGCATTGGGCAGGACAGCGTCATGCCGGCCGCCGGCCAATTTGCGTTTTTTGCGTTCCCTTCTTGCTTCTCTTGCTTCGCCACCAGCCCCACGACCTCGCCCGGGGACCGCGCCCCGCAGAACGTGGCAAGACCCCATGCCAAGCGGCGCAAGCACGATCCCAGCCTGCGACGCAGCACCGGGCCAGGCAGACGCGCGACCGGCGCCCTTCCATGCGACCTCGAAGGCAAGAGGCCATGCACCGTGACAAACCCGCCGGCCCAGGAGGGCCACCACCAACCCGCCACCCCCACGAAAGACCAGCGGACGCGCGCTGTCCCCCTGTGCCTCGCCCCCGCCACGCGCTATATATCTAGAGTATCCACCCACAGCGTTTCTGGAGTCGCCCCTCGGCATGTCCGACAATGCCCTGCCGCCTGAATCCGGCCAAGAGCCGGACGCCTACGACGCCGCCTCGATCTCCGTCCTGAAGGGGCTGGACGCCGTCCGCCGCCGCCCGGGCATGTATATCGGCGACACTGATGACGGCTCCGGCCTGCACCACATGGCCTTCGAGATCATCGACAACGCGGTGGACGAGGCGCAGGCCGGCTTCGCCAAACACTGCGAACTGATCCTGAACGGCGACGGCAGCGTCACCGTGCGCGACGACGGCCGCGGCATCCCCACCGACATGCACATCGAGGAAGGCGTCTCCGCCGCCGAGGTGGTGCTCACCCGGCTGCACGCCGGCGGAAAATTCAACCAGAACTCCTACAAGGTGTCCGGCGGCCTGCACGGCGTCGGCGCCGCGGTGGTGAACGCGCTGTCCGAATGGATGGAGGTCCGCATCTGGCGCCACGGCCAGGAGCATTTCATCCGCTTCCGCCATGGCGACGCCGAGGCGCCGCTGGCGGTGGTCGGCCCGGTCACCGACCACGTCAGCGGCACCGAAGTCACCTTCAAGCCCAGCGCCGGCACCTTCACCAAGACCGAGTTCGATTTTGCCCTGCTGGAACGCCGGCTGCGCGAGCTGGCCTTCCTGAACTCCGGCCTCACCATCCGGCTGTGCGACGAGCGCCACACGCCCGCCGCAGGAAGTCACCATGCACTACGAGGGCGGCCTGGTCGCCTTCGTCGAGTGGCTGGACCGCGGCAAGACCCCGGTCGTCACCCCGCCGATCAGCCTGCGCACCCCGGCCGAGGCCGAGGGCACCCGCGTCGACTTCGCGCTGTCGTGGAACGACAGCTACCACGAGACGATGCTGTGCTTCACCAACAACATCCCGCAGCGCGACGGCGGCACGCATCTGGCCGGCTTCCGCCAGGCGCTGACCCGCGTGGTGACCAAGTACGCCGAGGGCATGGGCAAGAAGGACCAGCTCGCAACTGGTCGGCGAGGACATGCGCGAAGGCATGACCGCGGTGCTGTCGGTGAAGGTGCCGGACCCGAAATTCTCCTCCCAGACCAAGGACAAGCTGGTCTCCTCGGAGGTGCAGCCGGTGGTGCAGGCCGCGGTGGCCGACGCCGTGTCGCATTGGTTCGAGACGCATCCGAAGGAGGCCAAGGTCGATCATCCAGAAGGTGATGGACGCGGCCTCGGCGCGCGAGGCGGCCCGCAAGGCGCGCGAACTGACCCGGCGCAAGGGCGTGCTGGATATCTCCACCCTGCCCGGCAAGCTGGCCGACTGCCAGGAGCGCGACCCGGCGAAATGCGAGATCTTCATCGTCGAGGGCGACAGCGCCGGCGGCTCCGCCAAGCAGGGGCGCGACCGGAAATTCCAGGCCATCCTGCCGCTGAAGGGCAAAATCCTGAACGTGGAGCGGGCGCGGTTCGACCGCATGCTGTCGCAGCCAGGAAATCGGCACGCTGATCACCGCGCTGGGCACCGGCATCGGCCGCGGCGAGCCGGACCAAGGCGGCTTCGACGTGTCGAAGCTGCGCTACCACCGCATCGTCATCATGACCGACGCGGACGTCGACGGCTCGCATATCCGCACGCTGCTGCTGACCTTCTTCTTCCGCCAGATGCCGCAACTGATCGACCGCGGCCACCTCTACATCGCCCAGCCGCCGCTGTACCGCGCCAAACGCGGCAGCGACGACCGCTATCTGAAGAATGACGGGGCGCTGGAGGAATTCCTGCTCGACAAGGCGCTGGCCGACGCCCGCCTGAGCTACGCCGACGGCACGGTGCTGGAGGGCCCGGAACTGCGCCGCGGAAGTGGTGTGGCTGCGCGAGGCAACGTTGCAGTTGCGCCGCCTGTCCACCGCCGCGCCGGTGCAGTTGCTGGAGCAGGCGGCGATCGCCGGCGCGCTGGTCACCGACCCGGCCCGCGCCACCGCCGCCGCGCAGACCTTGGTCAGCCGGCTGAACGCCGTGTCGCTGCCCACTGAGCGCGGCTGGATGGTGGCGGTGAACGGCGGCGTGACGCTGTCGCGCACGGTGCGCGGCGTGGCGGAGAAGCACGCTGCTGGACGGCGCCACACTGCGCAGCGCCGAGGCCCGCTGGCTGGCCGACCGCGCCGAGGCGCTGATGCGCAAGTTTGCCGAACCGGCGAAGTTGAAGCTGGACTCGCAGGAAGCTGCGGTCGCCGGCCCGGCCAGCGCGTTCGATCGCATCATCGCGCATGGCCGGCGCGGCCTGACCATCCAGCGGTTCAAGGGACTCGGCGAGATGAACGCCGACGAGCTCGGCCGCACCACGCTGGACCCCGCCGGCCGCACGCTGCTGCAGGTGAAGGTCGGCGACGTGGAGGATGCGGCGCTGGTGTTCTCCACGCTGATGGGCGACGTGGTGGAACCGCGGCGCGACTTCATCGTCAGCAACGCGCTGAAGGTGGCGAACCTGGACGTGTAGTGCTGCAGGGGCGCACCGGGAAATAACTGCTCCAGCCGGGGGAGGCCCGTTGCAGACCCGTCATGGCCGGCGGTCCGCCGGCAGCAATTCTTAGGACCTGGGACGAAACAAGTGCGTCGTTCAGGCGAATTGCCATCATGCAGTCATGGCCGGGCTTGTCCCGGCCATCTGTACCACAGCCTGTGTGGCATAGTTGGCCGGCACAGGGCCGGCCATGACCATGCTGCGTTGGCCTGAGAGCCTGAAAATCTTTCCCCCTCAGCGTTGATTTTGCGAGTCAGGGCGAATCGGCTTGGTTAGAATCGGCGCGTCGAACACGGCGTGGAGCGGCAGGATGGCGGACGAAGCGATCACGGCGCTGATGGCAGACCTGCCTGTGCAGAACGCGCCGTCGCGATTGGGTGGAGCGCCACCGCGCCTGCGTACCGCCGAGCGCCGTCAGGTGTCGTTGCGACCAGTTTGCCTGGAGGACCTGGTGCCGACGGAGCATCGTGTCCGCTTGGTATGGGAGTTCGTCGAGAGCCTGGATCTCACGGCGCTGTATGAGGTGATCAATGCGGTGGAAGGTCAGCCGGGTCATCCGCCGGCCGATCCGCGCATCCTGCTGGCGCTGTGGCTGTATGCGACCGTGGAAGGGGTTGGCAGTGCGCGTGCCGTGGCGCGGCTGTGCGAGACGCATATAAGCTACCAGTGGCTGTGCGGCGGTGTCGGCATGAACGCCAAGACGTTGGCGGACTTCCGGGTGTCGCATGGTGCGGTTCTGGAGCAGTTGCTGGTCGACAGCTTCACCGCGCTGCTGCGGATCGGCGCGGCGAAGCTGGATCGGGTCGCCCAGGACGGAGTGCGGGTGCGCGCCTCGGCAGGGGCGGCGTCGTTCCGCCGGCACAGCACGTTGCAGAGCTGCCGGGAGGACGCGGCAGCGCAGGTGCAACGGCTGCGCTGCGAACTGGAGCAGGACCCGGGCGTGGCCACCCGGCGGGAAGCCGCGGCCCGCCAGCGTGCGGCGGCGGATCGTGTGCGCCGGGTCGAGGAAGCCCTGGCGGTGACGGAAAGCCTGCGTGCCCGGCAACAGGAACAGGCGAGCCGGCGGGCCGAGCGGGAGGCCAGCAAGCCGCCGGCACCGCCGCCGGAGGCGGCAAAGCCGGAGAAGCCCAAGGTGGAGAAGGAACCGCGCGCCTCGACCACGGATGCCGAGGCTCGGGTGATGAAAATGGCGGATGGGGGTTTCCGTCCAGCCTACAACGTGCAGTTCGTCTCCGACACGACCAGCGGGGCCATCGCCGCGGTGTCGGTCGACAACATTGGTTCCGACATGGGCAAATTGCTGCCGATGAACGAGGCCTTGGCAGCACTCTATGGCCAGCGTCCTGGCGAGCATCTGGCCGATGGCGGCTACACCAAGCTGGACGACATCAAGGCTCTGGCCGAGGCAGGGGTGACCGCCTACGTGCCGGTGGCCACCCCGCGCGACAAGACGCGCGATCCCTACACACCGCAGCCGTCAGATGCGCCGGCGATTGCCAGCTGGCGCGAGCGCATGGGGACCGATGAGGCCAAGACGATCTACCGCGAGCGTGCCGCGACCGCGGAATGCGCCAATGCGCAGGCGCGCAATCGCGGGCTGCGACAGTTCGTGGTGCGCGGTCTCGACAAGGTGCGCACGATCGCCCTCTGGCATGCACTCACCCATAACATGGTTTGCTCCTGGCGCCTGGCGGCGGCCTGATCCGCCGCCAGGGCCGCTCAGGCGAACGGGCGCAACTGACGAACCACCCCAACTGGCGAACCGGCCCAAGCCAGAGGCCCGAGCGTTCCTCTGAGCGGACCTTCAGCGGCACCTATCGCTTCGACGAAGCCCCGGCGAACCTCAATTCCGTCGCCGCACCAGCCGCATCCCTCCGCCCGCCTACCCGCCGAACTCCCCGGCAGACCAAATTCGACTGCCGCGGATCGATACATTTTCAGCCTCT
>CAWABC010000100.1:0-69998 GCA_963780105.1 uncultured Acidobacteriaceae bacterium
GTTATAAATTTCGCCGTTGAACACAATCCAGAGCGTGCCATCTTCGTTCGCAAGCGGCTGATGTCCGCCCGCAACGTCGACAATGCTGAGCCGCCGCATGCCGATGCCCAGAGGGCCGTCCGTATAGAAGCCTTCATCGTCTGGGCCGCGATGACGGATTACGCGGCACATTTCGCGCAGGGCGGCTGCTTCCGCTCTGGCGTCGCGTCCGAATTCAAGAATCCCGGCGATCCCACACATTCAGCGTTTCTCCGCGTAGGGTGACGACAGATGATTCGGGTTCGTCGATTCGGGACGCGAGTTGTTCGTCAGCTTCTCGCTCGTCAGTTGTTCGAACCAGGGCGTAATCGAAAACCCGCCCGGCTCTCGGTCCAGCAGGGCATCCTGCCTTCGCCACTCGAAAAACTCAGATGGCCCCACGGCCTTCAGCAAAGGCTGTCCCTGCCACGCGACGTGCGTGCCGCCGATCACGACCAGCTGCGCGAGTTTCTCTTTTTCTGTGCGGCAATACAGGACGCGTGCGTCCGAAGCCCACGGACCGCAGCTCCACGGCTGCTCGCCGAGCGCAAAAAAGAATTCATGGCTTTCGTTACTTTGATGATAGTCGAGTTCGTAGACTTGAACTGCCGCTTGCGTCAGGGTGGCCAATCGCGGTTCATCTTCTCGCGGGATGGCGCCGCAGCGTGTGACCAGCGCCGTCGCCGCCTCTGCCGGCAGCGCCACACGCGCATGGCATCGCACCAGCGGGGCGGCTTGTAACGCGCCGTAAGCGGGCGACAGCAGCGCTTGAGCGACTTCCACCGCCGTTTGCCAGACGGTTTCTTCCGGCATGATCAGGGTCAACCCCGATTCGCTGGACGCCCTTGACACTTCCACCCGCCCCGAGCCGGCAGTTCGAACCTCGAGATCGGGCGCGAAGTGCCACCGGATCTCCAGCTCATGTTCGGTTCGGCCGACTGCCAGATCGCGCACCAGCCACGGACCGCCCGCGATCTTCAGCACGTGCCGCCGATGTATGACAGGATCCGGCAACCGCGCATATCCATTATGACTGCCCACAAAGTAAGTGAAAGTCTTCCCCGCGATCCAGTTTTCCGCTCGCGTTGCCGGAATGTGGGTCCACGAGAAAGGTTCATCCGCAACCGCCTGGTCGACGCCATCCACCCGCAGGGTATTGTGCGCGCCCGTCCCGCGAAACGTGTTTCGATCCGCCGGGTCTTTCGAAATGTAGACGCCGCTTCCCGAGTCCACCAGCCAACGTTGTCCATCCATGGTGAGCCGCAGGCTGAGCGCGTCGGCGTGTCCGTGTCCGGAGCGGCCTACGCCCTGGGGACCGGCGTCGACGACCATCGCCTGCGCATAGGGCTGCGAGTCCGCGAGCACGTAAAGGCCGCCGTCGGGAAACGCGATGGAACGCGCCTCGGGTTTTACTTGCGCTTTCGAGATTTCTTCGACGGCCTGATTTCCAAACAACCAGATCGCTTCCTCCGTCAGATGTGCTGAGGGAAATTCCCTGGAGTACATCGCCGCGCCCAGCGCCAACGGATCCGTCATGTGCTCCGTCCGGTTGCGCCGCGGATTCCACAAGCGTCCGCCATCGTCGTCGCCGAAGCCTTCCGCCGGCCCTGCCTGCGCCAGCGCGGCCACGACATCCAGCATTCGTCCGAGCGCCAGGTCATACGCGGGTGGAATTTCCATTCCATTGCGGGCCGCGAGCAGCCGCGCATAGAGAAAAAAGTCGAGCGCGTAAACGTGGTAGTACAGCGATTGCTCGAAGTAAACGCCATCCGGACGCACCTGCCTCCCCGCCTCGTGCAGAACGATCCGCCAGCCGGATTCCTTCCAGCGCGCGGCTCCCGGCATTCGCGGATACAAAGTGCCCAGGAAGAACAACGCGACCGCTTCTCCCAGCAGATGCGTGTTCGGAGAAAAGTAAGTAGATAGATAGCGCTCGATGTAACGCCCGTGAAAGGCGAGGGCCGAAGCTAGTTCCGAGCGAAATTCGGCGTACTCGGGAATTCCCGCCAGCAACTGGTCCACCCAGATCCACGACAAACTGCGGAAGGCAACCTCCAGCGTGCTTCCCCAGTTGATCCCCAGCGGATACGGATTCGCCTTGATCCAACTGCGCCACTGCGCCATCAGTTCGCGGGCGTACTTCTCGCTATTGCGATCGCCACCGCTCAGCAACCTGGCCTTGGCCAGCGTTACCAGATGCTGGTGCCGGTTTAATTCCCAAGTGACCTTGTGGTCGCCCACCACTGCGAAATCAAGAAATGGAATCTTGAACCAGGGGTCGAGCGGTGCGCGTTTGCCGTGCACGGGATCGAGATTCCAGTCGATCTCTTTGTCACTGCCGCCGTCGAGATTGAAGCAAAGATTTTCGTAGCCCAGGAGGCGAAAACGATGGGCGCAAATCTCATCGGCCTCGCACAGAATTCCGGCCGCTTCGCCGGGCAGATGTTGGCGCAACAACTCCACGCGCTCTGAAATTTCACCGCCAGAAAAGAAGAATTGCCCCGGCCGCGCCGTCGAATCTGCTTTCAGCCGAATCGGCCCGTTCCGCAGACCCATCCGGTGCATGAGCAAGTCGCGGTGCTTATGGAATTCCTGCCACGTGCGCACCCGCACCTCTTCCCAGTCCATCTGGGATACACGTGCCAGCTTTTGCCATGTGGAAGCCATAAGGCTCTCTTATCTTACATGCTGAAAAGATCGCTCTCGACCTACTGGTTACCGTTGATATACGGAGGGTTCCGAAACTCCGACCGAGAGTCTGCTGCCACGGTAGGATTAAAACTGAGGCAATTTGCCCTGGCAGAGTTCCATCCGGTGGAAATAGTTGTCCACTTCTTGCCCCACTGCGGGCATGGGCTTTGGTCGACCTGGAGTCAGTTTTAATGATATTCCGTAACATATTGAAACTACAGATGTTATTGTTCAATTTCAAGATCCTCCGGCGGTCAAATGGAGAGCTGTTTGCTACCCCTTGACCGGGGGTTGGTATAGTTCATGGTGCCACTCAGCAGCCCCCAGATACTCGATTACCAGGAGAATTCGCTTGGGCTTGTCCGTTAGCATTTTTGGGTTGGGATACGTTGGATCCGTTTCGGCCGCTTGCTTCGCCTCCATGGGCCACCAAGTCATTGGCGTGGACGTGAGCCGCGCCAAAGTGGAGACCATGGATTCGGGCCGCACCCCGATCATCGAAGCTCGCATGAGCGAAATGGTTGCCGAAGCACACCGCTCCGGGCTGCTTTCCGCGACCACCGACGCCACCGCAGCCGTGCTGAATTCCGAAGTCTCGTTCGTTTGCGTTGGAACGCCCAGCCTGAAAAATGGCAAGCTCGACCTCAGCCACATCGAGAGCGTTGCCCGGGAAATCGGCGCTGCCATCCGCCAGAAAAAATCGCCGCACGTTTTTGTTCTGCGCAGTACGGTTCTCGCGGGAACCACCGAAACCGTCGTGCTCCCCATCCTCGAAAAAGAAAGCGGCAAGAAGTGCGGGCGGGATTTCACGGTTTGCTATAACCCGGAGTTCATGCGCGAAGGCAGCGCGGTCGCCGACTTTCTCAACCCGCCGTACACCATTCTTGGAGCCCGCGACACCCAGCATCTCGCGCCACTACGCGAACTTTACAAGAACACTCCCGGCACTCTCTACGAGACGACCATTCCCGTCGCTGAAATGGTCAAGTATTTTTCCAACTGCTATCACGCGGTGAAAGTCGGCTTCGCCAATGAAATGGGAACCATGTGCAAGCATCTCGGGGTCGACGCGCAAGCGGTCACCAAGATCTTTACTTCGGACACCAAGCTAAACATTTCTCCCGCATACCTCTCTCCGGGCTTCGCCTTCGGCGGCTCGTGTCTTCCGAAAGATCTGCGCGCCATCACCTACAAGGCCAAAGAGCTCGATCTCAAGCTGCCCCTGCTGGAATCGCTCATGCCGAGCAACGCCGAGCACGTCGATCGCGCGGTGGAAATGGTGATGAGCACCGGCAAAAAGAAAATTGCGCAGCTTGGCCTGAGTTTCAAGGCCGGTACCGACGATCTGCGTGAGAGCCCACAGGTGCAGCTGATCAAACGCCTGATGGGCGAGGGCCTCGAAGTCAAGGTCTGGGACGAGGACGTCTCCATGGGCCGCATCGCCGGTTCCAACCGCCAGTACATCGAAGAAGTCATCCCGCACATTGGATCCGTGCTTTCCGCCGACCTCGAAGACACACTGCGCGGCGCCGAAGTTGTGATCCTGGGCAACAAATCGGCGAGCAAAGATCAGCTTGCCAAGTATCTTCGACCCGAACAGATTGTGATTGACTTGATTCACCTGGATAGGACGCGGCGTCCGGAAGGCGCTGGGACGTATGAAGGAATTTGCTGGTAGGAATTTGCCGAAACGACCGGACAAAGAATGAAGTTTTATCCCATCGACATCAAGGCCGCCGACTGGAAGCAGCTCGACCGCTTCGCCGACCGCACCGTGTTCCAGACGCGCGAGTGGTTGCAATTCATTGCCGAGTCGCAGAACGCGGTGCCCGTGCTCGCCGAACTGCGCGAATCCAGCGACGTTCTGGGATACTTCACCGGCCTCACCTTCTCGAAGTTTGGCATGAAGGTTCTGGGCAGTTCATTTCCCGGCTGGACGACCCCTTATATCGGCTTTAACCTCAATCCCGGCGTTCCGCGTCGAACGGCGCTCGAAGCTCTTGAAAAGTTTGCCTGGGACGATCTTAAGTGCCTGCACCTCGAAGTTTCCGATCCCAACTTTACCTTCGAAGATGGCGATGCCGCCGGATTCAAGACGGAATACTACGCTTCCTATCGCACCGACCTGACGCGCTCGGAAGAAGAGTTGTTCAACGGCATGGAAAGCGCCTGCCGCCGCTGCATTCGCAAGGCGGACAAGAGCGGCCTTAAGATCGAAGAGGCGCACGACCTGGCTTTCGCCGACGAGTATTACGAGCAGCTCAAGGACGTCTTTGCCAAGCAGTCGCTCGTCCCCACTTACTCTGTGGAGCGTGTCCGCGCCTTAGTGCGCAACGTCGAGCCGGGCGGCAACATTCTGCTGCTTCGCGCGCGCGATCCGGAAGGGAAGTGCATCGCCACCGGGATCTATCCCGGCTTCAACCAGATCGCCGAGTTCTGGGGCAATGCCAGTTTCCGGGCTTATCAGAGCCTGCGTCCCAACGAAGCCTGCCACTGGTACGCCATGCGCTACTGGAAAAAGCGCGGGGCCACGATTTTCGACTGGGGAGGCGAAGGCACGTACAAAGAAAAGTACGGATGCAAGCCGCATCGCGTCCCGTGGTTTACCAAGTCTCGCTATCAGATCGTGCGCGCGTTGCGCAATGAAGCTCGCAATATGTTCGCACGCAAGCAAAAATTTCTTGGATGGCTGCAAGGCACCCGTTCCACCGCCGACCGTAGCCCGGCCGAGGAATGACCTAGGGGAAGCGTCAAGCGGGGGCTACTGGAAGAAGTTGGGCACGGTAGGTTTGGCTGAGACGGGTCCTACTGCAATGACTTTCGGAGGGATGTAGATGATCGAGAGGGGATTAAAACATTTATCTCGCGTCAGCGATGTGCTTTTCCGGCGATTGCGGGTGGAACGGGACATTACGATTTTTCCCGATGACGTCTTCCTGACCTCGTATCCGCGGTCGGGGAACACCTGGACGCGATTCCTCGTCGGCAATCTGGTGCACCCGCAGGAGGCGGTAACCTTTCTGAATGTGGAGCGGCTGGTACCGGATATGTACAAGCATTCCGACCGCACGCTGCGGCATGTGCCGCGCCCCCGAATTCTGAAGAGCCACGAATGCTTCGACCCTCGCTACAAGCGGGTCATCTACATCGTGCGCGACCCGCGAGACGTGGCCGTTTCCAACTACCACTGGGAGATGAAGCAACGCTCCATGGCGGCCGCGTATCCGATCGAGCAATTCGTGCCGCGGTGGATGGAGCCGATCCAGTGGCCCAGGCTGGGATCGTGGGGAGACCATGTGACCAGTTGGCTCAGCACACGCATGGGGCGCCCCGGGTTCCTTTTGTTGCGCTATGAAGACATGATCGCGGATGCGAAACCGGGACTGGCCAAGGTGGCTGAGCTGTTCGGTTTTGAGCCGGTGCCGGAGAGGTTGGCCCGGGCCGAGGAGCTCAGCTCCGCGGACCGCATGCGCAAGCTGGAAAAGGAACAGGGAGACAAGTGGGTGCAAACGCGGGACACGCGGCAGGATAAGCCGTTTGTCCGCAAGGCCGCGTCTGGCGGATGGCGCACCAACCTTCCGGCAGAGTCGGTGGCGCTGATTGAAAAAGAGTGGGGACACATCATGAAGACTCTCGGATATGCCTTGAGCACAGAGGAAGTCCGTCCGGTGGAAGCTTCCGCAGGAAAGCACTGACAAGAGCAAGCTTCTCAGTTCAGAAGTTACGCGGCAAGCCGTCGCCGTCGGCTCGCGTGATATGGAACGCCCCGCTATTCTCGGCGAACGGGCTCAGAATCTCCGCATATTTTTTGGAAGCGGCGAAGATGAAATTGGAAGGGCCCCGGAAGAAGCCGCAGCGTTCCAGCGCGTGGCCCCACGCGATGTGGCTTTGGTTGGAGACGATGAGGTCCACATCCTGGGCTTCAAGTTCGCGGGTCGCCGCCTGGGCTACGGCAAATGTATTCTCGGGAGCAGCCCAACAGTCGAGGATTGAACCCACCTTCATCGAGCCGTACTTTGGGTCCTTGCGCCGCTCTCCGACGACGGCCCAACCGGCATCGGATTCGTTGCGGCGGATGCGCAGGCAGGTAACGTGCCGGTCCAATGGTGGATAAAGCCTGCGGAGGGTTGCCGAATCGCGGACTGCTGCGATGCGACAGTGTTCGCGCGCTTGCAACCAGAGTGGGTCGGCCCAATCCGAGAATTCGTCGATGCGCTCCACCTTCACACCGATTGATGGCAACAACGATCGCGCCCGCTTCGCCCCCTGAGCCGCCCGCAACGCCAGCCAGCCCAAGCCCGTGGCCGCACCGGCGTCCATGAGAATGCGGCGCAAGGGCGACGTGCGGAGCGCGTTCATCTCTTTCAGGAAGCGGGACGGGTGAGCGACTTTGAAGAAGAAGGGAAGCAGCGCAAGACGGAAGCTCAGCGCCTTGAGCATTTTCGGAAGCGGGTGATCGTAACCGCCCATCCCCAGCACGTAGAGCAAGGGTTGGCGCTGGAGGGCGTCGCGCAACATCAGGCCCCCAATGGCCGCGTAGGAGCGGTTGATAATCCCTTCGGAGAGCGAGTGATGGCAGCAGGCGACCGCGACGTCGCCCTTGCCCGGAACAAAGACCCGCTCGTGTTTCAGTCCATAGGCTCCGCGAACAACGCCCCCATCGACCGCGACGAAATACTCGTTGTAGAGAGGGTGATCGCCCAGCTTCGGAAGCCACTGCGGCATGCTCGTTTTGTAGAAGACAAGGGCGGGATCCCCTGTTACCTTCAGGCGTTGATTGAACTCCTGCACCGCGGGCTCGTGCTCGGGACGGTAGGGCTGGATGACGATGGCCATGAATGAAGAAGTGAACCTTAATTCATTTTGTCATCCTGAGCACAGCGAAGGACCTGCTTTCTTGTACTGCAATCGACAGCAGGTCCTTCGCTGCGCTCAGGATGACAATTCGTTTTAATGCGCTTTCGACTGCAGCTTCTCGACCAACGCCGCTACCGCGCCGATGCTCTTCATCTCCTCGATATCTTCCGGATCGAGTTGTACGCCAAACTTCTCTTCGATGGCGAGAACCAGATTCAGATGTTGCATGGACTCCCAATTTTCGATTGTCTCCGGCGAAGACTCCGCTGTGATCTTGGCCGCTGGAACGCCGAAAATGTCGCTGGCGATGTTCCGCACCTGCTCAAACGTACTGGCTGTCAATTCTTTCCTCCGAGTTTAGTTTCCGCCGCCACCTTCAGCTTAATCCAATCGGGACAACGCAACCTGGAACTTGGCAGATCGAGCGTCCATAGCGAGCCCGTGCCATTCGTCTCCTGCCGCTCGAAGCCGTGCTGCTGGTAGAAATCGCGCGCCGGAGCGTTCTTCTTGGTTGGCAGAAACCAGCCTACGAGCCGCTTGCGGCCGCGTTCGGAGGCGCTCTCGGCGAGATGGGCGAGCAGTGCGGTCTCGACTGTCCTTCCGATGACGCGGCAGCTTAAGAGAAAAGTATCGACTTCACACTGTTCGCCTGCGTCGTGCGTGATCGCGACCCCGACCAGGCCGTGATTGCCGAAACGGTCGTGCACCTTGATGGAAAATATGTGCCAATCGGGCTGCTTTGCCATCTCCGCGATCTGCGTCTCGGTGTAACGCCTGGTGGTCAGGTTGAACTGATTGGTTTTCTGCGTTAGTTGCGCGACCCGCGCCAGCGTCAGGTCCGATACGGGCTCGAGTTCGGCTCCCTGCTCGAGAAAGCGAAAGAAATCTTCCTTTGATTGAAAGGTCTGCTCGGCGCCGGTGCGCTGCTTCTGTGCGGCATACATTTCGGTGCGTTGCTGGTCTTCGGCGGAAAGAGTGAGCCGCTCGAACGCCGCGCAATTCCTGACGGCGGAGGCATACTCCAGCGGATTCTTTCCCAAATCAATGACGGTTACTTCCGGAAGCGCGGCGCGAACCTGCTCGCGCTCAAACGGATTGTCGTCGAGGAAGGCGAGGGCATCGATGCCCACGTTCAGTTCTTGCGCGATCTCGCGGAGATTCTGCGCCTTGTCGGTCCAGTTAATACGCATCGCGGCGAAGTGTTTCGCGCGAACCAACATGCCGGGATGGCTGTCCAGCGCTTCCATGGCATCGTCGAGGTTGTTCTTGCTGCAGACCGCCAGCAAAATTCCTTTGCGCGACAGATCAAGCAGGGTGCGGTGCAAGGCCTGATAGGCCGCGCCCGGATATTCGGGGCCCACTTTGATGCCGGCCATTCCATCTTCGCCGATCACACCGCCCCACAGCGTGTTGTCGAGGTCGACGACCAGAACCTTGGCGGTGCGGCCGCTGAGCGGCGCGATGAAACGCATCCACTCGCGCGCCATGTGCAGAAGATGACCGGCAGCGATGGGAAGCCGCGCCGTCAGCCACTTGCGCTCGTCGTGCCAATGCTCGCTGCCCGCGAGAGCCACCAGCGCGTCGTAGTCGAGCGTGTACACTCCGTGGAATTCTGAAGCGATGCGCCGCAGCTCGCGATTGATCTGCCGGATGAGTCCGGATTGCCCCGTCTCGGATTGACTGTCGAGAACTCCGAGACTTGGAGCTGGCGGGCGCTCCAGCGAATGAACGATGAGCGCCGCCTGGCTGTGTTTTCTGAACGCGCCGATCCACTGCTCATAACCGCGAACCACACGTTCGACGGCTGCTTGCGCCGCTTCCGGCGCTAGATCGGCGAAGTCACGCCACAGCTCGGGCGCGGCTTGATCGGTGCGTACCGCCAGCACGGCGGCGTTCGGAGCGAAGCGATAGAGCGAGCTCTGACTGTCAAGCAGGTCCTGCACGTAGGTATTGAAATCCCCGACGTGGACTTCGAGATCGATACCGTGTGCGGACGCTTCCGCTCGCAGCAGCGGCACGATGGGCTCGACCGTGAACGAACGGAGGATTGCCAGTTTGAATTTTGTGAGCGCGAGTTTGCCGCCCGTCTTACTTTGCAAACCGTCGCGTAACTGTTCGAGTCGCGAGGTTACGAAGCTCGCCGTGCCCGACGCGGGATCGCGCCGCCAAAGTTCCGCCAGCCGCCGCGCGGCAAGATCGAAAGCGCCTTGGGCGATCAGGACGTCGACTTCTTCGCGCAGGTTGGCTGGATTGTGTTCGGCGGGTGCCGGATTGGAGATCGAATCGGACATTGAATTAGTCATCGAATTTAGAGTGTGTTTAATAAATCCCTTTTCAGGTCGGAAGGTGCGGCCCTCAGGGGCTAAAGCCCGCATTCTTCTTGGCCCTAAACGGCACGGCTGAAGCCGTGCCCTACCCAAAACAGATTTATCCAACATGCTCTAGAAATCAAATCAGCGTTCCAGATACTCGATCAATAGACGGTTCCTGGTGTAGATCCAGGCGATGCGCCGGCCGCCGAACGCGACTGCCGGCATCGGTTGGCGCGTGACGAGCGCTCCCAGCGCGCGCGCTTCGGCGAGCGCCTGCTCCAGATTATCCACCACATAACAGACGTGGTGCAGGCCGCCTCCATTGGCGGCGAACGACTGCACGGGCGAGTGTTCGTCGGCCGGTTCCACCAACTCCCACAGCGGATCGCCCGCTCGCCGGCTTTTTAGAAACGTGACGCGAACGCCCTGATTGGGATCGTGAAAAACCTGCTCGTCCCAGTCCGCCTGCAATATGCCGGCGAAGCCTTGTACGGAATTCGCGATCGAAGCCACGACGAAGCCCACGTGGTGAAACGCGCCTTCGGGTTGCCAGGTTAAGGAAATGGCATTCATGGTCGGAGTTCACACGGGATCTCATCATCGCATCGTTTCATCATTGTTTCTTCATTGCCGGGACACGACGCTATCGACCTGCGAAGCATCGGGCTTGGCAAGGCCCATGCGTCCCTTGTTGGCGATGCGACGGAGGGGGGTATCCGATTTTAGCCAAAGTTTGAAGTCGAAATACAGCGGGTACACAAAAGTCATGAAACGCACGGCCAGCGATGGACGCAGATCTGCCCGCGGCGTTTCCAGGGTGTAGCCAGTATCCACGAGCAGGTCGCCGATGCTCGCCTCCACGTCGCGAACTTGCTGTGGAGTCAACATGGTTTTCCAGCGGCCGATGGTGTGGGCTACGGTCTCCTGGCCGTCGCCGCGAAATGATGAATTCGGATCGTGCACCGATCCCAGCGCGACTTGCTGGATGCGGTCATAGTCCAGATCGTGCTCGATGAACTTGCCAATGCGCGCCAGCGTTTCGCGTGGACTCTCGCACCACGTCCTCGTAACGAACCTCCATATAATCGGCGCCCAACTGCCGGCCGTAGCGGCGTCCCTTGCCCACCTGCCATCGCCAGAAGAGGGCGGGCGGCAGGACGGGGCGGCTGCGGTCCCAGGGCAGCGGACGAATCCAGCCGATGCGGTGCAGCGAAGAGGTGACGTCGCGCCCGTCGCGAATAATGTGGACGATGAGCGCGTCGGGAATCGTTTTCTTGATCAAGGGAAGAAACAGCAAGTGAGCGGGCGTGCATTCGGCCCAGCGCGCGACGCCTTGTTTGCGGGCGATGGTTTCCATCACGATGCGCAGGAAGTCGCCGGCATTCCGGCATTCTTCCATGATGCGATCGTCGATTTCCTTGGGCTCAAGTCCGGTGCGCTGAAACAGCATGCTCCGGAAGATAGTGGTCGAGCAAGTTGCGCCGGTTGGCGCGACGGGCAAGATTGCCGAAGAGCAGCCCGAGCAGGTTGAAGGCGTTACTTTCGGCGTGATAGACCGCGAACCCTCCGGCGGAAAGCAGCGAGTGGTACAGGAACTTGGTTCCCGACCGCCCGCAGCCCAGCACAAACACGGGAGCTTGCGAGCGCTTGCTGACCGCGGCATCTTGCCCCGCCTTTTTTTCGAGAACTCCGGCTGCCGGATTCATGATGGTGCGCCTGTGCTCGTGAAACTCCGCCGCTTCGGAACGAACTTTCTGTTTGGGGGATTCTTGTGATCGCCTGGACTGGCGGTCTGCCATCTAACGAAAATTTTATCATGCAGGGCCGACCCAGAACCCATTGTTAAAGCAGGGGTTACGAAGGTTACCCGGTTAGCTACTCGACCAGCTACTCGACGCCGGCGAGGGCGGCATCGACGGCGTCCACGTCGGCTCCCAGGTCACGGCCACCGTCAACGCCAGCGCCGGGGGATTTCTTCTCGCAGCCGGGCCCCTTTTCGTGGCAGAGGCGAGCGTCGTTGGCGACTCCGTCCTTATAGTCGCGGATTCCAGCGTCCTTCGGGGAAGAGGCGGTAATGGTTCCAGCCGGCCACCGTCCGCGCTTATCGCCGATGATGAGGTTTCTCTCGAACTTATAGTTGCTAAAACACTCGTTCAAAACCGCTTCCGGGCCTTGCCCCTGGGTCTTGGACGCGCAGGCAGTCGGGCCGCCACCAGCGGAAGCCAAGGCCGCGCGCGGGCCCCCAAGGTAGAAGACGTTGTTGGTCATGACAAAGCCGGGCAACTTGCTCTCGGTATTCAGAATGGACGCGACCGATCCCGGGAAGAAGGCGGTGACATGGTCAATGTGGAGGTCATGCAGGGGAGGCCGCCGAACGCCCATGAGCAGGAACCCGCCTCCGCCTCCGAAGTCCTTTCCGCGAACGTCGTCGGCAATGAGGTCGTGAATGCTGTAACGGCCACCGTCGGTGGAAGCGCCGCCAGCATCGGAGAGTGCGTTGGCGATTTGGAACACGCTGGCAACGCGGCGAATTCGGCAATAGCGAATGGTGACGTCATTCACCAGACAGGCCGGACACTTATTCCCCTGGTTCTTCGGCGTCAGCAGAATCGAGAAGCCGTTCTGCGAGAATCCGCCCCAGCTGCCCTCCAGCAGGTTGGCCTCGAACAGAACGCGCCGCGCATTCTTCAATTCGAAATTGTTCTTCACGATGAAAGGATGTCCGGAGGCAGTCGGGGTATATCCCGGTTCGCCTTCCTTCCAGAGGAGGGGCTTGAAAAGATGATTGCGCCGGATTTCGATGTCCGTTGGATTTACGGTTGCGGCGGCGCCACCGAAGAGAATGTTTTCTCCGGAGGCTTCGAGGAAATTGTTGTAGATCTTGTAAGTTCCGGTCGGGTCGTCGCCATTGCCGCCGCCGATCGCGACGGCATCGGTGCACTTGCCGGCACGCGCGACACAATTCAGGCCGCTAATGTAGGAGTTGACAACCGCAATCATGTTCGAGCCGATGATGCCAACGCCGTTGCCGACTTCGCTGCCATCGGCGGGTGGATCCAGTTGCGGTCGAAGATAACGTGGTCTCCATGTTTGACAATCGCAAGCCGGCCGATGTCGGCGTCGGGAGGCGTGGTCCACTCAATGCCGATGAAGCGGACGTGATCGCCGACGATCACTCCGGAATGATTCCGCACCACCAGAGTTGCGAGCAGCTTGGCCGCCCCTCCGGCGGGTTGAGCGAAGGGCGGACGCCCCGGCAGGCTGGTGACTCCGGCCCATGCGGGAGAGATGCGCGTGCCCTCGGGAGGGAGCTTGGAATCGGGCGTGCTGGTTCGTACCGTGATGTAGTGCCGGTCGTCGCAGTTTTTTGAGGGCAGTCCGTCACGTCGAAAGAGGCTCCGGCGGGCAGAAGCAGCGTGTCTCCGCACTTGGCGCTTTCGATGGCGGCGGCCAAATCGGAATTCGGGGCGACGTGAATTTGTTTTCCCGGCGACGGCGTTCCGTCGAGCGCAGTGTAGTAGCAGGCCTGGGGAAGTTCGGCGGGACCGTCCTTGGCGCCAAACTGCGCCACATTGCCCTTACCACAATAGGCATTTTCATCGGTGGGAGGTGCAGCCGCCTGAGCCGGCCTCGCGGACCCGATGACAAAAGCGCAGGCCAGGCAGAAGACCAGGCAAAAAAAACGAAACTTCTCCGGCCGCGAGCTTTTCACCACGGGGACCGAGCGAGAAGATCGCCAAGGAAGCGCAGGCATGTTCCAGTTTCTCCTTTATCTAGAGTATCTAGCGCACGCCCCGCGCGTACGGCCGTAATGACCGCGGACACGCCTTCCGTCCACAGTTGTACTGGGATGAACGGATAATAGCACGGGCCAGGTCGGTCGCCTTTGCGGGCAGGTCGCGATTATGAGGGAAAAAAAGGCCCGCGGCGAGCCGCGGACCTTGTTTGGAGGCGAGGGGAGGCGGAAAACCCCTCGAGGCTGTGAATCGTTATTCGATGTTCGCCAGCGCTGCGTTCAGGCCAACGATGTCGGCCCCGAGGTCCTTGCCGTCGGCGCTTTTGTTCTTGTAAGGGCTGTTCGGCTGAAGCTCGTAGTTTCCACCGTTTCCGTTGTTGAAGTTAACGAACCCGACCTCATCAATGGTTTGTGGGAATTTATTGTTCGCTGGCCAGCTTGACGGCGGATATCTTGGCGGAGCCGTGATCAGACCGTTGTTTTCGAAGGTAAACGTGGTGAAACAGTTGGTGACGGTGGTGACCGGCACGTCTTTGTAGGCGCAGCTGGTGGGGCCGCCCCCCGTGTTCCACACCGGGTATTGCGCGGTCACGATCAGGTTGTTGGTGAACACCAACCCGGTCATTGGGTGGTTGCTCTGCAGATTTCCGACGATCATCATGTGACCGTCGGGATTCGGGAAAGCGGTGATGTGGTTGATGGTGACATTGTTGATCGCGTGCGTGGGCCATGAGTTCGCGATCTCGAACGCGGCGCCCCCGCCCAGGTAGTTGGGGCTGAGGTCGTCGAAAACCACGTCATGAATGCTCCAGCGTTCTCCCGCCAGCGCTGGCTCCCCGGGGCCAGTCTTCGTAGCATCCGACAGGCTGGTGGCCAGCTGCATTCCACCCCGGGCATGAGAGATGCGCACATACCGGATGGTGACGTCGGTCACCTGGCACAGAGGACAAACGTGAAGGCCGCTCAGGGTGGTTTGATTCTTGGGGGTCAGACGGAATGCCAAAGCCGGTTGGGTGAAGCCCCCCCAGTTGTTTTCCATCAGATTCGCCTCGATCAGCACGCGCACTGCATTCTTGAGTTCGAGGTGATTCTTGACGATGAAGGGATGGCCGTCTGGTCCGCCGATGAAGTTCGGGTTGCCCTTCATCCACTGCCACGGTTTCCAGAAATGATTGTTCAGGATTTCGATGTCGGTGGGGGTTAAGGTGGCCGGTCCGCCGCCGAACATGACGGCCTCGCCCGAGGCTTCCAGGAAGTTGTTTTCGATCTTATAGGGACCATCCTGAGTGTTGCTGGTGGCTCCGGCGATCGCATGGGCGTCGGTACAAGTTCCGCTGACTGAGATGCAATGGAAATCGCTAAAATAAGAATCGACGACGGCAACGTTGGTCATGCCACTCAGGCGCAGGCCGACGTTAGTTTCGTCGTGAGGCCCGCCATGCAGCCAGGAGCGATCCACCACCAGGTGATCCAGGGTGCCCGAGTCAGTGATCTTCACCAGTCCGCCCGCTCCCAAGGTTCCGGCGGGACGAGTAATTTCCAGACCCAGCAAGCGGTAGTAGTTGGCGCCGGCGGCGAACTCGAACGGACTGCCGCCCGGCCTGATTCTGCACCCGTGCCATCACATTGCTGGCATGGGTGCAGCTATACGCCGGGCGGCCCGGGAGAGAAGCGACCCCGGCGTAGCACGGCGTGACCCGATGCCCTTCCGCGGGCAGAGCGCTGTCCGGAGCGCTGGTTCGGATGATGATCCAATGGTTGGCGTCGCAGTTCTTGGCCGGCACCGTGAAATGGCCGGTAAAGGTCGCGCCCGCCTGAAGTTCAATCACATCGCCGCACTGTGCGGCGTTCAAAGCCGTTTGGAAATTGCCGCCAGCGCTCACGGGGATGACCGTTCCGGGCGCCGGCGTGTTGCTCATCGCGCTGGAAACAGTTGCGCGCGGGAGTTCCGCCGGACCATCGAAATTGCCGCCGGCAGCGACGGTTACGCTGAAATTGCCGCTCGCCGTTTTGTTGGCGGCATCGGTGACCGTGACCGTGAAATGGAAGGTACCGGCTGCGACCGGCAGGCCGGCAAAATCCCCGTTCGCATTCATCGCGACTCCCGAAGGAGGAGTGCCTGCGGAAATGCTCCAACTGTAAGGCGTGGTTCCGCCGGCCGCAGTGAAGGCTTCGCTATAGCCGTTGCCTTGCTGGCCCTGGGGGAGATTCGTGGTGGCGATGGTCAGCGGCTGCGTGCTCACGGGGTCAACCGTGACGGTCGCGCTGGCGGACTTAGAGGAATCCGCCTTGCTGGTGGCGGTGACGATCACGTTCGTCTGCGTGTTGACTGCCGGAGCCGTGTAAAGACCGTTGGCATTGACCGAGCCTGCGGCTGCCGACCACGTCACGCCAGTGTTGGAAGTTCCGCTGACGGTGGCAGTGAACTGCTGCGTGTGATTCGAGAGCAGCGTGGCGCTGGCCGGCGATAACCCGACCTTAACCGTCCCGCCAGTGGGAGGGCCGATGGGAACGTCGAATGTCTGGCTCCCCTTATCTGGGCGCGGGGAAGTCGGTCACCATCACCGCGAATGAGTAAGTACCTGCCGTTGTAGGCGTTCCCGACAGTGACCCTGTGGTTGGGTTCAAGCTGATGCCCGGGGGGAGGACACCGGCATTCACCGAGAAATGGTAGGGGGAACTTCCGCCACCCACTGCGAGCACAGCGTTGTAAGACTGACTGACCGCGCCGGCCGGAATCGTTCCTGGCAGACTTAAGTTGTTGGCACCCGGCGCCCCAGCTTGAGCCACCGTGCCGCACGAGGTGGTCAGTAGAGGGACCGCCAGCAGGAGTATTAAAACACCGAGGCGCTGTACCAGCGCCGGAGAAAATCTGGAATGATGCCGTAAGAAAGAATCTTGGGATTTGATTGCCTTCGATTTCAAACATTTGCGAGCCCTCTCGACCGTTACGAATATGGGGGACTTTAGTCGATTGTCCTCACGCTCAATGTATCGGGAGGGGACCTAGGGTTCCTAGATACCAGAGGTGCACCGGGGGACGCATTAGTGCATGCGCGCGCGGCATGTACAGATTCGTATGGAGGCAGTGTCCGCCGGTGTCTTTGCGCCAATCGGCGAAATTGGCGAAGGCCAGCCGGGCGCTTACGTTCCAGCGATTACCGAACAGCATGGAAGCGAGAGAGGCTAGAAGGAAAAACTAGAGTAACCGGCGGGATAGTTACTGGCGGTTGTCTCTCAACCAGAGGGCGCGTAGGCGATCGTAGGTCTGGTTTCCGAGCGCGCGCTGCACGTTGCGGCGGACCTGATGCTGAAGGCGTTTCTTCCACAACCCGCGGCCGTGGCAGGCGGCGCTGAAGTCCTCGAGGGTGAGGTCGCGCAGCATGGCCACGCGGCCGAGTTCATAGGGGCTGGTGCCGGGCGAGTTCGCACAAAACCGGCTATTGGCAACGGTTCGGAATCCGGCCTGGCGCGCCATCTGCAGGGTGCGCTCGTTGTAGCGTCCGCCGGGACAGGAAAAGTGTTCGATGGTGTGTCCAACGAACTTTTCGATCAGGAGTTTCGCGTCCACGACTTCGCGTTTCAGTTCCGGATCCGGAAGATCGGAGAGATAGGGGTGAGTCATCGAATGACACCCTACCTGGAAACCCTGCGCGTCGAGCTCGCGCACCTGGCTGGATTTGAGGTAACCGGGCGTGTTCAGGAATCCGGCGGTGAGGTAGAAGGTAGCGTTGAAACCAAACTCGCGGAGCACGGGAGCGGCGGCGAGAAGGTCGGTCTCGCAGCCATCGTCAAAGGTGATACAGGCGCTGGGCTCGGCGGGATAGCGAAGGGCTTCGCCGACACTCAGGCCGCGCCAGCCGGATTCTTTCAGCCACGCCATCTGGCTGCGAAAGCTTTCGAGCGGCAGAATGTAGCGCACGTAGCCCGGCTCAGACTGGCAGAGCTTACGGCCAGCGAGCTCCAGTTCGTGGTACATCAGGAAGACAATGTCGTGACATAGCCATTTGCGTTTTGAAAGACCTTGTCATCCTGAGCGAAGCGAAGGACCTGCTTTCTTCTCAGCGCACAAGACAGCAGGTCCTTCGCTTCGCTCAGGATGACAATTCATAGAATCGAGCTAGGGGTGCTTCTGCCGCCGATCGTCTGCGAGTGCCGGTCGAGCATGGCGAGCAGCGGATCGCGCAGAAACGGCCCCCCCGCCAGCAGGCCGGAGATCAGCGGATTTTTCTGGTTGCAGCGCAGCGGAGAATGGTCGAGCTTCAGCGTCCAGCCTCCAGCGCTTTCGACCAGCGCCGCCCCGGCGGCGACGTCCCACTCATTTTTCGGAACCAGCGTGAAGGTAAGGTCGGCGCGGCCGGCGGCGACCAGTCCGAGTTTGTAGGCGACCGATCCCATGGGACGAATGTTGAACTCGGCTCGCTCGAACTGCTTCCACTCGCCGCGCTTCACTTCGCTGCGGCTGGCGAGCACGAGCGCGCCGTGCAGGTCCTTGCGCTGGCTCGGTTGCGCGGGCTTGCCGTTGTAGGTCACGCCGGTGTCGCGCGATCCGAGAATGAGTTCGTCGGTTGCGGGATTGCAGATTCCGCCAGCGACCGGAATTCCATTCTCAACCATGGCGATCGAAACGCAGAACTCGGGAATGCCCTGCACGAACTCGCGCGTGCCGTCGAGCGGATCGACCACCCAGACGCGCTGCTTGTCGAGCCGAGTGAAGTCGTCCACGGTCTCTTCCGAGAGCCAGCCTTCACCGGGGCGGAGAAGAGTCTTGCGCAGAATATCGTCGACGGCGCGGTCGGCCTCGGTGACCGGATCGTGTCCAACTTTATATTCGGTCGCAATGGCGCCGGGAGTAAACCGGTTCAGCACGGCCCGCGCCGCTTCGAGAGCAGCGTGAATGCGTTCGAGAGTTTCTGCGGAATTAGAAGAAGACATCAATGCTCCGTTGATAGTAGTTACTTTCCTGTAGAGACGCGGCTTGCCGCGTCTCCGCTCGCACGGCCAAGGCTCTGGTCAACAGCGGGAGACGGGGCCAGCCCCGTCTCTACAGAAGATTCATGCCCACAGCATTCTCGCACCCGTCACCAGCAACACCGTGCACAAAATCCGCCTCAGCCAGAGTACGGGAACGCGCGTGCTCAGATGCGAGCCGAGAATTCCGCCGGGGATCGAGCCGATCAGCAGGGCCCCGACCAGGTGGGCGTCGACGTTGCCCGCCCGCCAGTGCAACAGGCTGGTGACGCCGGTCAGAACGACGGCATGGGTAATATCGGTGCCAACCATGATTTTGGGCGCGAAGGAATAGAACAAAAGCAGCATCATCATGATGATGCTGCCCGACCCAACCGAAGTGATGCCGACCAGGAATCCGCCGGCCAATCCGATGACACTCATGCCGGCAAACGACTTCATGGTGGGTTGGCGATGGGCGAGACTTTCTTCAATCCGTCCCTGGAACAGAAGCAGCGTGGGGATCAATACCAGCAGCAATCCCACGGCGGACTTAATGAAGTCGTTGACGCCGGCGCCATAAACGTGGCGCAGGTGCACTAGAAAAGTCACGCCGAGGTAAGAGCCGGGAATGCTGCCCACGGCCATCGCCAGCACCACTTTTCTCCGCACCGTGCCTTTATTCAAGTGCACGATGCTGGCGGGAATCTTGGTGAAAAAATTGAACAGCGCGTCACTGCCGACGGCAATGATGGCGGGTATGCGCAGGCCGAAGATGAGCATAGGCAGCAGCAGTACGCCGCCGCCCAGACCCGTCAACCCGATCAGCGTTCCCACGATGAAGCCGATCAGCACTTTGAGGAGCAACAATTCCATGCCGTTTTTAGCTATCAGCTCTCAGCCATCAGCTATCAGTAGAGCAAAACCATGTTAAGGAACCGAAAACTAGCAAGCTGAGAGCTGAGTAGCTGACAGCTGATAGCTCACTTCCTACCCGTTGCCGTTGGCGCCGACAAAGCCTTCGCGCTCGAGGTGCAGAAGAATGGTCTGCGCCGCTTCCTCCGGGCTCATGTTGGCGGTGTCGATCACGACTTCGGCATCGGTGGGCGCTTCGTACGGATCTGAGATGCCGGTGAATTCCTTGACGATGCCGGCGCGAGCCTTGGCGTACAGGCCTTTGCGGTCGCGTTGTTCGCACACTTCGATCGAGGTGGAGGCGTGCACCAGGAGGAATCCGCCGAACGGTTCAATCATTTTCCGCACCGCTTGCCGCGTAGCATCATAGGGCGCGATTGGAGCGCAAATGGCTATGCCGCCGTTCTTGGTGATCTCCGAAGCGACATAGCCGATGCGGCGAATGTTGATGTCGCGATGTTCCTTGGAGAATCCAAGCTCGCTGGATAGGTGTTTGCGCACCAGATCGCCATCGAGCAGAGTGACCGGACGTCCGCCCATTTCCAGGAACTTGGTGATCAGCGCGTTGGCGATGGTGGATTTGCCCGATCCCGAAAGTCCGGTGAAGAAAATCGTGACGCCCTGCTTGTGCCGCGGCGGATAACTGCGGCGCAATTCCTGCACGACTTCGGGATAGGTGAACCAGGTTGGAATTTCGCGGCCTTCGTTCAAGCGCTGGCGCAATTCCGTGCCCGAAATGTTCAGCACCTTAGCGCCCTGCGGCACTTCATCCTCTGGAACGTAACGGTCTTCGTTCTGCAGATAGACCATCATCTGGAAGGGAGCCATGGTCACGTTCATTTCCTTCTCATGCTTCTTGAACAGTTCCTGGGCTTCGTACGGACCATAGAAGGGCTTGCCGTCGGTATCTTTTCCGGGACCGGCATGATCTCGGCCGACGATAAAGTGGGTGCAGCCGTGGTTCTTGCGAATCAGGCCGTGCCAGATTGCTTCCCGGGGTCCGCCCAAACGCATCGCCAGCGGCAAAATGCGACAGCTTGACCGTGTCGTGCGGATACTTCGAGAGCAGCAACTGGTAGCAGCGGGTGCGGATGAAATAGTCCACGTCGCCCGTCTTGGTCATGCCGACGGACGGATGGATCAGCAAGTTCGTCTCGACCTGCTTGGCGGCGCGCATGGTTAGTTCGACGTGAGCGCGATGCATGGGATTGCGCGTCTGGAAGGCGACGACCTTGGTCCATCCCAGGCGGCTGAATTCGGCGCGCAGATCGGCGGGAGTCAGCCGCAGCGAGCGGAAATCATAGTGCGCGTGCGGCTGTAGCTCTTCAATCTTTCCGCCGACGTACCACGGATTCGACTTATTGATGGCATAGTCGGCGCCCGGATGCGCGGCACTGGTGGAACCAAAAACGGACTGGGCTTCGGCCTTGCGGTCCGGCTGCCAGACGTCTTCCACGTGGAGCACGGCGAGCATCACGCCTTCGGGATCGCGCAGCGCGATCTTGCTGCTGCCCGGCGTCAGCTTCTTGGCAAAGGCTTCGCTCACGTCGAGTGTGATCGGCATGGGCCACAGCGTCCCGTTCGCGAGGCGCATGTCGTGGCAGACGCCCTCGTAATCGGCGCGATTCATGAATCCGCGCAGGGGCGAGAACCCACCGCTCATCAGCAGCTCCAGATCGCAAAGCTGCCGGGGCGTCAGGTCCCATGAAGGCCAATCCTTCGAATGCGCTCTTAACTCCGCGGCCCGTTCGGCCGGCACTTGCAGCTGAACAAGTTCTCCCCCGTGTGGGGCGATAAGATGGCTAGTAGTTGCGTTCAAGGTAGTACTCCTCCCGATGTTCGAATCAAGATTTATGCTGATATCAAAATCACTTTGGGGGGCTCTAACTTTAAGCTCGCCCGATTTGCCGAGGCTCGTCAAGCTACCCGCTGGGGCTGCAGGTTAACCGCCGGAACAACAACCGAGCCACCAAAATCCGGTACTCCGGATTCTAAACCCTATCAACTTCATATGGAACATAGGGAATGAGCAATCAGTCTTCCAAAAGCCTACCGATCGCACACTCGTAAACTGTTAAAAACAATAGCCGAGGACCATTTTACCTCAAAACATCCAAGGGTGCAGGATGAGTGTGAAAGAGCTTGCAGCCTTACGCCCCAAGGGGGAAATGAAAGTGCGTTCACAACCTGGCACACTGACGGCCGACGTTCATTGTTCGCCCTGGTATTCCACCGCAACCACAGCTTGCGGCAACTGCTCGGGAGACGACGGCTTGGCCAAGCCCGCAATCTCAGCGACATGAAATGCGCGGTTGGTGCGATAGGCCCACAGTAGGCCGACCCCGTAAAGCGAACTCGCCGCCAGGATCTCGAACACCAACTGGATCAGGTTGCGAGGATAAAAGAATCGGTTGGCGAGCCAGAGCGCTGCCACCAGCGGGAGGGTCAAGAGGATGGGCAACGTATAGGCGCCGCGCAGGAAGGTCCCGACCGGAACGCCGATCCGCTTCTTCAAGTGGCGCGGCAAGAATACCAGACAGGTAAAACTGAGCGGGATGGCGGTTCCGAGGGCGTCGCCGACAATCCCGAGCGGGCGGACGAGTGCGATGCTGAGAATAAGGTTGGCGACCCCCTCAATCACGGTGATGGCCCCCAGGGTCTGATGTTTGCCGAATCCGAACAAGATACGCGTGGAGGCGGCCTGCGACAACCAGAGCGCATATGGAATGATCAACACCACCAGCACCGGGTAACTATGCGGGACGTAGCGGGCACCCATCCAGATGCGGATAATGTGCTTGCCCAGGATGATCAGGATGGCGGTGATGGGAAGAATCAGGAAGGCGCACGCGCGGTTGCCGGCGATATAGATTTTGCGCACACGATCGAGGTTGCCGGTGGCCTCCGACTGGCTCGACATGGGCACAAAAACCTGAGCCATGCCGGAGACGAATTCCTGAGCGTAGTCGACAATGCGGGAGCCGATGCTGAACCAGGTGACGGCAGCGGCGGAGAGCATGGTGCCGAGCACCAGGGCATCCGTGCGGAAGCGGAGGCGTCCGGCGACCATCACCAGGAAGGTGGTGCCGCCGTAATTGGCCATGTGGCGGAAAGAAGCGCGATCCACATGCCGGAGACCGATGGGCACGGGGCACAAGCGGAAAGCGACGATGCCGCGGACAATCGAGGAAAAAATCGGTAAGACCACGGTGATCAGGGCGACGGTGAGCAGACCGTATCCGCCGGTGCAGGAAGTAAACGATCAAGGCGGCCCGGGTAATGCTGGAGCCGATGCTGGTCCAGTTGAGGATATAGAAGCGCTGCAACCCTTCGAGCATGCCTCCGAAGATGCCCAGGGGAAAGCCGAGGCTGACCGAGGCGCCGACCATTAGCAGCAGCAGGCGCGCCTGGGCATGCATTTCGGGCGGAACTTTAAACATGTGTTCCACCGACGAACTCAGCAGCGCGGTCAAGGTCATGCTCACCACGCCAATGCAGCTGTAGCTAAACAGGGCAGTGTTGAGGAAATGCGCCAGGTTCTCGCGATCGCCGGTGGCGGTGTACTTGGAGACGTAGCGAATGATGGAGGAGCGAATGCCGAGGTCGAACAGGCCGTAGTAGCCAGTGACGGCGTAGATTAGCGTCCAGATTCCGGCGGCGGTGTCGCCCAGGTGATGCACAATGAAGGGCCAGAGCAAAATGCCGACCAGCACGTTGACGCCCAGCGCGGACCAGGTCGATCCAACGTTTTTCAGAATCTGTCTTTTCTCAACCTTACGCATAAGTGTGGTGATAGTTCGCGCTACAGGTTCTTCTTCCTGGGGACTATGGCTTCTCCGCCGATCCGGTGCCCAGCGAGGCCATGGATTCCGTCCGGGCATCAGCCTTGGTAGTGGCGATTCCTGGCGGCGCGGGCTGGAGTTGAAAGAGTGTGAAGACCACGCCGATGCCGTGGGGCTCGGTTTCGATCTCTTCCAGACAGCATCCGCGCTCGAGATCGTAGAGAGCGATGTGACTGGGCCGATCGGCCGCTTTTTGCCGGATCCAGTTCAGGTTCTCCACAAACTTGGTGGGACGAACCCGCGTGAAACCTACCCAGAGGAAGCGCTCGTCCAGGGGAAGCAGGCCGCGGCACCAGCCCAGGGTTTCGCCGCTCTGGCCGCTCATCGTATTCAAATCGTGGATGCGCTCGACCTGAAGGGTTCGAGGATTCGCGATCACGACGTGGCCGTCGACCGTGGTGAAATAAAGCGAGTCGTTGAAGAGGAAGCCGTCGTGAGGACGTTGAATGGCGATATCGATTCTGCGCTGGGGATCCCGGAGGCTGATGGCGTCGCGCTGACGAAAACGCGTGGCAAAAATTTCGTCTCCCAATTGAAAAATATGGTTGGCATGGGCGCGGTGCGGTTTGGTCGTCGGAACCTTACGGTAATCCGTGTCCCGGGAAAAAATGCTCCAGGTATCTTCGCCCATTACGTCCCAGTGGCGCAGCAATTTTCCGTCGAGCGAGACTTCAGCCACCATATCGAGGCCGGTGACCATGACTAACAGCGTGCCTTGCGGAGTCGGGTAGACGTGATGAACGTCATTGAAGATGGGAAGAGAAATATAAGTCGCGAGGTGAAAGGAAGGGAGATCGTAAATCATGATCTCGGTGGAGGTGCAGGCGTAGAGCTTGTTGCCGCGCAGCGTGGAGGACTTGAATACGATGGCCGGCAATTCGTCGGCCGCGGCCTCCTTGGGAGACTCGTAATCGACGCAGTTGCGGGAACTCTTGGTGACGGGATCGATCTCGGCCAGGATCGCGCGTTTGCAGGACTCCCACTCCTCGAGCTTTTGAAAAACGCTGTTTCTAAATTGCCCTCCGCCAACGAAAATCTTATTCATAGGATCGTTCGTATTCCCCATTGCAAACTTCGGCGGACCTGGCCTGCGCCGCCCGCAGGCCGCTAGCTGCTCACCCCTTGCCGATGGTCTGTCAGCGCGGACAAAACATAATGGTACCAGCGCTTTGTGACGGGTTCGCCAATCTGAATCGAGTTCGTCACCTCAGCGAGCAATCCGGAGTCCAAAGGGGACCCTATAATTCATCATAAACTGTTGATTTTGCGGGTTATATCTTGGGGAGTGGGGGCGCAATGCGGCAGGACTCGGCAGGACCGGCGCACTTGTGGGTAATCTACTTCCCCTACCAACCGTGCTTCATTGCCTTAGCAAATTCTCGCGCGGGCAGGGTGTTCAAAACATCGTCTTTCGTGAGCCAGGCACGGCGGGCCTGGGTGACTCCGTAACGCAGTTTTTCCATGTGAGAAGTGTGGTGAGAATCGGTGTTGATGACGATTTTCACGCCATGCTGTTTCGCGAGACGGAGATGAACGTCATTGAGATCGAGCCGATCGGGATAAGAGTTCAACTCCATGGCCACTTTGTGTTTCGCTGCCGCCTTGAGGACGGCGTCGAGGTCGAACTGGTAAGCGTCACGGCGCAGCAGCAGGCGTCCGGTGGGATGCCCGATCAGCGAAGTGTTGGGATTGGCAATCGCCTTCAGCAGGCGGTCGGTCATGGTGGCGCTATCTTGATTGAACAGCGAGTGTACGCTGGCAATCACGATATCCATTTGTTCGAGCACCGAGTTCGATAAATCGAGCGTGCCATCGGCCAGAATATCGACTTCGATTCCCGCAAAGATCCGAATACCTTTCATCTTTCTTGCGGCCTCTTTTTCGACCGCCCGGATTCTTTCGATGTGGGCCAGCGCACGTTCGTCGGTGAGGCCGTTGGCGAAGGCTAGATTCTTTGAATGATCGGTGATGGCCATGTACTGGTAGCCGCGATCCCGCGCGGCTTCGGCCATCTCTTCAATGGTGTTGCGGCCGTCGGTCTCGACAGTGTGCATGTGCACGTCGCCCCGGATGTCGGATAGCTCAAGCAGGGCGGGCAAAGTGTGATCTGCCGCGTGTTCGATTTCTCCCAAATTCTCGCGCAGCTCGGGAGGGATGAAATCGAGTTTGAGCTTGGCGTAAATTTCTTCTTCCGTCTTGCGTGCTACCGGCTTCTCGTCGTCGACTTTCGCCAGGCTGTATTCGTTCAGCGTGAAGCCCATCTTGAGCGCGCGCTGGCGCAGAGCGACATTGTGCGCCTTGGAGCCGGTGAAATACTGCATGGCCGCTCCAAACGATTCGGGAGGCAGCAACCGCACGTCCACCTGCATGCCGCTACGGTGGCGGAAGCTGACCTTGTTCTCGCCTTGCGCGATGATGTCCATCAGGCCGGGGAAGCCGAGCAGATGTTCGATGATTTTCTGGCGTGGCCCGGCATCGATGCAGGCTTTTCCGGTGACCAGGATGTCGAGGTCGCCGACGGTTTCACGTCCGCGCCGGAGCGATCCGGCGGGCGTGACTTTTTCGACGCCGGAAGCAGCCAATAAGTGCTCCACCAGTTTTTCGGCCAACTCTTCGGCCGTGTCGAGCAGGAATCGTCCCGCGATGCGGCGATAGTCTTCGATCGCTTTGAGCAGTTTCAGTTCGTGCTTTTCGCCCATGCGTGGCAGCGTGCGGATCTTGCCTTCGCGCGCCAGCTTTTCCACGCCCTCCAGGTCGCTGATTTGATAGGCGCTCCAGATCAAGGCAATCGTCTTCGGACCCAGGCCCTGAATCTTGAGCAGTTCGAGCATCGACGGCCGGTATTTCTTCAAGAGCTCGGAGTGCGCTTCGATACTGCCATCCTTGAAAAGCTGCAGCAGATTGGCCTGCATCCCCTTGCCAATGCCCTGGATTTCAAGAAGCTTCTTCGGCTCCTGAATCAGGTCGGCCACCTGCTGCGGCAGCGCTGCAATGGCTTCGGCGGCGTTGCGGTAGGAGCGCACGCGAAACGAATCTTGCCCGTCGATCTCCAGCAGATCGGCAGTCTCGTAGAGAAGTCCGGCGATGGCCTTGTTGTCCATGGGCAAGAACTAAGGTTAAACGAGTTGGGACGGGAGAGCTAGACGGGATGTGGAGAGCGTGCCAGCAGTCGCCGGGGGACACCGCCAGCGCGGGCGTCGTTGACATAAACACTTTGGTCCGGAAAACCGGCCTGACTGAGACGACCTCCGATCAGGAGGCCTTGGTTACATTGGCGGCTTGCGGCCCTTTCTGTCCCTGGACAATCTCAAACTCCACCTTGTCGCCTTCTTGCAGGCTTTTGTAGCCTTCGGTGGTGATGGAGCTGTAATGAATGAACACATCGGGTCCATCGTCACGGCCGAGGAAGCCGTATCCCTTGGCGTTGTTGAACCACTTGACGGTGCCTTTCAAACGTTCCACGTGCGCCCCCCTCTTTCTTGCGGATTTCCCCCTGAACAGGCGCGATTCCAGGGGCCCGCAAAAAATGTGTAGGCATTGTGCTGCTGACCGGGGAGGCTGTCAAGGCTTGCAATCACACACCCTTGGTAGCGGCAAACGGGAATCCGAAGCCCTCAGCGAGATGGCCTCTGCGTTGGTCTTTTGCCGAGTGGTTACGCAGACAACGTCAGCCACAGGATGCCGGCGATGGTCTTGGCATCGCGGATTGGCCCATGGAGCGCCATCCGTTTCGCCTCCGATAGAGGAAAAAACCGGATTGCGATCTTCTCGTCCGGCTCGGGCTGGGCTTTGCCGGCCTGAAGGCCGCGGGCCAGGTAGATGGTCATGGTTTCGTCGAGAAAACCGGGGCTTACGTAGAAATGCAGGGCTCGCTTCCATTGCCGGGCGCGGTAGCCGGTTTCTTCGAGCAACTCGCGCTTGGCGGCGGTGAGCGCCGTTTCGCCATCGTCGATGCGTCCGGCGGGCAGTTCCCACATCATCGACTGCGCCGCGTGGCGATACTGGCGTTCCAGCAGGATGCTGGGCTCGCCTTTGCGGGCCGACTTCGCCGCGTGAGTGCCGGTTGGATCCTCACTGGTCCGATCAGCGACGGCTAGAACCACAACGGAACCCGCATGCCGGACGACATCGCGGCGGGCGCGCACACCTCCAGGCTCTTCCACTTCATCGGTGGTGACGCTGAACACCGGGCCCTGGTAACGGACCCGGGAAGAGAGGACGCGGGCTGGCGCCGATTTCATAGCTGCTGACTTCGCTGCTGCTTTCGCCATGACAACAATATAAGGTATGCTGCGCGGTTGAGCCGAAAACTGATTCACGGAAGGTCGATGGTCGAAAGATCAATGGCCGAGAGAATGTCCGGAAAAACGACCGCCGGGAATTCCACCGTGGCCATCGTCGGAGCCGGAAGCCTGGCAACTTTTCTGGCCGTGGCGCTCGACGGCGCGGGTTTCACGATCACCGAAATCGTGGCGCGTGATTCGCCGCCGTCGCGACGGAAGGCCCGCAAACTCGCGGCCAAAGTCGGCGCGCGGGAAGTCACTACGGATTCCGCCGCGCTCGACTCCGAGTTGCTATGGCTCTGCATCCCCGACCGTGAGATTCACAGCGCAGCTTCGGTTTTGGCGAATCGTCTGGCTGCTCGCAAGAAGGACAGACCCCGAGGCAAGCACGATCACAGCGTTCGTTTCGCCTTCCACTCCAGCGGAGCCCTGCTCAGCCGCGAGCTCGAGCCTCTGCGCAAGGCAGGAGCCGCAGTCGCCTCGGTGCATCCGCTGATGACGTTCGTTGCTGGAGCGCGTCCTTCTTTAAAGGGTGTGCCTTTTGCCATCGAAGGCGATGTCGCGGCGGCGCGGGTTGCTCGGCGGATCGTCCGCAGGTTAGGCGGCGAGAGTTTTTCCTTGCCCGCCGCGCGCAAAGCGGCCTATCACCTGTGGGCAACTCTGACTTCGCCGCTACTGCTAGCCTTTCTGGTTACGCTCGAAGAAGTGGCTCGTGCCGCCGGACTTAGTCGCCAGGATGCGCGACGAAAGAGTCTGCCAATCATCATGCAGACTATGGCGAATTACTCGCGCCTTGGTCCCGCACGGTCTTTCAGTGGGCCGCTGATTCGCGGAGACGCGCCGACCGTGGCCAGACACCTGGCGGTGCTGAAGAAGCGTCCCGGAGCGCGCGAAGTTTATGTGGCGCTGGCGCGAGCTGCCCTGCGCGGATTGCCGGCGAAGAATCGGATTGAACTAACTCGCCTGCTGCACAACTGAGAGAGCTGAGCCTCGGAAAAATGCGAGAATTGATTTCATGAACCTAACGATCAATGGCGAGCGCCAGGTTTTTTCGGCGGAAACTCTGGGCGCGCTCATCGAGCAACTCGGCATGAAGGCGGACCGAGTGGCGATCGAACTGAACCGTGAGATCGTCCCCCGCGAGCAATGGCCGCAAACTGCATTGCGGGATGGAGATCGGCTGGAGATCGTTCATTTCGTCGGAGGCGGGTCGGGGTCTGCCGGATCAACCGCAGGTTTGGCAACCCGTTTCCTAACCTGCTAACCTGATTTCGCGCGGCCCCGTCGTTCAACGGATAGGACTTCAGTTTCCTAAACTGAATATGCAGGTTCGATTCCTGCCGGGGCTACCAGAATTTCGCAACCTGGCCCGCGTGCGTTCGATTCACCGAAATCCACCTTGGCTTCTTCCCGTTCGAAACTTTGCGCGGAACAATTTCCTCCCCTTCGGTCATCCTTGCACCGTGCCAATTCACTCAGTCCACCTGATGTGAGTGCTATATCAACAGCTTAAGGCTGGCGCCCCCGTTGGCAGCGGAGTTGCACTCCCGGTGTCGAAGGTACAAATCCCCTCCCCCAAGGAGACTGCGATGAAGAAAGTACAATTCGTTTTGTCCATGATGTTGCCCGTGATGGCGCTGAGTGCCGCCCTGTTTTTCGCAAGCCAGCCAGCCCTCGCGCAGAGCGCTTCCGGAAGCAACCCAACCGCACAACAGCCGATGCCACCTGACGATCAGAACACGGCGAACGCGGCTACGGAAAAGACGTTCAGCGGAAAGATCGTGAAATCCGGAGACAAGTTTGTCCTGGCGACGGCCGACAAGACCACCTACCAGCTCGACGATCAGCAAAAAGCCCAGTACTTCCTGAACAAGAGCGTGAAGGTAAAAGGAGCTCTGGATGCATCCACTGGAACGATTCGCGTCACCGCGATCGAGCCAGCTTAATCCCTTTACGAAGAGTGCCTTGAGTAGGGGCACCCGGCGTAAGGGAAGGGAGCGGTGCATAGCCGCCCCCTTTTTCCCTCCTCAATTGTTGAACATCCATCTCGAACTCAGGTTACACTTATGCAACGACACGTCTGAGCGCCTTCGCTTCGTCCCGACCGGCTCCATAGCCAAGCTCCGGCAGGAGGAAACTACGCATGCGATTGTTGAGTGCTCGCCTCATTGTTTCTCTTATTCTCGGCATCACGCTGGTTTCGGCTAGTTTTTCCTACTACGAAGTGTTGGGTGAAAAGCGCGCTCGGCGTAGCGATCTGGAGCGTCGCGCCGAAATGCTTGGTGAAAGTCTCGTCGGCAACGTCGAGCGGGCGTGGAATACAGGCTCGGACATAGGCCCGAACAAGGTCCCGAACAACGAACTGCGGCGACTCGTGCAGCAGTTCGGGAACCGAGAGCACCTGCTGGGCGTTGCTATCTACGACCGGCAGGGCGCACTGGTAGCCGTGACTCCGGAACTCGAGAAAACGCTCGCCGTGAGTCCGCCTTCCGTAACCCAGGCCATCACGCAAGGACACGAAGAAAGTTCCTTCGTCCGGCTGGGAAGCACGCCGGTGCACATTCTCGCGTTGCCGATTCGCCGTCAGGATGAAGTGTTGGGCGGCCTGGCGGTGGTGCACGATGTGAGCTACATCCGTGCGCAGAGCCTGCTCGCCTGGCGCCAGTCATTCTTCCGTGTTCTGGCTCAGGTCTTCCTCATTGTCCTGATTACTCTGTTGATTGTCCGTTGGAGCATAACCGGCCCTATCGCACGAGCAGCGCTCTGGATGCGCGCGCTCCGTACGGGGAAGATTTCTTTCCAGGAAGTGCCGGACCTCGCTATGTTCCGGCCCCTGGCTCGCGAAGTTGCCACCATGGCGCAAAGCCTCAGCCACGCCCGCAGCGCTGCCGAAAATGAAGCGCGTCTGCGCGACGCGGGGGAATCCATGTGGACGGCGGATCGTCTCGCGGTGCAGCTCCGCACCCGGCTGGAAGACAGCCACCTGTTTGTCGTGTCGAACCGCGAGCCCTACATGCACTGGCGAGATGGCAAGACGATCAATGTGGTCGTTCCGCCGAGCGGCTTGGTCACAGCGCTCGAACCAGTTCTCAATGCTTGCGATGGCACTTGGATCGCTCACGGCAACGGCAATGCCGACTCCGAAGTCGTGGACGCGCATGACCGGCTCCGCGTTCCTCCCGAGGATCCCCGCTACAGCTTGCGCCGCGTGTGGTTGACCAAAGAAGAGGAAGAAGGTTACTACTACGGCTTTGCCAACGAAGGGCTCTGGCCGCTTTGCCACATCGCGCACACCCGCCCGCTTTTTCGGGCTGCCGACTGGCAGCATTACCAGGATGTCAACCGCAAGTTTACCGCCGCCGTGCTGGAGGAAATCGAGAATGTCGCGAAACCTGTGGTGCTCGTCCAGGACTATCACTTCGCGTTACTGCCTAGGCTGATCAAGGAAAAGCGGCCCGATGCGCGAGTGGCAATCTTCTGGCATATTCCGTGGCCGAATCCAGAAGCCTTTGGCATTTGCCCCTGGCAGCGCCAGTTGGTGGATGGACTGCTCGGCGCCGACCTGATCGGATTTCACATTCAGTCGCACTGCAACAACTTCCTGCAGACCGTCGACCGCGTCGTCGAGTCGCGCGTGGACTGGGAGCACTTTTCCGCGCTCCGCCAGGATCACCGCACCATGGTGCGGCCTTTTCCCATCAGTGTTGCCTTCACCGGCGACGATGCCGCCGATAACAACGATCAGGGCTCCAGCTACGTCGAACGTTCAGCTCTGATGCGGAGTCTGGGCGTGGAGGCAACCTTCATGGGGATTGGGGTCGATCGCGTCGATTACACCAAGGGAATTCTTGAGCGGTTCCTGGCGATCGAGCGGTTCCTCGAGAAATATCCCAGCTATCAGGGAAAATTCACTTTCGTGCAGATCGGAGCGCCCAGCCGTACCCACATCAAGCGCTATCACGACTTGCTCGCCGAAGTGGAAGCCGAGGCGGAACGCATCAATTGGCGGTTCCAGGGCGGAAAGTGGAAACCCATTGTGTTCCTCAAGCGCCAGCACAGCCATCAGGAGATTGAACCCTATTACCGTGCCGCCGATCTTTGCCTGGTGACTTCGTTGCACGATGGAATGAACCTCGTGGCCAAAGAATTCCTGGCCGCTCGCCGGGACGAACGGGGCGTGCTCATCCTCAGCCAGTTCACCGGAGCGGCCCGCGAACTGCGCGACGCCCTGCTGATCAATCCTTACGACATCGATCAGACCGCCGAAGCCATCCGCGCCGCTTTAGAGATGGAGCCGGAGGATAAGGAATTGCGCGTGCAGCGCATGCGCAAAGTCATCAAGGAGCACAACATCTACCGCTGGGCTGGGAACCTGATCACCGAACTTTGCGAGTTGCGCATGGACGCGCCCGAGGATGTGCAGGAGAAATCTCGCGCCAGGTTGTCCGTAGCGTGATTCGCTTGCAGCCAGACGTTCCAGAGAGAGATGAGATGATTGATAGGGAGCAACGCGTTTGAGGCCAGAAGTGCAATCCCAACTCGCTCCGTTTCTGCAAACAGTAGCCCAGGCAACCCACGCTGTATTATTGCTCGATTACGACGGAACGCTGGCGCCATTCCAGGCCCGGCGCGACCAGGCGTACCCGTATCCCGGAGTTGCACTTGTTCTGCAAGAGATCGTACGCAATGGCCGGACTCGAGTGGTGGTCATCTCAGGGCGAGATGCGGACGACCTTCTCCCGCTTCTCGACCTTCGCCCACGTCCCGAGATTTGGGGAGTCCATGGGCTGCAGCGCATGAAGACCGACGGGAGCATGGAGATGCCGCATCTCGACGAGCGAACCCTCGACGGTTTGTCCGATGCCGACCGCTGGCTCGACTACCAGCAACTGCGGCATACCGCGGAATTCAAGGCCGGAGGCATCGCCGTTCATTGGCGGGGGCTGAGCCCAAGCGCCGCGGGGGGTCTACGGGCCCGCGTCTTGCTCGGCTGGCGGCCCATTGCGGAACAACGCGGGCTCGACTTGCTGGAATTCGACGGTGGGGTGGAGATTCGCGCGTCCGAGGCCAATAAGGGTGATGCGGTTCGTACCTTTCTCAGTGAAATCAGTCCAGAGACGCCGGTGGCTTATCTGGGCGACGATAACACCGACGAGTCCGCTTTCCGGGCGCTGCAAGGCCGCGGCATGAGCGTGCTGGTTCGCCCCGTCTGGCGGCAGACGGCGGCGCAATTTTGGCTGAAACCTCCCGACGAGATTCTCGACTTTCTCGGGCTTTGGCTGAAGACCTGTGTCGAACACCATGTCTTTGACGGCGGCGTGCCCGCGGCGGCGAAGCGATGACTACAGCGCAGGCACCTCAATTGCGGACGCCGGTTAAGCCTTTTTACTTCAATACTTCGGCACATCTGTTACGCATTACCACGCAGAAAGCGAATACGCTGGCGGAGTTTCTGGCTGCCTTGCGCATCTGCCCCGACGACTCCATCTTTGAACACACTTTTCGCACTCTGCAGGAACACCACTTTATTCGCGAGGGATTTTCCAACGACTTCGCGCAATGGGTGCTCACGGCCTGTAACGAGCCCGGTCTGGCGGAGCAACTGGCCAGCGTGGACGTGCGCGAGTTCACGTCTCTCGGCGAGCTGCGCGAACGATTCATCCAGATTGTGGAGAAGCACCTGCAACTCAATCCCTCGGACGGCCCGCGGATGGCCGAAGAGACGTTTTATTTTTGCGCGGCCGACATCGTAATATTGCCAACCAAGTTCGTGGCCGAGACCATGCAGGACTTCGCGAAAGGGATGCGAGAGGTGAGCGTGCACTCCATCCATCATCATTTCATTGAGGCGCGTCTGCGGCTCCACCTCATGTCCAATGATTTCTCACAGTGGTTGCACGAAGATGTGGGCCTGACCGAAGCCGCCCGCGCCCTGAACCGGATCGATATTTATACGGCGACGCTGGAAGATGTGCGCGCGCAAATCGTTCGTGTCGTGGAACGGGCGTTGATGTAACTGCATGGAACAGAAAATGAAACTCGTGAAGCCGCAAACCGCAACCACCGAACATGACGCGCCGGCGCGCTTTGCACAGCCCCAGCCCGTACATCCCGAGCGCCGCAAGACTCCCCGAACCTGGGAAACACCTCCCGCTCCGGTGCCCGCGCCACACGTCGACGACTATCAAACCATTGTGGGCGCGGCCGTGATCGACGAATTGCGCTTTCTGGCGCGCGAGCTCAAAGGAAGAACGGTGAAGATGGTCAACTCCACCGCCGTGGGCGGAGGAGTGGCGGAAATGCTGAATCGTCTTGTCCCTCTACTCGGGGAACTCGAAGTCATGACCCATTGGGACGTCATGACCGGAGGCAACGACTTCTTCGAAGTAACCAAGGCTTTCCATAACGCGCTGCATGGCGCCGAATATGAACTTACTCGATCGGCGCAGGAAATCTTTCTGGCCTACAACGAACAGAACCGGCAGCGGATGCAGTTTCCGGAGGATATGGTTGTCATTCATGATCCGCAGCCCGCCGCACTGATTGCCGCGCGCAAGGAATTGCCCGCGCGTTGGGTGTGGCGCTGCCACATCGACTTATCGAATCCGAATCCGCAAGTGTGGGGATTTCTGCGCCCGTTCATCGAACAGTACGACGCGGCAATCTTTTCTTCGCAGTCGTTTGCCCGGCAGTTGCCCATCCCCCAGTATCTGTTTTACCCGTGCATCGACCCGCTGTCGGAGAAGAACAAAGAGCTCGACGAAAGCTTCGTGCAAAAAGTATGCGACGAATTCGGCGTTGATCGTTCCCGCCCAATTGTCACCCAGGTCTCCCGCTTCGACCGATTGAAGGATCCTGTGGGCGTGGTGCTGGCTTTCAAACTGGCCAGAAAATACGTCGATTGCCAACTCGTGCTGGCGGGAGGCGGGGCCAGCGACGATCCCGAAGGCGCGCTCGTGCTCAAAGAGGTGAAGGAAGCCGCTGGCGCTGATCCCGACATTATCATCCTCGACTTGCCTCCCTGGTGCGCGCTGGAGATCAATGCGCTGCAGCGGGCTTCAACCATCGTGGTCCAGAAATCGATCAAGGAAGGTTTCGGCCTCACCGTGACCGAGGCGCTGTGGAAAGGGAAGCCCACCATAGCCGGCGCCGTCGGCGGCATTCCCAACCAGATCATCCACAAGCTGACCGGGATGCTGGTTCATTCCGTCGAAGGATGCGCTTATCAGATCCGCTATCTCCTCACCCATCCCGAGTTCGCCGCACAACTAGGCCGGAACGGCCGCGAGCATGTCAAAGAAAATTTCCTGATGACCACCAACGTGCGGCGCTGGCTGTTGCTGCTTCGCGTTCTGCTGCGGGAGCGGACGGATTGAAGGGACGGCCAAAGTCATAGTCCCGCCGAGGTCCCGCCTCACCGAAGTCACTTCGAAAGCGACGCCCCGTTGCCGTATAATCGAAACACTGTGCTCAAATACTCCATCGTAGTTCCTCTCCACAACGAGCAGGAGAATGTGACCGACCTGTACGCTCGACTGAAGTCCGTGATGGAAGCGAGCGGCGAGACTTTCGAGATGGTGCTGGTCGATGACGGTTCGATCGACGGCACTTTCGCGCTGCTGCGTGAGATTGCCGCCGTCGACAGCCGCGTGACCGTGGTCAAGCTGCGCCGCAATTTTGGCCAGACGGCCGGCCTTGCCGCCGGATTTGACCATGCCCGCGGAGAGTACATCATCGCCATGGACGGCGATCTGCAGCACGATCCCGCCGACATCCCTCTGTTCCTCGAAAAAATTGCCGAGGGCTTCGATATCGTGAGCGGATGGCGTAAGAATCGCGTCGACAATTTCTGGCTGCGCCGCATCCCTTCGCTCTGCGCCAACTGGCTGATGGCCAAGTTGAGCGGCGTCGACATTCACGATTTTGGCACCACGTTTAAGGCTTACCGCCGCGAAATTCTCGGGCAGATTCCACTTTACGGAGAGCTTCACCGCTTCATCCCGGCGCTGGCTTCATGGCACGGCGCAACCATCGTCGAAGTTCCCATCAAGAACATCAACCGGGAACGCGGCGCTTCGCACTACGGAATCTCCCGCACCTTCCGCGTCTTCTTCGATCTCATCACCATCCGCTTCCTGCTCAAGTATCTCTCCCGCCCCTTGCACTTCTTCGGCACGGTGGGGATGTTCAGCATCTTCGCGGGCAGCGCTGTTTCCTTCTGGCTGATCTGGCAGAAGGTACTGCACCACACCGACATCATGTATCAACACGGCCCGCTGATGGTGTTCTCCATGGTCCTGTTGCTGGCGGGCTTGAACATGCTCGCCGTCGGATTGCTGGGAGAGATGCAGGTGCGCCACTTCCACGAACCCACCCAGCGCGCGCCGTACTCGGTCGACCGCGTCCTGCGGGCACAGAGCGAAGAGAGCACAATTTCGGAATAATTGCAGAGGTCAGAGGTCAGATTGCAGAGGTGAAGATCTCCCGATGCCCGGGAGACTTTAGGTTTTCACCTCTGCAATCTGAGTCTCTGACGTCTGACCCTTGGTTATAAGCTCTGCAATCTGACCTCTAACCTCTGACCTCGCCTAAGCGTTATAATTCCATATGCCATGCCAACTACAACTCAGCTCGAACTGCGCCTTGCCAGCCGGATGTCCCGCCTCGGCACCGAAACCGCCTTTGAAGTTCTAGTCCGCGCCCGCGCCCTCGAGAAACAGGGCAAACAGATCATTCACCTCGAAATCGGCGAGCCCGACTTCGACACGCCTGCCAATGTCATCGAGGCCGGCGTCGACGCGCTCCGCCATGGATGGACGCACTACGGTCCCTCCGCCGGCCTGCCCGATCTGCGCCAGACCATTGCCGATTACGTTAGCCGCACTCGCAAGGTTCCGGTTGCAAGCGAGGAAGTTGTCGTTGTCCCCGGCGGCAAACCAATCATTTTCCATACCATTCTTGCCTTAATCGATGAGGGAGACGAAGTCATCTATCCCAATCCCGGCTTCCCCATCTACGAGTCGATGATCGAGTATGTCGGCGGGCGCGCGGTTCCCATTCCGCTGCGCGAGGAGCGCGATTTTTGTTTCGATGTCAAGGAATTCGCCTCTCTGATTAGCGACCGCACCAAGCTGATCATCCTGAATTCGCCGCAGAACCCGACCGGTGGCGTGCTCACCAAGAAAGACGTTCTCGCCATCGCCGACGCCATCGGCGACCGCAACATTCTCATTCTTTCGGACGAAATCTACAGCCGTCTCATCTACGACGGCAATGAACATTTCTCCATCATGAGCGTGCCCGGCTTCAAAGAGCGGACTATTCTGCTCGACGGCTTCTCCAAGACCTACGCCATGACCGGATGGCGCATGGGCTACGGCGTGATGCGGCCCGATCTGGCCACGCACATCGCGCGCCTGAACACGAATTCGATTTCCTGCACGGCCAGCTTCACGCAGATGGCCGGAATCGAAGCGCTGCGCGGCGACCAGTCGTCGGTCGACAAGATGAGCGCCGAGTTCAAGCGCCGCCGCGACGCCTTCGTCGCCGGACTGAACAAGATCAAGGGATTCTCCTGCCGCACGCCCAAAGGCGCGTTCTACGCCTTCCCCAACATTACGAAGACTGGCTGGCCTTCGAAGAAGCTGGCCGACGCGCTGCTCGACCAAGCCGGCGTCGCCGCGCTCTCCGGCACCGCGTTTGGCAAATTCGGAGAAGGCTATCTCCGCTTCAGCGTCGCCAACTCTCTGGAGAACCTGAACAAGGCGCTGGAGAGGATTGAAGACTGGGTAGGGAAGAACGTGCGGTGAAGGTTGTGGGAAGGGTGCGGCCTCACCCAAGAACACGTGATAAAGTGCCAGTGATCGGCTGATGCGGGCCGCGAGGCGTGACGAGCATTATGCTGGCAGCGTCGCGGCCCACCCTTGCAAAAACGATTGACAGCACACCCCGCCCACACTACGCTTGCGCCAAATCGCCCCGGAGGGCCTTTATGTTCTGCAACCATTGCGGAACGGCATTGCCCGATGACTCACGCTTCTGTTTGAGGTGCGGCAATGGGTTGGCTGCCGCAGCTGTGGCGACGCCGATAACTACGGGCACGGGCGCGGCGGCAGCCCCAGCCCCGTTGCGGACTGAAACGAACTGGAAACGCATATTCCTGCGTGCGGCTGGTGTTGGGGCGGGCCTTGGCTTGGGTTTGGCTGCCATCTTGGGCGTCGCGCTGTGGTATGGGTCCAGACCGAAGCCACCGAAACCATGGGATACCAAGACAATTCAAGCTGGGTACGACGATGCGGGCGACGGAGCAACCGAGCGTAATACGAGCGACATCGGGCTCTGGTATTTCCTTAAGAATAACGGCCTTGAAGACTATCGTATTGGCGACAGCGACTCTGTTCAGCTTTCTGTCACGAGCAACGACGGTGCACTCGCGCCCTTCAATCGCTTCGCGAGCATAGAAACTCCCATCTTCGTTCCGGCAGGCCACAAGACAAGCGTTTTCATGAAATTAAAAACTGTAGGACAATTCCAAAATCGACTCCCGCAACACCCAACCGACGCTCAGGAGGAACAATATCGTAAGGATGCCCTGGATTACCTGAACGGCACGCAAATCACCGGATTTGCGCTCTTTGATGAAGCGCACCGGATTGAGATTGATTTTCCGAGCGGCTGGAAGAAACCAGAGTCCCAGAAGAAGACCGCGCCGGGCGAAATCCGATAAACCGGCGGCGGCCAGCAAGTGAAAATCGAGTCCGCTGTGCTACACTGCGGCAATGATGGGCAGAAGGGTCGGACGGCGACCCGTATCGCGGTCGAAAATCCGGGTATTGAAGTCCGGCGAAGGCTACGCTGGCGGCATTGCGCGATTTTGTCGTGGGAAATTCAGCGAGGAAACAAAGCAGATACTGAAGGAAAAGTACGTCAAGGAAATCCCAAATACGGCAAAGTACCCTTGCGAGACCTGCGGCCTTCCGTTCGAGCGAAGAATAATAATGGAGAATGGGTACCCGAGATCCATAAGTCGCCGCGCCCATTCAAAAGCTCTAAGGATTACGGGCGGAAGCGGTAAGTGAAAAGGCAGGTGGGTGGGCCGCATCAGACGTCTGGTATAACGCCAGCCCCGTCACCCCCGACTGTGATCCGGCTCACCACGACGCGATTGCACCAATCGGGAAGAGCTGAACTCCTATCCTGCTTCATCTCCCGTTGACAATCCGCCAACCCGAATTGGTGTACACTCTTGCCGCTATGGCAAACATCGATCAGCATCCCGCCGGGTCCTTCTGCTGGATTGAACTCCACACCACCGACCAGAACGCCGCCAAGAGTTTCTACGGATGCGCTCTTCGGCTGGGACGCCCACGACAACCCGATGGGTCCCAACGATTTCTACACCATGTTCAAACTCCAGGGCCGCGATGCCGCTGCCGGATGCACGCTGCGCCCCGACGAGCGCTCGCAAGGCATTCCTCCCTACTGGATGATTTACATCACTGTTGACAACACCGACGCCGCCGTCGCCAAGGCGCAGCAGCTAGGCGGCAAGATTCTTGCCCCCGCGTTCGACGTGATGGATGCCGGGCGCATGGCAGTCATTCAAGATCCCACGGGGGCGATTTTCTGCCCCTGGCAGCCCAACAAGAACAACGGAATCCAAATCGCCCACGTCGCCGGCACGCTCTGCTGGGCCGATCTGAGCACGCCCGACCCAAAACGCGCCTCCGACTTTTACTCCGGCCTTTTCGGATGGCAGGTGATCACCGACCCGAAAGATCCTTCCGGCTACCTGCATATCAAGAACGGCGAGCATTTCATCGGAGGCATTCCGCCCGCAGCTTATCGCCAGCCCGGAGAGCCGCCGCATTGGCTGGCCTACTTCCAGGTCGATAACGTCGATGCTTCCGCAGCCAAAGCCAAACAGATGGGCGCCAATCTCTACCTCGCGCCCATGACGATGGAGGGGGTCGGCCGCTTCTCGGTGATCGCCGATCCGCAAGGCGCAGTGTTCGCAATCTTCAAATCGGCGCGCTAGAGCGGTGTCTCTGAGGGTTACGGACCATAAACCCGTGTTGTCATCCTGAGCGCAGCGAAGGACCTGCTTTCTTCTCATTGCACAAGACAGCAGGTCCTTCGCTGCGCTCAGGATGACAATTCATGTTTGCAATTTGCTCATGAATTCTCTCGGCGTTCTCGGCGTCTCGGCGGTGACAACCGACCGCCCGGACGGGAATGCTGTCGCCCATCACCCCCGCCTGTGACCCCGCTCACTGATCGTTGCAACTGCCCCATTTACGCTCATTCTGCAAGCCTATGCGCCGTTTTTCGTCCTGCCCAATGCGCGGCGTACGCGAAGGAGCAACCCCATGTCTATTCAGAATTCGACCACCGGCGAAGTTCTGCGTTCCTACAGCATTGACGAACTGAAACAGCAGGCGAACTTGATGCGCGGCTACAACCTGGCCGTCCTGTGCGCAGCCGCCTCCGGACACGCTGGGGGCACGCTCTCCATCATGGACATTACCGCCGCGCTCTACCTTCGCGTCGCCAACCACGATCCCAAGAATCCCAACTGGCCCGACCGCGATCGCATTGTCTGGTCGACCGGCCACAAGGCGCCGAGTCTCTACCTCGGCCTCGCCTTCGCCGGCTTCTGCCCGAAAGAAGACGTCGCTCTCCTGCGCAAAGCTCTATTCGCCGTTTCAGGGACATCCGCACTGGCTCAAGCTGCCGGGCGTTGAAGTCTCCACCGGATCGCTCGGCCAGGGCCTGAGCATCGCCGTCGGCATGGCGCTGGCCGCGCGGCTGGACAAGAAAAATCACCACGTCTTCTGCATCATGGGCGACGGCGAGCAGCAGGAAGGCCAGATCTGGGAAGCCGCCATGGAAGCGGGCCATTTCAAGCTCGACAACCTGGTCGGAATTGTGGATCGCAACCGGCTCCAGATCGACGGCTGGGTGAAAGACGTGATGAACGTCGAGCCGCTCGAAGATAAATATCGCAGCTTTGGATGGGAAGTCCTCTCCATCAACGGCCACGACATGAAGCAGGTCGTCGAAGCCCTGGAGAATGCGAAAGCTGGCTCCGGCAAGCCCACCGTCATCATTGCCGACACCGTCAAAGGCAAAGGCGTCAGCTTCATGGAAGATCAGGCCGGATGGCACGGCAAAGTGCCCAACCTTGAAGAGTTAACCAAAGGGTTGAAGGAACTCGGCCTCGAAGGCCAGGTTCCGGTCGAGCAGCTCTTCGCCCACGCCAAGCAATATCAAGCCGAAGTCGAGCGCAAACTCGACGCCAAGATGCCGCACTTCCACCGAAACTACTGGTGGAACGCCGCCGGAAGCATGAAAGTCCAGATGAAGCCCACGCGCCTCGGCTTCGGCCAGTCGCTCGCCGCCAATGGCGACGATCCGCGTGTGGTCTGCTTCGGCCTGGATATTTCCGGCTCCATTACCATCAGCGAGTTCTACGCCGGTAAGCCCGAGCGCAAGGCGCGCTGGATCAGCATGGGCATCGCTGAGCAATCCGCCACTTCGGCGGCCGCCGGACTCGCCCGGGAAGGGAAGCTCCCCGTCTTCGGCACCTATGCGACCTTCGCCGCCGCCCGCAATCTCGACCAGATTCGCACCTCAATCTGCTACGGCAATTTTAACGTCCTGATCGCCGGAGCCCACGGCGGAGTCAGCGTCGGCCCCGACGGCGCTACCCATCAGGCGCTGGAAGACTGCTTCGCCATGTGCGGACTGCCCAACATGAATGTGGTCGTCCCCTGCGACATCGTCGAAACCCGCAAGGCCACTGATTATCTGCTGCTCAAGCATGTTGGCCCGAAGTACATCCGCTTCGCCCGCGAAGCGACGCCGATCGTCACCGACGAAAAGACTCCGTTCGTCTTCGGCAAAGCCAACGTAATTCGCCTGCGTCGCGAGGCCGCGAACTTCATCGAAGCTTTCGAGACGAAACTCGAATCCGAATACCGCGACGAGTGCGAAGACCTCACCATCGCCGCCTGCGGGCCCATGGTGCCCGAAGCCATGCGCGCCGCCTGGATTCTGAAGCAGGATTTCGGCTACGAAACCCGCATCCTCAACCTGCACACTCTGAAGCCGCTCGACACCGAAGCCATAGTGCGCGCCGCCCGCGACACCAGCGTCGTCCTCACCGCTGAAGAGCACCAGATCGGCGCGCTGGCGTGGCCGGTAGCGAGCGCCATCACCCAGTCGCCCGCCCTCTACGGCATCCCCATCATCACCGGCGCCATCGGAGTGAAAGACCGCTTCGGCGACTCCGGCGCTCCCTGGGAGTTAATCAAAGAGTTCGAAGTTTCCGCCGAACACATTGCTGCCAAGGCAGTTGAGCTAATGGGTGTAAAGAAGTCGCAAACCGGGCCGCCGGTCTCGGAAGTGCACCTGGTGGGGACGAAATAGTCGGGTAGTCTGGCGTTGGTGGCTAGGGCTATTCCGATGATCTACAATGTAGATACATTGTGCTACACTGTATATCATTTCGGAGGCCTCAGTTCATGACTACGCAAATGGTCAAGTGGGGCAATAGTCTAGCCATACGCATTCCCAAGCCCGTGGTTGAAGCAGCCATGATGAAGGAAGGCGATGCGCTGGAGATCGAAGTCGTCGCTCCAGGCCGCGTCGAAGTGCGCCGGGCGTCCAAGATTCCCACGCTCGCGCAACTCGTTTCCCGGATCACGCCCGAGAACCGCTACGCCGAAATTGCGGCGGGCGCGGAAGTGGGGAAGGAAGTTGTCGAATGGTGACATGGTGACTTCCTACGTTCCGGAAGCTGGCGATATCGTGATGATGGATTTCGACCCGCAAGTTGGCCACGAACAAGCCAAGCGGCGCCCCGCATTGGTGCTCACCGATCGGCGCTACAATCGCGCCAGCGGGCTGGCCGTGGTTTGTCCCTTGACGAGCAAGCGCAAACCCTATCCGTTCGCTCTGCCCATCGTCGTTGACCAAGTGGAGGGAGCAGTACTCGTCGATCAGCTAAAAACCATCGATTGGGCTGGGCGGAAATCGGCGTTTCACTCCAAAGCTGAGCCTGCCCTGGTCAACAAGGTGCGTCAGTACGCCGGGGTTCTGCTCGCCATCCGCTGACACGCTGAGCGTGTTTGCCTCCCTCCCCGTCCGGATGGTACAAACCTTTCGAGGCCTCCGCCCGTGAAAAAGTTCAATAAGAAGATTGCCGCTGTCCCCCTGCTCGCTTTTTCCGCGCTGCTCGTCGTGTTCGTAGCCGCGCGTGCTGCCGACCGCTCGCGCCGCATCAATCTTCCGACCGGAAAGAGCCTGACGCTTCCCGTCCCCGGCTACCTCGCCCGCACCAACAGCTTTCCTGCGACCATCGCCCTCAGCCCCGATGGCCGCTACGCCGCGCTGCTCAATCAGGGATATGGCACGCAGGAATCGGGTGCGCGCCAGTCGATTGCCATTCTCGTTCTCAGTAACAATCAACTGCGCGATTTTCCCGACGACCGCCTGAGCGACGACTATTCCACGCGCCAAAGCTATTTCATTGGCCTCGCATTTTCGAGCGACGGCAAGCATCTTTATGCTTCGATGGGCTCGATCACCGACCCCACCGGCGAAAAGCCAACCAGCACCGGCAATGGCATCGCGGTGTACAAATTCGCGGCCGGGCAGGTGAGCCCTGAGCGCTTCATCAAGATCGCACCGCAGCGGCTCGCGTCGGGGAAGGAAGTCGCGTTCGGCCTGCGCACAACGCCCGCCGGAACCGCAATCCCGTATCCTGCTGGATTGGCTGTGCTGCCCGGCAGTAAGGGCGACCGATTGCTTATTGCCAATAATCTTTCCGACAATGTGGTGCTACTAGACGTCACCTCTGGGAAGATTGAAAAGTCGTTCGACTTAAGCCGCAGCCGCTACGTCCCCAGCGTATATCCGTACACCGTGATCGCCAACAAAGCCGGAACAAAAGCGTGGGTTAGCACCTGGAACGGACCTGGAGTTGCGGAACTAAATCTCGAGACCGGCAAGATAGCGCGCTGGATCGAGCTGTGGCATCCCCAAGACCCCATGGCACCTGGGTCTCATCCCACCGCCATGATTCTCAGCCCCAAGGAAGACGTGCTTTACGTGGCAATGACAAATGCCGACGGAGTTGCGGCCGTGGATTCGAGGGTTGGAGTCCCTCTGCGCCGTTATCGTACTAATTTTGAAGAGCACGGGGCTCACGGTTCGGTTCCATTGGCCATCGCCCTTTCCGCCGATGGGAAGCATCTCTATGCGGCCGCTGCCTCGCTGGACGCTGTCGATGTGTTCGACGCCAAGTACGATGAATCCCCTTCTGATTTGACAGTTATTGAACCTCCCGCCGGCTTCATCCCCACTGAGTGGTATCCCAGCGCCCTTGCCATAGCCGGCAACGATCTGCTCATCGCCACCGCCAAAGGAGAAAGCAGCGGTCCCAACAACATGCAGGGCACGCTGAAAGGCGAGCGCAAGAGAAAAGAGCACCCCTATATTCCTACCCTGATCGGCGGATCCATCCAGCGCCTGAGGCTGGCCGATATCGACAAGAACCTCGCCGCCTACACGCACCAAGTCGAAGAAGACAACCTCATCCACTCCGATGGCGGCAAGTTCGAGTTCGCCAGCGGCAAGAATCCCATCCGCCACGTGATCTACGTTCTGAAAGAAAATCGCACCTACGATCAGATTCTCGGCGACCTGCCCGCAGGCGATGGCGATCCGTCGCTAACCATGTATGGCAAAGACATCACGCCCAATGCGCACAAACTCGCATTGCAATTTGGTGTGCTCGACAACTTCTACGACAGTGGCGAAGTTTCCGGAGATGGCCACATCTGGTCTACGGCTTCGACCACCTCCGACTACAACGAGAAGACGTGGCCTATCGGCTATCGCAGCAAAGAGCGAACATACGATTCTGGCGGCGCCGTGGCCGAGGAGTATCCGCTCGAGCAGGGAATTCCAGACGTCGACGACCCCGGCACCGGTTTCCTCTGGGATAACCTCGCCAAGAAAGGCCTCACCTATCGCATTTACGGAGAATTCATCGCTGCCGTGTGGTGCAAGAGCGAGAACGCGAAGTCGCCAACGATGACGATGGGGTCGCCGAAGGAAGGCACGCCGTCTCCCTCGTCAACGACCTGCCCAGTGGCCGAAATCAAGAAAGGCGATCCCTTACCTGCGAACGTTGGCAACCCGCGCGGAGGGCCGAGTCCGTGGCCGTGGCCAGTTCCGCAGATGAAGCGGATGCGTCCCACGAAAGCCGCGCTGCGCGACCACTACGATCCGCAATTTCCCGACTTCAATACCGATTATCCCGACCAGCTTCGCGCCGACGAATTCCTGCGCGAGTTCGACGAGTTCGTGAAGGCGAAGGGGACCGCGAAGGAGCTTCCGCAGTTCACGCTTCTCTATCTGCCCGACGATCACACTGGAGGCACACGTCCCGGCAAGCCCACGCCGCAGGCCTCGGTCGCCGATAACGATCTGGCGGTCGGCCGCGTCGTCGATGCCGTCTCGCACAGCCCCTACTGGGATGACACCGCCATCTTCGTAGTCGAAGACGATGCCCAGGACGGCGCCGACCACGTTGACGCTCATCGGTCGATCGCCTTGGTGATCAGCAAGTACGCGCCACGCGCGCCGCAGCCGTTTGTCGAGCATAACTTCTACACCACGGTCAGCATGATCCACACCATGGAAGCTCTGCTCGGGCTTCCCCCGATGAACCTGTTCGACGCGCACGCGCCCCTCCTGGCGCCGCTGCTCGCGGGTCCCGGCACACAGGCCCCGTATCAGGTGGACGACAGAAATCTGCGCAGCGGGCTGATCTATCAGATGAACGAGAAGAAAGCTGCGGGAGCGAAGGAATCGTCGCAGATGAATTTTTCCAGGCCCGATGCGGCCGACGCGAGGAAGTTGAACGCGATCCTTTGGCGCAATGCCAAGGGCGACGCGCCCATGCCTGCTTCGCAGCATTCGCATTCCGCGCCTTAGCGAAGCCTGCGCTGGAAAATCGAAAGCGTTTCCCCTTTCGTGATTGCTCCAGGCTCGTTATAGTGTCTGGGACCGGCACACGATGGACTTCGATCAGCTCGAAATCTTTCTGGAAGTGGCGCGCCTCTCCAGTTTCTCGCGTGCGGCGGAGAAGCGTTTCCGTACCCAGCCCGCGGTCTCCTCCCAGATACGGGCGCTGGAAGAAGAAGTGGGCGCTCGTCTGCTCGACCGCTCTGGAGGCCGCGTCTCGCTCACTGCATCCGGCAAATTGTTTTTCACTTACGCCGAGGAAACGCTGGAGCGGCGCAAGACCATCTTCACCGAAATCGCTGAGACCGAGCGCGTGCCCCGCGGCGAAATTGTTGTGGGAGCCAATGAAGGCACCTGCCTGCACATTCTGCCCGAGGTGTTCGCGCAATTCAAGCGCGACTATCCCAATGTTGCCGTAAGCATCAAGCGCTCCGACTACGCCCGAATTCTCGAATCGATCCTCGAGAACGTGGTGGACTTTGGCGTGGTCTCGCTGCCCGTAACCGACAACCGGCTCGAGGCGCAGATGATTCATCGCGACGAGCTCGTTGTGATCGCGGCCCCGCGGCATGCGCTCGCGGCGAAGACGAGCGTGACCCTGGCGGAGGTCTCGGCCTATCCGCTGGTGATGCCCAAACTGGGCCATACCCGCGACGCACTGGATGCCTTGTTCCATGACCATCGCTTGAAGCCGAACCTGGCCATGGAACTCGATTCCAGCGAACTGCTGAAGCGTTTTGTGGCGGCCGATGTCGGGGTGGGGTTTATCGCCCGGTCGAATATCGAGGAGGATATACGGGCCAAGGCCCTGGTCGCGATCGCTCTCGCTGACGCGCAAGTCCGGCGCGACCTGGCGCTCGTGTTCCGTAAGGATAAATCGCTGAGCCGCGCCGCCAAAGCCTTCATGGACATCGCGCTGAAGCAAAAGAACTTCTCGACGTCCGTGGCTGGGGCTGGGAAGCGATCCAAATGAAAAGGGTCGCGCGTTTCGTGCTCTGCTTGTCTTTGCTCCTTCCGGCCTCCGCCGCCCAGAAGCAGGCTACCGCCAGCAAGGCTGCCTCGGTCGCCGCCACCAAGCTCATCGCGCTCAAAGTCACGGGAACGGCGCGCTACACCGGCCAGGAAATTCTTGCCGCCAGCGGCCTGCAACTCGGCCAGGCCGCCGCCGACGGAGATTTCAAAGAAGCGGTACGGCGCCTGGGCGATTCCGGCTTGTTCCGCGACATTGTCTATTCGTATTCCTCTTCAGGCGCCGGCGTGAAACTCGACCTGCAGCTCACCGACGCCGACAAGAGCAAGATGGTTCCCGTGCAATTTGAAAACTTCGTCTGGTTCACCGACGACCAACTGCGGACGGAGCTCGAACGCCGCGTTCCGCTCTTCAAGCAGTTGTTGCCGCTGGCGGGCAATCTTGCGGACGAAGTTTCGGAAGCGCTGCAAGCCCTTCTCACCGAGAAGCAATTTCCAGGACGGGTAAATTACCTGCGCAATGCAGAAGAGTCGAGCGGCACCCTGACCGCAGTCGTTTACCGCGTCGAGGAAGTGAGCATTCGGATTCGCGGCTTCGAATTCCCCGGAGCAACGCCAGGGCAGACGGCTCTGCTCACCACCGCGGCGCACCGCGTCAACGGAGCTGAATACAGCCGCTCCGCTCTCGCCGCCGTCGCCAAGTTTGACCTGTTGCCGGTGTATCTGGAACGCGGGTATTTGAAGGCCGCGTTTGGGCCGTCCGACGCGCGCGTTACGCCGCGCCCGTCTTCTGCGGAGGATGCGCCGGGTCCCGCCGAGCTTCAGGTCGATGCGATCATGCCGGTGACGCCGGGCAAAGTGTATTCAACCGCCGGCGTCGACTGGAAGGGCAACTCGGCCATCAAGACCACCGAAGTCGAGTCCCTCGTCCACCTGCCGCGCGGCCAGCCTGCCGACGCCTTGCGCCTGCTCCGCGACATCGAGGCCGTGAACAAGTTTTACCGCAGCCGCGGCTACATGACGGTTCAGATCAAACCCGACGCCCAGTTCGACGACGAGAAAAGCACCGTGCACTACGACCTGAACGTCGTCGAAGGCGACCTCTACAAGATGGGAGAATTCGAGATACTGGGACTCGATACGCAAGCCACAGCTCGAATGCGGGCAGCATGGACTCTGCGCGAAGGTCAGCCCTACAACGCCGACTATCCCAAAACATTTCTGGACGATACCCGGCAACTCGTTCCCCGCGGCGTCCCGTGGGCGATCAGCATTCATGAATCGCTGGACGCGAAGGACAAGACCGTGGATGTGGAGATCCGTTTCAAGTAGCAGCGCCGTGGAAAACAGCGAATCCCAAAACCCTAATATACTTGCACCCTGGCAGAGCCACGAGCATCTTACAGTGACAGCGGACTTCACTTTCGAAGCATCACTTCCTTACAGGAGATAAAAACAGAATGAAAGCGAATCGAATTGTGGCTGTGTTTCTTGGAATGCAGATGTTGGCCGGGCTGGCGGCAGTTCCGGCGCTGGCTGCCGGTAAGAGCCAGACCCTGACCGGCGAAGTGAGCGACGCCATGTGCGGAGCCAAACATGCAATGCCCGGCCAGGCGGCGGATTGCACCCGAGCGTGCATCCAGCATGGATCGAAATACGCGCTCGTAGTTGGGGATAAAGTTTACACGCTGGAGACGTCCGATAAGGCCGCGCTGGCTAAGCTGAACGATCTGGCGGGAGCGAAGGCCAAGGTAACGGGAGAGGTGGACGGCGCCACCATCGCGGTAAAGTCGGTGTCCGCGGGCTCGTAAAAGCGGGCGTCTCGCCCGTCCAGCCGGACGGGGACGCCCGGCTCTCCATTGGCAAAACAGGTTCAACCAAAGACCGGCGGGCAAGCCCGCCGGTTTCTTGTTGCCGCCGCAATTTTCTTACTGTTGTTGGGTCTGGTTCGGATTATCGTCCCGGCGCTTGAGCGTCGGGCGGTCGTCGTCGCTCTTGTCCGAACCGCTGGACGTCTTGTCGCTGGTTGAAGTGCGGCGCAGGCTGGGCTTGCTCCCATCCTTCTCTTCGATCACCTTGTGCCGGTTCTCGATGACGGCAAGCCGCGCCTTCACGTCGTCAAACTCCGACGTGGAAACGATGTACTGCGCGCGCGCCGGAAGGATAGTCGCGATCTCTTTTTGCGACGCCTCAATGCGGTCGGGAGTTTGCGGGTGCGAAGCAAAGGCCTTGGCGAGCGTGCCCGGCTTCTTCTTTTCTTTCGCCTGAAGTTTTTCAAAGAAGCTGATGAAAGCCTGGGGATCGTATCCCGTCTTGTACATGTATTGCAGGCCGAGGTAGTCGGCTTCGGCTTCGAAATTGCGCTGGAACTTCATGAAGGTGAGCGGCAAGGCCAGGCCGCTGGCTTCGTAGAGTCCGTAGCCTAACCCGCCTCCGATAAAGATCAGAGGAAGGCTGCCGATTTGCGCCCAATTGGCTCGCGTCATCTGCCGCATCCCGTGACGGGCGCAAACGTGCGAAATCTCATGCGCCATCACGCCGGCCAGTTCGGCCTCTTCGTCCGCCGCCAGAATCAGGCCCGAGTTGACGTAGAAAAATCCACCGGGGAGCGCGAATGCGTTCACTTCGTCGGAGTCGATCACCTTGATGGTGAACGGCACCTGCGCGTCGGAATTGCGCACCAGATTCTGGCCGATGCGGTTGACGTACTCATTCACCACCGGGTCCTGCACCAGCTTCACGCTTTGCTCGACCTGCATGGCGTATTGTTTGCCTATCTTGATTTCAGTTTCGAGCGAGTACCAATCGCCCAAGCCGCGACCGCCAATCTTGCGGTTGCCGATGGCGTCCACATCGTCCTCACCGCCGGAGTGCTTGACCTTACTTGCGTCGGGCTCCTGGATTGGAGGCGGCCCACTAGGCGCGGCCGCGTCGCTGGCGCTGGAAGAAGAGTCCGCAGGCGGAGTCGGAGCCGAGCTTGGGGTGGCCGACGGGTCCTGTGGCGGAGTGGGCGTCGAACTAGCTGTGGGCGCGTTTGCGGGCGGTGCGCTCGGAGTCGCGGTCTGGTCTTTTGATGACGTCTGCGGCTGCGTGGCCTGCGGCTGCGCGTTGGGAGTTTGCGAAGTTTGATTCTGCGCCAACGCTGGCAACGCCAACAGCGCCAGTAAACTCAGGGAGATCAGCAATTTAGGAAACGACATTTGGACACCCCGCGGAAACCCGGTCGGTTAAGACGATTATACCCCCGATAGCAAGTCGGGCTGGACGGAGTTTCCCTCCTAGTTGGACGCCGGAAGGGGTTGGAAAGTTACCTGTTATTTACGGAGAAGATGCCGGCCGAGGCTAATTTCGGACCTATTTTGAAGGGGCGCGGCCTCAGCCGCGCCCTACCGGGTCGAAACACGAGGAATCGCCGTCACTTGCGCAGCAGGTCGACGAGGGCTTGCTTCATGACCTGCCCGCCGACGTCGGCAATCGACGTGGTCAGTGGAATACTTTTCGGACAAATCTCGACGCAGTTTTGGGCGTAGCCGCATTCTTGGATGCCGCCATCTCCCATAAGCGCGGAAAGGCGCTCGCGCTTCAAGGCCGCGCCGGTCGGGTGCGTGTTGAACAGGCGCACCTGCGAAATGGCGGCCGCGCCGACAAATCCCGTGTCCTCATTGAATTGAGGACAGGCTTCCATGCAGCAGCAGCACGAGATGCAGTTCGACAATGGATAGGCCTTCTCCTGGTCATCCATCGTCATGCGCGGGCCGGGTCCGAGGTCGTAAGTTCCGTCGACCGGCACCCAGGCTTTGACCTTCTTCAGGTTCTCGAAGAGAACGCTGCGATCGACGGCGAGGTCGCGCACGATGGGGAATTTCGACAACGGCTCAAGCTTGATCGGCTGATCGAGGTGGTCGATCAGGGTCGAGCAGGCCATGCGGGCCCGTCCATTGATCAGCATGGCGCAGGAGCCGCAGATCTCCTCGAGACAATTCGAGTCGTAAGTGACGGGCGTGGTCTGTTTGCCGTCGCGGGTAATGGGGCGGGCCGCGATCTCCATCAGCGCCGAAGTGACGTTCATGTTCGGCTTGTAGGGAATCTCGAACTCTTCCCACGACGGCTTGGCCTCGGGGGTGAGTTGGCGTTTGATCTTTATGATTACGGTTTTATTGTTTGCCATTTAGCTTTTAGCCTTTAGCTCTTCGCTAACCATTGTCATCCTGAGCGAAGCGAAGGACCTGCTTTCTTGTCACTGCACGAAACAGCAGGTCCTTCGCTTCGCTCAGGATGACAAAGTAAAGAAATCGTCAGTACTTCCTCGGCCGCGGCGGAATCAGCGCCGCATCGACCGGCTCGAACTCGAACTTCGGCTCATCCAGATCGGGTGCGAAGACGGCTTTTGTGGTCTTCATCCAGTTCTTGTCGTCGCGCTCGGGGAAATCGGGCTTATAGTGCGAGCCGCGGGACTCGTCGCGCATGGCCGCTCCCTGCGCAATCACCCGCGCCAATTGGAGCATGTTGTAAAGCTGACGAGTGAATGCGATGGTTGTGTTCGCCCACTGCGCGCGATCGCTCAGATTGATTTTTTGGAAGCGGTTCAGCAGGTCCACTACTTTGGCGTCTGCTTCTTCACACCTCTTGGTGTAGCGGATGACCGTGCAATTCTCCGTCATCACCGCCCCAAGTTCGCGCCAGAGCAGGAACGGATTCTCGTTGCCATCGGCTTTCATCAGGCCGTCATTGATTTCCTGCTGGCGTTTGCGTTCGGAGTCAAAGTGTCCGTTACCGGACGCGGCTTGCAGATTCTTCGCGTACAGCACGGCGTTCGGGCCGGAGACGAAGCCGCCGAAGATGCACGACAGCAGCGAGTTCGCGCCCAGACGATTGGCGCCGTGGTACTGGTATTCGCACTCGCCGGCGGAAAAGATTCCGGGAATATTCGTCTGGTGTTTGTAATCGATCCAGAGGCCGCCCATGGTGTAGTGCATGCCCGGGAAAATCTTCATGGGCACGTCGTGCGGATCGACGCCGACAAACTTTTCGTAGATGTCGAGAATCCCTCCCAGCTTGCGGTCGAGAGTCTTGCGGTCAATGTGGGTAAGGTCGAGATAGACCATCGGCTGGCCGTCGATGCCGAGGTTGTGCTTGTAGATGACCTCGAAGATTTCGCGGGTGGCCACATCGCGTGGGACCAGGTTGCCATATTTCGGATAGCGCTCTTCGAGGAAGTACCAGCGCTCTTTCTCAGGAATGGACTTGGGATCGCGCTTGTCGCCCTGCGTTCTGGGCACCCAGACGCGTCCACCTTCGCCGCGCGCCGATTCCGACATAAGGCGCAGCTTGTCTTCGCCGGGGATACAGGTGGGATGAACCTGGATGAACTCGCCGTTGGCGTAGTAGCAGCCTTGCTGGTAGAGCGCGGACTGGGCCGATCCCGTACACACAACAGAATTCGTGGACTTGCCGAAGATGGCGCCGACGCCGCCGGTGCAGATGATGATGGCGTCGGCGGGGAAAGTGCGCACTTCCATCGTCCGCAGATCCATCGCGCAGATGCCGCGACAGACGCGGCTTCCGTCGAGCACGGCCGAGAGGAACTCCCACTGCTCGTACTTCTTCACCTTGCCTTCGGATTCGTAACGGCGGACCTGCTCGTCGAGCGCGTAGAGAAGTTGCTGGCCGGTGGTGGCTCCGGCGAAGGCGGTGCGGTTGTAGAGCGTGCCGCCGAAGCGGCGAAAGTCGAGCAGTCCCTCGGGCGTGCGATTGAAGGGAACGCCCATGCGGTCGAGCAGATCGATGACGCCGGGAGCGGCCTCGCACATGGCCTTGACCGGTGGCTGGTTGGCCAGGAAGTCGCCGCCGTAGATGGTGTCGTCGAAGTGAATCCAGGTGGAATCGCCTTCGCCCTTCAGGTTCTTGGCGGCGTTGATGCCACCCTGCGCGCACACCGAGTGCGAGCGTTTTACCGGGACGATCGAGAACAGGTCAACCTCACCGCCCATTTCGGCGATCTTGATCACGGCGGAGAGGCCCGCGAGACCCCCGCCCACTACGATAATTTTCGGAGCTGCCATGCTATGAGTCCGATCTTTGTGAATATAGTTGCCGGGCTGGGCCCGGGCCTGCAAACAAAATCCCGTTCAACGCCTATCGCATGACGATGTTTTCCGAAGCTGCATTCGAATCCAGCGGCTGGCGCGGTGTCTTCAAGAATCCGTACATGCTGGCCGCGCCGATTGAAACCAACCCGAGAGCGAGCGCGAGGCAGACATAGCCAAAGCGGCGGCGCGCTCTTTCCCCAACGGTGATGCCCCATTTCGCGGCGAACAGCCAAAGGCCGTAGCTGAAATGCCAGGAAGCGGCGATGATGGCGACCGCATAAAAGGCGATCATCCACGGATTCTGAAATTCCGCTTGGACTTTGGCGAATGACTGCATCGGGTGCGTCGGCAGGTGCACGCCGGTGAAGCGCAGGTAATAAGTATGCTGCACCATGTAGACGAGCGCGACGATGCCGGTCCAGCGCTGGGAGGTGTAGAGCCAGTTGCCCTGCCACGGATAATCGGCGACGTTGCGTCTCGCCTTGATACCAGATGTAGACGCCGTAGAGGCCGTGGAACAGGATCGGAATCCAGATGAAGAACAATTCGAGGCCGACTACGAAAGGCAGGCTGTTCAGAAACTCGACTTGTTTTCCATAGGCGAGCGGGCCTTTGAAGGCTTCGGCGTTCGAGATGAAGTGTTCGAGAAGAAAGGCTCCGATGGGTACGACGCCGCTGAGAGAGTGGAGACGGCGCAGCAGGAATGAGGTTCCCTCGCCGGCGCGCAGCGGGGCGACGCCTGGCTTGATTCTCGGAGCGATGGGATTGGCAGTTGATGCCACGATGAGTGCTCCTTACGTGGTCCAATATGAAAACTAATGATTATCGTTTTCCGTGGGGAGTGAAGTCAAGGAGAGTTTGTACGGCACCACTCCAGGAATGCTCGAAAAGCCGCGCCACGGTGGCTGTACAGCGCTTTTTCTTCCGCGCTCAATTCGGCGAAGGTCTTGCCGATTTGTGGGAAATAAAACATGGGGTCGTACCCGAAGCCGTTTTTTCCGCGGGGCACGCCCAACAGGACGCCTTCAGCCGTGCCGCGAAACGTGTGCAGCGTCTGGCCGTCGCGCGCCACAGCGAGAACGCAGACGAAACGCGCAGTGCGTTTGGCTTCTGGAAGCCCTTCCAGTTCGCGCCGAACTTTCGCGTTGTTGGCTTCGTCCTCCGAGTTGCACTCGGCGGTATGCGGTTCATCGGCGGCGTACCTTGCGGAATGAACGCCGGGCGCTCCACCGAGCGCGTCAATCTCCAGGCCAGAGTCGTCGGCCACAACCAGTTCGCCGGGAACGGCCAGACTGTAAAACTCTGCTTTCTTGCGCGCGTTCTCCTCGAAGGTGATCCCGTCTTCGACAACTGGAGGCAGAGTTGAGAAATGCGGGATGCCTGCAATCGTGACGCCGTAGGGCGCAGCCGCTCCGGCAAAATCGCGGAGCTTGCCGGCGTTCGAGGTTGCGACTAGGATGCGATGCGCCATGGCGTGTCCCTTGCTCACTTGGGTGTCATCACTAGCCATTCCATAATAGCCGGGCGTCTTTCGCCCAGGATCAGCCGTCTTGTTTTGGTGTCGTACCGGTCTAGCTGGGCATATCGATAGGTGTGGGCTTTCTCAATATCATCGATGCTTTTGATGGAACGAACTTGATGTGTGCGTGCGAAAACGTCGTGCAGCGTTGGGCTAATGTCGATGTCGATGAAATCGTGCGTCTCCACTATGATGTCGTGACCGGCAAGTATTTCAGCGATTTCGCTGGTAAAGAGCGTGCCCTCGTAACCTTCACAATCGGAAATAATCAGTGCTTTACTGCCCAAAGGAATCGACCTCAATGCGGCTTCATCGCAGAAGCCGCCAATGCGGATGCGGCAGTCAAGTCCGTTGAGCCTGGCCATGTCCTCGCAGAGCTTTCTTGCATGTAGGCTGATGTCAAACGCATAGATATCGGCTTGCGCAACTCTCAGTCCCAAGCCAACGGCGTAGTACCCTTCGGCGCACCCGATGTCGACGATGGCAGTGTACTGGTTCGCGAGCATCGCCTCCAGAACGGGATGCAGCTCAGATTCATACGAGCCCAAGAGTTTTGGCAACAGCGCGCTACCATACGACTGCCCGGACGGATACCGCATTCCTCGAAAGGGCCCGCCGGCCACGGTCAGGTCCGGGAATAGTTCTCGGGCAAGGTTCCTGAGCGTTTCATCGCGCTCACCGATTTCTCTTGTGAAGCGGGCATGCCCGTAAATTCGCCCGAAAGAATCCGAGAGTCGGCCGCACAACTGGTACAGCGGCCAGGCGATCGGATGCTTTGCGGTGCGGCCCACCACGTTCTTTCCCATCTCCTTGAGGTTCATAGTTCTCGTCAGGCCGACGCTCCTCGGTCTGGACCCGGTGGTGAGTATAGAGGGGATTTTACGACAGGCATGCGGCGCATTTTGATCCAGGCGGCAATGAACACAGCCAGGCTGATCAGCGAGACGGAGTTTCCGACCCAACGATCGGTTGTTCGGCGAAAATAGACGCGCACATCGCTGTCTCCGGCGGTGATGGGAATGACAATCAGGACAGTGACATCGGTAGTCCGCGTTTTGGTGGGTTTGCCGTTTACGAGGACGTCCCACGCCGGGTAATTGAAAAGGCGCAGGGTTAGATTTTGCGGTGCTGACGCGCGAGCCCTGAAGTGTTTATCCGTTTCCCTCCACGCCAGCATCTCGTTCGGAACCTGCGCTCCCGTGTCGTCGCTGACCAGGGGCAGACTTTTGTTCAGCTCATAGGCGTCGGCTCCAGCCGGGACGTATTCGTCGGTGCCTTCGTAGCCGGTGCCGTCGGCGAGCGCATTACTCATCTCGCGGATATCGCTGGCTGTCTCCCACCAAGGTGGCTGAATACGATACCCGGCGACGATAACCGCGGCTAGTAGAAGTGCTGCCGCCAGCCAGCGCGAGGTCCAACGTTTGGCGGCCATGGTCAGAAGTATTGCCAGGGTGGCATTCATCGACAGCAGCCAGCGGAAGGGAAGTTGCACGAAACGGAACTTGGGCAAGTGCTGCCAAAGCAAATTGCTCACCGAAAGCATCAGGATTGCACTGACGGCGCCCCATGCGGCTAGCAAGATCCACGCGCTTTGATCAGAGACCGCCCCGGTCGCGCTGCGCCCGACGGAATAGCCGGGATCGGCCATCCCTACGGGTTTCTTCCACCAGCGGCAGGAGAACCAGATCGCGAGGGCGAGAACGCCGATCTCCGTCAGCGCTACTGTCGAAACCAGAAGATTGAAGCGGTTGTGATCGGGATCGGCGAGAGTGGTGAAAAGAAAATTGTCCTGCGGACGTACGCCCGGCGATAGCACCTCGCCGATATTGACCCATCGCGTTTCGTAAACCGCGGGAATCAAATAGAACGACGCCAAACCCGCGCCGAGTGCGATGGCCAGCGCCGTTCGCAACAGTGGACGCCCGGATCGCTCCCATGACCGCTCCCGCACTGCCAATACTGCCGCCAGTCCAGCAACCGAGTAGTGAATCATGACGGCCGCGGGTGCGTTCGTCAGCCAGGCTGCGGCCAGCGTGAGGCTCAACCAGAGCGTCGGGCGGAAGCCAGGCTCGCGCTCCGGCAAAAAGATCCGCAGCAGACAAAGCAGCACCAGCGGCAGCAGAACTGCAGCCAGCAGTTCGGCGTATGCGCTTCGCCAGTAGACGATCAACAGGTGGTAGGGATTCAACGCATAGAATACCCCTGCAAACAGCGCGTCCGGGGCCGGGAGCCACTCGCGGGCCAGCCGGTACATGGATGCTCCGGCGAGCGTGAGCGCAATCCAGCAATACGCGCCCGGCACCATCCTCCAGGGCAGAGCGGCCCCAAGCGCGGCGCCCAGAGTCCAGGAAGCGGGCGGATAAAACAGGAAGCGCGCCTCGCCGTATCCCCAGTATCCGAGCGCCGCCCAGCGCGGATAGACGATGCCGTGCTTCCACTGGCCCAGGACTTCCATCCACGAAAACATATGGAACTCGAAATCGTGTCCGGACGGACTGCCCCACCAGAAGAAGGGAACGACGGCCAGCAGGCAGGCGCCAGCCAGCAGCAACGCACGCGAGATCGGGGTTCTGAGCAACGGACCTTTGTTTTGAACTGACACGGGCGCAAGAAAGCGAACCAGGCAATTCTATTGCATCAGAAAATTCTCGGAAAATTAACCGCATCGAAATCATGCAGACGGGGATGGCAAGGTAGTCTGCGATCAACGAGGTAGGGACAGACAACCGGGAACTGGGCTGGCACCAAAGACGGGGTGTCGATCCGGTTCCCGGTTCTTTGCGGAGATCAAGCGAGGGTTGGCTGGGGCGCTTATTGGTTGGCGCCTATCGCTTCGTTCTTATTGGTTAACCGTGTCCGGATTTCTCTGACGGCGCAGTTCGCCAAGGAACGCTTCTTCCTCCAGCGCGTTGCCGGTCCGCAGCAGTTCCAGCAGAGGATCGTCCGAGTCGGGTGTGGCGCTGCTGGTCTGGCTTAGATCGACCTGGTTGGCGACGAGAGAACGCGGAGAGATTTCCAACTCTGGAGTGGCGCCGGGCTGGCCGGTGAGGAATTCGATGAAATCGCCGACGCTCTTGCGCTGCTCTTCGGTGCGTGCGGGAAATTCAATCCCCATGCCATGTCCGGGATGCATGACCCGGACCAAACCTTCGGCGTGAATCTCCATCGCGGCGGCACGCAGGCACAGGTCGACGGCGGAGGATTGCGGGAAGGGAGATTCGGTCTGCACATAGCACCCGCCCAGACTGAGGTCGGTCAGTTTGCATTGGGTGACGGCGTCGGGCTCTTCCGACAAAGCGTCGTGCGAACGGGCGGCCAGCCACGCATCCAGTTCGTCGCGCATCTTGCCGTCCATGTCGAGAAAGCGCAAGCCGGTTTGACCGTTGGCGGTGCTCCAGGCAACTTCCGCGTCCCCTTCAATGCCACCGCCGTCGGGAAGTTGGAAGGAAATGCGAACCATGGTCCCAGATGGAATTGGCTTGGCCGCCAGCACATCCATGCCGCCAGTGCTCAGGTCAAGCAGGATGCCTTCGACGGTATTGTTCTCGTCCACATGAATCGAAGCCGCCGCCTGGACCGCGACGCGCAACGATCGCCGCCTTTCGCGCTTCAGCAGCGACGTGGCGGCGCGCAAAGTGGTTTGGGCCTGCTCCGGGGTGACGGGCTTGGTGAGGATGAAATGAGCTCCCGCGCCGAGGATTGAGCGGATCTGCGAGCCATCGTGGAGCAAGGCTACGGTGACCGGCGGCTTACGATCGGGGCCGACGAGGCGGGCGCAACTTTCCAGCAGCAGAGTGGCCGCTTCGGGATCGTCGAAGTCCACGATGACCTGGTCGAACCGCTCCTCCGCCAGTCGCGCCACGGCCACATCGGTCGCGCTCGACCGATCCACCGCGACCCCGAACTGCGACAAAACCTGAATCAGCGTTTCCGCCGTCGGGTCATCCTTGGACACCAGCAATGCCTGCAATGTCATGCGACCGAGCCTCCCGCCTCGCGCTTTGCCTGTACCTCAGGCGTCTACGGCCAGCGCGGAGCTGCGCTACGCCCTGGTTTGGCCGCGGCAGGCGCCGATTGAGCGCTAGCCTTGGCCGCCATCGCGCTGGAGTTTTCGTCGTCCACTTCCGCCAACACCGCGCTATCGTCCTCGGTATCGTTTTCCGCAAGCAAGGGCGCGACTTCGCGCAGTTTTTCGGCAGCCTGCTGCAGCATTTCGATCTGTTTGCCCAACTGCGTGAACTGCGCCTGCTTGCGGCGCAAAACCTCATGAATATCTTTCATACAACCCCCTGCGCCTGACTCTAGGTTTGGACCGCGGTTAGGTCAACGCCAAAGGCATCGCCAGCCATTACGGCAGTAACCGGGGAACGGCGGACTCCAAGCGGGGGTTCGAGTCACCTTGGGATCGGGAAGCAAAGCGCAGAAGATTGTTCTGGGGGCACGGATCGGGGGAGCGAACTTCCGGCGAGGGCTATCAGGCCGACCCAGTGCCTTGTGGGATCAAATCAAAAGCCCCGCCTTGCGGCGGGGCCATGAGTTGAGTGTTCTGGGCGTTGTAGCAAATTTAGCTTAGCCGATCAGCTTGCGACGGAACATCCCAGCGATACCGACAAGCCCGGTTCCCAGCAGACCCAAAGTTCCTGGTTCCGGTACGGCGAGGTTCGTGCTGCCCATGTGGATGTGCCCGATTCCCTGGGTGATTTGTCCGTTAATCGAGTAGACGTACTGGGTGGTCGTTCCGGTTGTCCAACGACCGTTATAGAGCTGGCCGAAGATGGTGCCGGTGAGAGTGTAAGTCAGGTTCTTGACGCCGGGCGCGCTCGTCAGGGTCCAGGTGACTGGGCCGACGAAGCTGCCGGTGAAGAGGGCGCAACCGGAGCCGCATTTCGAGCCTGTTAACGTGTTTGCCCAAGTACCGACGCCCGTTACGTCAAATGACCCGCCCCCAGCAAACGTCCCACCCGTCAAAATCGAGCCGGTGAGCAGAGCGCCAGTCGAGAAGCTCACCGAACCGAGAGAGTGTCCCGGAGCAGGGGTGATGCCGTTGAACATCGTTAGTTGCGATTGATTTGAAGTGATCCCCGAGAGCAAAACCGAAACGTTGCCATGCTGGTTGGTGATGTCAATTCCGCTGGCCGAAGCTGCAATTGGCAACGCCAACGCCAACAATGCTAAAAGAAACACTCGTCTCATTAGTTAATTCCCTCCCAAAATTTTCTTCTTTCCCACACCCACCCTGGGAACAGGTGCCCAAGGTATAAGTCGCCCTATGTCCGTAGTGCACTTGCCGTTCCAAAACAACCACAACCTAGTTGTTATTGTTTATCAACAGTTTACAAGCCATTAACGCGGGTGCTCCCAATCTCGGGATGCAATCTACTGCACACTATCAACAATCGCTTTCCCCAAATCGGCCAGAAGCTCAGTCCCGCCGTCATTCAGGCAGACTACGAAACGGAGCAACTGTCGGTTCGGATCGGCAGGGGGAATCTCGCCACGAACGAGAAAATTCACCCTAGGGGAAGTCCGTTCCAGAACCTGGCGCAACCGGCAGTAACCAGCCGCGAGGTGACCCAGGTTACCACGGACCTGGTGTTTGGCAAGTGGCCCGTTCGTGCCATTCCAATCCCTCAAGAGTGGCATTTCGCTCCAGGGCTACTTGGCTTACCTTCTGGGGTGAGCAGTTCTGGGGAGGGCTGTTCGGGCGTCCCGTGATCCTTTGGATCCGGGGCGCTTCTTATTTGCGGTGAAGTTCACAAGGATTGCCTGCCAGCGTGGTTTTGAAAGACCGGGACGTGTTCACTTTTTCCCGAGGATAAGCTGCGGTAGGCGGCGTCCAAAATGATTTGGTTCTGCCAGCCTTCCCGACCAGGCACGGGAAAGATTTCCCGGCCTTCGAGCGCGGCGGCGAAGGTGTCTACCTGCCTCGTGTAAGCGAGTCGGTTGGAAACTTCTTCTTCCGCGATGAGTTGTCCATTGCGCCACAGCTCCAGCATGACCGGCCGCTCGACATTCAGCGCATCATCGGTCCGGAGGACGCCGGCGTCACCGACAATCTCCAACGGCGTGCGATAGTGGGCGCGAGTTGAAACCAGCACCGTGGCCAGCGTGCCCCGATGAAACTCCAGCGTCAACACAGCCGCCGCTTCTACGTCGCCCGATCCTTCGTCTGCGCGGCCGACAGCGCTCACCAGCCGAGGCTCATCCTGCAGGATGTAGCGCAAGGCATCGATGCAATGGACGCCTACGTCGGCGATGGGGCCACCTCCCGCTAGCGAGCGCTGGTAGAGCCAGGTGCGGGCATGGCCTGAACCGGGATACGAGAACTCCGCTCGCGCAAAGATCGGCCGGCCGATGTCACCAGCGGCGACGCGCTCACGAAATCTCGCTGTGCTGTCTTCAAAGCGGAAGACCTGGGCAACGCCGAGGAGAACGCCCGCATTCCGCGCCGCTTCGACCATCCGGCGGCATTCTTCCGCGTCCATGCCCATTGGCTTCTCGCACAGCACCGGCTTGCGGGCAGCAACCGCAGTGAGGACGTCCTGCAGGTGGCAGGCGTTGGGAGTGGTGACCAGCACGGCGTCGACTTCGGGGCAGCGGCTGAGTTCTTCGGTGGATGCGAAGACGTGCGGGATGCCATACTCCGTTGCCGCCTTGCGAGCGTTGTCGGAGTCTCGGCGGGACAGCGCCACCACCTTGCAGTTCTGAGCGAGCGCGAAGCCCGGCATCAGACGCCGCACAGCATGCAAACCGAATCCTGCGATACCGAAGCGAATCATGTGGAATCTCACCGGCTCTCAACCGTTACGAGTATGGGTAAAAGACGAAAAACAGCAGCGACAAGGCGGTCAACCCCCAAAGCGCCGGGCGAACGTCGCGCCAGCGTCCCGAAACCAGCTTGCAGAAAGGATACAGGATGAAGCCCGCCGTCATGCCAATCCCCACATTGTAAGTGAAGGCCATGAGGACGATGACGCCGAAGGCTGGCACCAGTTCGGTGAGGTCGTCGAACGGAATCCGAGTGATCGGAGTGAGCATCAGCAATCCGACAAAGATGAGCGCTGGTCCGTAGGCCTGCGGCGGAATGGCGGAGATGAAGGGCGCGAAGAATAGAGTCCCGACAAAGCAAAGCGCGGTGATGACCGCGGTCAGCCCGGTTCGGCCTCCGGCCTCGACTCCAGTAGCGGACTCGATATAGGCGCCGGATGTGGTGGTTCCAATCACTGCGGCGAAGGTTGTGGCGAGCGCGTCGGCCATCATCGGGCGCTCGATCTGCGGCAAGTTACCGTCTTTGTCGAGGAAGCCCGCGCGCGCCGACACTCCAATGAGCGTGCCCATGGTGTCCACAAAGGCCATGACAAAGATCGTCAGGACAACGGGGAAGAATCCCCAGGTGAGCAGGCTGTGCAGATCGAACTGAAAAAAAAGGGGCTGCAGGCTGGGCGGACGACTGACCCAACCCGCCGGCGCGGGAGCGACCCGGGTCACAAAACTGAGCAGAGCGGTGACGAGAACTCCGCTGAGAATCGCGGCCGGAAAACGGCGAATGGTGAGCACCGTCATCAGCAAGAAACCGAAGATGGAAAGCAGCACCGAAAGCGAGGTGAGATGGCCCGGCCGTACCGGTGCGCCGGGCGATCCTATGGTGACGATGCCGGTCTGATTCAGTCCGATGAAGGTGAGGAACAATCCGATGCCGACGGCGTAGCTGTAACGGAGCGTGGTGGGAATGGCGTCGACCATCCATTGCCGGAGGCGGAGCAGAGTCATCAGAATGAAAAGGATTCCAGCCAGGAACACCGCGCCCAGAGCGCTTTGCCAGGTGTAACCGAGCACGTGAACGACGGTGAACGCGATAAAAGCGTTCTCGCCCATATACGGACCGATGGCGAAAGGACGATTGGCATAGAAGCCCATCAGCAGAGTTCCGAAAATGGCCGTGAGAATGGTGGCCGTGAGCGAAGCGCCCGCCGGCATGCCCGCGGTTTTCAGGATGGCGGGATTGACGGCCACGATGTAGGCCATCGTGAAGAAGGTGGTGAGGCCGGCGACGACTTCGCGGCGCGACGGTCGTCTGGTGGTGAGCGAGTTCAAAGAACCGATCGAGCCAGAGCTTCAAGGTGCCCTCATGTCAGAACTCAGGATTGTACATTCGCCGTGCTCGGAGGACGAAACGAGCCCGAACGGTTTCCCCTGTGGGACTCTGTGTTCCCCGGTGGTTATTGTTTGCTCGCAGCGCTGGCAAAAAGCTCAACCACAGACAGCACAGAGGAACACAGGGGAAAGCCAAGACCACACTGTGTTTCTGTACGATCAGCGAATGCCTAGCTCGGCGAGCAACTTGGGATCGATGTTGCCGCCGCTGATCACCGCTACGTTGATTCTTGTATTGGGCAACGCGTCGGCGTGGAACATAAATGCCGCCGGAGCGACGGCACCGCTCGGTTCAGCCAGCGTTTTCGCATTCGAGCTCAGAGCGCGCATGGCCTCGCGAATCTCGCCTTCCGTCACGCTGACGATGTCGTCCACATAGGCGCGGATGTGTTCGAAATTAATCGCGCCAACGCTCTGCGTGCGGAGACCGTCGGCCAGCGTCCGCGAGACTTGCTCCGCCGGGAAGGAGACGATGCGGCCGGCGCGCAGGCTGGCTAGCGCGTCGGCGGCAAGTTCGGGCTCGACGCCAATCACCTTCACCCTGAGTCGGCCAAGCTTGGGATTGCTAAGTTTGATCGCGGTAGAGACGCCGCTGATCAATCCACCTCCGCCGACCGGGACCAGCACGGTCTCGACGTTGGGCAAGTCTTCGAGGATTTCGAGCCCCACGGTTCCTTGGCCCGCGATGATCTTTTCGTCGTTGTAGGGCGGCACGATCACGTAGCCGTGCTCGGCAGCCAGTTGCTCGGCGCGCAGGCGGCGTTCTTCGCTGCTGGGTCCAACGGTGACGATCTCCGCTCCGAGGGCGGCGGTAGCTTCGAGCTTGTTCTTAGGAGCATTGCCAGGCATGACGATGATGGCCTTCACCCCAAGCGCCCGTGCCGCATAGGCCACGCCTTGCGCATGATTGCCGCTCGAATAAGAGATGACCCCGCAGCGGCGTTCTTCGTTAGTTAGCGATGCGACCTTGTTGTAAGCGCCGCGCAGTTTGAAGGCGCCGATGGGCTGCAGATTTTCGAGCTTGAGGAAGAGCTTGCGCTGATCTGAGGTGGCCGTCCATTCCAATAGGGGAGTGCGGATGGCGATGCCGTTGAGCAGCGTTTGGGCTGCGCGAATGTCGGCTAGGGTTACGATGAAAGGTTTCTCCTCTGCGTTCTCGGCGTCTCGGCGGTGAAAAGTTCTCAGATCTCCAGTATCACCGGCATGATCAGCGGCCGCCGCTGTGTCTGCCGCGAGATGTAGCGCTTCAGGTCGGTGCGGATTTTCTCTTTGATCACGCCGTAGTCGGCTTTCTCTTCGGCGCTCGAGGCGTCGAGGGTCTCCATGACGATCTCGCGGGCGCGCTCGATGAGGCCGTTCTCGCCGGGGTTGAAGCCGCGCGTCACAATCTCGGGCGCGGTTTCGACCAGTCCGGTGAGCTTGTTGATGGCGATGACCGGCATCACGAAGCCGTCTTCGCTGAGGTGGCGGCGGTCTTTAATTACTAAATCTTCCACTACGTCGGTGCGCGAGCCGGAATCGATGCAGACGCGGCCTACGTTGACGCGTCCGGCCTTGCGGGCGCCGTGCTCGTCGATCTCCAGCACGTCTCCGCTTTCGATCAGCAGCACGCTGCCTACCGAGCCATGCATCGACCCGGCCAACTCCGCGTGCAACTTGAGCTGGCGGTATTCGCCGTGAATCGGGACGAAATACTTGGGCCGCACCAGGTTGATGATGAGCTTCAATTCTTCGCGGCTGGCGTGTCCGCTGACGTGGATGGGCGGGTACGAGCCGTCGTCATAGATGACGTGCGCTTCGCGGCGGAACAGGTGATCGACCACGCGGAAGATGGCTTTTTCGTTGCCGGGAATGATGCGCGACGACAGGACGACGGTGTCGCCTTTTTCGATTTTGGCGTGCTTGTGGTTATCCACCGCCGCCCGCGACAGCGCCGACATCGGTTCGCCCTGCGTGCCGCTGATGAGGACGCACACTTTTTCCGGAGGGAAGTTTCTCATCTCGCCGGGATGGATCATCATGCCTTCGGGGATCTGTATATAACCCAGGTCTTCGGCGATTTCGGAGGAACTGTTCATGGAGCGGCCGATAAAACAAATTTTGCGGCCGTGTTCGCGCGCCATGTCGATGGTCAGCTTGATGCGGTGAATCGAAGACGAGAAGCAGGAGATGAACAGGCGCCGCTCGGTGCGGGCAAACACCTCCTCGAACTTGCGTTGGACGGCGCGTTCGCTCGGCGTGTAGCCTTTGCGGTCGACGTTGGTCGAATCCTGCAAGAGCGCCAGCACTCCCTCTTTGCCGTACTCGGCGAAACCGTGCAGGTCGAAGAGGCGGTTGTCGGTGGGCGTCGGATCGACCTTGAAGTCTCCGGTATGGAGCACGACGCCGAGCGGCGTGTGGATGGCGAGCGCCACGCAATCGACCAGGCTGTGCGTGACCTGCAGCGGGTGAATGGTGAACTGGCCAACCTTGAAGCGTTCTCCGGGGCGAATTTCGCGCAGGTCGGCGTCGTCGAGGAGTTGGTGTTCGTCGAGCTTATCTTCGACGTAGGCCAGCGTGAACTCGGTGCCCCAGACGGGAACGTTCAGTTCGCTGAGAATCCAAGGCAGGGCTCCGATGTGGTCTTCGTGGCCGTGCGTAAGGATGATGCCGCGCACATGCTTGCGGTTTTCGAGCAGGTACGAAATGTCGGGGACGACGATGTCGACGCCCAGCAACTCGGCTTCGGGAAACATCAGGCCGGCGTCGACCACGATGATGTCATCGCCGTAGCGGATGGCCATGCAGTTCATACCGAACTCGCCCAGTCCGCCCAGCGGAATTATGTGCAGTTTTCCGGTTGGCATTATCGAGAGTCGATGCTAGCACAGGGAGAGGTTCGTGTAGAGACGGGGCTTGCCCCGTCTGCTTTGGACGCGGCGGGAGACGCGGCAAGCCGCGTCTCTACAGGAAAGCGGAGGGGGCATCGGGCGGGCTGATAAACTCGTAATCGAACATGGCGGACGAGAAGAAATCGTGGATGCGGCGGCGGGTTGAAGGCGCGATCCGCGGAGGCCTGACTCGCGCGTACGGCACGATCAAGGTTGATCCGGGACGCTTCCTGATGCAACTGCGCGTGGCGCACGGGTTGCCGCTGGCCACCTTTCAGGGCGTGTACACGCTGCCGGTGGGGCGTCTCGACGACGTGGCGGAGTCGGTGATCCGCGGCGGCATGAAGCTGGCGGCGGCGGAGGGCGCCGGATTTGGCCTGGGTGGAATTCTCACCATCGTGCCGGATCTTGGCATTCTTTCTGCGATTACCATGCGCACCATCCAGAAGCTCAGCCTGATTTATGGGTTCGAGTTGAACACCGACGACGAAATTGCCGAACTTTGGATTGCGGCGGCCAGCGCCGCTGGCGTCGACATCAGCCGCGAATTGCTGGAAAAGGAAGTGATCAACCGCTTCGTGCCGAAGGTTATTCAGCGCATCGCAGTCGAGGCCGGCGCCGATGTGGTGGAGAAGTGGGCGGGACGCCTGATTCCAGTGGTCAGTTCGGCCATCGGATGCGCGCTGAACTACTATTTCGTGCGGGCGTGGGGCGAGCGGGCGCGGGCGCATTTCCGCGCCAAGCATCTGGAAGCGCGGCGCAGGTTTGCCGAGGAGCAAATGCGACTTCCGGGGGCGGCGTCGGCGACGTTGCCGTCGTGAGTGGTGGCGTCACCACAGGTCCATGAACGAGACGTTCAGAGAAGTTGGTCCAGCACCAGCGTTTCGAAGCCTTCCACGCGCTCAAAGACCGGATCATTGGTAATCAAACCGGTAGCCAGCGAGTGGACCGCGGTCGCGGCCTGAAGCGCGTCGGGAGTTTGCAGCCGATGAAGAGCGCGAATCCGGGCGGCGAGATCCGCGATCTCCAGGTTCGGGGCAATCCAATCCAGGTTGGGGTAGGTGGAAAGCAAGCCGTAGAAGTCATTTGCCCGTTGTTCGTCGCGTTCGCGGTACGGCAGGACCAGCAATTCCGTCATGGTTATTGTGGATGTGATCGCCGTGGATTCCGATCGCTCAAGCCAGGAAAAAATGGGGTCCGTGCAGGCGAGATACTTTGGGTTGGGTTCTAAGTGATAAATGAAGATACTCGTGTCCAGAGCGATTCGGCGGTGACGCCGGAGAAAGGCGCGGAGCCGCTCTACTCCCAACTCTGACGTTCCTTTTGCAGGTAATCCTTTGGATACTTACCGCGAGCTAACCCACGGATCGCGGCATGATAGGATTTTGGTTTTTGCAGGACCAGAACTTTCCCGCCTCGAACAAGCACAAGAATCTTGTCGCCCGGTTTGAGGCCTAACGCTTTGCGAGCCTCACTCGGGATTACAATCTGGTTCTTCGCCGAAAGGGTAGCTTCCGTCATCGCTTTACATTGTATCACAAAGTAAAGCGGGAACAAGGAGCGACCCGCCATTACCGGCTACCGCAGCCAATCCTCCAGCTCAATCGCGCGCTCGGTCTTTTCGTCGCGATATTTCACGATCACGGGCGTGTAGAGCGAAAGATTCCACTCCGTACCTTTGCCTTTTTTCACGGCGCGCGAGCCGGGGACGACGACGGCGTTTTCCGGGACTTCCAGAGGGTGCTCGGCAGTTGCGCGGTAGATTTCGCCACGCACCAGATCGTAGAGCGGGGTGGAGCGGGTCAGGATTGTTCCCGAGCCCAACACCGCGCGGGCGCGGACCAGCGTGCCTTCGTAGATTCCGCAATTGCCGCCGATCAGCACGTCGTCTTCGATGATGACTGGAGCGGCGTTGATGGGTTCGAGCACGCCTCCGACCTGCGCGGCGGCGCTTAGGTGCACGCGCTTGCCTACCTGCGCGCAGGAGCCTACGAGAGCGTGCGAGTCGATCATCGAGCCTTCATCCACATAAGCGCCCACGTTGATGAACATGGGAGGCATGCAGATGACCGACGGCGCAACATAGGCGCCTTCGCGGATGGAAGAGCCTCCGGGCACGAGGCGAATGCGATCGGCGAGAGTTAGGCGGCGGGCGGGGAAAGTGTCTTTGTCGACGAAGGAGAGCACGTCGCCGTCGGACATTTCCTTTAGCTCGCCGAGACGGAAGCCGAGCAGGATGCCTTGCTTGACCCAGGCATTCGTGGTCCAGCGACCGTCGATCTTTTCGGCGGCGCGAACCTCGCCACGCGTCAGAGCGGCGCGGAAATCGAGAAAGATGCGGCGGGCTTCGTCGAGGTTGCCGAGCGCTTCGCCCGTCTTTTCGAACGCTATTTCGGATGACGCCAGGCGTTCAATGGCCGATTGCAATGTGGATATGATTCTTGCCTCCGCTAATTCTGAGCACTCGCGGGCGGGTTCAGGCGCACTACTTCACCGCTTGCGAGTTGGTATTCGGCTTCGATGATGGTTAGCTTACCGGCTTTGACGGCGTCGCGCACAATCTCGCTGTTGGCCAGCAGATCCTTCGCACTCTGGTGGACGTTCTCCTTGATTGCCGATTCGATCAAGTCGTCGGACTTGGCGTAGGTCTTGGCCTGCGTGACGGCGGGATTGATCTTGTCGACGATCGCGTCAAGATTCCGGCTGGGCATCTTCTCCCCCGAACAGGCGGCGGTTACGGCGCCGCACTGTTGATGGCCGAGAACGACCAGGACGGGGCTATGAATGTGATCCACGGCATACTCGATGCTGCCCAGGCCCACGGGGTCGGCCACATTCCCGGCCGTGCGCACGACGAAGAGGTCGCCAAGGCTTTGGTCGAAGACCAATTCCGGGGCGACCCGGCTGTCGGAGCAGGAGAGGACAATCACGTGAGGTTTCTGTCCTGAGGCGAGCTCGCGACGAAGGGAAACCACGGCATACGCATGCGTCTTGCCCGCCACGAAGCGCTGGTTGCCGGCCATCAGTTTGGCCCAGATCTTGTCTGTGGGTGGGAGCGGCGCGGTTGCGGCGTGCGCGCGATGGTGCGCGGGAGCGGTCGCCGGCTGCTGCGCCAGGCTGAGACTCACGAACAAAAGTGGGACAGCGAAATGGAAGAGAGAGCGATTCATGGATTTTTCCTCCAGAGGAAAACAACTCTAAGCATTTTTAGGTCAACCGGGGCTTACGCCACGCACTTGCATTCGCTGCGGATCAGGACACCGGGCATCTGATGGGTTGCCTCGCGCGCCTCGGCCAGATTGGTGTACGGTCCGTGCCAGCGGGAATGATTGGGATCGTGGCCGGCGGGGCGTCCTTTGCCGGAACTGCACTGTCCACAGGAGGCGCGGTGCAGGATCGCTTTGTGCGGGCCCGCTGCCCAATTTTCGTAGACATAGAATTCGGCGGCAGCGACCGGCGGAGCCGCGGGCCGGGTAATCAATCCGGCGTCGGTTGCGATCTTCTGCAGCTTCGACCGCGTGTCGCGACGCATGGGGAGCAAGGGCAGGCGGTAGACCTCTTCGATCTTGCCCATCATTGCCAGAACAGCTTTTACCGGCAGCGGACTCGACTCGATGAAGTTGGCCTGCATCAAGGGAAAATACTTGCGGTGGAGGGTGCGGGCCGCGGTCCAGTCGTTGTTCAAAGCGGCGCGCGTCATCGCCGCCATTTCGTGGGGAATTTCGTTGGACGCAACCGAGATTACGCCTACGCCTCCGAGCGCGATCACGGGCAAAGTGACGGCATCGTCGCCGGACAATACCAGAAAACTTTCGGGTACCAAGTTCAGCACCTCGGCAATCTGGGTCATGTTGCCGCTGGCTTCCTTCACGCCGGCGATATTGGGGACCTCGGTTAGGCGCGCCAGAGTCGCGGGTTCGAGATTGGCGGAGGTGCGGCCGGGCACGTTATAGACGATTACGGGTTTGTCGACGGCATCGGCGATGGCACGGAAATGACGGTACTGGCCTTCCTGCGTCGGCTTGTTGTAGTAGGGCGACGCGGTGAGGATGGCGTTGACGCCTGGCCGCGCCGCCACTTCTTTCGCCTTGGCGACGGCCTCGTGGGTCGAGTTGGAGGTGGCGCCGGCGACGATGGGCACACGTCCGGCGACGACTTCGATGGTTACGTCGATGACACGCAGCCACTCGTCGTGGGTGAGGGTGGGAGTTTCTCCGGTGGTGCCGCAGGGAATCAGGAAGTCGATGCCCGATTCGACCTGCCAGGCGACCAGATTGCGGAGTGCGTTTTCGTCGACAGCACCGTCCTGAGAGAACGGTGTGACCAGAGCGGTACCACAGCCTCGCAGTTGCATGGGCCTAGGATAACTCTTCTCGCGAGCGCTTGCATGAGCGGGTCTTTGATCGTGTGGGGACGGGCGCCCTCGCCCGTCCAAGCCGAGCGCAGCTCGGCAGTTGCCTGCGGTCGCAGCAACTCTGGATTCGCTCTACAGCTCGCGCCAGACGGTGCGGAACTCGTAGAAGCCGGTTTTCCCGGCGAGCCACTCGGCCGCGCGAACCGCGCCTTCGGCAAATCCTCGGCGTGATTTCGCGTCGTGACACAAATAGATTCGATCAGCGGTGGAATTGAAGACCACCTCGTGCATGCCGACGGCATCCCCCTCGCGAAAGGAGACAATTTCGACATCTTGTTCCTGACCTCCGGACTCGTGCAAAATCTTCTGGATGGTGATTGCAGTTCCGGAAGGAGCGTCCTTC
>CAWABC010000101.1:0-16131 GCA_963780105.1 uncultured Acidobacteriaceae bacterium
ACGGCCCCGAGCGGCAAGCTCACCGTGTCCCGAAGCTGCCCGTGGCGCGAAAGCGTGAGTTCGCAGCTTCCGCCCCCGAGATCCACCAGCAGAAGACTGTGGGCGTCCAAGCGGCCAGCGGAGACGATTCCTAGGTGAATAAGGCGGGCCTCTTCCAGTCCGGTGACAATTTCGATCGTCCAGACGGTCGTTGAGCGCACCCACTCCACAAACGTGCGCGAATTGCGGGCATCGCGCAGCGCCGCGGTGGCCACCACCCTGACGGAATCCGCGCCGCATTCCTGGATGGCACGATTGAAACGCCGCAACACCTGCACCGTTTGCGACATGGATTCCGGCGAAAGCAATCCTCCGCTAAAGACGCCCGCACCCAATCGAGTGACCTCGCGGTCCTCATGGATTTCTTTCAGGCGGCCAGCCTGCAGACGCGAAATTTTCAGCCGGACCGAATTCGAGCCGATGTCGATGGCGGCAAAGGTGGGCATAAAGGTAACGATCGAATGTTAACGATCAGTCTTCTCATAACCGGGGAGCGTTGCGCAACCCTACCGCCGCATGGGCAAGGGATGTTCCGCATGTGGCGGGGGAGTGCGGCAGTCCCCAGAGAGTGAGATCAGTATGGCCGACCACTCGCCCGAAAAGTGGTTGGTGTACATTGGATAACCGTTGATGGCGGATCCGTCTAGCTTCTCGATTGCAGTTAAACGCCGAAGCAGGATCGTCGGAACCGTTCGGATTGGTTATAACGGACCCCGAACGCCGCAAGGCCGAATCAGAATCGGAGCAATGCGTACCGGGTAAAGGCCATCGAAAGAGCAGCGTGCGAGGAGCAACGTGGAATGTCGTCAGCAACCACTGGCAGGAATCTGGCGAAGGAAGATACTTATCCTTGGGCTAACACAATGGGGGCGCTCTCGGGAATTCGCAGCGACCATCGCACTGGTTCATCTCTTCACGAACGTTCGTTATGGTTTTCATCGCGATGAACTTCAGACTCTGAGCGATGCCCGGCATCTGGACTGGGGATTCGTTGCGTTCCGCCATTGACACCGCTGCTGGAGCGAATAGGCCTGGGAATCTTTGGTGTTTCCTTGGTCGGACTAAGGCTCTTCTCGGTCATGGCGCAGGCAGCGGCCGTGTTCATTGTCGGGCTGCATCGCGCGAGAGCTTGGTGGCGGGGTTCGCCCATGTCGCAGCGGCGGTTGCGGTCGCGCCTTCGCCTCTGTTCTGTTTAGGGAACGGAGTTCCAATACACAACCTTCGATTACTTGTGGTGGGTGCTGATTGCCTATTTCATGATCCGTCTGCTGAAGACGGAGAATGTACGGGCGGTGGTTGGCGATTGGCGCGGTGGTTGGCGTCGGCTTGATGACCAAGTACACGATCGTGTTTTTTGTGGCTGGGATTCTGGGTGGAATGCTGCTAACAGGCGCCCGCCGTTTTCTCGGAAGCTGGTGGTTCTGGGGCGGCGCCATGCTGGCGTTGCTGATTTTTCTGCCGAATCTCATATGGCAAGTGGGGGGCTGGCCCACCCTTTCCACCATTCTAACCCTCGCGGGTGCCCCGCTCCTGTCGCGTTTTCCGCGACGGGGCGGGGACTTTGACTTTCCCGATCTCGGAAGAAATGTGAGAAATTTTAGCGGGCCGTGGTCCCCGCGCCCAGGCTCCATGGTTAGGATGCTCTCATGCCGTGGGGCCTCAAGCGCTTTCAGGCAAGGAGGGGGCAACCTCGTGAGTGATATGACGGAAAGGGTGGGCCAGCCCTCGGAAAAACTCTTTCAGCCGGAGAGTTTGGCCTCAGCGGCTAAAGCCGTCGATGAAAATAATCCTGTTATCGCAGCGGTAAACCGCTGCGCCACCCAAAAGCAAGCGCAGCACCGAGTTTTTCCGCAGGCTCTAAAACCGTGCGCTTTCAAAGCCGATTCAAATTCAGCCACTACCAAGTGCCGCTTTTTAACCAGTTTGTAACAACCCTCTGCTAGCCTCAGAACGGAATGTCTAATCAAGCCCTGCCCCGGCCGCGTTTCAACGCTCCCGAACCGGAGCGGGGGTCAAGGGCTGCCCTGAAAATCGAAGCTAGAACGGCGCCGCTGTTGTCGGGGAAGGTCAGCGAAATCCCCGACGTTGCCTTTGGCTGGGCCATGCGCCTTTGCGGCTTGGCGGTGGTCGCGCTGCTCGGCTTGATCGTTTACCAACTGGTCGTCGGTTCCACGCTTTCCTGGCATGCTTTTGGCTGGAAGTTCTTTGGTCAATCGGAATGGAATCCGGTGTCGGATCAGTACGGCGCGCTGCCCTTCATCTTCGGCACGATTGTGTCGTCGCTGCTGGCGCTCGTCATCGCCGTTCCTCTCTCTCTTGGGGTTGCCGTGTTTATTACGGAGATGTCCCCGGTCGGGTTGCGCGGAATTCTTTCTTTTACGACTGAGCTTCTGGCCGCCATTCCCAGCGTGGTCTACGGACTCTGGGCAATCTTCGTTCTGGTGCCGGTACTGCGCGAATATGTTCAACCCTTTCTCGCCACGACGCTCGGTTGGACGGGCCTGTTCAGCGGGCCGCCCTACGGCATCGGCATGCTAGCGGCGGGCGTGATTCTTGCGATCATGATCATTCCCATCGTCTCGTCGATCACGCGCGAGGTGCTCACCGTAGTTCCTCAGCATCAGCGGGAAGCGGTGCTGGCGCTGGGTGCGACGCGCTGGGAGATGATCCGCATGGGCGTGCTGCGCAATGCGCGGGCGGGAATCGTGGGCGCCATCATCCTGGGCCTGGGCCGTGCGCTCGGCGAAACCATGGCGGTCACCATGGTGATCGGCAATCGTCCGGAGATTGCCAAATCGCTGTTTGCGCCCGGATACACGATGGCCAGCGTACTCGCCAACGAATTCACCGAAGCAACGGGCGATCTGTATCTTTCCGCGTTGATCGAGATCGGCCTGGCGCTGTTCTTTGTCACCATTGTGGTCAACGCCCTGGCGCGGCTTATGGTGTGGAGCGTTACGCGAGGTCAACCGTCAAGAAGCATAGCTTAAACTGAAAACGCCTGAGACGAAATTGCCTGATACGGCCTCCAATACGGCAGCGGTGCTTCAGCTCATCAACGTCGCGCCCATCAGCTTGCGGCGGCGTGTGGTGGACCGCGTGATGACTGGCGTCGCCGTGCTCACTGTCGCACTCGTGCTTTTGCCGCTCTTCGCCATTTTTGCCTATCTGGTCTATAAGGGCATCGGCTCGATCAATCTCGCCTTTCTAACACAGACTCCGAAGCCGGTAGGCGAGGCCGGCGGCGGCATGGCGAACGCCATCGTCGGCTCGATGGTGATTCTTGCCATCGCCAGCCTGCTGGGCGTGCCGCTGGGAATCGGCGCGGGCATCTTCCTCTCCGAGTACGGGCGAAACCGCTATGGCGACATTGTGCGTTTTGTCTCCGACGTCCTGAACGGCGTGCCTTCAATCGTGATCGGCATCGTGGCTTATGGCCTGGTCGTGATGCGCCAGAAGCATTTCTCGGCGCTGGCCGGCGGCGTCGCGCTGGCGATCATGATGGTTCCCACGATCGCGCGGACGACCGAGCAGATGCTGCTGCTCGTTCCGCAGGCCATTCGCGAAGCCGCTTACGGACTGGGCGTTTCGCGCTGGCGCACCACGCTCTCCATTACGCTGCGCACCGCGACGTCAGGAGTCATCACCGGCGTCATGCTGGCCTTCGCCCGCGTGGCCGGAGAAACGGCGCCGCTGTTGTTCACCGCCTTTGGAAACCAGTTCTGGAATTGGAAGTCAGACCAGCCGACGGCGGCGCTGTCGCTGCAGATCTTCACCTATGCGATCTCGCCCTTCGATGAATGGCACAAGCAGGCTTGGGCGGGCGCGCTGGTTTTGATTATGCTGATCGTGGGCGCGGTCGCGGCGGTGCGCATCGCGGTGCGGCACGGAACGTTGGCAGGAGCTTAACCAGTCATGGGCGTCGGAATTACAGTCGAGCACCTGAACGCTTATTACGGCAAGACTCAGGCCTTGTTCGACGTCAACATCACGGTGCAGGCCAACCACGCGACCGCGCTGATTGGCCCTTCGGGCTGTGGGAAATCCACGTTTATACGCTGCCTGAACCGCATGCACGAAACCATTCCCGAGGCGCGAGTCGAGGGTTCGGTGCGCATCGGCGACCTCAGCGTTTATAACGGAACCTCGGCCACACAACTGCGCCGCCGCGTGGGCATGGTGTTTCAGAAGCCGAATCCGTTTCCGACCATGTCCATCTACGACAATGTGGCGGCAGGGCTCAAGCTGAACGGCTTTCGCAACCGCAAGAAATTGGATGAGGTCGTCCAGAAATCTCTGCACAGTTCCGCCCTGTGGGACGAAGTCAAAGATCTTCTCCACAAGAAATCCGGCGCCAGCCTTTCCGGCGGCCAGCAACAGCGCCTGTGCATCGCGCGCGCTTTGGCCGTGCAGCCGGAGGTTCTGCTCATGGATGAACCCTGCTCGGCGCTCGATCCGATCTCGACCGGCAAAATCGAAGAACTGATTTTTCAATTAAAAGAGCAATACACCATCGTGATTGTGACGCATAATATGCAGCAGGCCGCGCGGGTGGCCGAGTTTACCGGATTTTTTCTGCTGGGCAAGATGATCGAATTCGACAAGACGGAAAAGATATTTACCAATCCTTCCGACAAGCGGACGGAAGACTACGTCACGGGCAGATTCGGATAGGAACGAGGTCAGAGGTCAGAGGTAAGATTGTAGAGGTTAAAAGCCAATCGCATAAATGGTGGTGGCGATCTTGGGATTTTCAGCTCTGCAATCTGACCTCTAACCTCTGACCTTACGAAAGAGGTTTCGGATAATGCGCACGCGCTTTCAACAGCAGATGGAGGAACTCCGGGAGAAACTGCTCCGCATGGGCGGTCTCGCGGAACTGGCGGTGGATCGCGCCTGCCAGGCATACACGGAGCACGATCTCACACGATGCCAGCTCGTCCTCGAAAACGAGAGCCACATCAACGCCGCCGAGCGCGAGATTGACGAACTCGCCTTCGACATCCTCGCCACCCAGCAACCGGCGGCCGTGGATCTGCGCTTCATTCTCGCGGTCACCAAGATCAACGCCGATCTCGAGCGCGTGGGCGATCAGGCGGTGAACATCGCCGAGCGCGTCATGGACCTGATTGAATTGCCGTCCGTCGAGTTGCCCGTCGATATCGCGCGCATGGCCACCGCCGCCAGCGCCATGGTGCGGCGCGCGCTGGAGTCGTTCGTGGAAGGCAAGGCCGAGCTCGCTCAGGCCGTACTCGAAATGGATCACGTCGTCGACCGCATGCGCGACGAAGCTTTTATTATGCTCGTGCGAAAGATGAACGAAGAGCCGCAAGTGACTCAGCAGGCGCTGGATGCGCTGCTGGTGGCACGCAATCTCGAACGCGTTGCCGACCACGCCACCAACATCGCCGAAGATGTCATCTTCTGGGTACTGGGAGCTGATGTCCGTCATCATGCGCAGGCAGCGTCTGTCGCGCCGCGCCCGGAACGACGCGAGCAAATCTAAGCCGCTAAACAGGCAGCGGAAAAACTCGTGTAGAGACGGGGCTTGCCCCGTCTCGGTTTGCTGAACAACCCTGGGTTTGGGAAGGGCATGACTTCACAGCCTGCGGAAAACTCCGATTCACACAGGTCTTCGGGAAGGGTACGACTTCAGTCGCGCCGTACGTCGTTGGCAACATGTCGCGCTTTAGCGCCTGAGGTACGCTTCTCGTGCGCTCGCTGAATTCTTCCGCGGCGGGGGACGAGGAATGGATGCTAAACCCGGTTACTTCAAAACCAACTCTTTGCAAAGTCCGTGATGTGGGGCGAGAGTCACTCTGCTGGGTGCGAGTTCGGCGTCCTACCGCGGCAGGTTCATGCGGCGCACCAAATCCTGAAAGCGTGGGTCGGAGCGGATACTGTCGAAATCGGAAGACCACCGGTACACGGGGAGCTTCGGATCCCGCTCCCGAAAGGCTATTTCGAGCCATCGGTAGGTTTCATCCTTGTCGCCAATTGTGCAGTACAAACCCGCAGCGGCCGTAGGCTGCTTGACGTTTGCCATTAATAAGGCCCGGTTTTCCTCGACGATCTTTAGCGCCTCATTTCGCCTCCCCGTCACCGCATCAACGAATGCCAGATTGGCTAGATAAACAGCTTCACTGGGCGGGTTCCGCAGGACGCGCTGCTTTTCCAACTCAGTGATCGCTTCCTCGTACCTTCCCTTCCGCGCGTATGCTTCGCTCAGCCAAGCGTGAGCTTCCGCGAAACTCGGCTCCAAGCTGACTGTTTCCTGTAGGCGTTGTATGGCCTCATCGTACCGACGTGCCAACTTGTAGGTGTTCGCCGAAGAGACCCGATACAGAAGGAATAAGGGGTCAAGCTCTATAGCCCGCTCATATTCAGGGATAGCTTCCTGATGCCGCCCCATGATATTCAGCCACCTGCCGTACCCAGCATGGGCTCCCGCTGCGTTGGGATCGAGTTCCAGGGCTCTCTTGAACTCTCTCTGCGCACCCGCCCAGTCCCATTCATATTCCTCCAAGACATAGCCTAGCAAGCTGTGCGCCTCGGCGAGATTGTCGTCTAATCCCAGGGCTTTCAAGGCAGCAGCCTTTGACGCGCGAAAGAATTCCTTCCGGTCAGCGGAATCGGCGTCGGGATCGGTCGCATTCCAAAAGTGGGCAGCAGCCAATCCCGTATAGGGCAAGGCCCAGTCGGGTTGAATTTCAGTCGCCTGCCGGAAGTAGGCGACGGCGGTCGTCCCGGAGTCGGGTCGGTTTTGTCTCAAACGGTAGATGCCTCGGAGATAGGCGTCGAGGGCCTCAGGGTTAACGGGGCGGGCGCGCGCGAGGCGGGCTTGGCCCTGCGGGCTGATCTTGACCGGCATCTCCTTCGCAATTTTCTGTGCCACTTCTCTCTGCATTGCCACGACATCGCGAAGATCGCCCTCATAGTTCTGGGCCCAAACGTGTGTTTGGTCTCCGACTTTGACAAGTTCAGCTGTGATGCGGACACGCTCGCCGCCCTTCCGCACGCTACCCTCGAGGACGTACTGTACGTGCAACTCTCTTCCCACTTCGTCAATTGTCTTTTTGGCGTGCTTGTACGTCATGGCTGTGGCGCGCCCAATCACCGCCAATTGCTCCGGATACAGCAGCGCCAGTTGTGCAGTCATTTCCTCAGTGAATCCGTCTGAGAAATACTCCTGCCCCGGATCGCCGCTCAGGTTCTCAAAAGGTAAGACCACCAGCATGACCTTACTCGCAGGAGGCTTGGCCGACGGCCGGAACCGCTGCCAAGCGAGATACGATGAGGTGGCCAGCAGGGCCACCAGTGCGAAGGCTACAACCCAGTGGCGGATGGGCATGGCTCGCGGTTTCGCCGGCTCAGCGGAAGCTGGTCTGGTGGCGGGTTCCAGTTCCTCTACCGGTACCATAAATCGATAGCCGTGACGAGGTAGGGTCTCGACAAAGCGCGGGTTGTCGGCCGAATCGTCCAACGCCTCGCGCAGCCGTTTTACCGCCATGCTGATGCTGTGCTCGAAATCGCCATAGTTGTCGCCGGGCCAGAGTCTCGCCTGCAACTCTTCTCGCGTTACGACCTCTCCGGGATGCTCTAACAGAAGGGCCAGAATCTGGAAAGGCTGATCCTGGAGCTTAACTTTTCTGCCGTTCCTGTGCAGTTCGCCGGCCCGCAGGTCGAGCTCGAAAAGTCCGAAACACAGCTTGCGCGGCGCTGAGGGCGCGTTGCTTAGCATGATTGCCCCTGGCAATCGACGGGGTTTGCAGTCGGCCTGATTCTATCACCACGCGGGAATGCCCTGAGCGTCTTTCCGCATGTGTTACAGGAGGCTGCAAGGTTCGAAGAATCAACATCTTGTTCTGTTACCCATAGTCTCCTCACTTGTTACCCGGTCGGTATTGACTGAACTGAGAGCGTGTACCAAAGTCTGGCCACCGTTCCGCAAGGAAGGGGAAGGTTTGCCATTTTCGAAAGGAAAAGTGAGATGCAGCACCCCTGAGGCGAGTTCGGTCCGAACCCCTAACCACCTCACTCTCGCAGCGTGCCAATAACATTTTGTACTTGGCGGAGCACGGGTAATGTGAGCGAAAAAAAAGGAGGACATAATGAATCGTGCACTTAAGTTCACCGCGCTACTTCTTTGCTTGTGCATTGCCGTCCCCGCGGTTCAAGCGCAGGGAAAGTGTAGCTTGCAGACCATGGCCGGCACGTACGCGTTTTATTCCAAGGGATCCAGTTCGATTGTTGACCTATCAGTGCAGCCGTTCCCAATTCATTGGGCGGCGGCGATCGCGCCCTTTATCATCGTAGGACAACTCAGCTTCACGCCTGACGGGGTCGGTAAAGGCTACTACTGGCTCATATTCGGTTCCCTAAACGCAGGCCTCGAACCCATTCCGTGGCAGGGCACGATCACCGAAATGAACGAAGACTGTACCGGTGTGATCGAGTACCCTGACCCACCGTCGACGATAAGGGAGCGTTTCATCGCCTTCGACAATGGCCGCGAGTTCCACAGCGTCACCATGCAGACCCCGAATACCCCGACAGCGGTGTGGATCACCAATGCGCGCCGCATCAGCAAGTCCAGCAAACCGGTCAACTCCTGCGGACCGCAGACCGCTCACGGGATCTACTTGCTGCGCTGTGAAAGCATCGACCCGATACCTCAAGTAGGGACCTTCGCCGACGCAGCGCTGTTCCGCTTGGACGTTTCGCTGTCCGGCGACTTTACGGGTATGTTGTACCAGAAGGTCGGGCCGATCTACTTCGAAGTACCGGCAACGGGAACGGTAGCCGTGAACTCCAATTGTTCGTTTTCTAGCACCCTCAATACCCCGGCCTTCCCCGGCACGAACCGGGAGAGGGGTGTCCTCTTCAATGAAGGCAAGGAGTTCTACATGCTCCCGATCGACACGGTTGGCCCGGGTCCAAATGACCAGACCCCCGAGACATTTGCGTTCTGCCAGGGTAAACGCATCGGCATCGGGCATTAACTCAGTCTGGCTAGCTAGATGGTTGGCAGCCACAGAAAGGAAAGCCATAGGGGCGTCAATAATTAGTAATCTACGAAGGATTTTCAACGCCGCTCGATGTCTGGGCGGCGTTCCTTCCGTGGCTGCGCGATGACTGTTGTAATCAGCTTGCACGCATTGAGCGGGTTCTGAGCGCTAACGTGTTGTGGGTCATCTGCCCCTCCGGGACGTCAGTGCGGTACACTGATTGACGCCCAGGCGTGAGGAAGTGGGTACTCAATCCCTGTTCGAGCTATTACACTAAGCATGAGCCAGAGAATCCGCGTTTTTGCCACCTGCGACATCGGAGACGCCCTCAACCTTCTTGACCACAAGGGATACGACCTGGAAGTCTATCCCCATCCCGAAGCTCCGCCGAAAAGCTTGATCGTCGAAAAGGTGAAGTCGGGTATCGCCGGCCTGATCACCACCCTGCGCGATCCGATCGACGCCGAAATTTTCGCGGCCGGAAATGGCACATTGAAGGTGGTGGCGCAGTACGCCGTCGGGTTTGACAACATCAACCGCGCCGATGCCAACCAGTACAAGATTCCGTTCACGCATACCGCCGACGTCCTGACCGAGGCGACAGCCGAATATGCCTTCTTCCTGATGGGTGCGCTTGCCCGCAGACTGTGGGCGGCCGAACAACTGACGCGCGAAAATCGTTGGAGCTATTGGCATCCCTACCTGCCGTTTCTGGGCGACGAAGTCACGGGAAAGACCGTCGCCGTCATCGGCACCGGGCGCATCGGCCTCGCCATGATCAAGAAGTGCGCCGGATTCGACATGAACATCCTGTGCTTCGATCCCGCGTATGAGAATCACGACTACATCCGGGCCATACAAGAGGTGAAGGATCTGCGCTTCAAGCACGGGATGAGTCGCGAGCGAGCCACCATTCGCTACACCACATTGCACGAAGCGTTGAGCAGCGCGGATTTCATCAGCCTGCACGTTCCCCTGCTGCGCGAGGGCGAGAGCTCGACGCCAACCTATCACCTGATCAACGAAACCACGCTGCGCATGATGAAGCGCACGGCCATGATCGTCAACACTTCGCGGGGTCCGGTGGTGGACGAAGCCGCACTGGCGCGGGCTTTACGCGAGAAAAGGATTGCCGGCGCGGCACTCGATGTTTACGAGACCGAACCCCTGCCCGCCGATTCGCCGCTGCGCGATCCCTCGATCGCCGACCGCTGCCGCCTGATGCCCCACTTTGCCAGCGCCGCGCGCATCACCCGGCTGTCGTCCGACCCGAATAAAGGCATGGCCGGACGCTGCGTGCAGGGGCTGATTGATGTGCTGGAAGGGAACTACGGCGGCGATGTTACGAAGATGCCGTATGTGGTGAACAAAGAAGCCTTCGCGAAGTAGATGTAGGTCTGACGTTGGTGGAGAAGAAGACCGAGGGTGCCCCATCCTTTCGCGTTTTCTGCGAAAGGGTGGGATTTGAGCGAAGCGTCCGTGGAACTTGTTTGGCCGGAGGAAGAATGAATTTACGTCGTGCAGTTGCATTGGCGGTGTGGTGGGCAATTCCCGTGCTGGTGTGGGCGCAGACGCCCTCAGAACTGAAGCCGGTGACCGACCGGCTGGCCGCCTCGATCTACAACGGGCCGTCGATGACAACGTTAGGCGACCTCGCGGATGGCATTGGCGGGCGGTTGACGGGTTCTCCAGCCTACGTGCGCTCGACGGAATGGGCGGCGGCGAAGTTTCGCAGCTACGGCATCGAGAATGTGCGGCTGGAGCCGTTCACGATTCCGGCGGGCTGGCAGCGAGGAACCGCGAGCGGAGCGATGCTGTCGCCTCTGTCGCGTCCGTTGTACGTGGCATCGCTCGGGTGGGCGCCGTCGACGCCGCCGGGAGGCGTGCAGGGCCCGGTAGTGATCGTCGCAGACTTGTCGCCGGGGGCCTTGAAATCCCGTGAAGCGGAACTGCGCGGAAAGATTGTATTTCTGGATACGAGCAGGATCTATGCCGAAGGCTACGGGAAGGCTTTGCCGAAACTGGAAGCCGCCTGGGTCGCGTTTCACAAGGATGGTGTGTTGGCGGCGGTCATGCCGGACCGCGAGAAGAGCAACGTTTTGAATGCGCACGACGGTGTGTGGGGCGCGAAGTTACTACCGCTGCCCGTGGCCCAGCTTGGCATGGAAGACGCGAAGCTCATTCAGCGTGAACTGGAGCGTGGGCCGGTCACCATTCAATTGACGATCGAAAATAAAACGTCGGGAGAGACGACGGTCAACAACGTGATCGCCGAGATTCGAGGCAGCGAACGGCCGGACGAGTGGATCCTGATCGGCGGGCATCTGGACTCATGGGACTTCGGCACGGGCGCGCAGGACAACGGCACCGGCGCGAGCAGCGTCCTCGAAATCGGCCGCGCCCTGATGGCGCTGGGGAAAGCGCCGCGGCGCAGCGTCCGGTTGGCGCTTTGGGGAGGAGAAGAACAGGGGCTGCTCGGGTCCTACGCCTACACGCAGGCGCACCAGGGGGAATTGAACCAGTGCGTCGCGGTTCTGAATACCGATAACGGCGCCGGGCATCCGAAGGGATGGAAGGTGGAAGGCCGCGAGGATCTGAGAAAGGCGATGCAACCCTGGAGCGACGGCCTGCTGAAAGACTTGAGCGGCGGCGAGCTTTCGCTCGATACCACGTACGATACGGACCACGGTCCATTCGTGTTGCAGGGAATTCCGGCGCTCAATTTGTGGGTCGACATGTCGCACTACATGGAAATCCATCACAAAGCGAGCGACACGCTCGACAAAGTCGATGGGCTGGACTTCAAGGCCGGGGAGGCGATCGTGGCCGTGACCGCCTACACCATCGCGCAAAGCGAGACACCGATCGCTCCGCGCATCGATCACGCGGCGGTGGGAGAAATTTTGAGGAACGCGAAATTAGACGAGATGCTGGAGTATGTGGGAGTGTGGAAACGGTGAGGGCGAACTCGTGGCCTCGGTTCGCCCTGCTGTCCAATGAAGTCACACTCTGACAGTTGCGCAACGCCGCGTTCAAGGCGCAGTTAGCCGTCCTCCGCTCGACAATCTGCGGAAGAGGAAATGGAGTCCCAACCTTCAGAGTTCCGGACCAACGCTCTCCAACAGTCTTTCGATTTGCGCCAGGCGACGCGACGGGTAACTTTCTTGCCGATTGGCAATCGCCAGAGTCGCGTCTCCCTAAAAGTCGAAGCGCAGGCCAACCTGCAATTGCCGGGCCCCCAAAAGCGTTCCGGAGGTTGTCGCCAGGCTCCCGAAGGAGGACGACGGCACCATGCAACCGTTCGTGTGGCCTGTACACTTTCCGACTCCCGGCCCGGAGTAGGTATAGGCAGTGGTGTTGACACTGCCCACAATGGTGCTGTTGAAGAGGTTGAACGCATCGACCATGAAATTGAGCCGGTATCGGTCGGCGAACGTGTAGCCGCGGCCCAGTCGGAAGTCAATGTCGGTGTAGTTGGGGAGATTGTAGGGATTGCGCGCTAGCCAGGCAGCGCGGCCTCCGGTGGCCGAGGCGAAAGTGCTCACTACTGCGCCCGTCATGCCGCCGTCAGGGGTACCCGCCGCCGGGAAGGTCGTTCCGATGTTCGCGGCGTAGGGCTGACCCGTCGCGGCGGTGACGATGGCGGATGCGGACCATCCGTTCACGAGTTGCCGGACGAACGCACTGCCCATGTCCTTCCCAAACACAGGTTGCCAGACCACACTCCCGACAAACCGGTGCCGCTGATCGAGGTCGGAATAGGAGTAGTCGCGTTTGAGGTTATAGGGATCGAGAACACCATCGGTGCCGAAGAAAGTCCCGTTGGTTCCGGCAGTCTGGCCATCGTCCAGCGCCTTGCTGAAGGTGTAGTTGAAGGTCAGCTCGAGGCCGTGGCTCATCTGCTTACGCAGGGTGAGCACCAGGCCGTTGTACCAGGAGTTGACCACGCTGGCCTGGTTGAGGATGATGCCGGTGCCGGAGTCCATGCGCGCAGTGTAGTACGGCACAGTGGTGGTCAGGGTGGTGGTGCCAGTCGAGTCGACAACGTCGTAGCTTATGGTCGCATTCGTGGGCGCGACGTTGGCGTCGTAACTGGCAGGCAGATGGAGGGCGCGGGTAAGGAGGTAGGTAGCGGAGAGGGTCATGCGCCCCGGCAATTGCCGCTCCAGCGACAGTTGAGCCTCGTGCACCAGGGGATTGACGAAGTTCGGGGTCATGCCGTGAGCAGCCGCTGAACTCGCCGGTAAGGTTCCGCCGGGAATGACAACCGTCGGTGTGAGCGCGCCGTCAAAGGGCGCGGCCACGGGGGGTCCGGGCGGGGTAAAGAATACGTTGGGAAAAGTCGGCGCACAGGACGTGATTCCGCTCGGCCCGCACCCGCTGAACGTCTGCTGGAACACACCGTTTTCCACGCGCAGGGCGTAATAGGTGCTGTTGGATGTCTTGCCGTAGAACATTCCATAGCCAGCGCGCAGCACGGTGTTCCCGAGAAACTGCCAGGCGAGGCCGAGCCGGGGAGCGAAGTTATTCTTGTCGATATTCAAGGTTGACGTGTACAGAGTCAGCAACGGTGTGGCCGTGTTAGGTTTCGGAGGCGCGGGAACGTGCTGCAGGTCGTAGCGCACGCCCAGATTCAGCGTAAGGTTGCGCCGCACCTTCCAGGTGTCCTCAAGGTAGGCGCCGAAATCGTTGTTATAGAAATCGTCCTTGCCGACGTGGGTGATCGGGTCATTCACTTGGGTGAAGGTGGAATAGTGCATCCCAACTGTCCCGTCCGGCACGCCGTTCTGTATCACGCCGCCCACATTCTCGAAAAGGACGGCTCCCACGGCGTCGCCTAACCATCGGCAAAAAGTGGCATTCGCAGGCGTGACACATTGGTCAATAGGATTTGAATTGGTGTAGTTGTAGTTTCCGTCCCCCTGGAAGAGGTTGATCAGCAGTTCGTGGATGAAATTGAGATCCACGCCCATCTTTAAAAGGTGCTTACTCTTCACAATCGAAAAATTGTCGGAGAACTGGATGCGGTGCTCATCCGGGAAGGCCGGGCGCGGAAGCGCCGAGGTCTCGCCGTAGGAGGCGATATTCAGAAGGAAAGCAGACGGACCCCCGGAGTTCGTGCTGTCGAACTCGAAATCGCGCCCCCATTGAAAACGCACGTCGTTGACTTTGTTGCTGGAGATGTTCGTGGTCCAGTTGGCGATGAAGAAGCGCTCATGCGTCCCGCCGCTTCCATTCTGGGTAGCGCCCCCATTGTTGACCGTTGGAGCCGTGTTGTAACCGTACGGCTCCTGCCAATTCTGGAGGTTGAAGACCGCTGACAGATGATTGGCCTGGTTCAGTTGGTAATCGAGCTTGCCGAGAAAGACATCCTGCTTCAGGTCGCGCGGGAATGCACCCAGCAGATCGGTCGTAATGAAGGCCTTGGCGTTGGCGCATTGGGTCGTGGTCACGGACACGGGACATAAGAAAGTACTGCTATCTATAGTTGCGGGCGAGGTAGTCGAAGTGTAGAGAATTGGATTGACTTTGCGGAAGCCGTCGTAAGTGCCGAAGAAGAACAGCTTGTCCTTGATGATCGGCCCGCCCACACTCCCGCCAAACTGGTTCTGCTGATGTACCGTCTGCGTTGTAATCCCCTTTGTCTTGCCGACGGGGTCGAGCGCGTTCAGGTCGGGGTAGCGCAGGTTGTAGAAGAGGTCTCCATGCAGCAGGTTCGTGCCAGATCGGGTGACCGCGTTCACCACCCCGCCCGCCGCCTGGCCTAATTCCGCGCTGTAATTGCTGGACGCAACCTGAAACTCGCGGATCGAGTCGGCACTGTAAACATAAGTCACAATAATCGCGCGCCCGCGTGCTTCCGAGAAAAACGCCTGGGTATTATTCGCCCCATCCACTGAGTTCCCGTTATAGAGGCCGGAAATGCCCCGGAAACTGCTCAGGCCGCTCGACCCATCGTTGGTCACGGCGGGAGTGAGCAGGGTAAAGTTCTCCCAGCGCCGGGCGGCAATCGGCAGCCCTTCCACTTGGTTCTGGGTCACGGTTTGGGCGCTTTCCGTCTTCTCGGTTTCCAGAATTGGCGTTTCCTCGGTCACCGTAACCGAGGTGCGGCCGCCCTGAACCGGCAACTGGAGGTCGATCGTCAGCCGGTCACCAACGTGGACCGCGAGGTTCTTCTCGATCACGGTCGTGAAGCCCTCCTTGCTGGCGGTGACCTGATAGGTTCCTGGCTGCAAGTACGGGGCGACGTAAATTCCCGAGGTATTCGTGGCATAGGGAGATTCGGAGCCCGTGTCGGCATTGCGCACGACAACCTTTGCGTCCACGATGGGGAGGCCCGCCGGATCGCTCACGGTTCCGGTCATGGTACCGGTGGCGGTTTGCGCACTGGCCAGCCATGGCGCCGTCAGTACGGCGACGGCCAGTAAACATACTCCCAAAAAGCTACGCCAGCTTGGGTAAGAGACTGCGACTACGGTTCGCATGATGCACTCCTGTAAAAGGCTTCTCAACTAGAAAGTTTCTCAACTGTGGACAGATCGAAAGAAAGCCGCGACATCGAGCGTAAACTCTACGCCTGTTTTTTTGGTAACTGGAGATTCTCAATATGTTCCGTCTTCTTGTCAACTCGGATCTGGCGGCAAAGCGATGGGGCATTGCCAGAATTACTGCGACCAGAGGCAGCGGTTCGGGAGCGTTGAAACGCGGCCGGGCCATGGATTGACTAGAGCGTATTTCATAAATCGGTTTTGGGTAGGGCACGGCTTTAGCTCTGCCGTTTCGCCCCTGCAAAAATGCGGGCTTTGGCCCCTGAGGAACAGGCCCTCCGAGCTGAAAGGCATTTATGAAACACGCTCTAGACCTTTTCGTGTTGAGGCTATCAGACAGTTGTTACAGCTCGGTTACGAAGCGGCTTCGGTAGTGCCTGAAGGCGAAAGCGGCTGTCCTACGCGAACAGGAGATGGAGATGGTGAATCGGGCTACGCCTTTCTCAGAAACAGCGCGCCCAGCGGAGGCAAGGTCAGTCGCAGGGAATACGGGCGCCCATGAGTTTTTTCCGGCAGCGCCTCGGCGCCTCCCATAT
>CAWABC010000102.1:0-15099 GCA_963780105.1 uncultured Acidobacteriaceae bacterium
CGCGCAAGAAGTGACTTAATGCACTTCCACCGACACCAACTCCCCTTCATGCTTGCCCACAGCCCGGTAGTTCACCGACACCAGACGATTCTTCCACTCGCAGGAAAACTGGTCCTCCCCAATCACCACCAGCGATTTGTAATCCGCGGCATGCATCTTATAAGTCGTCATGCCGCTCAAGATAGTAACCGTAGCCTCGGGAGCCTTTGAGCAGTCGCTGCTAACGATCTTGCCTTTCAGAAACTGTACCGGCCCGGTCGTGCCCGGGTTAGGAGCCGCCGGCTTCGGCGCCGCATCCGCATCTTCATCTTCCGCTGAACTGGCGGCTGCCGCAGGCGCACCCGTCCCTGCCGCCGGCGTGCTAGCCGCCCCCGCCGGTGCCTCGCGCTCCCCCGCGCGTTGCGGACGTACACCGTACTTCTGCAGCGTTTCTAAATCGTCCAACTGCTGTTTCGCCGCCGCGGCCGCCACCCGATCCGGTCCCGCCTTCAGCCGGGTAAACACTTCCCGCGCCAAGTCCCACTTCTTCCCCGCAACATAAATCTGTCCCAGGTTGAACAGGTACTCCACATTCCGCGGCGCCAGCGCGATCGCCTGCCGTTGCGCTTCCAGCGCGGAGTTGATTCCGCCGCCCTCAACTCGCGCCACTCCCAGCATGTTATAAGCGTCGGCTAACTCGGGGTACCAATCCGTGACCGCCCGCAAATCCTGCATCATGTTCGCCAATCCCTGCATCTCCTGCCGCGTCGCTTGCGCCTTTTGATACTTCAGCGCCGAGCGGTAATACCAAATCCATGGGTCTTGCGGATTCAGTTCCGTGGCCTTCTCCAGTTCATCGGCCGCCGCATCGAACCGCTTCTGGCGAATATCGTCCCAAGCCAACCCGCGGTGCGCCCCCTCACTATCCTTTGGATCCGCCGTCAACCTTTGCAAGGCGCGCAGCGCCTGATCGCGATGTTCTGGAATGCGCGCCATGGCGTCGTCAATCACCGCGCTCGCTTCCTCCTCCTTTACCGAACTGACTGCCATCCCGATGTCGTCCGCGCCAAACGGAAGAGCAAAATGATCGGGTTGCTGCATGTCCGCTGGATTTGCAATCGGCTTCTTCGACTGATCGAGCGCAATGCCCAACCCACTCAGCGATTTGAAATAGGTTTTCACCGCATCTTCCATCTGCTCGGGCGACAGATCGAACGCCTGCACCACCGCTTTCTCCACCGGCACTTTCTGGTTCAGCACCAGATCGAAGTAAGTTCCCGCCTCCGGCATCTTGTTCTTGTTGATTAGATAGTGGACGACCATCCACGACTGCGCGTAGTACAGCGTGTTGTGCGTCCCCTCGCGCGCGCCCGACCCGTCATGCTTCATCGTGAACAGGTCCACCATCGACAACCACACCGGAGAACTTACTAACTGAGTCAGCGACTGTGGCGTCTTCGGGTCGCGCCGCATTTCATCGAAGACGTCCTCGTGCCATTCCGGCGCCAGTTCCGGGTCGCCTCCTATCTCCACTTGTTTGCCAATCTCGATCGACCCGAAATACTCCGCCAGCCCTTCGTCGAACCAGCCCTGCGCCGGAGGATAGTTGAAATTCAAGAGATAATGCGCCAGCGGATGCGCCACTGCCCGCCAGGGATCGGCTTCAAAAAGATTCAGCACGATATAAACCCGATCCGATCCCGGCACATAAAACCCGCCCGCCGTGCTCTGTTTCGCGGGAGCAACCATGCCATACTGCTTGTCGCTCTTGAGCGCAATGACCGTGATCGGCACCGGCATTTTCAACTTGTCTTTCAGCAGCAGTTGCCCAAACACCGCGCGCATCTGCTCCATCCGCAAAGCAACTTCCCGTCCGCGCTTGTCGCCCGCATCGGTGATTACCGAAAAATGCGCGGTATGCACTTCGATCCATTTGGGCTCATCCTTGGCGAATGCCTGCCGCGGGAAACAGCAAGCGGCCAGGAGACTCAAAATCGTAGCGACGGCGACACCAGCCCAGCGTTTCACGGTGGATTCCTTTCCCAAAATGCTAGCACCTCCGGGCCCTTCGATCGCATCCAAACTCCTTGCCCAATCAAGTCGACGAGGGACAACATGAAAACATCCCGACTCCCTATCGCCGTGTGTACTTTGATCTTAGCCACCAACGCCGTCTCCGCCCAAACGCCGTCCTCTGCCCCGACGCTGACCGCGAACCCCGTCTTCCACAAGAACTGCGCCAAGTGTCATGGCAAAACCGCCGAGGGCCGCCACTTCGGAGGCCCCTCGCTTGTCTCCGAAAAAACCACTTCCGTCTCCGCCGACGACCTGCGCAACACGATCGCCAACGGCAAGGGCCACATGCCCAAGTACGCCGGCAAACTCACTGCGGAAGAAATCGACACGCTGGTCCAACAGATCAAGTCCAGCAAATCAAAGCCGTAAACGGAAACTGAACGGATGGAGAGACGCGCGTCCTCGCCCGTCCCCTTTTATCTTGGCCCGACCCCCGCGTGCACGTTACACTCTCGTCCGTGACCACAGCGCCTTCTTCCCGCCTCGCCTGGATCGACTGGATGCGCGGTCTGGCCTGCGTTCTGATGTTTCAGACCCACTGTTACGACTCCTGGCTGGGCGGCGATGCCCGCAACGGGCGCTTCCTCAAAGGGTCGCAACTGCTGGGCACCCTGCCCGCGCCCCTCTTTCTTTTTCTCGCCGGAATTTCCTTCGCCCTGGTCACCGACAAACTCATTCGCAAAGGCCTGACCAATGGGGAAATCACCCGCACCATGGCCCGCCGCGGCGCCGAAATCCTCGCTTTCGGACTCCTCTTCCGCCTGCAGGAATTTCTCATCGCCTGGGGATGGGCCCCATGGTCCGACTTACTCCGCGTGGACGTTCTGAACATCATCGGCTTATCCATGATCCTGATGGCGCTACTCTGCGGCCTCACGCTGCTAGTGTGGGGACGGGCGTCCTCGCCCGTCCCAGCCGAGCAAAGCTCGGCAGGAGCCGATGCCCGCCGCAGCTCGAGGCTCGCAATCGTCACCGCAGCCATCGCCGCCACCGCTCTAATCGCCTTACTAACTCCGCCGCTCCACACCACCTGGCGGCCAACCTGGCTGCCCTGGCCACTGGAGTCTTACATCGACGGATGCCACAACCTGGGCGTTCCCCAGGGCTGGCTCTTTCCTCTCTTCCCATGGGCCGCCTTCGCCTTCGCCGGCCTCGCCGCCGGATTCATTCTCTTCAGCGACCGGGCCCGCAACCAAACCGCGAAGACGCTAGCGCTGTTCGCCGCCGTCGGAGCCGTAGCCATTCTCGCAGCCTACGGATTTGACCACTCTTCGTTTCATCTTTACTCCGTCTATAACTACTGGCACACCAGCCCCAACTTTCTAATGACGCGAGTAGGTCTTTTATTAGTGATCGCCTTTCTGACCTATGCCTGGTGCCGCTGGGGCCTGGCAACACGCGGTTTCAGCCCGCTAATTCAACTGGGCCAGACCTCCTTACTCGTCTATTGGGTCCACATAGAATTCGTGTACGGACGCTTCTCCATCCTCCCCAAACGAGTCCAATCCATCTCCGGCGCGTCGTGGGGACTGTTAGAGATTACCGTCTTCATGCTGATCCTCTCCCTGGTCCGCACGAGAATCGACTGGAAAAGGATTGACTGGAAGAAGATCAACTGGAAAAAGCTGAGCGGGAGAGTCCAGCCCGCGTAGGCTCGTGGAGGGACGGGCGTCCCCGCCCGTCCAGGTCGAGCGCAGTTCGATCCGCTTTAAGATTCTGATTCGAGTTCCCCCTCACCCCAACCCGCTCGCCGACAACTGCATGATCGCGTTCCCCACAAGTTTCAGCGCCACTCGCCAACTCTGACGCGCACGGGCCTCGTCGGTTCCGTAGCCGCTCACGTACAAGGTGAGGTAACAGCCTTCCCGGACGCCACCTTCCTCCGCGAAGTAACACCGCCGCACGCACACTCCCGCCGTCGACGGAGTCTCCGGCGTTCGTTGCAGCAACGCCACCAGTTTCCGGGCAAACTGTTGGTGAGCAGACAAAGATTGGCGCATCGAGGATAGACGCGCATCAATGTTAGAAAACACCACGTCCACATAACTCGCGAACTTAAGCGACGCATTGTAGATTTCTTCCTCTGGACTTAACTCCGAAGTTGTCCAGGCATCGCACTTCGCGGTCTCCACCATGCTCCGCGGCGAGTTCAGCGCCCTAAGAAACTCCCCCAGTTCGGGAAATTGTTCCGCCTCTTCGATCCGCGCTATCAACTCCGGTTGTCTCTTCAAGTCAACATAAGCCAACTTGCCCGCGGGATCGTTCCACGGAAAATCCAATACCGGATCTTCCTGACCCAACTCGATTGAAAAGTCGGCATCCATCAGAGCCTCATCCCTAGAGTGTGTTTCATAAATGCCTTTCTGCTCGGAGGGATCGTCCCTCAGGGGCTAAAGCCCACATTTTTCCAGACCTAAACGGCACGGCTAAAGCCGTACCCTACCCAAAACCGATTTATGAAACACGCTCTAGAACTTCGGCCATTAGAACCGGCGCAAAAAGTTCACGATCTCATGCTCCGCCCAATAGCCGTCGTCATAACGGCCGTCGGGCGATCCCACCGGCTCGCCCAGAAACGCGCAATGCCCGCCGTCGCTCGTCTCGACGAAGGTGATGTTCGGGTTCGACGAGATCTTACGCCGCGTCTCCGGCGTGATGCGGATGAACGGATCATTCGCTGCGTGTAAAACCAGCGCCGGCACGGCGATCTGCTCGACCACGTGCGCCGCCGAAGCACGATCATAGTAATCGTCGACTCCCGTGAAGCCGCAATAGTAAGCCGTCACCTTGTCATCGAACTCGCGCAAGCTTCGGATGCCGCGCAGGCGGCTCACGTCGAAGTGATCAGGGAAGAGGCGCGCCTTCTGCAGCATGCGCCGGTGCAGCGCCCACAAGAAGTATGTTTCGTAAATTCGATTCGCGGGTTCGTGCAGTGCATCGGCAGACGCGGCCAGATCGATCGCCGGACAACACGCCGCGACTGCGCGAAACTGCGGCGGCGCCTGAGATCCCCACTCCCCCGCTGTTTTCAGGACGAGGTTGCCGCCCATCGAGAATCCGGCCAGCACCAGACGCGAAACGCCGTCGCGGGCGATGACCTCGCGCGCTACCACCGCCACATCCTGCGACAACCCCGAGTGATAGAGCACCGCAGCGAGCGCGTCGGTGCCGCCGCAGTTGCGCTGGTTGTAGCGGATCACATTCATCCCCGCGGCCAGCGCCTTCTCGGTGACGCCGAGCATGTACTGCGAATCGCTTGACCCTTCCAGCCCGTGCACGACAATGACGGTCAGCGCGCGTGCTCGATCCGCTTGCCAGTGGCAGTGGCACAACACCTCGATGCCGGGCTCCACTTCGATCAGCCGTTCTTCAGGCCTGGGCAAATGAAAACGTCGCGGGATCAAGAAACTGGCAAGGGTTTGCACGTGCCCGCCGCGCAGCCAACGACGCGGCGTGAACGGACGCGCCTCTTCGTGTGTTTGCGAAGTACCCACACTTTGATTTTAAATAGAAGACAGCAATTCTCTTCGCGGAGTTTTCTTCATGCCCATCTTTGAGTACGTCTGCAAGGAATGCCAGCACGCGTTCGAGGCGCTGGTCTTCGGCAAACAAAAAGCCGAGTGCCCGAAGTGCCACAGCAAGAAGCTGGAGCCGCAACTCTCCGTGTTCGCGGTGTCGGCGAAGAGCGGAGGCGCGAGCCAGCCGTCTTTCTCGGCGGGGCCGGCGGGACCCTGCGGGTCGTGCGGTCACGCTGGCGGGCCGGGGGCCTGCTCGCTGCAGAGACCTCGACTAAGGCCTTGGTTTACGTTCGAGCGTGTCTCCCGGCTCGAAGGCCTTGTAGAGCTCCACCTCGGATATGTACGAGGGACGCGGAAGTCGGGCACCGTCCGACTGGCGCTCCCTCAGCGGCTGAAGCCGCCCCTTATTTGCTTATCCTTACGGATGGGCTGAAGCCCATCCCTTTCAAAACCGCCGCCGCGTCCGATGCAACGTAACTTCGGGAACCGTTGGCACGTAACTGACGTGACGTTTCGCTTGGAGCCGTTTATGGTTATGATCCGCTTGAATCATGGAGCGAAAATTCGGGGCAAGTGAGTCTTTCGGGCGAGGCCGGCAAACAGGCTCTGGCATTTGAGCCGCCCCTTTTGGGCATCGGCCTCCCCAAAGTTTATGAAATGGCGGGAACCGGATAGGCCAATGCCGAACGGCACTTATCGGCCCACTAACGTGGATTCACGTGACCGGTTCCCTCCTTTCCTTCCTCGTAAGAAATCGGGCAAACACTTCATTGGATAAGAGACGGCCGCGGCCGGTAAGGCGCAGGGTTGTGCCTTGCTGTTCGAGCAGGCCTTCTTGCAGGCATTGCTGGATTGCGGATTGCCAAACACCAATGACATCTTGGCTGAACATATATCGCGAAGCCGAAGCCTTTGCCGACTTGCGACAAACAGCAGGTCCTTCGCTTCGCTCAGGATGACAATTCACGTTTAAGAATTTTGCAGATCCGAAGGCCGCGCTGAATTCTGTGCTAAGGCGTTCTAGATCGATACCGCGGTTGAGGCGCAGACCGAGGAAGAAGCTTTCTTCGATTGCTGCTTGCGCGGAAACCGGCGTCATTGTTTGCGGGGCACGGTTCATGTATGCGTCCAGCGAGTCGGGGGTTGCGAAGCGGATGGCCCGGTGACGATCGACCGCAAGGATCGAGTGCGCATCGACGCCGAAGCCGAGGTAGGGCTGGCGGGTCCAATATTTCAAATTGTGGCGCGACTCGTTATTTTGCGACGGTGAGGCGGCGCGGGCAAAGTTGGAAATTTCATACTGCGCGATGCCGGCGGAAGCCAGCATCTGGCATGCCTGCTCGTAGAAATCCGCAGTCGCGTCTTCATCGGGAACAAAGTGGGCGTGGTAGCGGGCGCCTCCGGCGATCAGTTCCCGGCCCAAGCGAGAATCGTCGTCGACTTCGAGCATGTAAACGCTCACGTGTGGAACGCCCGTGGCAATCGTCTCCGACACGGAGAAAGCCCAGCTTTCCGCTGTCTGGTGCGGCAGGCCGGCAATCAGGTCAATGCTAAGGTTGGCGAGGCCGGCCTCCCGCAGGCGGTCGATCTCTTCGAGAACGGTCGAGCGCTTGTGCAACCGGCCGACGGAATGCGCTTCGTGATCGACAAACGACTGCACTCCGAGGCTCACCCGGTTCACGCCGCATTGCCGCAAGGTTTCAATGAGTGCGGGAGTCAGCGTGCCCGGAGCGCATTCCACCGTGATCTCGGCATCGGGCGTAACCGCAAATTGATCGCGCACGGCGGCGAAAATGCGCAGCAACTGCGGCCCATCGAGGATCGACGGAGTTCCTCCGCCGAGGTAGATGGAGTCGGCGGTGTCGTCGAACCTGCAGCCCGAGTTCCGACGCAAGCTGCCGCGAGTCGGCGATATCTTCGATCACGCGGGCAACGTAGTTTTCATAAGCTGACTTCGAGAACACGTCGGAGGCGAAGTTGCAGTAGCTGCACTTGGTCCGGCAGAATGGGACCGAGATGTAGAGGCCGAGGGGCATGCTCTTCTTTATTGTTATTCTATGGGACACGCCTCCGGCAGGTTGCCTGAACGTCGCTTAGAATAGAATCAAGGGAGCCGGTTACGGAAGGGCTCATCAAGACAGAGGTGGAACTGTGACGGACACAAATACGAGCCAAGATACGATTGATCTTTTATGCCATCATTGCGGCCAGACGTTTTCCGCCTTTCTGCACGAAATGGCCGAAAAGAATGCCAAGGTGGTATGCCCGAATTGCCGGGCGAGCCGTGGCGGCAAACCGGGTCGGGCTGCCAACCCGTCGGCTAAGGCGAGACCGGTCAGAAAGACCGTTCAGTAAGGGATTCCACAGAACCAGTCTTCTCTGTTTCTCCAACGTGGCGATAATTTTTCTGTTCCCAGCGCGCGTTGACGAAGTTCTAGCAGGGACCTAACCTAGGATGACGCCGGGGCCGTTGATGCCTCAATTCGAGCCAAACCTTTTCCATCCGGCGCGCCGGTTCTGCCATCTACTTGGGGTGCGGGTGATTGGCCGGGTTTTCAAAGCATTTCAATATCGCGATTTCCGTCTGATGTGGATCGGCGCATGCACGTCGAGCATCGGCACCTGGATGCAGATCGTGGCGCAGGGCTGGCTGGTTTACCGGCTCAGTCACTCTGCATTTTTGCTGGCGTTGGATCAGTTTCTCGGCGGCATTCCCATCTTTCTCTTCTCCCTGATTGGCGGCGTGGTGGCCGATCGCGTGGAGCGCCGGAAGATTCTACTCGCATCGCAGTACGTTCAAATGGCGAGCGCTGGCCTGCTCACCATTCTGGTCGCGACCGGACTGGTCCACGTGTGGCACATTCTTTGCCTTTCATTTGTTTCCGGTTTCGCGCAGGCCTTTGGCGGTCCGGCCTATCAGGCGTTGATTCCCACGCTGGTGGAAAGAGAAGACATGCCGAACGCCATCGCGCTGAATTCGATCCAATTCAACGTGGCGGTTATGGTTGGTCCGGCGCTCGCCGGCCAAGCGCTGGCGAGGCTGGGAGAGAAGTGGTGCTTTGGGCTGAACGCGCTTTCTTTTCTGGCGCCCATTGTGTCCCTGTCCCTCATACGATCCAGGTTCCAGCCGCTGAAGGCCACCGAATCGATGTTCGCAAGCCTGAAGCAGGGCATTCAGTTCGTTCGCAAGCAGCATTCGATGGAAGCGTTGATCATCCTGGCGTTCTTAATGACCTTTTTAAGCATGCCCGTGCGCACGTACTTTCCTGTCTTCGTGAAGGACATCTTCCATCGCGGGCCGGAAACCTACGGCAATCTCCTCGCGCTTATGGGACTCGGTTCGATTTGCGGCTCGCTGACCATCGCGAGTGCGGGCAATATAAAAAGAAAGGGGCGGGTTGCTCTGCTGGCGCTCGCTTGCCTCGGAACGGGGATTTCAGGGTTTGCGCTTTCGAGGTCCCTGCCGCTGAGCTATACCTTTCTGGTGCTGGTCGGCGCATCGATGATGGCGGTTTTTGCCACGGTAAACTCCCTGGTGCAGTTGATTACGACGAACGAAATGCGCGGGCGCGTTATGAGCGTGTATAACTTCGCGTTCCGCGGGGGCATGCCGATGGGGAATCTACTGTCGGGATGGCTGGTCCCGTTGTTTACGGCGCCCATCGTGCTCAGCGTGAACGGATTTCTGTTGATCCTGTTAGCCTTTTATTTCCTGTTCGTCCAGCGGCAGCTCGCCCAGCGTTGACAGGCATTGAGACCGACATTTCGGTGGTCAAATCCATTTTTCGTGGAGAGCCACTCGGCGGTCCGGGCGCCTCGCCCGTCCGGAGAGCACAGCGGGACGGGCGAGGACGCCCGTCTCTCCACGAGCTTGTCCCTGATCTTTTCCATCTTCGTGGTGCATCCGGCCATCTATTTACGTTGACGCTTTTGCGATAAGCTTAACCAGGGTAATTCCGGATTTAGTTTTTTCTCGCGCCACCGATGGCCTCCAATCAGGAAGAAGAAGTATTAGGCAAAGCGTACGACGGCCGGCTGATGCGGCGGCTGCTTACGTATCTGCGTCCCTACAAGTTGCACGTGGCGGTGGCGCTGGCGGCGATCATCCTGAAGTCGGGGCTGGACGTGCTGGGGCCGTTCCTCACCATGATCGCCATCGATAAATACCTGGCGAAGTACGACCCAACGCTTCACTCCTGGATTGGCGACCGGCTGAGCGACGCTTCTCTGACTGGCATCGCGCAGATTGGCGGACTCTATGTCGGAATTCTGGTCTTCACTTTCGTGCTGGAGTTCGTCCAGACGTACCTGATGCAGTGGACCGGGCAGAAGGTGATGTTCGACCTGCGGCGGCAGATTTTTCGCCATTTGCAGCACATCCACGTCGGCTTCTTCGACAAGAACCCCGTGGGGCGACTGGTGACGCGCGTGACCACCGACGTCGATGCGCTCAATGAAATGTTTACGGCGGGCGTGGTCTCGATTTTTGAGGATGTGTTCGTGCTGGCCGGAATTATCGCCATCATGACGAATACGAACTGGAAACTGGCGCTGATCACGTTCGCCGTGCTGCCGCTGATCGTGTACGCGACCAAGATTTTCCGCGACAAGGTGCGCGATTCCTACCGACGCATTCGCATCGCCATCGCCCGCATCAACTCTTATCTGCAGGAAGCGGTTTCGGGGATGCTGGTGCTGCAGCTTTTCAATCGCGAGAAGCGCGCCTTCAATAAATTTTCCGACATCAATGCCTCGCACATGGAGGCGTTTAAAGACGCCATCCTGGCCTACGCGGTGTACTACCCGGTGGTCGAAGTGCTGTCGTCGATCGCGGTCGCGAGCATCATCTGGTTCGGCGGAAATGAAATCATCCGGCACGTTGGCGTCTCCAGCGTGGCCATTTTCTCCAAGAATAACCACCTCAACGTCCACGTCGTGCAGAACGTGATGACGCTCGGCGTGCTGGTTGCGTTCATGCAGTACGCGCAGCGGTTCTTCCGTCCGATTCAGGACCTGAGCGAGAAGTACAACATTCTGCAGTCGGCGATGGCGGCGGGTGAGCGCGTGTTCAAATTGCTGGATACGAAGATTGAAGTGACGTCGCCGGCGGTTACGAAACAACCGCAGGGGCCGGGGCGGATTGAGTTTGATCATGTGTGGTTTGCGTACAACGCAAGTGGAGCGACGGGCGTCCCTTCGGCAGGCTCAGGGCAGGCTCTCGCCCGTCCCGCCGCGCCCTCAGCCTCCGCCGGACGGGCGGGGACGCCCGTCGCTCCACAAACGGCAGAGCCCGACTGGGTTTTGCGCGATGTTAATTTTGTGCTTGAGCCGGGCGAGACCATCGCCGTCGTCGGCCACACTGGGGCGGGGAAGACCACGCTGATCTCGCTGCTGATGCGGTTCTACGACGTGCAGCGGGGCGCGGTTCGCATCGACGGCGTCGATATCAAGGACATGAACCTCGACGACCTGCGCGGGCGCTTCGGGGTTGTGTTGCAGGATCCGTTTCTATTCAGCGGCACGGTTGAGAGCAACATCCGGCTGGGGACGGCGCGCATTCAGGATGCCGACGTGGAGCAGGCGGCGGAGGACGTCAACGTCGCCGACTTCATCCGAACCTTGCCCGGAGGCTTCAAAGAAGAAGTGCGCGAGCGCGGCTCAACGCTTTCGACCGGACAGAAGCAGCTGATCAGTTTTGCGCGGGCGCTGGCGCACAATCCGAAGATTCTGATTCTCGATGAAGCGACTTCGAGCGTGGACACGGAGACCGAGTTCCGCGTGCGCGACGCGCTCAACCGCATGGTGGAGGGGCGAACGGCGCTGATCATCGCGCACCGGCTGTCGACGATTCAGCGGGCCGACAAGATCATCGTGATGCACAAAGGCCAGGTCCGCGAGATGGGATCGCACCAGCAACTGCTGGCCCAGCGCGGGATTTACTACAAACTTTATCAACTGCAATATAAGGATCAGGAGATGCCGGCGGGGATTCCCCGGTTACGGCGAACGCGGACGACTGAACGCTGCACCACCTACCCCGTTACAATGTGTGCGTGCGAATCCTGATCTCCGCCGGTGAGGCCTCGGGTGAAATGTATGGCGCGCAGCTGATTGAGGCGCTGCGGCGGGCGGCCATGCCTAATCGTGTGGCGCTCCGCTGACGGTCCGGCGGGGCAGAGCCCCGCCACTACACAAGCCTTGCAGCTTGAATTCTTTGGCGCGGGCGGGGAGCGCATGGCTGCTGCTGGCTGCGACATCGTTGTCGACGCTAAGGATCTGGCGGTTGTCGGCATCACTGAGGTTCTTAGTCGTCTGCCGAAGATTCTCGGGCTCTATCGGAAATTGATTCGGTCGGCCGATGAGAAGACGTCCGGCGCTGGCTGTCGTCATCGACGCTCCGGCTTTCAACTGGCGGGTGGCGCGGCAGATGCGCCGGCGCGGCATTCCGGTGGTTTACTACGTCTGCCCGCAGTTCTGGGCGTGGCGGCAGGGACGCGTCAAGCTGCTGCGCAAGTACGTTGACAAGGCGCTGGTGATCTTTCCCTTCGAAGAAAAGTTCTATCGCGATCGCGGAGTGGACGCGACGTTTGTCGGCCATCCGCTGGCCGATCTGCCTGCGCCTGCAATTTCACGCGAAGCTTACGCGGCCGAGAACCAGCTCGATGCCGCTAAACCGTGGATCACGCTGATGCCGGGCAGCCGCCGCAAAGAAGTGCGCATGAACCTGCCGACGATTCTGGAGGCGGCGGATCGTCTGGAAAAAGATCGGCTGGGCGGTGGATATGAATTCCTCCTGCCGGTGGCGCGCACGCTGGACGCATCGTTTCTCAAGGAATTGATGGAGACGCGGCAAGCCGCGTCTCTACAGGGGAGTATTCACCTGGTCCCTGAGGCTCTCCCTGCGCTCTACCACTCTCGCGCCGGGATCGTCGCCAGCGGCACGGCTACGGTCGAAGCGGCGATCATGGGGACTCCGTTTGTCATGGTGTACCGCGTATCGGCCTTGACGTATGCGCTGGGAAGGCCTCGGGTGAAGGTTCCACACTTTGCGATGGTCAACCTGATTGCCGGGGAGGAAGTCGTCCCGGAACTGGTGCAGCACAGGTTTACGGCGGAAAACGTGGTCGCGGAGATGAACAAGATTATCCCGGACGGCGAGTCACGGACTCGCATGATCGGGCGCTTGGCGGAGGTGAAGGCAAGACTGAAGGACGGTAGCGGCGGCGCTCATCCTGCGGATCGGGCGGCGGAGATTATTCTTCGATTCTTCGGATCGCGTGGTTGCCCAAGTTTTCCTGATTGAGTTCCCCACGCTCTTGAGGGCAGTCAAGCTGCGTGTATTTGAACCCGTTCCAACGGAAACAGCAAGGGTCCTGTGAACCACTGCGTCACCCAGAATCGAGTGCAACGCCACCGCAGGCATTGACGGGCCGGAGGCCCGTCACCACACAGGTGTTTACGTTCATTCAGGCTTCATCGATTGAAAGTTGCTGCGCTCGGCTTGCAGATAAGATTCACCGCCGCCAAGTTCCGCGAAGACGTCTTTCAAGATGCCGCGCAAGCGATTCCAGGAATCCTCAGGTTCTCTGCTGTGTTCTCGGATTCTGTCGGCATCTTGCAGTGGGGGTCGCTTCCTTGATCTACGGGAGCGTAGCATAAGTGGAACCGTCGCCCAATGCGCTAAGGTCGCATTGAATTGGGAGGTACAGTGAAATCGTAAGCGGGAAGCCATGCGGTCGGCGGCTGCCGAGCTTCGCTCGGCTTGGACGGGCGGGGCGCCCGTCCCCACACGATCACACAAAAAATAAGAGTCCCGAGGTGATGTTGAACTCATTCCTCTCGGCCAGTAGCTCGCGTTTAGACCCTTGCTGACCTTATTCCTACAACTCCCTTGCGGGTGCATTGTAAGCCGATCTTGCTCGGGCTCCGGGCTCACCGCCAACCGGATAAATTAGTTCAACGCCTCGGGACTCTATCTTGCCTTCAACAGTGGCTCCTGTTCTCCTCAACCAGCGCTTAGCTATAGACCCTTGCTCGCCCTCCCAAACTCACCTCGCGGTGGTCTGAGTGACTACGCTTGAGCCCCGGACGCCGCACCAACCGGGAAAACTTCAGAACGTGTCAAAGAACGATTATGTTTTTACCACTTTCCTATTTTAGAGTCAACAAAATTCATGCGCCTCTAACTGCTTATTCATCAATCGAGTGCAGGCCGTCCACAGGCGGGTGACACTAAAATTGTGCAAGGGGTGGCGCGCGGCTCCGAAATCCCCAGTATCCATAGCGGTATTTGGCGGGTTCTGCCGGAAAGCTTCGCTTTCGTCCGCGTGGAAGAGGAATCCGGCTGTGCAAATCGACGGATCAGCCGCATGAATCCTAATTCCTCCGCGTGATCGTCATGCGGTGGAGCGACGGGCGTCTCGCCCGTCCGGTCGGGCGGGGACGCCCGGCTGCTCCACCAACCAGATGGGAGCGATAACGTTGACAATAACGCGGTCACGGCGCTGGCCGCAGCCCCCGAGTTACACTAGCCCCTGATGGCCCTTCCGGTTTCACGGCTGCGCCGGTGGTTCGCTTTGGGCGCGATCTTGATGATTGCGACGGTCGCGGGGATGTATTTCTACGCGCGCTGGCGTGTGCGCAAGGCCGTCCACGAGGTTCCGGCGAAAATCGGTCTGGAGATTCAGCAAACCGCCGAGGGTTTTTCCATTTCCAAATCTCTGGAAGGGCGCACGTTGTTTACGGTGAGCGCCTCCAAAGCGGTCCAGTTCAAAGGGGCAGGGCGGGCGGAGTTGCACGACGTCAAGATCGTTGTCTACGGAAAGGATGCCGGCCGTTTCGACCGCATTACCGGAGGCGACTTCGAATACGATCCCGGGTCGGGCAATGTGAGCGCGAAGGGCACGGTGCTGATCGACCTGGAGGCGAATCCCGAGGGGATGCGGCATTCCGACCAGACGCCTCCGCCCCTGCCATCCTGAATTGCACTTAAAACTTGAGGTGTACCATTAAACTCTTTAGATGTGTAGTTGCGAATGATGGGGTAGCCGATTTCTTGTGCTTTAGAAATCAATGAAAGAGAAAGTAAAGACTATTAATGAAAATAGGTATCTGTAGTTCATAATACTACTCATTTTAGTCTTGGCAACTTAAAGAATAATTTTTATTCTTTTACAATCTAATAAATATATATTCCTAAGTGCGGAATTGCCTAAGTGTTATCAGATTCTTAATTAAGATATTAAGAAATAATCAGGTGAAATTTATAGAAGATTACAAAGAGATTAAGGCTTAATTTCACCTTCAAGTTGGACATATTAAGCCTAATGTTGAGTTGGCTCTTTATTATTATTCGGATTTTGACTTCGTAGAACTCTTGGCTAAAGCCGAATCGGTACTTGATCTTTTGTTACTTTTCCATCAAGGAAAAGTATTAAAGAAAATCACTTTATTAACCCCAAACCACTTAGAAAGGGGCAGTAAAAGATTTTTTCAAATAAAGCAGTCCGTCAAGTCGGACATATAA
>CAWABC010000103.1:0-12907 GCA_963780105.1 uncultured Acidobacteriaceae bacterium
GGTCCACTGCACCGACTGCCACCTGCCGCCGGGCGGGGTGCGGTATCTCACGGAAAAAGCCCGGCTGGGCGGCCACGATGCCTTCTCCCAGCTTTTTCGCGACGTCTCCAAGATCGATTGGGCGCGGGAGCGCAAGCTCGACCACGCTGTAACCTTTACGTACGACGCGGGCTGCATCCACTGTCACAGCAACCTGTTTACCGAGGGGCTCTCTAAAATCGATGACAAGCTTCCTTCAGCGGACCAGACAACCGATCCCCAGCAAGTGCGGGAGATGAGAATCGTCGCGCGCAGAATGGAAGCGCACCTCTACTACCAGCGCAATCGGGAGAAGTTGCACTGCGTCAACTGCCACTTGTTCTCCGGACATTTTATGGAGAAGAAGATGGCGCTCGTGGCTACAGCCGCGGTTGAGGATTCCCAGTTTCCACTCTCAGCCACGGGATTTCGGGACTACACCGAAGCCGTGCCCGGATTGGCCGTCAAGTTCCACATGATCGCGGTGCCGGGTGGAACTCTCGCGGCGGGCAGCCCGGAACTGGGCGCTTGCCGATTACGAGACGCAGGGCCGGTCCACGCAGTTAACGTGCCCCCGTTTTGGATGGCGCAGGCCACGGTCAGCAGCCACGACCTGGAATTGTTTTCCGCCCAGAGTAAGTTGAAGGAGAAACCAAGTGCAGTGACGCCGCAACTGGCCGACGCCTACACGCAATGGTTGTCGCAGACGACGGGAAAGAAATATCGTCTCCCGACAGAAGCCGAGCTGGAGTACTCCTGTGTTGCGGGCGGAACCATGCCCGCCTGGGAGCGGCTCGAGAGCCGAGCCGATTCCCGTGTTCCCGGCTTGGCCGTGCTCAATGACTGGGGCTTCTTCGATCTCTCCGGCAGCACCCCCGAGTTTCTGTTTGACCCAGACCCGGGCCCCAAGGGCGCAGGGTCGTACTTGATCCGCACCGGCTCCAACTTCAGGGTGGTAAGGGAAGTTGACGAGAAACCGGCGACCCGCGCCAGCACGCAGCCGTAAGGAGTTGAGACCTATGAAGGACGCACGCGATCACGATCTGGGCATGGACCGCGCCATTACGCGCCGCGATTTTCTGAACGGAGTCGCCCTCGGGATCGGTGGCCTTGCGCTCGGTTCCACCCTGACCGGTTGTGGGCGGGGCGGAGCTTCAGAATCCAACCCTGCGCAGGATCGCGCCGGTTACAACCCGCCGGCGGGCACCGGGATGCGTGGCGATAACGTGGGTTCGTTCGAAGCTGCGCACGGGTTGCGTGACGGAACTTTTTGGAAGAGCGCTGGCTCAGCCACTCCCACCGATGGCACCTACGATCTCATCGTGGTAGGTGCGGGTATCTCCGGACTGGCGGCGGCGCACTTCTTCCGCAAGCAGGCTGGCGCAAATGCGCGCATCCTGATTCTCGAAGCGCATGACGACTTCGGCGGACACGCGGAGCGTAAACAACTCCACGCCGGCAACCGACTGCTGCTCAGTTACGGCGCCCAGTCGATTGAAAGCCCGTCACTCTACAGCGCTGAGGCCAAGGGTTTGCTGGCCGACGTCGGCTGTGACGTGCAAAAGTTCTACCACTACTACGACCAGAATCTTGCGTCCTCGCTGAAGCTGGGAAGCGGCATGTTCTTCGACCGCGAGACCTTCGGAGAAGATCGTCTGGTGGCCGGCTTTGGCAAGATTCCTCATCGGGATTTCTTCGCCAAGGCCCCGCTTTCCGACGCGGCACGCCGCGACATCGTCCGCCTCTACACCGAAAAGGTGGACTACCTGCCCGGCCTTACCCCGGAACAGAAGAAGGCCGTCCTGGACAAAATCAGCTACGCCGATTTTCTGACCAAGATTGCCAAGTGTACTCCCGAGGTGGTCCCCGTCTTCCAGACCCGCAGCCACGATCTCTACGGGGTGGGCATCGACGCCATTTCCGCTTTCGCGCTCCACGATGAGGGTGATGACTATGGCTATGGCTATCCTGGCCTCGATGCCATGCTGGGACCCTCCGGCGAGCGCGGGCCGCACAAGCCGGATCCTTACATCTTTCATTTTCCCGATGGCAATGCCTCCGTTGCCCGCCTGCTGGTGCGTTCCTTCATACCCGAGGCCATTCCGGGACACACCATGGAAGACGTTGTGCTGGCCCAGGCCGACTACAGCCGGCTAGATCGCGCTCCTTCTCCCGTGCGCATTCGTTTGAACAGTACGGTTGTGGGCGTGCGGCACGACGGCGACCCGGCGTCGGCGAGCAACGTGGAGGTAACCTACACCCGCGATCGGCAAATGTTTCAAGTGCGCGGACGCCGCTGCGTGCTGGCCTGCTACAACTCGATGGTTCCCTACGTTTGCCCCGAACTTCCCGCCAAGCAGAAGGAAGCGCTGGCCTACGGCGTAAGAACGCCGCTGGTGTACTCGCACACTGCCATTCGCAATTGGACTTCGTTCCAGAAGCTGGGCGTGTTTCAGATCGCGGCCCCCGGATGCTATCACCCCTACGCCGCCATCGACTTTCCCGTGAGCATGGGGGAGTACAAATACCCCAGCCGGCCGGAGGAACCTATGGTCGTGTTCATGGTGCGCACGCCCTGCCAGCCGGGGTTGTCGCAACGCGAGCAGCATCGCGTTGGGCATGTGGAACTCTACGACACACCGTTTGAAGTCTTCGAGCGCAAGATCCGCGACCAACTCGCGCGCATGCTTGGCCCCGGAGGCTTCGATCCGGCCAAGGATATCGAGGGCATTACGATTGGGCGCTGGGCGCATGGCTACGCCTACGGATATAACTCCTTGTTCGATCCCGACTTTGCCGAGGGGGAAGCGCCCAATGAGGTCGGACGAAAACCGTTCGGCCGCATTGCGATTGCCAACTCCGATGCCGGGGCCATCGCCTACATGGATACTGCCATCAACGAGGCCTATCGCGCGGTGCAGGAACTCTCACACTACCGGGATGCCTAGCTTGAATCATTCAAGACGAGTCTGGAGAGAAGTGGGAAGGGCACGGCTTCAGCCGTGCCATATGGACCAGCCCGAGTTCCGGCTTCAGCTGCTGAGGGACGGCGTTGGAGGATCTGCAACTCTGCTGTCGCCAGCGACCTCAGGGGCTAAAGCCCGCGTCTTATTGGTCCTGGACGGCACGGCTGAACAGGCTGCGGAAAAATGACTCAAGTTGGTAATCTGAGTATTCTCTCGAACCAAGATTCAACAACTTACAGGGGTATTTTCGACTCAAAAAGCCCCGAAATTACTACCTTGGTTCATTTTTCCGCAGCCTGTGAAGCCGTGCCCTTCCCAGTTCTCTCGCCCGTGACACTGTGCTAGACCAAAACGCGGCGAGAACCAAAGTCCTGTTATTGGAGGGAATGAAAATGAGAGTGCACTGGAAGCGAGTTCTCACTGCCGTTGCCGTGCTTGCCCTGATGGTTCTGGCGCCTGTGGCCTGGGCACAGATGAAACCCACCAGCGATCGCGATGCCGCCGTCGCGGAAAAGTGGATTGCAGCCTGGAATTCCCACAATCCGGACAAAATGCTCCCCGTGTTCACTGACGATGTTTTCTACGAAGACGTGGCCTACGGCGAGGTGAGTCACGGTCACGCTGAATTTCGGAAGTTTGCCGCCGACGAATTTGAGGCTGTTCCCGATCTCGAAATCAAGTTAGTGCGCGCGTCCGTTCAGAACGGACACGGCACCATCGAATGGTCGTTTAGCGGTACAGACAAGGGGATCTACAAAACGGGAAAGAAGTTCACGGTCCGAGGCGTGAGTGTGATCGACGTGCGCGACGGCAAGATTGCGCGCAGCCTCGACTTCTACGACTCAGGTACAATCATGCGCCAAGTCGGGGTGTTGCCGGCCCAGTAGCGGCGTTGTGCGGGCTGGATGATTTCCGGCTCCGCAGAATTCTCCAGGCTCCGCACCCGAAAAGGACCCTTATGAAACCAGAAACGACTACGGCAGAACGAGACTCGGCGCAGCTTGAAGCCCTTGGCTACGACTCCAAATTCGATCGCTCCATGAGCAAGTGGGCGAACTTCTCGCTCGGCTTCACTTATTTGTCGCCCGTGGTGGGAGTTTACACACTCTTCGCCGTCGCCTTGGCCGCCGGCGGCCCGGCGATGTTCTGGACTTACTTGTTTGTCGGAATCGGACAACTGTTCGTGGCCATGGTGTTCGGAGAGATCGTTTCTCAGTTTCCCATTGCCGGGGGTCTCTATCCCTGGGCGCGACGGCTGGTGGGAAAGCGGTGGGCGTGGATGGCGGGCTGGGTCTATCTGTGGGCCTTGTGCAGCACCATCGCTGGGGTTGCCGTCGGAGGAGCTCCCTACGTGGCTCAGCTTCTTGGCCTGAAGGTGGGTCAAGCCGGAGAAGTTGCGATCGCCATCGCCATGATTGTCGGCACCACCGCGCTGAACGTCAGTGGCACCAAGCTTCTGGCGCGAGTGGCCATGTTCGGTTTCATTTGTGAACTGGTGGGCGCGATTGTCGTTGGGGGTTATCTCCTGATCGTGGCCCGGCACCAGAGCTTCCGGGTCCTCTTCCAAACCTTTGGGCTCGGCAACGGACACTATTTCCCCGCCTTTGTGGCGTCGAGCGTCGCTGCCATGTGGTGTTACTACGGCTTTGAAGCTTGTGGCGACGTCGCCGAAGAGACTCCGGACGCCAGCCGCGCTATCCCCAAGGCGATGCGCATGACCATCTACGTGGGCGGCTTTGCGGCCATGCTGGTTTGCCTGGCTTTCGTATTGGCAGTGCCCGATCTGAACGCCGTGTTTTCCGGGAAGGATACCGACCCGGTGGTTACCATCCTGAACACCGCGATGGGCCCGGTCGGGCTGCGGGCTGTCATCGCCGTGGTGATGGTTTCATTCTTTTCCTGCCTCATCAGTCTGGAGGCCGCTACCAGCCGCCTGTTGTTCAGTTATGGCCGCGACCGCATGATCTTTGGCAGCAATCAGCTCAGTACGCTTTCCGAACGCACGCGAGTTCCAGTAAAAGCCTTGCTGTTTGCCGGAATTGTGCCGGCCTTCATTGCGGTTACAGGTCTGTTCCTTAAGCGAATGGTGGAGACGATCGTCGTATCCAGCGCTACCGGTATCTACGTCGCCTTCCAGATGATTGTTCTGGCAGCTCTGATCGCGCGCGCCAAGGGCTGGAAACCGCGCGGAGCGTTTCGTCTGGGCATCTGGGCGTGGCCGGTCAATCTGGCGGCGCTCACCTATGGTGTCCTGGCCATCGTCAACATGGTATGGCCGCGCACTCCCCAGGACCCCTGGTACAGCAACTACGGAACGATTGTAGTTTGGGCGGCCGTATTCGCTATCGGTCTGTTCTACGCCGTCCTGTTCCGTCCCTACGATCACGGCGATGCTACGGCCGGCGATGCTCACCTGAATTGACACCCCGAGGCCCGAGGTTACGTTCCGGCAGGGGTCGCGGCCCGGCGGACGATCTCAAGAACTTCTTTCTCGCTCAGAACATGCGTGCCCTTCTTGGCATGAGCGAGAATTAGCTTGATGAGTTCCGGCGTGGCGGGAATGCTGCGGGCTGCGAGATAGTGTTGCACGTTGGAATTCCCCGACATGGGACCGATCTCAATCTGCTGGGCGCGGCCGATCCAGCGGGCCGGAACGCCGGAATACACCAGGTCCCCAAGCTCTTCGTGCCCCTTCTTTTGCGCTTTGATCACCGCCGCAGCGTGAACTCCTGTGGCAGTGCGGAAGGCATCACGGCCCACAATGGGGGTGTTGACCGGGATCGGGACATGCGTGGCCTCGGAAACCGCTTGCACATACGCGGGCAGGCAGGTGAGATCGTCATCGCGCAGGCCCAGAAGTTTGAGGTTGACCAGCAACTGTTCGATCGCGGTGTTGCCGACGCGCTCGCCGATGCCGAGTGCCGTACCGTGGACTCGTGACGCTCCCGCTTCAATGGCGGCGAGGCTATTCGCAAGATCCAGTCCGCGATCGCGATGGCCGTGCCAATCGATGCCAACCGATCCCGCGCCGCACTCGTCGAGCGTAGCCCGGACCCAAGTCACGAGATTGTAAGCCCCGTTCGGTGTTGTCGCGCCGCAGGTGTCGCACAGACACACGCGCTCCGCTCCAGCTTCGGTGGCCGTTCGGAGCAGGGCACGAAGGTGATCCGGCGAAGAGCGTACCGTATCCTCGGTGACGTACGTGACCTTGAGACCTTCGCGTTTGGCAAACGTGACCGCCTCGTGGGTGCAGCGGAGAAGCCATGCGAGATCCCATTCTTCCGCATACTGCCGGACAGGACTGGAACCGATGAACAACAAGGCTTCAATGGCGACACCGGTCAGCTGTGTGACTTCGGCAATCGGCTCGATATCCACCATGAGCGTCCTGGCCGCACAGTTCGGGCGAATGCGCAGGCGGCGCTCGGAAATTTCGCGGCACAGGGAAACTACGGCTGCACGTTGACGGGCGCCGGCTCCGGGCAGGCCAACGTCCGCGGTCTCGATTCCGAGGCGTTCCATGAGGTGAAGGATGCGGATCTTGGCTTCCACGGGAGGGTCGGAGACTGACGGGCTTTGCAGGCCATCCCGCAGTGTCTCGTCATCGACCATGACCCGGGCCGGCCACTGGGCGCGGCGTGGCCCGGTGTCAGACCAATCGTGGATGAGATGGTTGTGTTCGGGTACAGCCATACGTCTTTCCGGTCGTTACTTCGGGGTCGTCACTTTCGGAAGCGGTTGTGCCTTACTGAAATTGCGGCTGCGGCGCAGGAGTTTCCCGGCTGTCTGGATGTCTCCCTGCGCTTTGCGGATTTGGGCCAGATGATAAAGGCTGCTGGCATCCCCGGTGGATTCTTCCAGACTTCGTTCGAACTCGCGGGCCGCGGCATCATAGTCGCCGCGCCGTTCGTAGATGACGCCGAGGTGATAATGGGCCATCAGGTATTCCGGCGTGAGCGCCAGAGACAATTCAAAATGTTCGCGCGCATCATCGAGTTGTCCACTGTGAAATAGAGCGAGCGCGAGGCGGTAGTGGGCCGCGTTGTAATGGGGATTGATCTGCAGGCAACGACGGAAGGCGCCGGCTGCTGCAGGCATATCGCCGCGATGGTAGTACGCGACCCCGAGGTCATAGTGGCCCAGAATGAAGGATGGCGCCGCTGCAATGGCCTGCTTGTGATACTGCACTGCTTGATCGAGCGTGCCCTCGTGGAAATGAAGACTCCCGAGCAGATGATTGGCGAGCACGTTGGCCGGCTCCGCGGCCAGCAGCCGTTCGATCTCGCGACGCGCATCCTGATAGCGTCCCTCGCGCTCGTGAACCAGCGCCAGCAACAAGCGCTGATCGGTGAAGGCATCGCGCAGGAACATTCCGCACTCGGCGCAGAATTTGTCCTGTTCCTGGGCCAGACGCCCGCAACGGGAGCATCTGACCGACCCTGGATTCGACATGAACACCTCCACTGGCCCCAACCCTCACTGCCGTGTTAGATACGCCGCTTAGGCAGCCCGGATCGTGACCGCGATCACGACACCACGTTGACCTTTTCACTCTTTCGATCTGGTTGGCTTCGCGTCCTGCAGCAGCCCTGAGATGAGATGATGCGCGAATTCTTCGCCGATTTCAACCGAGGTGGCCTCGCCCTGGGGTCAAACCAGTGGGAATCCAATCGATCAAGCCCAGAATAGCAAACGTGGCCAGCTTGGGGATCGGGGGACCGGAAGACAGCGGATTCGATTCCGTCGTCGATCATGCGCCGGATGCCCGGTCAATGCGGTTTCGCCTACAATCACTTTGGTGCGCCGGGACAGGGAGAGTGCCTGCACGTCCATGCGGATTATAGTAGACCAGTGAAAACCAGCGCCAAGAAGTAAAAGCGGAATCGCATCGTGAGGACTTTCCATGTCAACGCAACAGTCCAGCGTGATCTGCGAAATTCAAGACAATGTAGCCAGGATCACCCTGAACCGGCCACCTTTGAACATTCTCGACATCCCGATGATCGGGGAGTTGCAGGATGCTCTCACGCGAGTGCAATCCGCGAGCGATGCAAAAGTTTTTGTCATCGCCCACGAGGGCAAAGCGTTCTCCGCCGGAGTCTCCATCCAGGACCACACGCCCGACAAAGTCGGGGAAATGCTGGAGAACTTTCATGGCATGATCGGTCTGCTCTCTTCTCTGGACATACCCAGTGTCGCGCTCATCGACGGAATGGCGCTCGGTGGCGGCTGTGAACTCGCCGTGGTTTGCGATATGGTCCTGGCCTCGGATCGGGCGGTCTTCGGCCAACCCGAAATCAAGGTCGGCGTCTTCCCTCCTGTAGCCGCGGCGGTTTTCCCACCTCTGGTCGGCCGTAACCGGGCGCTCGAACTGCTCTTGACCGGAGAGACCATCGATGCTGCTGAAGCCCAGCGTATCGGCCTGATTAACAAGGTATTTCCTGCCGCGAGCTTTGGCGAAATGGCCGGCGAATTCCTTCGCAAGCTCACAGCCCTGAGCGGCTCTACCCTGCGGCTGACCAAGCGAGCCGTGGATCGCGGCCTGGATAAAAGCCTCTCCGAGGGTATCGGGCCGTCGAACAACTCTACCTGGCGGGAGTTGATGCCGACCGAAGATGCCCGCGAGGGACTCAACGCTTTTCTCGAAAAGCGCAAGCCCGTCTGGAAAAACCAATAGCGCCGAGGGTGGTTCCCCGCAGCCTGCTAGTCTGTTTCCGAGACGCAAGGCGCGGTATGGAGAACGTCGCCTGCCGGGAGATTGAGTTTCTGCCACCGGCGCCTGGCCAGAATCGCCGCGCCGATTGCATTTACGAACTGCACCAGATTCTCCGGCGGAACGTTCACCTCCGCCTTCAGCTGTTCGCGTGCGACTCGCGCCATGATCTGGAACCGGAGAATGCCGCCGATCAGCGTAAATTCCGGCTCCATCTGAATGCGCTTCATCAGCTGTATCGAGCGGTCCACCAGCGATGCGATGGCGCCGTGCATGATGTCCGCGGGCGAACTCCCGAGCGACAATTGATTGATCACTTCCGACTCCGCAAACACGGCGCAGACTCCGGAGATGGGGACCTGCCGTTTGGAAGTGGCCACCAGCGGACCGATCTCCGCGGTTCCGTAACCCATGTACCGGGCGGTCTTCTCCAGGAAAGCGCCGGTCCCGGCAGCGCACTTGTCATTCAGGCGGAAGGATTTGACCCGGGCCGCTTCATCGATGCGGGTGGCCTTCATGGTTTGCCCGCCGACGTCGAGGATGGTGCGTGTTTTCGGGAAGAGAAAAGTAGCTCCTCGCGCGCTTGCGGTCAGGTCGGTCGCCTGTGCATTGCTGAAGGATGTCATGTGGCGTCCGAATCCAGTGGACACGACATAAGTAATGTCGGTTTCACACAGGCCGGCATTCTTCAAAGCACTGTCATAAACCTGCCGGGAGACTTCGGCGAGTTTGAAACCAGTGTTGCCGAGCGCCTGGCCGAGGATGGCATTCGTGTCATCCAGGATGACAGCCTTGGTGTAAGTGGATCCAACGTCGACGCCCGCCGTCAGGATCATGACGGCCTCCCACTGCCGGCCGGCGTCCGGCCCGCGAGGATATGATCCAACGCGAACAAGCTGGCACCCAGCGCGCCTATAAATTGAGAATCGTCACTCACATTCAGCTTGGCGCCCAGGGCCTTTTGCAAGGCATCGATCATTCCAATGTTGCGCGCCACGCCGCCCGTGAAGGTGATTTGCTCTTCGATACCCACGCGCCGCAACAACCCGATCGAGCGCGCCGCAATGGATTGGTGAACGCCCTGTAAAATGTCTTCGATCTTCTTTCCCTTCCCCAGCCAGTTCAAAACTTCCGACTCCGCGAACACGGTGCAGGTCGTGCTGATGCGCACCGGCCGCTCGGCACGCAGCGCGGTGGGACCCAACTCGGCGAGGGGTATATCGAGAGCGCTCGAAGCCGCGCCCAGGAATCTTCCCGTGCCGGCCGCGCATTTGTCGTTCATGCAAAAATCCACGATTTCCCCGGACGGCCGCACCCGGATCGCCTTTGTGTCTTGACCACCCATGTCGAGCACCGTGCGGGTGCCTGGGAACATGTGCACCGCGCCCCGGCCATGACAACTGATCTCCGTCACTTGCGTGTTGCCGAAGGTGACGCGGTACCGGCCGTATCCGGTGCCGACGACATACTCGACTTCTTCCTCGCGCACGTTGGCGTTGGCCAGGGCCTCCGCGAAAGCCTGCTCGGCGGCAACCACCACGTTGGCGCCGGTGTCGATCAATGCCCGCCCCACAATCTTCCGGGCTTCATCGATGACGATGGCTTTCGTCTGCGTGGAGCCAACATCAACTCCGGCGGTGTATGCCATGGGTCTTCTAGCCTCTCGGTTCTGAATTCTTCCCGCTTAACGGGCGGCTGCTTCTTGCTGTTTGCGCGACGCCAGGCCTTCGAAGAAAGCGTCGATGCGGTTCTTCATTTGCGCTTCGCCGACCACCCGGCGGTCCATCATGTCGGACTCGATGAACAGACTCGAGATGTCGCGCGCGGCCATCAGCGCACGCCGGTTGTCCGCCATTCCGGTCGAAGTGGTCCGGCAACTTTTTATCGCCGGTTGTCCGCCATTCCGGTCGAAGTGGTCCGGCAACTTTTTATGGGATGGTAGACCACGCCATCCAGATGAAAATCGTCGATCATTTCCAAGATGGCGCGATCCGGATAAAACATGCTGTCCATTGCGTCGCGCACACTGATGAGAACGCCCTCAGCCAGGCTTTCGAGCGGCCGCGCCAGGTCGTACTCGAATCCCAGATTGGTGCCCCCGGAGGCAAACCACAAGTAAGTGGAGTGGACAAAGGTGCCACCCCATTCTGTAAACAGCTCGTTGAACCTTCGGAAGATGGGATAGCAGGGGACACCAATGAACGTCAGCCGGTACTTCTCGTCGGTGAGTGTGCCGATGCTGCGGGCCGCCTTGTAAGCCATCTCCTCGACAAGATTGCTGAAATAGCGGCCGCCTTCGGGAGTGCCGCGGAAGCTGTTGGCCACGCCCAGGTAGATGGTCCCATCGGTCAGGGCGTTGAACAGTGACGGGCGGCTCTTGTTGAACTCCAGGACCCGTTTCCAGCCCCGCGACATTTCGTTGGCGCAACCCATGACCTCGCGGAGCCGGTCAATGTCGAACCGGATGCCGGTCACGCGCTCGCACAGCGCGATCAGTTCGGAAATCTGGGCTTGCACGTAGCGCCGGTCATTTTCGAAGTCGGGATCGCCCTTCCAGGTCTGCGTCCCCGCCGCGCGCGTGCCCGGTATGTCGAGGGTGAAGACCGGAATGTGATACATCCGCTCCCAGATTTCCGCCCACTTGATGTAGGTATTGCAGGCGTTGGTTAACACTGCAATCGAAGGTTTCGGGATCCGGCCCATGGGGTGTTCACCGCCGCGCAGTTGCACGGCCACGTCCGCCTTCACATAGCCACAGATATCGGGTGAGTAACCGTAGTCCTCGGCCTGGTTGAGGTATTCGTGGGCCACGCGGCGCACCGCCATTTGCAAAGAGTTGATTTCCGGAAATACGACGGGAAGATTAAAGGTGCGCAAGATTTCGCACATGCTGCCCATCACGAAAACGTAGGCGGCCGAGCCGCCCTGATCCGCGGTGCGGTTCAATTCCGAGAACCATTGACGAAACAGGTCGGCCCCCTCGCGATTTCCGCGGCCGACAATTCCGTCCGGTTGTTGCTCATTGCTCATTGGGCAATCCTTCCTGAACCTTTCTTCGGGCAGTCTTCCTCAGGCAATCCGTCCTCAATTGAACAGAATGTTTTCCACGAAAGTCTCCAGCTGAATTTCCAGATGGTCAAAACTGGTCATCTTTTCTTCAAATTCGCTGATGAAGTACGGGATGCCTTCCTTGTCCAGCGCGTGCAAGTAGGCGACCTGTTCCTCCAGGCCGGGCTCGCACATTTTGGCGGCGACCAGAATGGCGGCCTCCGCCTGCGAATTCCTGATGCGCTCGATCAACATCTTTTCCTTGGGCTTGCGGAGATCGTGTTGCACCGGGCTGTAGGAACTGTTCTCAAGATAGGCGGTGGCAAGGTTCAACAGCGGATCGCCTTCCAAGGGGATATCTTCCAGAATCCAGCGCAATCCGATCAGCAGATCGTCATCGACGACATAGCAGGAGCGGGCGATGGCGCGAATCAGATCGAGCGGTGGCTGCTCGCAGAAGCCGCCCTCAAAAACCAGGCGGATCTTGTCCTGCTTCTTGTTGGGCCTGGCCGCCAGCAGAGGCAGCACGGTTTCGAGCAGCTCGTTGTGTTCCTCGCGCGGGATCATTCCCCCGATGGCCATAAGAATGTACGCTTCGTCCGCGGCAACCAGCCACGGCGTCGTGCGCTTGAGCGCATACAATTCCCGCAGCAAAAAGCGATTCCGGTTATACACAGCCAGAGAGCGGCGGAGGTCGTCTTCCGTCACCGCCCGCCCGGCGATCGCCTCGATGCTGCGCTGCAGCCGGGCATACTCATGGCGAAGATAGGTGACTGCGGCCGGCGAGTTCGCGTTTTGGGGAAGATAGAGAATCTGGCAAGGATAAGGAAAGTCGCGGCCCCACACCGCGCCGAGATTGCGCGCGGCATCGCAGATGGGATGGGTGACGAACATGTCGAACTCGATCGTCTTACTCAGGGCCAGCTCCAGCGACGTCTTCAGGATCGAACAGAGATACGAACCGAAATGCGAGTCCGCGTGAACCGCCGCGATCGGAGCGCCACAAACCTTGAACGGCAGAATCCCTGCAGCGTGAACGATTTCTTCGGGAAAATAGACCTGGAAATGCCCGACGACCTTCCCACCGGATTCGCGCCAGCGGCGCACCGTCGGAAAGGTCACGTCCTCGAGCAGTTCGCGGCATTCATAGAGGACTTCAACC
>CAWABC010000104.1:0-36338 GCA_963780105.1 uncultured Acidobacteriaceae bacterium
GCGGCTTCCTGACACCTATGCCCGGACGGTCGGAATGAACCTGGTCCTCGGATCGTTGTGTGGTGCGTTGGTTTTCATGCTGTGGTTTCTAGCCGCTCTTCTGAAAGAGGGGGAGAGTCTACGGCAAGAAGGAAAGAGTCCGCACCGCAACCGCTAAGAACTCATTCTGTCAAGTCCAATCCAGCTCAGCGACATGGAGAGCGAACAATTATGAATGTCGAGAACTACTTGTGTAAACGCGTTGTCGTAACTGGTAAAGGGGCGGCCCTCATCGTAGCCATCGCGGCGACGCTGACGCTGCCGCTCCATGGTCAACAGACCGGTCTACAAACTGGCCGGCAAACGGGCAAAGATGTTCCGGCCATCGCTTCGGGGATGCCCGACCAAACGGCGAGCGCAGCAAGTCAGCCAACACAGCAAGAGATCATGCAAGAGCTGGATGCCATGAAGAAGCGCATTGCGCAGCTCGAAGCGGAGCTGAAGGTTCGTGCGGTGGCGGCAGAGCCATCTCCGGCGGCGGGAACTCCCGCAAGCGTGATGGAAGTCTCGCCGGCTGTGGCGCCGGCCGCGGTGGCGCAAATGTCGAGCCAGTCCGCGGCCACGGCCCCTACAAAAGTGGAAAAGGTCGCCCCTTTCTCCGATTGGGACTGGACTTGGCTCAATGGCAACCCGCGCAATAAAGATACTGCGTTTGATTCAAAGTTCTTTACTCCGGAAATCCGCGCCGATATCACCTACAACTACGATTTCAACAATCCAGTCGATAGCTCAATGGGCGGGTCGAGCGAACTGTTTCGGACCAATGAAATCCAGCTGGAGCAGCTCGGCATCGGCGGCGATTTCCACTACGACAATGTCCGCGCCCGATTCATGACGCAGTATGGCATGTATTCCACCACCACCGTGCGCAATGATCCCAGTTACGCCAAGGGCCAATGGAATCTCAACGAGGCGCACCGCTACCTGGCGGAAGCCTATGGCGGTTATCACATCAACGCGTTGGACGGGATCAACATCGACGCCGGGATTTTCTTGTCTTACATTGGCCTGTTCAGCTACTACAATGCGGACAATTGGGCCTATCAGCCTTCCTACGTGTCCTCCAACACGCCCTGGTTTTTCGAAGGCCTCAGGATACAGGTCTTTCCCACGCCCCACTTGAAGATCGAACCCTGGATCATCAATGGGTGGCAATCGTACGCCTCTGCCAATTCGAGGAAGGGTTTGGGTGGACAGATCAAGTGGACCCCCAGACCCTGGGTAAATATCATCTCCAACAATTACGGCCTTGGCCACGACGACCTCTACATACCGAAGCGCGGCCGCATCCACACCGATGACAGTATCGAGATCAAGTATTACGACAAACCGGGAAACCGCCTCGACAAGATGGCGTTTTCCTTCACTGGCGATCTGGGGTGCGAATTTGGCGGCGGGGTGAGCTGCCACGGCAATACCAAGGGTGGCCCCAAGCAAAGCTTCGTCGGCTACATGCTCTACAACCGCGCCTGGTTCAAGAAGGACACTTATGGATTGACCGTCGGCGGCGGCCAGATCAACAATCCGGGACGCTATCTGGTCTTGGTGCCCCCCATCAATGGCGAGACGGCCCCCTCCGCGGCCATCAACGCACCCTACTTCACCGGAAATCCCGGGGACCCCTTCAAGGCCTGGGATTCTTCGATCACATTCGATTACATGCCCAAACAGTGGATCACCTTCCGCTGGGAGTACGACTATCGCCACGCCAGCGTGCCGTATTGGACGGGTCGCGGCGGAATTACGCCACCGGGCTCGAACGGAGTTCCTTATACCAACAACGGATTTCCCCAGTACTATGCCTGCATGAATGGAAATTCGTCCATGACCACGAGCCTCAGCAACGCAGAAACAGTCTGCGGAAGCCCCGGCAATACCAGCAGCGTATGGTTCCCCGATCTGCGCAAGGACGAGTCGTTCGTCGACTTCGCCATCATGGTTAAATTTTGATTGTCACGAAGAAGTGACACGTACTTGATCGTCATTTGGAGGAGGCTTTGTGCAAGACCTGATCTTTGTCGCGGTCGCGATAGCGTTCTTCGTGCTGTCGCTTGGTTATGTGCAATTCTGCGATCGAATTCGCTGAGGACAAATCGCGAGGCAAATCAATATGAATGCTGAATCGATCATCATGCTGATTGTAAGTGCGGGGTTGATGGTCTACCTGCTCTATGCGTTGCTAAGACCGGAGAACTTCTGAGATGACAACCAATGGCTGGATACAGATCGGCGTATTTCTAGCTCTGATTCTGGCGATCACGAAGCCGCTCGGCGTGTACATGGCAAGAGTGTTCAGCGGCGAGCGCACTTTTCTCGACCCCGTGGTTCGGCCGATTGAGCGTTTGCTCTATCGCGTGACCGGAGTCGATGAAAAGCACGAGATGCGCTGGACCGAATACGCTTTCACCATGCTGCTGTTCAGCGGCGCCTCCATGCTGCTGCTCTATCTGATCGAGCGGGTACAGCAGTGGCTGCCATGGAATCCGCAGAAGTTCGGTGCAGTTGCCCAGGCACTGGCCTTTAACACCGCTGCGTCCTTCACCACCAACACGAATTGGCAGAACTATTCAGGCGAGTCGACCATGAGCTATCTCACGCAGATGGCTGGACTGGCCTACCACAACTTCGCGTCGGCGGCGGTGGGGATTGCGCTGGCCATCGCATTCGTTCGCGGCATCGCGCGCAAGGAAAAAGAGACCATCGGCAATTTCTGGGTCGACATGACCCGCTCCACCCTGTGGGTGCTGCTGCCGGCCTGCGTCGTTTATGCTCTGCTCCTCGTTTCGCAGGGAGTCGTGCAGAACCTCAGGCCCTATGACACCGTGAAGCTGATCGAGCCGCAACAGGTCCAGAAAACTGGAACGGACGGCAAACCGATGGTTGGGCCGGATGGCAAAGCGGTGATGGACACCGTGACCGACCAAACTATCGCCCAGGGCCCGGTTGCTTCTCAAGAAGCGATCAAGATGCTGGGCACGAACGGTGGCGGCTTCTTTAATGCCAACAGCTCCCATCCCTTTGAAAATCCCACACCACTTAGTAATTTGCTGCAAGTGCTTTCCATCTTCGCGATTCCGGCAGGCCTTACTTACACGCTGGGGCGTATGACAGGTTCGCAGCGCCACGGATGGGCAGTCTGGTCCGCGATGGCGATTCTGTTTCTGTGCGGGGTTACAACCGCTTACTGGGCCGAGGCCAGAGGTAATCCTTTGCTCCACGGAGTCGACCAACACGCCACCGCGCTGCAGCCGGGCGGCAACGTGGAGGGCAAGGAAGTGCGCTTTGGTATTGCCAATTCAGCGTTGTTTGCCACCGTCACCACCGACGCAAGTTGCGGTGCCATCAACGGCGTGCATGATTCCTATACACCGCTGGGCGGAATGGTTCCGCTGGTCAACATCATGCTCAGCGAGACCGTTTTTGGCGGGGTGGGCGCTGGCCTGTACGGCATTTTGATTTATGTGGTGCTGTCGGTGTTCATTGCCGGACTTATGGTCGGGCGCACGCCCGAGTATCTCGGCAAGAAGATCGAAGCCTACGACGTCAAGATGGCGATGCTGGTCACGCTGGTTTTCCCGCTGATCATTCTGGTGCTCACCGGCATCTCGTCGGTCGAGGGATTTGGTACCTCGAGCATCAGCAATCCCGGTCCACACGGCTTGACGCAGATCCTCTACTCGTTCACTTCCCAGGCAGGGAACAACGGTTCCGCGTTCGCGGGACTGAACGGTAACACGCTTTGGTACAACACCGCGGGCGCGATGACGATGCTGGTGGGACGATTTTTCATGATCATTCCCATGCTGGCGATTGCCGGCAACCTGGCAAGAAAGAAAACCGTGCCTGCTTCGGCGGGAACGTTCCCGGTTACCACGCCCCTGTTTTCCATTTTGCTGGTGTCGGTGATTGTGATTGTCGGAGCGCTGACATTCTTTCCGGCTCTCAGTTTGGGACCTGTACTCGAACACCTGCTGATGATGGCAGGGAAGACTTTCTGAGGCGGAACTTCCTAGGGTTGAGCTTCTGAGGTAAGACATGGCAGAAAAGAAGAGCAAGAGTTTGTGGGACGCAAAAATCATACGGCGGGCGCTATTCGATGCCGCGGTCAAGCTCGATCCCCGCACCATGATGAAGAATCCCGTCATGTTTGTGGTCGAGGTCGGCGCCGTGGTGACGACCGTGCTGTTATTCCGCGGGAAACAGAGCTTCGGCTTCAATCTCCAGATCACGCTCTGGCTTTGGTTCACGGTGTTGTTCGCGAATTTCGCGGAAGCTATGGCCGAGGGCCGCGGCAAGGCGCAAGCCGACACCTTGCGCAAAGCCAGGTCTGAAACCGTGGCCAAGCGCCTGCTTGCGAACGGAACCACAGAAACCGTGCCGAGTTCGAAGCTGCGCTCGGGCGATATCGTGATGGTGGCCGCGAGCGAATTCGTTCCCGGCGATGGTGAAGTCATCGAAGGCGTAGCCTCGGTGGACGAGTCCGCGATCACCGGAGAATCCGCGCCCGTGATTCGCGAAGCTGGAGGAGACCGGTCGGCGGTCACCGGCGGCACGCGCGTGCTTTCCGACCTGATCAAGGTCCGCATTACATCGAATCCGGGAGAAACCTTCCTCGACAGGATGATCGCGTTGGTCGAAGGCGCCGAGCGCCAAAAGACTCCAAACGAGATAGCGCTCAACATTCTGCTGGCGGGCCTGACCATCATCTTCCTGTTGGCGGTGGTTACGCTGCAGCCTTTCGCGATTTACTCGGGATCGCCGCAGACGGTATTTGTACTCGTCTCTCTGCTGGTCTGTCTGATTCCGACGACGATCGGCGGTCTGCTCTCCGCGATCGGCATTGCCGGCATGGACCGTTTGGTGCAGCACAATGTGCTGGCGATGTCCGGGCGCGCCGTGGAAGCGGCTGGGGACGTGAACACCTTGCTGCTCGATAAGACGGGAACGATCACGCTCGGCAACCGCCAGGCAGCGGAGTTCATCCCGGCGCCGGGAATTACCGCGGCGGAGATGGCCGACGCCGCTCAACTCTCCTCGCTCGCCGACGAAACGCCCGAAGGCCGGTCGATTGTTGTGCTGGCGAAAGAGAAGTACAGTCTGCGCGGACGCGACCTGGCTTCGCGCGAAGCCGTGTTTGTCCCCTTCACCGCGCAAACTCGGATGTCGGGCGTAAATCTCGATGGCCGCGAGATTCGCAAAGGAGCAGTCGACTCCATTGAAAAATACCTACATCAGTTCGGCACATCGCTGCCGCGCGAGATTCAGGCGAGCGTGGAACAAATCGCGCGCTCGGGAGGAACGCCGCTAGTGGTCGCGGAGAATCAGCGGGCGCTGGGCGTGATTTATCTGAAAGACATCGTCAAAGGCGGGATGCGCGAGCGTTTCAATCAACTGCGCGCCATGGGGATCAAGACCGTCATGATCACCGGAGACAATCCGCTGACGGCGGCGGCAATCGCGCGCGAGGCGGGTGTCGACGATTTTCTGGCGGAAGCGACTCCGAAGGACAAGATGGATCTGATTCGCCGCGAGCAGGCCGACGGCAAACTGGTCGCCATGACCGGCGACGGCACCAACGATGCGCCCGCGCTCGCTCAGGCCGACGTTGGTGTCGCCATGAATACCGGCACGCAAGCCGCGAAAGAGGCTGGAAACATGGTGGATCTGGACTCGAATCCCACCAAGCTCATCGAAGTCGTGGCGATCGGCAAACAGTTGCTCATGACGCGCGGAGCGCTCACCACTTTTTCTATTGCGAACGACGTGGCCAAGTATTTCGCGATCATTCCGGCCATGTTTGCCGGAACCTTTCCCGTGCTGAATGCGCTGAACATCATGCGGCTGCAGACGCCGCAGTCGGCAGTCCTTTCCGCCGTTATTTTTAACGCGCTCATCATCGTCGCCTTGATTCCGCTGGCGCTGCGAGGGGTTAAGTACAAGGCGATGAGCGCCGAATCGCTGCTGCGGCAAAACTTGCTCGTATATGGATTCGGCGGACTGGTAGTCCCGTTCATCGGCATCAAGCTGATCGACATGTTCATCACCGGCATCAAGCTGATTTAGTGGCTGTGGATAGCGGTCAGTGGTCATTGAATCGAGAAGACTATGAAGAAAAATCTGATTACGGCAGTGCTGATGACGATCGCGACGACGGTGCTGTTGGGAATTTTGTATCCCTTGCTGGTGACTGGGCTCGCGCAACTGATGTTCCCCAAGCGGGCCAACGGCCAGCTCATCCGCGGAAAAGACGAAGTGGTCATTGGCTCGCGCCTGATCGGACAGCCATTTTCTGGGCCGAGCTATTTTCATTCGCGGCCGTCCGCCGCGGGTGTCGCAGGCTACGATGCCACCGCCTCCGGTGGCTCAAATCTCGGTCCGACCAACGCGCAGTTAGTGACTCGCGTGAATGGAGACGTCGCCAAGTTGCAAGCCGAGAGTCCCGGCGTTCCCATACCTGTCGATCTGGTGACGACATCAGCCTCAGGACTCGATCCCGATATCACGCCCGCAGCGGCCGAATTCCAGATTCGACGTGTGGCTGCGGAACGCAAGGTTCCGGAAGCTGACGTCACGCGCCTGGTTGCGGATCACACTGAGAACCGGCAATGGGGATTCCTCGGCGAACCGCGCGTGAATGTACTCGAGCTGAACCTGGCGCTCGATGCGCGGTACGGCCGAGTTCGCTAGTGGAGCGCCGGGCGTCCCCGCCCGGCCGGACGGGCGCGACGCCCGTCGCTCCACCGGATGACTTATTCCTAGTTTGCCCCGCAGGGCGGACGAGGGCGTCCGCCCCTACGCAGGCATAATCACGCGCAACGCGCCCGGGGCCACGGAAATCTCGACGGGCGTCTCGCACACAAACTCTCCGTCAGCATACATCTCGATCGGAGTTTCGGTCTGCACGTGAACTCGTTCGGCCCGCGAGTATTCCACTTCGGGCACAAGGAGATGACGCCCGAAGTACACCGTGGGAAACATGCAAAACAGCTTGAAGGGATTCAGTGTGTCGATGCGGCAAATGTCGAGCTTGCCATCGGCGGGATCTGCTTCCGGCGCGATGCGCATGCCGTCGCCGTAGAACTGCGTGTTGGCGAATGCGGCAAGCAAGGTGAGTTTTTCCGCTTCGGTGCGCTCGTTACCACTGAACTGCGTCAGCCGCATCGAGACAGCAGGAAGTTTCAGCAGCAGCGGCAACAACGCCAGGGCATAGCCGCCATGTCCGCGCAGCCAGCGGGGCATCTGATTGGCGCGCCGCGCGGCGGCTGAGTCCAGGCCGCACCCGGCCACGCAACAGAAATAGTGCGTGCGCTCCGGCGAAGCGGATGGAACGATGACCCCGAGATCGACTGCCCGCGCCTGAATTTTCCCCGACTCGAAATCACGCCACAGGCGCAAGGAGTCTCGCATCGAGCGCAGGTTCAGTCCACGGGCAAAATCATTCCCACTCCCTGCCGGAACGATCAGCACGGGGAGTTGGAGGCGCACCAGCGCTGGGAGATGACGATGAATCGTGCCGTCTCCGCCAAGAATCAAAATGGCGTCGGCGTCGCTGGAGGAAGCGGGGAGCCCCTCCAGCCACTCGGTTGGAGAGCCGGCTTGAAACGGCTTCAGGTCTGCCGGCGAGGTTCCCAACCCGAAGATGACGGCGGCGCGCATGGGTTCAGCATTCAGCATTGTGGCGAATGCACGGTTACTTTTGGCGCAAGCAGCTGCCGAGCTTCGCTCGGCTTGGACGGGCGAGGGCGCCCGTCCCCACACGAGCACGTGAGCTATTTCGGCAGGCACTTCTCCATGAACTCCACCAGATCTTTCTTCATCTTGTTGTGTTCGGCGCGATCGATGTACACCATATGTCCTGAGTTGTAGTTCGCGTACGAAACATTCTGGCGATATTGCGCGTCGAGGTTCAGGTGATCCATGGTCCAGTTCGCGGCGGTGAAGGGTGTGGCCAGGTCGTAGTAGCCTTCCATCACGAGAATCTTCATATACGGATTCTTGATCATGGCCGATCGCAATCCGCCCGCCGTGCTGGGAAAGCCTTCCACGGCATTGCCCCACTCCCAGTTTTGGAAGCCCGGCTGGTCGTAGGCAAACACACGGTAGGGCATGTCGGATTTGTAGTTCAGTTCAGTCCGCAGGTAGTTGTTGAACGCCGAGGTGTAGGGCGGCAGAATGGCTGCGCCCGTCGGATCGTAGAAACGATCGCCGTCGGGATTGGGGCTGCTGAAACGGCCATCGAGGCGGCCGACAACCAGTTTCTGATCGAGCAACAACTCCCGGGTGAAGGTGGGAACGTCAATACGCAAGTTGTGCGCCTCGATCACTTCCGGACGCAGCCCGATGTAGCGTGATAGTTGTTCGACGATCTTGCGGCGTTCTTCCGGCGTCATGGCGTCGCCTTTGCCCAGAGCGAGCGCGTAATCATTCGACGACCAGCGCACGACTTCTTCACGAGTCTTCGCCACATCCTGGGTGAGATCGGCGGACAGCTTGTGATGGTAGCCGGCAATCATGTTGAACGTGGGCACCAGCAGAAAGTAAGGCAGGTCGTTCGATTTGTTCCATTCGAGCGTCTGGAAATCCAGAGCCATCGAGAGCAGCGTCACGCCGTTGAAAGCGATGCCATGATCGGCTAAATACCCGGCAATGCCAGCGGCGCGCGTCGTGCCGTAGCTTTCCCCCAGCAGGAACAGGGGAGAGCTCCAACGATCGTAGCGGGAGATATAGAGGCGGATGAATTCTCCGAAGGCTTGTACGTCGCCTTTTACGCCCAGGAACTTCTTGGTGAGTTCGGCGGTTGCAGCGCGAGAATAACCCGTGGCCATGGCATCCACCATGACAATGTCACTGCGATCAAGAAGCGTGTCGGGGTTGTCTTCCAGACGATAGGGCGCCGCCGGCATGAAGCCGTTCGGTTGCAGAACCACGCGCTTCGGTCCAAGCGCCCCCATGTGCAGCCACACCGAAGCCGAGCCAGGGCCGCCGTTAAACGAAAACGTCAAGGGACGCTTTGCGGCCTCCTGTCCGTCGAGCGTGTAGGCGACAAAGAACATTTCAGCTTCCGTCTTGCCGTCGCCGCGCTTGATGGGAAGCCTCCCCGCTGTCGCCGTGTAATTGAGAGTCTTGCCGTTCAGCGCGATCTGGTGATGCGTGATCACGGGCGGGACTTCGGCCACATCGTAGTGTTCTTCCTTGTCTTTATCCGTAGCTTCTCCGGAGTCTGGTTGGGGCGGCTCTGCGGGCTTGCCGCTTTCAGCGGCCTTATCCGGAGTTGCGGTGTTCGCCGGTGCTGGTTTCTTGTCTTTCTTGGACGCGGCCTGCTTCGTGCTCTCCGGCGTCGCGTCTTGGTTTTGCTGCGCCGCCGCAAACGGAATCGTCAGCGCGGCAAAAAGAAGAACGGTCAGAATTCTCATGCTTGTCTCCTGAAGAAAAGAGTCGGACCAGCATTATAAAGCTAGTTCGCCAATGTGCTTGGAAAACCCTCGCCCAAGGTCTACAATTCCGCTGCACCCGGAACCGACCATCACGTCGCAGTCTCCGGGAGTTGGTCTGTCGATAGAAACACTCAAAAGGAGCTTCCAAATATGAAGAAGTCGCTCGCGTTGATGTTTGCCATTGCTCTCTCCCTCTCGATGTCTTCGTTTGCCTTTGCCCAAGCTGACAAACCCGCGGACAAACCGGCGGACAAGAAGGAAGAGAAAGCAAAACCCGCAGCGAAGAAAGCAGCAAAGAAACCCGCCGCTAAGAAAGACGCCACCAAGAAAGACGACATGAAGAAGGACGACATGAAGAAGTAAGCTCTCCATATCGTTTCGGTTTCTACCCCGGCTCTGGTCGGGGTTTTCTTTTCGCAGCCAACCCTGTCCCGCCGGAGGCAACTCCAGACGTGCTAAAATCTCTTGCGCCTGAAATGCTTCCCCCGGCTCGGTGGCGCACCAGATCTCTCCACCCAGGCAATGACGGACTAAAACAGTGGCTCAGAATCCCAACGTCCAAAACGACCCGATCACCTACGCCGATGCCGGTGTCAACATCGATCGTGGCAACCGCACCAAGCAGCGTATCAAGTATCTGGCCCACAAAACTTTTACCAAGGGCGTGCTGAGCGAGATTGGCGGATTCGGCGGGTTGTTCTCGGTCGACAAGAAGTATCTTGATCCGGTGCTGGTTTCAAGCGTGGATGGCGTGGGCACCAAGTTGAAAGTGGCCTTCGACATGAAGATGCACCACACCGTCGGCGGCGACCTGGTGAATCACTGTGTGAACGACATCGCGGTACAGGGTGCGGCGCCGTTGTTTTTCATGGACTACCTGGCCACTGGAACCCTGGATCCCGAGGTCGCCGAAAAAGTTGTTGGCGGCCTGGCAGAAGCCTGCAAGCATAACGGCTGCGCCCTGATCGGCGGCGAGACCGCGGAAATGCCGGGGTTTTATCCCGAAGGCGAATACGATCTTGCCGGATTCATCGTCGGAGTGGTCGAACGCGACCGGATCATCAGCGGCAAAGACGTGCAGGTGGGGGATTGCGTTCTTGGCTTGCCCTCCAACGGCCTGCACACCAACGGATACTCGCTGGCTCGCAAACTGCTCTTCGAAGTTGCCGGCTATTCTCTGGAAACTTTTGTCAGCGAGATCAAGAACAAAGTCGGCAACGAACTCATGCGGACCCATCGCAGCTACTGGTCGATCGTTCGGAAGATGATGGCGGGCGAGTGTGTCGCGGCCCTGGCGCATATCACCGGCGGCGGCATCACCGAAAACCTGCCCCGCGTGCTGCCCAAAGGCACGTCGGCCGTGATCGAACGCGGCACTTGGCCGGTTCTTCCCATCTTCGAACATCTGCAGAAACTCGGCAACGTCACCGAGGAAGAAATGCTTCGCACCTTTAACATGGGACTCGGCATGCTGATCGTGGTTCCCGCCAAGAAGTTCAAGAAAGCGCAGACGCTGCTGGAGCGCGCCGGAGAAAAGTTTTACAGCGTCGGCCGCATCGTCAAGGGCGATCGCAAGGTGATGTTCAGTTGATTGCAGAGGTCTGAGGTCAGATTGCAGAGGTGAAAGTTAAACCTGAATGCCGCTGAAAGCGATCCTAATGAAGTGTTTTCAGGGCTGCGTGCTTGTCGCTACCTTCCTGAGCAATCCCTCTGCGGCGCAGAAGTCTCAGTGGCAGCCAAGACATCTAGAAGAACTTTCCGTCGCTCCCCGCCGGATCTCCAAACAACTCTTAGAGGTTCTGAAATCGGATGCTAAGGCAAGTGCGGGGGGCGAGGTTTGCGCCAAACCCGTAGATGTTGAGCACAGATCTAGCCTACGCTTCATGAAGCTCGCTTTGAACGGAAGGACGCAGATTATTGTGCAAGGCGTTGGCGAATGCCAATGCTCACCGACTGGGAACTGCTCGTTTTGGGTTTATGAAAAGTCGACAGACGGCTACCGGCGCTTGCTTGTGACCAATATGGTTCAGGTCTTCAGTGTTGAGAACACCCGGTCTCACGGATACCGCGACATTGTGACCGGAGCACACGGTTCGGCCTTCGATACGGATCTGACCGTTTTCAAGTTTGACGGGGAGCGCTACCAGCCGCGCGAATGCTGGAGCATGTCCTATCCCCGGACCATTGATTCCAAGTCCGGTCGGATAACAGGAAAACCAACACTTGAGAAGCGGGACTGCTACCATTGAGAAGCGGGACTGCTACCATTCTGAGTGAGCTGTAATCCGCGCAAGTTTTCTTCGTGCCTCTGTGCCTCCGTGGTGAATAATATTGTCCTGATGAAAAACCTCGGCATTCTCCTTTCCGGACGCGGCTCCAATTTTGTGGCCATCGCCGACAGCATTGCGGCTGGCCGGATTCCCAATGTCCGCATTGCGGTCGTGATTTCGAACCGCGCCGATGCTCCCGGCATCGAAACCGCCCGCCAGCGCGGTCTCAACGCGCTCGTCATTCCATCGAAAGGCAGGCCACGCGAGGAGCACGACCGCGAAGTTGTGGCTGCGCTCGTGGACAACCAAGTCGACCTCATCTGCCTCGCCGGTTACATGCGTCTGCTCTCGCCCTGGTTCGTGCGGCAGTTCCCAGCAAAGATTCTCAACATCCATCCGTCATTGCTGCCTGCATTCCCAGGACTTGAAGCACAGCAACAGGCGTTCGTCTATGGTGTGAAAGTGTCCGGCTGCACGGTGCATTTTGTGGATGAGGAACTCGACCACGGCGCCATCATTGTGCAAAGAACCGTGCCCGTGCTCGACTCCGACGACGAGCACACGCTAGCGGCGCGCATTCTGGAGCAGGAACACATCGCATACTCCGAAGCGATCAGGATTGTGCTAGAAGGGAACTTCGAAATAGTTGGGCGCCGGTTAGTACGATCCGTTCCGACATGAAGCTCGATGAACAGTTGCTGCGCGTCAGTGTTGGCTAGGAACCTTTTCCCCAATCACTATCTTCACTCTGTTGGACCTGACCAGATTTCCGCTGATGCTGAACTCCAATCGCAACGAGTAAGGGCCAGGGGGAACGATGCTCAGGGAACTGTTCGGCCAGTTGGATGAGATCGTTCGCTGCCAAAGGGTTGCAGCAGCATCGACCTGAAAAACGGAGACGCTGTTCTTCGCTAACCGAACCTTGATGGGCACTGGCTCCATGCCGTCGCTACCGACTTTTCGGGTTTTGATCGGCTTGTTTTCGACGATATTAGTGGGAGCCGAGTAGTCGTCTTTCCCGTATAGATCATGAGGAACCGTCCCAAACCCGGATAGATCAAATTCAGGAACCGTTTCAAATTTCAAGTCCCTGTCAGTGAGGTTCTCCAGTCGTACAGAAATTCGAGCAGGCTTGCCGGGTTGCCAGACGGGGCTATCGACTGCGAGTACGCACAGCACATCTCGGGAGAGTGCTTGTTCCGATCTCCCACCAGTTTGCTGGGCGTTACCGGTAGGTGTCAGTCCGGTCGCGAGAAGGGCGATAAGCGATAAGAGGCGAAAGAGACTTGGGACGGTCAACGTAGAGGTTCCTGAAACCATCCTACATAATGAGCTCGTTGCTCATCCGCGCGATCGGGTGCTGCATCACCTCAAGCTCGTTCTTCACCAAATTCAGCCCATAGACGCACTGCTCGAATCTCTGCGAGAGTTGCGCGAACAGCGGCGCCACCTTGGCGTATTCGAAGTCTTCGAACTTCGAAACGATGTAGTAGCTTTCTTTTCCGGCTTTTACCCAATCCACGAAATTTTCGACTCGCTGCCGGCGCAGGCGATAGTGGTTGATGCTCTCCGGAAACATGCCGGCGTAGAACAGCGTAAAGTCGCCGATGTGCTTGCGGACCTGGCGCTCGCGGTCGAACGAGGGCGCCGGGCCGTAGATCGGGTCCGACTCGATCAGCATCTCGCCTACGTCGTTCAGCGGCTTCCCTGCCGCATTGCGGATTTTCAACAGCTGCTCGACATCGCAAAACTCCGACAACAGATGCGCGACGTAACCGACGACTTGCGGATCGCGAATCCCAATCTCCTGGGCGTAGTGACGTCCGACCAGTTCAACGAACAACTGCTGTAGCGGATGCGTCTCCGGAATCTCCATGGCCCCTGCTTCCTTCTCGAACCCTGGCCCCTCTTATTTCTATCGGAACAAGAACTCGTGCGGATTAGATACCGTGAATCCACGATCAATGCAAGTAACCATTGAGCCACTATATTGTTAGACGTTCGTGCGGGGCGCGGCGTTTCGGGGGTATCTGTTGGCAAACGAAGCAGGGGGCTGCTAATTTTCGCATGGTGTGGATCGAAAAGTTGGTTCCCGGAATCTATTCACAAGAAACACCAAGAAAAGCGGAGGCATAGTGGAGCGAATCAACATCTCAAGCGGAACGCCGTGGGAGCCGATTGTCGGTTACTCTCGTGCGGTTCGAGTCGGCGCACACATTCATGTTGCGGGCACAACGGCAACTGGAGCCGACGGCAAAATCGTCGGCGGGGGCGACGTGTACGCGCAGGCGGTTCAGACCCTCAAGAACATTGAACGCGCGCTGGAGCGGGCCGGAGCTTCCCTGAAAGATGTGGTTCGCACCCGCGTGTTCCTTACCAACATCGCGGATTGGGAAAAAGTAGGAAAAGCGCACGGCGAGTTTTTCCGCGACATTCGTCCGGCGAGCACCATGATGGCGATCACGGCGCTGGTTTCTCCAGATATGCTTCTGGAAATCGAAGCGGAAGCGATCGTGGCCGAAGAAGAAAAGCAAAGTGAGTGAGATGGCGGAAGCCGGCGGCAGAGCCGGGCTTCCGCCATCATTTTCGCGGATCGCGCGAGCCGCTAACGGCGGCCTTTCTTGCGCGCAACTTTCTTCTTTGCCGTTTTCCGGGCTGGCTTCTTCGCCGCTTTCTTCTTCTTCGCCGGTTTGGCCTTTTTCTTGGCGGCTGGCTTCTTGGCAGCCTTTTTCTTGGCAGGCGCCTTCTTGAGTGGAGCTTTCTTGGCAGGGGCCTTCTTCTTAGGCGGCCCACCCTGGCCGCCGCCCGACGGAGTTACGGGTCCGGGTGCCACAGGCTCCGGAGGCACGGGAAGCTCGTCGTCTTCCTCCACCAGGGCTGGTTCTTCTTCCTCTTCTTCTTCTTCGTCTAGATCTTCCTCCAGCGATTCGCCATAGGCGCCGCTGTCGCTGAACTCATCCGTCTCATCGTCCCGACCATACAGAGTCGGATCATCGAAGCGCATATCTCCTCCTGCGTATTTGCGGTCACCCGCACGCATTCGCGAGCAGGGCCAGGAATTAGGACAACCGTCTGCGCAACTGCACTGCTTCTGCGTAACGGCGCGTGATTATAGCACGGTGCAGTTGCACCGGCAGTATCGTGCATTCTCCGCAGATTTGCGAGGAAAATTATTCGCGAGAAAAGACCCGCCATCCATGGGGCGAACCAAAAGCGAAATCGAGGAGTGGCGCCCCCTACTCGTAGGCCAGCGCGTCGATGGGGTCCTTCTGCGCCGCCTTGAACGCCGGATACAGCGCGCCGGCAACCGCGCTGGCCAAGGCGATCAAGGCGGCTCGGGCAATCCATCCCCCGGCCAGAACCATGGGCGTGAGGGGCAGCCTATTATGGATCAGGGCCCGCGCCACCACGCTCCCCAAGATGCCCAGCAGAATGCCGCCCAAGGCCAGCAGGGCCGTTTCCCGGAGCACCACGTTCACGATATAGGGCTTCGAGGCACCCATCGACTTCAGAATGCCGATTTCGCGCGTCCGCTCCATCACCGCTGTATACATCGCCTGAAAAATCACCAGGACCCCGATGACCACCGAAATCCCGATCACTACGTCGATGAAGGTCGAAAGACCGGGAATGTGAGTCGGGGTCATCATGGAAAGGTATGTGGCCATCGAACTGGCGACGTAGCGTTCCATGCCCGGCACCTGCTTGATCTCGTCCACCACCACATCCGCGTTGGCGGGGTCATCGAGCTTGAGGTACATGACCGAGGCCTTATCCTTGCCGCCGGTCAAATCCTGCAAGGTCCTCAGGGGAAGGAATTTTCGTCCACCCTTGCCGCGCTCGACAATGCCACAGATGCGGAAAGGGTTATTGAGAATCTCGATCGTGTCCCCGACCTTGGAGTGCTTGGACTGGGCAAAAAGATCGTCGACTAACACATCATTCGGACCCTGAAACGGCCCGCCCTTCAGATAGTGGAAGCCGCCCGACATGCTCTCGTAACTCGGAAGATCGATTCCCGCGATGATCTCCAACGCGCCAGCGGTTGAGACCTGCGTGATCACCGGGGCGACGTGTTCGACGTGCGGCAATTTGGCCAGAACGCCGGCCACCTTGATCGGCATCGGACTGCCGGTCAGCCCGGCAATGAAAGACGATCCCGGGGGCAGCACGATCACATCCGCCCCGATGCCCGCGGTCCGCGTGCGTGAATCCTGCAGCATGCCCAGCGAGAACCCAACAATCAGCAGAATCATCGCCACTTCCAGCGCTACCGCCACAATGCTGATCAGCGAGCGTACCGGCCGATGCACCAAATTCCCCACGATCATGCGATTCATCATGCTGTTTCTGGAGAACTACCTCCTGTGGCTTTCCGACGCTTTCGCCGCCGCCCTGGTGTTGGCGGAATCGAGGTGCACCACCTCGGCTCCAGGCGGCTGCTCCAGCGCAAACTGATCGTCGGTCAGCGCGCGATTGATTTCCAGCTTGACCATGCTGAGCGTGATGTCGTAATCCTCCCGCGGGCGCTCGATCTCAATCGTACTCGGGAATGTAGTCCCCGCGTAGTCTTTGTAGTCGTGGTAGTGAGCGTCGGTCGCGACGTTTCCCTGTTGGTCGTAGATCCTCTGCCGGCGCGGCAGCAGATCGATTCGGCTGAACTCGATCTTGCGCGACAAATACCATCCCTGCGGCCCCTTGCGGATGATCGCCAGGGCGTAATTCGGCTGATCGACCCTATGCTTCTTCGCGTCCAGGACGGTTTCATAGCCGTTTTCGAGCACCGCAATCTCGTCCCCGCCAATCTCCGGCATCAGCAGCGCGTCGTAAATGTATTGCGGCCGCAAGTTCTCCAGCCGTTTGTCAGGCTGGTAGTTGTCGCCATCGTTCAAGCCCACGACAAACTTGTTCTTCGGAGGGATCCAGAGCTTGAAGTCGTGCCCGTTGCTCACCATATCGAAGGCCGTGTTTCGCACCAGCGGCAGCAGGCCCTTCATACGAAGCATGGCCGGCTTGCGCGCCAGCACGTAGCCGCGAATCTCTTTGTAATCGGTGATGCGGCCGTTTTTCGGGTCCCCCGCCGAAGCGTCTATATCCACGGTCGCCTGCATGGACTGAATCTTGGCGGCCTCAGTGTTGACGTATTCGATCAGTTCCTGCTGGGTAGCGGACTTCAGGGGCCGGTCCGAGATCTGACGCTCCACCGTACGGGTCCGGAACAGGCACCCGCTCAGCGGAAGGGTGGCCGCCGACACAAGTAGAAGAAAAATCAGACGCAACTGAGAACGATACATTCCTATTCCGGCACCTGGAAGGACTTTTGTGGCTTTGATATCTGATTAGTATACGGCAGGGAAGGGTTCAGCGCTTACCGCGGGCCGGGCGACTGGTTCACCGAGCGGTTGAGAGCGCGACGATAGGCGGTTACGTTCTTGTTGTGTTCTTCCAGGCTGCGGGCGAAGCGGTGGTGCCCGTTGCCATCGCTAACAAAATAAAAGAACTTCGTGCTGTCGGGATGCATGGCGGCCTCCAGAGCGCTTCTCCCCGGATTGCCGATGGGCCCCGGTGGCAACCCGGGGTAGCGATAAGTGTTATACGGCGAGTTCACCGCCATGTCGGCATGATGAAGGCTCCCCTGATACGTGCCTGCCAGTTGTTCAGCGTAGATCACGCTGGGATCGGCGTCGAGGGCCATCCTCCGCTCCAGTCGGTTGTAGTACACACTGGCCACGCGCGAGCGTTCCTCCGGGACGGCAGTTTCTTTTTCGACGATCGACGCCATAGTCACGACCTTGGCGACATCCGAGTTCAGCCCAATCTGCTGCGCCACCTCCCGGAACTGGTGGACCATCACTGCCGCCATTTCCTCCAAGCTTTGCGTGCGCGTGAACTCGTAGGTGTTGGGGAAGAGATACCCCTCAAGCGACTTGGCCTCCGGCGCAAGATCCGAGATCAACTGGGTCTGAGTTTCGGCGACATGAACAAAATCGGCCGCCGACCCGAGCCCCGCGTCTTCCATCGCCTTGGCGATGTCGAACATTGTGTAGCCTTCGGGAATGGTGACCATGTGAAAGGCGATATCGCCGCTCGCGATCCGGCTGTAAACCTGGGGAAGAGTTGCTTCCCGCTCGAACAGATACTCACCCGCTTTCAACGATGGCTTGGGGTGCAACGTGTGCCAGAGCCGGAAAGCAAGTTCGTTGCGGATCACCCCGGCCTTTTTCAATTCCGCCGCAATGCGCCGCGTCGAATACCCGGTATGCAGGAGTAGAGAAGTATTCGCGGGCGGCAGGACTGGGGCATAGACCTGAAACGCCGCCCAGCCGCCAGCGGCGAGAACCACAAGCAAAAACAGCGTGATCAGCGTGCGCAAGATTCTAGTGTAGAGGCCTTTTCAGATTGCCACAAAGTAGCCAGAGTCCAAGTCCTGAAGGGGACCCGTGCCCCGTAGGGACGGCCGCATTCGGTCGTCCAAGCCGAACGCAGCCCGGGCCAGCTTAGAGAGGTCCTCACTCCCCCAGCCAATCCGCATAAGGTTTCATCGACTCGACGTGGTCGAACACAATCTTGATCGCGCCCGTAATCGGGATGGCGAGCACCAGTCCGATTGCTCCCCAGACCGCTCCCCAAAATAGCAGCGCGACGGTGACTGCCAGGGGATTGAGCCTCAGGCGGCTGCCCAGCAGCTTCGGATAGAGAACATTCAGCGCGAAAAGATGCAGTCCGACCACGCAGAGCGCCACCAGCAGCAGGCTTCCGGCCTCCAGTTGTCCCAGGCCGACCAGGATTGGCGGCACCATGGCCAGCACGATTCCAAGGTACGGCACCAGGCTGAGGAAGCCGCTGAGAAAGCCAACGAAGTAGAAGAACGGAACGTGCAGCAATCCGAAAATGGCCACGCTCACGCCCGAAATCAGCAGCCCGATCAGCAGGTTCCCCACGATGAAACTCTGCAACATTTTCCCGATCAGCCCCAGAGTGACGAATGCCGTGTGCCGGTGACGCAAAGGAAACAGCATCACCGTGGCCGACCGCGCATGGCTTTGCCAGGTCAGCAAAAAGTAGGCCAGAAACGGGATGAATGACGCTGACAGCAGGATGTCGGTCAACGTACCGGCTCCGTGGGTGAGCACCTCGGTCCAGCTCTTCACCTGCCGCACCGGCACCACATTGGAGGGCTCGGGCTCGCCAACCGCCTCGCCCGTCTTCGCGAGATTCTCCGCCTGCTGCCGGAAGGGCTGCAGGGTGGAACGGATCTTCTGCGAATACTTCGGAACGTTGTCCGCGAAAATAGCGGCTTGATTGTAGGACGCCGCAGTGACGACATAGATCATCGCCAGCAGCACGACCACGCTGATCAGTGCCGCCAGAGCTCGCGGAACGTGCAGGTACTCCAGCGCCTGCACTACCGGAGAGAGCATAAAGCTCAACAGAATGGCAAAGAACAGCACCGCCAGCACCGATTCGCCGTAATACGCGAACATGACGATCAGGGCCATGCCCAGCAGCGTCAGCGACCAGTGATGTCCGCTTCGTGCTTCCGTGTTTTCCATACTGTGGTTGCTCGCCCCCGCTGCAACTGGCCAACAATTCTGCCTCACTGCCGACGGAATTGCACCACCGGAATTGCAGGCGGACCGTATCCGCTAAGTTCTCCCCCGTGAGCCTCCGTGCCCTCTGTGGTTGATTGAGAAGGCTGAAACCCCAGGGGGCACAAAGGTCCACGGGGGAATCCTTCAAAGACCGACGTGATTCTGGAACCGGGCCATCTACAATTGAAGGATGCACGCACCCGGCAACCCCGTTCTCGGTCGCATCATGGCCCTCGACGTCGGCTCGAAGCGAATCGGAGTTGCCGTCTCGGACCCGCTGGGCATCACCGCGCAGGGGTTGGATACGATCCAACGTCAGAACAAACGCCGCGATCTGGAGGCCCTGCGACAAGTGCTGGCAAAATACGAAGTCCGGGAGATTGTGGTCGGCCTGCCCCTGCGCTTAAGCGGCGCGGAAGGAACGCAATCGGAAAAGATGCGCCGTTTCGCCGACGATCTGCACGCCCACTTCGGCTTAGCCGTCCATCTGTGGGATGAGCGTTGGACCTCGACCGAAGCCAACCGTCTGCTGCGCGAAACCGATCTTTCGATCAAAAAACGGGGACAGGCGGTCGACCGGATGGCCGCTATTTTGATTCTTCAATCCTGGATGGAAGCCCACCCCGCCCGCTGACGAGCCGGGCAATCCTGTTCCGTCGCTTCGCGACCGGAGCGCGGGACCGTTAGTGCTGGGTAGGCGAACCTGGGAACGCCGAGTCCCGCAAGGGACGTCACAAAAGATGTTATTGGGGCTGGGCGCGGTCAGGACGCAAATTCGCTAATTTCCGGGAAGCGCAGATTACACTTCGTCAGAGCCTTGGTGAGAGCCTGTTCAATCAGATTCTCCTCGCAGTTCCGCGAGATGGCGATTTCGCTGACCAGCAAGAACCGGGCGCGCTCCAGCATCTTCTTTTCGCGGAAGGAAAGCGACTTAGCCTGTCCCAGGATAAGCAGGCTCTTCAATACCGCAGCCACGTCCGAGAGCGCCCCGGTGCGCATGCGGTCGGAATTCTCCTTAAACCGGTCTTTCCAGTCGGCCGCGTTAATGCATTCCCCGGAGGCGAGGTAATCGACAATCTTCTCCACCTCGCCATTGCGCACCACCGGACGCATCCCGACGCTGCCGACGTTCGAGAACGGCACCATCACCTTTAAGCTGCTGGCTGCGATTTTCAGCAGGTAGAACTTTTCGACCGTGGCTCCCATGGTCCGGCTGCTGATTTGTTCAATAATTCCGACGCCGTGGTTGGGGTAAACGACCTTCTCGCCGATGTGGAATACGCGGTCGCCGTTCATGGAGGGCCCTCGCCCGAGGGTACGAAGTACCAAGTCTAGTCTAGCTGAGCGCCGTTGCTAAGGCAATCGAGAAGCTGTGTGGTGGCGGGGCCCCGTCCCCACAGCAGCAAGATCAGGTCCAGTTGTCCGGGTTAAGTCATTTCGGTTGATGAGGTTGGATCGGACTGGCACGACGTGAATTGCGCCCCGCAAGCGCCCCTTACCCGATGGCCGAGGGTTATAATGCCAAGGATGACGGAGCAGATCAAGAAGAAGCTTCGGGACGAGCTGAACACGCTCGAGCATGAGCTGGCCTTCGATATCCCCAAAGAGATCAAGAAGGCCGTTGCCATGGGCGACCTCAGCGAGAACGCCGAGTATCACATGGCTAAGCAGCGCCAGGAGTACTTGAAGGCGCGCGTCCGTCAACTGGGCAAACGCCTAGCCGACCTGTCGCTGATCAACCTGAACAATATTCCCAAGGACAAAGTCGGCCTCGGCTCGACGGTGACGATCTTCGACGGCACCAAGAATGAAGAGATGGAATACAAGATCGTAATGAGCGAAGAGTCGGACGTGGCGGCCGGCAAAATCTCCACCACCTCGCCGATCGGGCGCGCTCTGCTGAATAAGAAAGTTGGCGACACTGCCATGGTTGTCACCCCCGGCGGCAGCCGCGAAATGGAAATCCTGAAGCTTTCCACCATGCACGATCTCGCTGAAGCCAAGCTGGAAGCGGAACTGGACGCACTGCCGGAACCGGAACGGGAATCGGAATGAATCGCAACTTCGTGAGCCGCACTATTCTGTGGAGCGCTGTATGACGGGACGCTACATGAGTTGGACCAGCGGATTCGGACGCGCCTGTGGCGTTTTGCTCGATGCTATCGTGCGCCTGCTCGCTCTGTCGCGCATCAATCCCAACGCCCTGACCGTGATGGGACTGGTGGTCAACACCTACGCCGCGTTTTTATTCGGATACGCCAATGCCGACAACCAGCGCCGACTGTTTTTCTACGCCGGCCTGGTCGTCATCGGGTCGGGATTCTTCGACCTGGTGGATGGCCGCGTGGCGCGCGCTTCGAACCAGGTCACCCGCTTCGGAGGGTTTTTCGATTCCGTAGTCGACCGTTATAGCGATGCGTCGCTGTTCTTCGGCCTGCTGGTCTTCTACGCGCGCGGCAACCGCTTCTTCTACGTCGTGCTGACCGCGCTGGTCATGATCAGCGCCATCATGGTCAGTTATGCCCGCGCCCGCGCCGAGTCTCTGATCGGCCTGTGCCGCGTCGGTTTCATGGAGCGTCCCGAGCGTCTGGTGCTCCTGATCATCGGCGCCCTGTTCAACGTCATGGCCCCGGCGCTCTGGGTGATCGCGGTGCTGTCCACCATCACCGTCATCCACCGCATCGTCTACACCTGGCAGCGAACCACGGAAATGGATACTCCCGCCAAGGCCGCCTGAACGCGTCTGAGGGGTGGAGCGACGGGCGTCCCCGCCCGTCCACCGCGGCCTGCTAAACTATACTTCGCAACTTCCTGCAAGGACTATTCGTGCCAACAAATCCCGTTCTGGTCGTACACGGCGGTGCCTGGGCTATTCCCGACGACATGGTTGAGGCACATCTCACCGGCGTGCGCAATGCCGCTGCGGCCGGATGGCGCGCCCTCGAACGCGGCGGCACGGCTCTCGACGCGGTCGAAGAGACCGTGGTTGTGATGGAAGACGACGAAACCTTCGACGCCGGCCGCGGCAGCTTCCTGAACCGCGACGGCAAGGTGCAACTCGACGCTTTCATTATGGAAGGCTCGACCCTCCGCGGCGGCGGTGTTGGATGCGTCGAGCGCCTACGAAATCCGGTTCGTGCCGCCCGAAAGATCCTCAGCGACAGTCCGCACGTCTATTTCGTCGCCGAAGGCGCCGAGCGCTTTGCCGCCGAACACGGCATCGCTCTATGCCGCAACGAAGATCTCGTCGTTCCCAGGGAGGTCGAGCGCCTTCGCGAATACCAGGCACAGGATTCAACCCACGGCAACGACCTGTTCGCGCCCGAAATTTCGCACGACACGGTCGGAGGCGTCGCCCTCGACCGCGACGGCAATATCGCAGCTTCCACCTCAACCGGAGGCACGCTCAATAAAGCTCCCGGCCGCCTCGGCGACTCTTCGCTCATCGGTTGCGGGTGCTACGCCGACAATCTCAGCGCCGCCGCTTCCACCACCGGATGGGGCGAACCGATCATGAAGCTGGTGCTCGCGAAATGGGCGGCGGATCGCGTCGAATCCGGCAGTTTGCCCGAGTGGGTCGCCAAGGAAGCGATGAACTATCTGAAGCAGCGCCTCAACGGCCACGGCGGAATCATTCTGCTCGATGCTCAGGGCCGCTTCGGAATTGCCCACAACACCCCGCGCATGGCCTGGGCAGTCCATACGTTACAAAAGGAAGAAGCCGGAATCAGCCGAAACGACTAAACTTGTAAACTCAGCTCCGCCACCCGGCTGGTCCCAGACTTCCCGCGAAAAACGTGCGCAACTTTTCATCAATCCATAACCCAGCCTTAACATTCCTGGTTTATTAATTCGGTGTTCCCACCTCTTGTCTCTTTCACGCTGTTCGACCGTCTTGGCTTGAAGGTTTTCAACCGAAACGATCTTAATTTTGGAGGATCACCGTATGAAGATCACGAATTTCCTTCGCGGAGTCGGCCTTCCGGCCATTCTCGCGCTGACCAGCTTCGCTTCTGCTCAAATGCTTCCGACCGGTGCAACCATTACACCGACCGCAGCCCCGGACTCGGTGTTTGTGCCTTTGACAACTTCTTTGCAGGACGTTCCGGTTTACACGCCGGATGGCGCCGAGACTACAGCCATTAGCCCGGACGGCAAGACCTTGCTGATCCTGACCAGCGGCTACAACCTGAACGAAGACTCAAGCGGCAACTTTCCAGGGGCGGATTCCGGTGAGTTTGTTTTCGTTTATGACATCTCCACGCCCAGCAAGCCGGTGGAAACGCAAGTAGTACAGCTGTTGAACTTTGAAGAAACCTTCGACGGGATCGTGTGGGCCCCGAACGGCTCCGCATTCTATGTTGGCGGCGGAGGCGACGACGAGGTGCACACTTTCACGCTGCAAGGCGGCACGTGGGCGGAATTCGGCACACCAATCAAGCTCGGTCATTCCTGCGATGTGATGTGCAAGGAGACCCAGACTGGCCCGACCGCTGCCATCCTCGGCATCACCGCCGATGGCAATACACTCTTCGTGGCGAACCACGAAACCGACTCCATCACCTCGGTGGACCTGGTCCACGGCGTGGTTCTCCAGGAGTACGATCTTCGTCCCGGCATCATCAACGTTGCGCAAACGGGCGTCCCGGGCGGAGAGTTCCCATACGGAGTCGCCGTCGCGGGCAACAACACCGTTTATGTCTCCAGCGTTCGTGACCGTGAGATCGACGTGTTGAATTTCACGAAGGGCGTTCTAACCCTCACCAACCGGATTCCGGTCTCCGGCAACCCGGAAAAGATGACTCTCAATGCCGCCCAAAGCGAGCTCTTCGTGGTGGCGGCCAACTCCGACGAGTTGATCGTCATTAACACCGCGACCAACAAGGTGCTGAGCGAGGTCAACGCCACCGCGCCAGTCGACGTTCTGGGCAGCGGCAAATCGGTGCCCAAGGGCAGCAATCCCAACAGCGTTACCCTTTCGCCCGACGAGAGCACCGCCTACGTCACGAACGGCGGCACCAACTCGGTGGCGGTCATCAACCTCGCTGGAAAGAAGCCAGTCGTCACCGGGCTCATCCCCACTGGCTGGTACCCCAATTCTGTGAGTGTCAGTCCGGATGGCTCCACTCTCTACGTCGTGAACGGCAAGAGCGTAGAAACTGCGAATCCGCTGAACTGCCGCTATATCAATGACAACCCTGGCGGTGGCTTCGGGTCGGCCTGTCAGAGCTTGTCTGCACAGGATGGCGCCGGCAACCAGTATGCGTGGCAGAACGAGTACTCAGGTTTCCTGACGCTGCCTGTGCCCAATGCGGTTCAGATCGCGCAGTTGACCGGCCAGGTGGCGCAAAACAACGGTTTCAACTTCCAGTTGAGCGCGAACGACATTGCGACCATGACGTTCCTGCAACAACACATTAAACACGTTATCTACATCGTGAAAGAGAATCGCACCTTCGACCAGATCCTCGGCGACCTGACCAACGGAGCCAACGCGGATCCGGCCTACACCCAGTTCCCGGCCTCAGTCACGCCGAACTTCCACAACTTTGCCAACAACTTTGTGACCTTCGACAACTTCGACGACAGCTCGATGGTGAGCTTCGACGGCTGGCAGTGGTCAACCGCGGCACGCGCTCTCGATATGACCGAGAAGTGCGTTAAGGTCAACTACGGCAAGGGCGGTTGCCAGTACGACAGCGAAGGCACGGCACGTAACATTAACGTTGCGATCACTGGAGTCGCGGCTCGCCAGATCGAACAACCGCTCTATCCGCCCGATCCAAACCTGCTGCCCGGCAACGCTAACGAAGACGCAGCCGACGGTCCCAACGGCGAACAGGGCTTGGGCTATATCTGGGATGCCGCGCTCAAGGCTGGCCTCTCCGTTCGCAACTACGGGTTCTACACCGATCTGGGTGCTTTTGATGTACGTAACATCTCTCCCTATCTCACTGCTCCTTGCTCCGCGAAGCCTCCTGTTCAGGTTGCCTTCCCGGCGCACACCGCTCTGCTTAAAAGGACGGACCTGTGTTTCCGTCCCTTCGACCAGAGCTTCCCTGATTTCTTCCGCTACAAGGAATGGGCGCGGGAATTCGACCAGCAGGTTAAGGCCAATAACATGCCCAGTCTGACTCTGCTGCGCTACGATCACGATCACTTCGGCAACTTCGGCACCGCTAGTTTCGGTGTAAACACGCCGGAACTTCAGATTGCCGACGACGACTACGCGGTAGGACTGACGGCCGATAAGATCGCCCACAGCCCTTACGCCAACAACACGCTTATCTTCGTGATTGAAGACGATCCCCAGGATGGCGCCGACCACGTCAGCGGCGACCGCAGTCTTGCCTTCATCATTGGACCTTATGTGAAGCAGGGCGCGGTCGTCTCCACTCCCTACTCAACGGTCAGCATGCTCCGGACGATCGAAGAAGTCCTGGGCCTGCCCCCACTGGGCGTGCATGACGCGGGTGTTCCGCCAATGACGGACGCCTTCAACATCGCGCAAGCGGGCTGGACCTACTCCGCAATTCCGTCCAGTTACCTCTACAACACCTCGCTGCCAATCCTCAACAAGTACGTCATCAACAGGGCCAACCTGCCACAGCCGACGCACGACGCAGCCTGGTGGGAAGCGCAAACCAAGGGCATGGACTTCAGCAAGGAAGACCGGATCCCTACGGAGAAGTTCAACCGGATCCTCTGGAAAGGGATAATGGGCAGGCCGTATCCCGCGTTGAAACCTGGCAAGTCGGTGTCCGAAGCGAAGGAAGCCAGTAAGAACGGCTCAGAATAAGCACCGAGCCGTAGTCCACAAACACTCCCGGCTGCCCTTCTTAAACGGGGACAGCCGGGGTATCTTTGATTGATTCCTCAAGTCGGCAGGTTCTACTACATGCGAATTCTTCGATCCCTGGCGTGGTTTCTCATCGTTTGCTGTTCGGCCTATGCCCAGTCCCTGCCGTCCGGACCGCCTTCCAGCGAACCGGCAACTGGCAAGCAACCTGACCTTGCGCTGTCATCCAGCGTTTACGTAAAGGTGCAGTTGCCGAACAACGTGAAGGTTTCGGCTTTGAAGACGGGCGACGTAATTGACGGGAGGCTATCGCAAGACGTCTATTCGGGAAACCATGAACTGTTCCCTGCCGGTTGCGAGGTGCATTTGACGGTGGACAAACTGGGCCGGCGACGAAGAGTGCCCAACGATCACTGGCCTTGGGTGATCAAAGCCTTTGCACCTCGTCACGAAAACTATCCTACGTTTCAGTCGGCCAGTGTGACTTTGCCCGATGGTCGGCAGATCCCGCTAAGGGTTTCTCTGATTTTCATCAGCCGTGAGACGGAAATACGCGCGCGGGCAATAACGAAGAAGACGGTTCAACCCGCTGCGAACGCGGCGACTCAGCCTGCAGATGCGAGCGCCGGGCTGTTTCCGTTGCCCACCCAGCCGGAATCGAAGGACGAGGCACCTGCCCGATCCACAAACAAACCCGTTGGTCCTATCGTAACTTTGGGAGCGGCGAATCCGCTCGAGGCATTGGTAACGTCTGGCGAAATGTTTTCGGACACTCCATGGCCGGGCCCGGTCACGCTGGGGGCCGGGACCAGGGCTAAGATCATTCTTCTGGGTGGGGTGAGCGCTTCCAACAGCCGGATCGGGGATTCCTTTCAGGCCCGCTTGGTGGAACCGGTCCGGCTGGATTCGGAAGTGGTGTTGCCGGAGGGGACGTTGCTCGGGGGCAAGGTTGTGAGCAGGACACCTCCGCGCATGTTAAGTAGGGCAGGATCCATTGTGTTTGTCTTCACGGATCTGACTCTGCCAGGGCGAACGGCGATTCCGATGGCTGCTTCGGTCACAGCGGCGGAGCTGGATCGGAGATCGCACACCAAGATCGACTCCGAAGGGAAGCTGCACGGCGATCGACCGGGCAAGGCTTGGATGGCGATCAACCTCGGAGTGACGACGGGAATCGCCAAGGAGGCCGACGATACGATCCAGTTGATAATCGAGGCCGTCGTCTCCACCGCCACCGACGCTTCCACGGCTGGGGTAGGAAAGATCGTCGCCACGTGTGCCTCAGGCCTGTTCATGCTCACGCGCCATGGACGCGACGTGGTTCTGCCGAGGTTCACCGAGATGAATATAGTGTTGGACCGGCCGCTGTTTCTGGCTGGTTCCCAACCTGCGTCGTCATCCATACCGTAGCAGGTTGCGGCAAACATTAGGTTTGGAGAAGGTTTCGTGTTTCACTGAGAACTGAGAACCGGAACTGTATTTAGAATTCCACATGAGCCCGCAGGCTCGGCACTACCACCGGCCCACGGGCGCGGTTGTAGCCCGGATCGTTGATGTGCTGTACTCCCGGAGCAATGTAGATTCCGCGCCAAACGTGGGCCGTGTAATACGATTCGACGATGTTCTCCCGCCCGTAGCTCAGCCCTACATGGTTCGGCTCTCCATCGCCGAGAAGGAAACCGAGTCCGCCGTCGGCCAAGTAGATCTGGTGATCTTTCTTGATCCCGTTCGAGACGAAGGCAATGCCGGCGCGGTCCTGCTTGCGATGCCATAGCGCGCCATTTACCCCTACGCCCTGATTGAAGGTCGAATCAATCTCGGTGTAGACAAAGGACTCGGTTCTTCCGTTATCCCATCCCCAGCGGGCAAACGCCGTGAAGTACCGCGTGAGATTCTGTTCCAGGTTCACGCCAAAGCCATACTTGTGGGTGATGTGCCAGGGGTGGTGCGTGATATCTGGAACCTGGACCAAGCCTTCTTGAAACTGCGCAACCGCATCGCGGTAGATGCCCATATTGGCGTGGTTCGAGTACGCGAGCAGCCGCACGACGCCAGCTTTCTTCGGGACAACGCCGTGGCGCAGTTCGTATTCAAAATTTTCCGCATGAACCTGCCACGGACGCCACACCAGATCGATCCCATTCGCGACCTTCGGCATCAGCGCTTCGGCGAAGCGGAAACCCCAGTTGCGGTCCTCGTAGTCCGCCACCGCGCCCACGGTATAGCCGCGCGTGTCGGCGGCATAGTCCCAGGCGCCGTTGTTGTCCACCGACCAGTTGCTGAATTGAAAATGGGTGTCGGAGCCTACCGAATTCAGATCGAGAAAATCCGCCATGCTGAACTTGCCGAAGCGAATTTCCAGCCGTCGGCGCGGTAGCTCATCGAACAGCGACAGATAGCTGCGCTGGTTCTCAATCTTGTCCTTGCTCAGCGCGAACACTTTGTGGATCATGCCGCGCCCCAGGTACGGTGCCTTGCTCAACGACGGATTGCGCACGATGTCCAAATTCGTATTCCCAGCCAAGCCAAAGCCCTGAGTAAGCGCCTCGCCGCCCGCTTCTTCTATGTCCACCAGAAGCTCGGTGGAATTGTTGAGCCGCACGCCCGTGTAGAGCGTCATCACCCGCGAAGTGGCTTTCTCATAGTCTGGACTGAGGCTGTGCGGCCCGCTGTAGTCGGCGTGAAAATCTGGATGTGCCTGGAAGATGAAGTTTATCTGCCCGGAGAGCCAGAACCGCGTGCTCTTGAAATGCGGCAACATTACTTCCGGATCGCCACTGGCGGGCGTGTCGGGCGGGTTGTCCGCATTCGCGGCGGCAGCGGCGGTTTGGGTGGAATCGGAGGCGGCTTGCACCTGCGCCTGGCAGACGGGAACGGCGGTGCCCAGCAAGAAGGCGAACGCCAGCGCCAAGGCCAAGCGAGTGGCGCGGTCCGTAAAGTCGGCTATAATGAAAACGAATTTCAATTTCAATATCATGACAACACGTTAACGGCCGCTTGCCGCGCTCCACAACGCTTCCGCTCACTCCTGGATGTGATTACAATCACGCCCGGCCCATAGAGTTGGCCAGTATGCGCTCAGCCGGTTAATGGAATGTTACAGTTGCGCCCGAGTCGGAGCCCGCAGTTCCCCATGGCAAAGCCCATCATCAAGCCTGGCTCCACGTCCCAATACCCGCACAATCCGCGCCTCGCCGTTAATTAACCCAAGCATATCACATAGAGTTAACTACGGTTAATATCGGCGTTTCGCACGCTCGTAAGTGTCGGTTCGAGCGGGATCCGGTCAGTCTGGTGCGCGCTTACCTGTAAAGTAGGCCTAGCGTCATTCAAGTCAGCGCTGGCTGCAAAGATCGGGGATCGGGCGGAAAAGGCGGAGAATAAATAAATAAAAAAGGACAGCCCGGAGCCCCCCAAGGCCATCCTAATAAACCCTCCCGGTTAGAAGGGTAACTGGAATCACGATAGCCGCGCGAGATTGCGGGAGTATTGCAATTTCGTGAAAGTCCGGTGAATTCGATTTCGCCTCGCAAGATGCCCTCGGCAACCGTTTTCGACGAGCCACTGCTATGGGGTCACTGCTATATTGATCGGAGTTATCGGCGGCTCCGGCCTCGGCCAACCGCTACGGTGGAGGAATCATGGCCCGCAAGACCGAGCAATCCCGCAAGCTGCAGAAACGCGCCGAACAGTTGATTCCCGGAGGCGTGAATTCTCCGGTGCGCGCTTTCCGCAGCGTGGGAGGCGACCCGCTGTACATCGTGCGCGGCCAGGGCTCGCACCTTTGGGACGCCGACGGCAACGAGTATGTGGACTACATTGGCTCCTGGGGTCCGCTCATCCTCGGACACGCCGCGCCCGCCGTCATTGAGGCCGTAATCAAGGCCGCGCGCAGCGGCACCAGCTTCGGAGCCTCCACTCCCGCCGAAGCCGATCTCGCCGAGCTGGTGATTTCCGCGTTCCCGCACATGCAAAAGGTTCGCTTCGTCAGCTCCGGCACCGAAGCGACCATGTCAGCCATCCGCCTGGCGCGCGGATACACGCAGCGCAAATACATTGTGAAGTTTGAGGGTTGTTATCACGGGCACTCGGATGCGCTCCTGGTGAAGGCAGGCTCCGGCGTGGTTACACTGGGCATTCCGGGCTCGGCGGGCGTTCCGGAAGAATTCACGCAGTTCACCTTAGCGCTTCCGTACAACGATGTCGGCGCGCTTGAGCAGGCTTTCCAGAAATTCAATCACCAGATTGCGTGCGTCATCGTGGAGCCGGTCGTCGGCAACATGGGCTGCGTGCCTCCGGCCCGCGGATACCTCGAAGCTCTGCGCGCCATTACTCAGCGCGACAAGGCGCTGCTCATCCTCGACGAGGTCATGACCGGATTCCGTCTAGCCTACGGCGGGGCGCAGGAACTCTATGCGATCCGGCCCGATCTCACCACCATGGGCAAGATTATCGGCGGAGGCTTGCCCGTGGGCGCTTACGGCGGACCGAGCGAAATCATGGATCTGATCTCCCCGCTAGGTCCGGTCTATCAGGCCGGAACGCTCTCTGGAAATCCTCTGGCGATGGCAGCAGGCTATGCGACGCTAAGCTACCTGCGCGAGCACAAAGATGTTTATGCCAAACTCGACAGGCTCGCCGCCGAAGTCGTCGCCGGAGTATCGGCGGCAGCCAAAGACGCCGGCGTGACCATGTGCCATAACCGCGTCGGCTCGATGTTCACCTGGTTCTTCGCGAAGGGACCGGTCACCGACTGGACTTCCGCCGCTAAGTCCGACACCGAAGCCTTCGGGCGCTTCTTCCGCGCGATGCTGGAAAACGGGATCTACCTGCCGCCATCGCAGTTCGAAGCGGCATTCATGGGAACCGCGCACACCGACCGCGATGTGCAACAGACCGTCGCAGCCGCGAAGCTGGCGTTTGCAATGGCGGCGGCATAGGAAAGAGCGGCGGTGCTGGCGCCATGGCGGTGTCTCGCCACCAAAGCATCCCCTGACAGGCGGCGCTCCGCGGTTCACCACAACGCTGCCACTGGTTCCTGCTTGAATACTGGCGGCGGCCCTCCCGTATTCGAGAGTCGGATCGTACCCAAGTAGGGCTTGGCTTGCGGATCGTGGGTCACGGTGATGCTTCCGCCCCTCCCCGGCGAACCATCAAAGCCGTTCCGTCCATCGGAGCCGTTGCTGCCGCTCGATCCGCTGGGTGACCCTATACCGCCGGAGCCTCCGTGGCCTCCGCGGCCGCCCCTTCCGCCCGACCCTCCGGGGCCTCCGTCGGCCCGCACCGTCAGCGATCCTCCCTGAGGATCTACCAGGTAGAGCTTCTGCTTGCCTGCTGCAAAGACGCTCACTTGAAGGAGGGGATGACTCCCTGATCTGAGTGCGACTCGAATCTGCACTGGCGGCGCGTCTCCTCCGTTCCCTCCATCTCCGCCGTTCGAACCATCGGTGCCGTTTCCGCCGTTTCCGCCCGCCGAAGGGTTGTTCGGATCGGTGGAACCCATGCTGCCGCTCGATCCGGCCATCCCATCAGTGCCGTTCATGCCGCTGGAGCCGCTGCTTCCGGAGAAATTCGAGGTGAAGGCGTAGTTGTACCGCACCGGAATGTCGAGTTCGGCGCGGAGTTCCGGGTGGCTGGGCACGGTGATCGTGACATGCCCCACCTTCCCTTCGCTTTTCCTCGGATCATGGGGAAGCGACACAATGCCTTTCTGGTTGGCGGTTACGACAGTTGCGGTGACATGGAGGTCCTTCCACAGAACCTTGCCATGCCCTGCGCCTTCCGTCTGCAATACTTTGCCGTCCGGTTCGGTTACGACGAGCACCAGCGGAGACTTCTCTCCCGGCGCGATTCCCGAGCCTTTCGGCAGGCTGGCCGCGATGGACGTGATGGGGGTCTTGTCGAGATAAACCTTCATCCCCAGCCGCACCTTGATAGGAGTGCACGCACTCAGCGCAAGCATGGAGGCGATTCCTACAATAAGTAAGAAAGCTCGTAACGTGAACCTGCTCATCAATGCGCTCCACTAAGCTCTTTGCAATCTCGAGATCAAGATCTCTTCGTGCAAGGTGCTTTGATGAGTTAAACACGTTCGCCCGTAAAGTTTTGTGGAGATTGCGAAGTTATTTGTCACGGACAAGTCAACGGCACTGGAAGTTACTTACTTTATAGTGGACCGGCTCCGACTGCCGAAGGCTGATGGCTGACGGCTCGCATTTCTTCCACCGTCACAAACTCATACCCCTCATCCTTGTACCGCCGGATCAGATTGTCAGTCGCAATCACCGTCTGCGCGCGGTCCGCGCCCTGGACGCGATGTCCGCCATCGTGCAGCAGGATCACGTCGCCGCCGCGCATCTGGCGCACAACCTTCTTTTCGATCACGGCTGCGGGCGGAGCATTCCAGTCATAGCCGGTCACATTCCACATCACCGTCTCCAGTCCGAGCCCGCGTGCGATCCGGAGCGTCGCTGGTCGTCTTCCCCCAAACGGCGGACGAAACAAATTCGAATGCTCACCGATCGCGTCCTGCAACGCCTGACGGCAATCAACAAGCTGAGCGCGCGTTTGCGCTTCCGATTCGAAGATGAGCAGCGGATGTGTGAACGTGTGATTGCCGATGACATGTCCCGCCTGCGCCACAGCGCGTGCAATGTCGACCTGCTGCCGCACGTAGCGGCCGATCATGAAGAACGTCGCCCGCACGTTGTGCTTCGCCAGCACATCGAGCAATTTCAGAGTGTGCGGATCGTTCGGCCCGTCATCGTAGGTCAGGGCGATTTGCTTGCTCCCGCGAATGCCCCGAGCGAATGTCCGTCCGAACCACTGCCCGGTCGGCGACATGGACTGGTATCCCGCCGCCGAAGCGGCAGCCGCGGCCGTCAGTCCAATCAGCGTGGGGAGCATGTCCGAATTGTAAACGGAAGTCAGAAGTCAAAAGTCAGATTGCAAAAGTAAAGCCAAAACCACCACCCGCAGGGTTTCACTTCTTCAATCTGACTTCTGACTTCTGCAATCTCCACAATCCACAATTGCGCCGCGCGGCGAAGCAGGATATTCTGCTCACGACATTCCATGGCCAAGCTTTTCGAGCTTCCCCGTTACATTGCGGTTGAAGGTCCCATACGAGTTGGGAAGAGCACGCTGGCGCGGGTTCTCGGAGAGCGCCTGGCCGCCCAGCGCGTCATCGAACCGGAAGACAATCCATTTCTGAAGGCGTTCTACGAAGGCGAGCCTGGCGCGGCCTTCCAGGCGCAGTTTGCATTCCTGATCCACCGCTTCGAGCAGCTGCGAGGGCTCGATCTGGGGCCGCGGTCAAATAAGACAGTGGTTTCCGATTACATCTTTGAAAAAGACAAGCTCTTCGCCTGCCTCAATCTCAACGATCAGGAACTCGATACCTACAATCGGTACTTCAATTATTTCCGCGAACAACTCCCCACGCCCGACCTAGTCATCTATCTGCAGGCCACGCCGGAAGTGCTGAAGAAGCGGCTGAAAAAGAAGAATGCGGCCGGCGAGAAGGCCATCAGCGAAGATTATCTGATGGAAGTGGTGAAGGCCTACGAGCACTTTTTCTTTCACTACACGCAGTCCGACCTGCTGATCGTGAACACCTCCGAAATCGACTTCGTCGACCGCAACGAAGACTTGCAGGAGTTGCTGAAAAAAGTCTCCGCCCCGATCAAGGGCACGCAATACTTCCTGCCGCTGGGTGGTCAGGACGCGGCTAGCGCGTAGATCGTTGCACGTAGATCGCTAAAAAGATCGTTGAAGGATCGCGATAACCCCGCGTCCGCAACCTGACTCCCGCCATCAGTTGGCTATCGGCTTTTCGGCAGGCTGGGTCAGCGGTATTGTGGGTTCCTTCCGCTTCTCTTCGGATTCGACGGAAAACAGCATGTAATGATCGAAGCTGTGGCTGCGGTAGTAGCGGTGCTTGCGAAAGTCGAGGTAGATTTCCGCCTTCTGCGGAAGCCACAATTCCAGGTTCTTTTTCTGGAACTGGACCGGGCCGTACTCCACAACCTGTTGCTCATTCCGCAACTGGATCTGCGGCATCGGAGCTATGAGTTCGGACTCGATGCGCACGATCTGGAATTTGTCCGCCGTAATCCACGCGCGGCCTTTCAGCCGCAGCGAATAAAGGTCGCCACCTATCCGGTAATCGTGGATGCGGGCGGGCCGGTCTTCGCGCTGCTTGAAGTGAACCAGCCACACCGCTTGATCATGCCATCGTCCCAGGCCCTCGCACTCCATCTCGAAGTTGTCCCGCATACTGGGGTGAAACACCAGAGCCAGCGTGGCAAACCCACCGCTCGCGATCTGGTCGGGAAAGTCATCGCGCGTCAGGCGCTCAGACCGGTCTTCGTCCACTTCGAGAAACCCTGGTTTGGGCTCCGAGATAGAAGCCGAATAGTTGAAGTTTCGGGTTTCCCTCGTGGCGGGATTCCCCATCTCATCCATCTGCTCGTGCAACAGGTGTTCGATGGCCGCAATACGCGAGACATCGTCTACCAGTTCTTTCACCCGCTCGCCTGACTTCTCCATCACCTCCGCAGTCGGACAGGTGACTCCCGCGGCGACAGACGGCCTGAGGTAATCGATTCCCGGGGGCTGCCACGCCTTGACGGAGAGCGTGGTGTCGGGTGAGGCGAGCAAAGGGTCGACGCCCGTCAAGGGTATCGCGTTCTTCCGCCCGGCTTCAGTATTGTGTGCAGGGTTCGCGTCGCGTTTCTCAATGGTGGCAATCAGATCACGCACTTGGGGAACTGCGGGGTTCTTCGGTGAATCGCGCACGAACGTCTTGAGTGCCTGGATCCCTTCCTGGTCCTTTCCTAGATTCACCAGGGCCTGCCCAAGAGAGAGATTCGCGATGTTGGCCTCGGCTTTTCCCTTTGCGAGGGCCAATTCAGCTTGCTGTTGCGCCTTCGCGTACTTCGTTTGTTTCAGGTAAGCGTTCGCGAGCAAGTCATGCGCCACCCAAAGCTCGGAATTGACTTCGACTGCCCTTTCCAGCGCCGCTTCCGCGGCGGGATAGTCTAGTTGGATGAGGTCCACGCGACCCAATAGAATCAAGGCCTGTACGTGGTTGGGATTGAGCCTGGCAGTGTTCGCCAAGTAGGTCTTCGCTCGAACCATGTCTTTTTCTTGATAGGACAGGTAACCCAAGAGATAGCTCAGGTCCGGATTCGACGGCGCCAGCTTGTCGGCTGCGTCCAATCTCTTTCTCGCGTTCTTGAGGTTCCCGGACTTGAGAGCGGAAACAGCCTGCCTGGCTTCCTTGCGCACCTTGGAGGGCATCGCGGCTTCGGTTATGCTGAGGTCGACCGCGGAGGGATCGCGACGCAGAGAGAATTCTAATCGGAGGTTACTGACCGACGTAACGAATGGAAGCTCCTTTTGCTCGGTTAAATATCCGACAGCGCTGACCTCGATCTCGTATCTGCCGGAGACCAGTTCAAAGGCGGCCTCCGAACTATCGTCAGTGGCCTGCCAGCTGATGGTATGGGAGTTCTGGTTCGTGACCTTCACGACCGATTGCCGGTCAAGGCGAGTCTTGCCGTCCGGGGCTAACACGGAAACAATGACGAACCCTCCTCCGCTACGGCTTTCGTAGCTTCGGGTTGTGTTCGTGGTCGAGCCAAGACTGTTGAAGGGGTCCTGCGCCGACGCGAGTACCGCCATAAGGAAGATGAGGAAAGGAGTTCCAATGAAACGAAGGGGTGCCATACGAGCTGAACCTCGGGGCATACAGCCGAGTTGAGTCTCTCACGCCGCCATCGGGCCGTCAATCCAGGGTTTTCGCCCGGTTTGTGCATGGCTGAATCCGATATTTGCTTCCCATCCCAACGAAGATAAAGGACTTGCAGTCACCCAAGGTGTGGGGTTACGACGAGCCCAACGCCTGTCGACCAAGACCCCTTTTGCAGCTATAATCCCCTCAGCGTCATCCAATTACTGAAGGACGACGCGTACAGGCTCTATCCGCCCGGTTTGCGGAGGGGCACTGGAGGACATCGTGAGTCTCACGCCTATTGGCGAACCCCGCCAGAAGATCACCACAGCCACCATCCGCGAAAAGAAGTTTCAACGCGAACCCATCACCTGCCTGACCGCTTACGACTACGCCACCGCGCGCCTGGTCGACGAGGCGGGCATCGACATAGCTCTGGTCGGCGACTCGCTGGCCATGACCATGCTT
>CAWABC010000105.1:0-56366 GCA_963780105.1 uncultured Acidobacteriaceae bacterium
CAACACATTCAAGGTCAAGCACACGGCCACCAAGGCCCCCAAAAGCGCGCCCCTGGGCAAGACGACCGCGAGTCCGGCGTCGACCTCCGCCTCCAAGGAATTGCAAAGAGTGGAGCGTGAAACCGCCAAGTCCGCCGCAACCCGATCGGCTGGACCAAAGACGGCGGGGACTGGCCCCGCGCTGAAGCCGGCAAAAGACAAGCCCAATCCGCCGATCAACTTCGGAGGGACCAGCGGCGGCAAAGGTGCGCGAACGAACAACAAGGGCGCTGACCCCTACAAAGGGCGCCTCCGGCAGAAAAAGGCTCACTGATAGAAACTCACCGTAACAACTTCACGCCCGGTTCACCGCGAAACCGATGAGCGGTCCGAAGTCGTGGCCACAACCGCTTTGGCCCTGGGTTCTTTCACGGAGTACTTCAACAGGCAATACAAGGCGCGGACGCCGTCTTTCCATCCGATCTTTTTGCCCTCCGCGTAGGTGCGCCCGGAGTAACTGATCCCAACCTCATAGATGCGCAGGTTTCGCCGCGCAACTTTCATCGTGATCTCGGGCTCGAAACCGAAGCGATTCTCCTCGATCGGAATCGCCTGAATCACTTCGCGCCGGAAAGCCTTGTAACAGGTTTCCATGTCGGAAAGATTGATGTTGGAAAAGCAATTGGAGAGCAGGGTCAGAAATTGGTTGCCGACCGAATGCCAGAAGTACAGCACCCGATGCGGCGCGCCGCCCAGGAAGCGCGAGCCATACACTACGTCGGCCTTACCCTGAACCAGGGGCTCGATCATCTGCCGATAGTCGGCCGGGTCGTATTCCAGATCGGCGTCCTGAATAATGACGAAATCGCCGGTGGCTTCCTGAATGCCGCGCCGGAGCGCCGCTCCTTTGCCCATGTTATGCGGCTGAAGCACGACGCGGACTTGCGGATGCTCCGACTGCAGTTCCGCCAGAATCTCGCGCGAACCATCCCGCGAGCCGTCATCCACGCATATCAACTCGATCTCCAACTGGACCGAGAGAACCTTCACGACTATCTCCCGGAGCGTGGCGCGCTCGTTATACACCGGCATGACGACGGAGAGTTTCATGGCCGCTTTGATCACACGATCCGCCCACCACCTGGCCTTTGTTGTTAATGCCGTCGCCTGAGCTCGCAACGTCGCCCGCAAGTGTGCCGAGGTCGGTCATCACGCCCCACTGCCAGAGGAAGGCGTGATAGGTTGTGTCGCCAGGCAGGTCCGAGAGGCCGGCCACTTGACCCCAGTTGTTGATGTCAATACTCTCGGATTCCGTGCCCCCAAGATTGCCGAGGTCGATGGCCCAGTCGCCTTAGCCAGAGCATGGCGTGAAAAGGCGTTGTGCAATTACCCGAATACCCTGTGGCCTCGCCCCAGTAGTTGATCGAGAAGGCCTCTCCCACCGGGTCGCCAGGAAACGTACGGAGTTCGTGGACATGGCCCTTTCTCCAAATGACAGGCTTGAACTGCCAGACTTGGCTGGTGCCAGCGCAGGTTGGCTCTGCGGTGGTATTCTCCGATACCCCGACCACCTCGTTTTGGTCGTTGACTCCCGCGGCCCAGGCGTTATTGCCGCCAAGCGTCGGCAGCGGAGTCATTTTCTTTATGCATCGGCATGGTAACAACGCGCACCTCCCAGCACAACCCATCATCACTGCACGGATCGTCACGGTGCTCCACGGCGCCCAGAGCTATACTCACTTGTCGCGCGGGAAACTGGATTACCCGTCCCGCCCGCCACGGAACCATGAGGACTTTCCGCAATCTTAAATTCCTCGCGGCCGCGCTGGCCCTCGTGGTTGGCGTCGGCACGCTGGGCTTTCACTATATCGAGGGCTGGACGTGGTTCGATGGCCTCTACATGGTCATCACCACCCTGACCACCATCGGAGATCAAACCCATCCCCTGTCGCACGCGGGGCGTGTGTTCAACGTCGTCATCATCGTCATCGGAGTCGGGCTGGTGTTTCTGGCCATCGGCTCCCTCACCCAGGCTTTGTTAGAATTCGAGCTGCAGAACTTCTTTGGAAGGCGCCGCATGGAGCGTGACATAGGCCGTCTCAGCGGTCACTACATCATCTGCGGCGCTGGACGTGTCGGCCGCAGCACCGCCCGCGAACTGGCGCGTCGGCCCGCTCAGTTCGTGATCGTCGAAAGCAACGAGGCCAAGGCGCAGAAATACTCGAGCGAGAACTGGCTCATGGTCATCGGCGACGCTACCCAGGAACAGACCCTGCGCGATGCCCAGATCGAGCGCGCGGGCGGCCTGGTCGCCGCCACCACCACCGACGCTACCAACCTTTATATTGTGCTGACCGCCCGCAGTCTGAATCCCAACCTCCGCATCATCGCCCGCGCCAGCGAAGCGATGGCGGCAAAACACCTGCAGAGCGCGGGCGCCGATTCGGTCGTCTCTCCCTATGTTTTTGCCGGACAGCGTATCGCCCATTCCTTCCTGCGTCCGCATGTGGTCAGTTTTCTGGACGCCGCCACCACCCACCTCGGCATGGATCTCGAGATTGGCGAAGTAGCGATCACTCCGCGCAGCCCGTTTGCCGGTAAGACCATCGAGAACTCGCGCATCCGCCAGGACCGCGGAGTCATCGTCCTCGCCATCAAGCGCGAGGCGGGCATGCGCTTCAATCCCTCGCCTGACGATCGCATCGAAGCCGGAGATTTTCTCATCGCCATGGGCGAGCCGCAACAACTGCGGGAACTCGAACAGACGGCCGGGGCGCAACCATGAAGATCGTGAGCGCGGCGGAGATGCGCGAGATCGATCATGCCACCTCGGAACGCTTCGGAGTCCCTTCCCTCACCTTGATGGAAAATGCCGGCTCAGCCGTCGCCCGCTTCATCCTCTCCGATTACGCGCAAGCGGAGCGCGTCGGCATTCTCTGCGGCAAAGGCAACAACGGCGGCGATGGATTCGTCGTAGCCCGCAAGCTGGTCGATGCGGGCAAGGCGGTTCGCGTTCTGCTGCTGTCGGATCCCGCGGAGCTTCGCGGAGATGCGGCGGCCATGTTTCAGAACATGGTGAAGTCGCTTCATCCAGTGAATGTCGCACCGCTGATCGTGCGCGATCCGAGCGGGCTCGATTCGCCGGAAGCAGCGGAGGTTTTCGCCGCCGACGTGATCGTGGACGCCATCCTCGGCACCGGTTTTCGTCCGCCGGTCAGTCCTCTTTATGCGGCGGCGATCGTCAAGATGAACGCGGCGGCGGCTCCGATCGTTGCCGTCGACATTCCTTCCGGCGCGGACGCCGGCGCCATACAGCCAGCGGGCATGACTGGCTCTGTCGACAAAGCCCATGCCCATGCCATTGTGACCTTCACCGCGCCGCGTCCGGCGCATGTCTTTGCCACGCTAACGAGCGGGCCCACTGTGATCGCGCCCATCGGCTCACCGCCCGAAGCCATCGTTTCGCAGCTCGGACTTCATCTGAGTACTCCCGCCGACTTCGCCGCGCTGCTCGCGCCCCGAGCTCGCGACGCCAACAAGGGCAGCTACGGACACGTGCTGGTAATCGGCGGATCGCTCGGCAAAGCGGGCGCGGCGGCGATGGCGGGATTTTCGGCGCTCCGGGCCGGCGCCGGTCTTTCGACCGTCGCCACGCCCAAATCCGTGCTCGCGACCGTGGCCGCCTTTCATCCCGAACTCATGACCGAAGCGCTGGCGGAAACCGAGCAGCGCACGATCTCATTGCGAGCGGTCGGACTAGGCCTCGATGCGCTGCTGGAACGCAAGACGCTGGCGATTGGCCCAGGCATCTCGCGTAATTCCGAGACCGCCGAATTCGTGCGCACCGTCGTGACCCGCGGCGACAATGCGCTGGTTGTCGATGCCGACGGTCTCAACGCCTTCGAAACCGTGGCTGACAAGTTGAACGGCCGCGGACGGACCCTCATCATCACGCCGCACCCAGGAGAGATGTCGCGCTTGACCGGCATGAGCATTGCCCAGATTCAAGCGAACCGCCTGGAAGTCGCGCGAAACTTTGCCCGCGAGCATGAGCTGATCGTTGTGCTCAAGGGACATCGCACCTTAATCGCAGCGCCCGATGGCACCGTCTGGGTGAATCCCACCGGCAATCCCGGCATGGCCACCGGAGGCACGGGAGACGTTCTCACCGGAATGGTCGCCGGCCTGATCGCACAACATCCGCAGCATGCGCTCGAAGCAACCGCTCTTGCCGTCTATCTGCATGGATTGGCGGGGGACCTGGCCAGTGCTTCCGTCGGCGAGAATTCTCTGGTGGCGACGGACCTGGTGCGCTTCCTGCCGCAAGCGTTCGCGCAGGCGCGGAATCAAAAGTCGGAAGAGATTCGCATTCACGCCTAGCAGGCTCGAATGCGAATTTGCTTTCCCGTAGAGACGCGGCTTGCCGCGTCTCCCGCCGCGTCCAAAGGAGACGGAGCAAGCCCCGTCTCTACAGACCGAAGCCGGCACGAAACAACCTTACCGCGGAATACAGCTGTCAAGCAGCGGCAGCAAACGCGGCTCAAGCTGCATCACGCGCGCCTCGGCATCGTCTTGAGACTCTCCGGCGAACATCGGCGTCATCAGGCGCACCAGGCCCCCGTCGCTGCGATTCATGCGAATCGAATCGGACACCAGATAATACTTGGCCCAGTACTCGCTGGCCACCGCACGGCCATGCGCCTGAAACCAGTACAACACCAGTTGCCGGTCTCCGGATTTTGAAACCACATAGCGGTTGACGGGGAACGAAGAACCGTCGGGACGAGTGAGGCGCACCCTCTCTCGCGAAGTCGGAACCCATCCCGCGCCGGGCAGACAGTGGTTCGGCGAATGGATCGTATCGCCCGCCTTTTGCGACGGAAAGTAGGCAATGTAGAGATTGATCCATGGTTGCGGCTGGCTCGCATTTTCGTAGTCACGCACCAGAAACTCTCCCGGCCCGAGGATGTCAAGCGTCTGCTGGTCGAGAACGCTGTCGGTTCCTGTCCAACCATCGATTTGCGAGGGCAGGGAAGCGAGCGGCGCTCGCGGCGGAAAATACTCGCTGCGCGAATGCGCCTGGAGCAAGATCGCCGTGGCCAACATCAGCGCGGCCGCAATCCCGAAGCGAAGCGACCCGGTATTCATGCTGGTTTCGCCTCCGGGCCGGTCTTCGAACCGCAGATCATCGAGATCACTCGGTGCACCGCGAATAACAGGATCAGCGCCACCACGAAGATCAGCCATCCCGAAAAAGCGTGGAAAAATCCCTCCGCTTTATCCGGGTCCCAGTACTGCACCAGCAGTCCTGTGCCAAAAATGCGAAAGCTGTTGGCCGCCACCGCGATCGGCACCGCTGAAAGCGCCAATACCACCCGCACCCATATCCGAGTCTCCATCAGGTACCCGTAGATGATGGCCAGCGTTACCAGAGTTAACAAGGAGCGGATTCCGCTGCAGGCTTCGGCCACGTCCAGCGGCATGGAAGCCAGCACGATCACGTTGCCCTGCCTCAACACTGGAACCTGGACCAGTTCCAGCAGCGCCGTAGCCAGCTTTGCGGCCAGTAGCTGTAATGGGAAGGTCACCTGCTGCAGGATCAGGTTCGGGATCGGGATCATCAGAATCAAAAACGCCCAGGGGAACAGAACCGCACGAAAGAAGGTCCATCCCTTAAACAGAAGGATCAGCCCCGCCAGCAGGATCAGCAGCGATACCCGCGAGAAAAACAATTCCGCGCCCAGGACGCCCAGAACCAGCATCAGCAGGCTCAGCACCACCAGCGGAAGACCCGTCCATGAAGGAGCGGGCGCAATGGCTGTCAGTTTCTCGCGGTCCTGCCAGAGAACAAACAAAGCAAAAACGGGGACGAATACCCCGTGCGAGAAGTTCGGATCATTGATCCACTGTAGAAACAAGCGGGCGATAATTGGGGCGTAAAGCCAGGCGATCAGCAGCAGCAGCGCCACTCGCTGCCAACGGGGCAAACTGGACGACCGGCGACCCTCCCTAGTCGAGAGGAGCGGAGCTACCTCGGCTGAGTGACCCATATGGCGCGCGCTTGCCTCTGAGAATATGCGAAAGTGGGTCCTCGCGCAAAGTAAAACCAGCAAGTGAAACCAGCATCTCAGACCACGTGCAGGAGTGACTTTCGGACGGGACCGTGTCCACTCGTGCCCTCGAACCGCGAGCGCCGTGTGCCCAAAAGGAGAACCCTTTTTCCCATTTCACCGCGGAACTTCGCAGCCGTTTCCTTTCCTTTCACCCTTAGGCCCGTTTGCCAGTACCGTGACCGCACGATAAGTCATCCAGTGGAGCGACGGGCGTCCTCGCCCGTCCGGCTGGGGATTGAGTCGACAGTAGTAAGGATCATGCGGTCGCACCACTAGTGCTTGCAGGGAGTTGGCACTTTATCCCTAAGGCAGGTGGCAAGTAATGCCCTTGGACTGACTGGCATGTGGGTAATAAATTTCCCATTTGTCCGCAATGTGCTACCGTAGGAATCGTGTCGCGACCGGGGTTGCAATCACAAGCCATTGAAACATAAGCACATATTGTTCTGGCGACGGGCGACTTTTTTGAACGGATTGGCAGCGCGTGTGCTCTAGACTGTGTAAGTCTTTGCCCGGGACGTCTCCCCACTGTCTTGGCTGCAGAATCCTAAAGAAGAGTATGGATCTCGACAAAAGCGAAATCCTGGCAACCGCGGGAGCACCGCAGAACGGCAGCGCTCGTGTCTGGCTGGAAAGCGTCAGCGCCGGCATGCGCACCGTCGAAGCAGTGATCCGCGAGCTGTCGCAGAATGACGTGCCCGTGCTGGTCGTGGCTGAGCACGGTTCCGGCAAGGCAGCGGCGGCGGCGCGCATTCATGTTCTTTCCAGCCGGGCGGCGGAGCCGTTTCAGGTCTATCAGGGTGGTGAAGCCAGCGAAGGAATTCTAGCGGCTGGCGACGGCCAAGGTGGAACCGTCTACCTTCAGGATGTGGGAGACCTCACGGCGGCTGCTCAGAAAGAACTGGTTCGCCAGATCGGTTTGAGTGGCAATGGCAATAGCAATGACAAAGACCAGCGCCGTGTGCCTCGTTTCATCTGCGGAACTTCGCGCGAGTTGGAGCCCGAGGTCAAGGCCGGCAAGTTCCGCGAAGACCTCTATTACAGAATCAGCGGAGTTTGTTTACGGCTGCCTCCTTTGCGCCAGCGCAAGGAAGATATTCCCGTTCTGCGCGACTGGTTTCTCTCAGCCGCTGCCCGTGATTTTTGCCGGGCTGTACCGGTGCTCAGTCCCGAAACCCAGAACTTTTTTCTGGAATACAACTGGCCGGGTAACATTCGCGAACTGAAGGACGCCGCTCGTGCCATCGTGGCGCTCGGCGATGAAGCGCTCGCCATGGGCGGATTACGCTCTCTTTTGCGGCGCGTCGATCGCGGCGGCAACGGGGAAAAGATTTCCCTGAAAGATGCGGCGCGCGCCGCCTCCCGCGAAGCCGAGAGGGAAATCATCCTTCAGGTTTTGACTCGAACCCGCTGGAACCGGCGCCGGGCCGCGCAGGAGTTGCAGATCAGCTACAAAGCGCTTCTCTACAAGCTGAAGCAGATCGGGTACGAAGAGTACGGCGCGTGATGGGCACAGTTTCAAGGTTTCGAAGTTTCGCGATAAGACTCGCGATAAGACTGAGGACTCTATGAAATCGACATGGAAAGCGGTAGCCGCGGCTCTGGTTTTGATCGGCAGCATGGCGTCGGCGCAGAATGCGCCCGTCCAGCCCGCCGCCAGTCCGGCTTCCGACAAAACCGCTTCCGACAAAGCGACGACTGTGGCTTCCGCCAGCTCCACCGGACCCGAGTATGTCATCGGCCCCGAGGACGTGCTCCACATCGCCGTCTGGAAAGAAGCCGATCTTACCGCCACTTTGCCGGTGCGTCCCGATGGCAAAATCTCTCTTCCCTTGCTCGACGACGTGCAGGCCTCCGGCCTGACGCCCAAGCAGTTGGCCGAGTCGGTCACCGAGAAGCTGAGAAAATACATCGCCGACCCGCGCGTCACCGTGGTCGTGACCACGATCAACAGCAAGCGGATTTACCTGGTTGGCGAGGTCTTGCATCCCGGGGCTACCACGATGCTGCCCAACATGACCGTTCTCCAAGCCTTGTCCAGCGCCGGATTGAGCCAGTTTGCCAAGACCAAGGGCATTTACGTTCTGCGCACCGAAAACGGCAAGCAGCAGAAACTGCCGGTGAACTATCGCAAGCTGGTCAAAGGGGAGATCGCGCAGAATTATCAATTGCAGCCTGGGGACACAATTGTTGTCCCGTAAGCGATAGCAGGTTCGGTAAGGAGATCCACGGGTGAAAGGCATGGCAAAAATGCGAACAATGCGGTTGGCGCTGCTGGTTTTCGGCATGAGCGTCTGCGTGGCCGCCCAGAATAGTTCTCCGTCGCAGCCCGCGACCACTCCGGCGCCGGCCTTCGGCCAGAACGCGCCGGTGTTGAATCCGGAGAATCCCCCCGTATCCAGCTTGGATGAGCCCCGGCTCGAACTGTCGACCGCCAGCCGCAGCTTCGTCTCGCCCGCTTTACAAGTCAGCGAATCGGCGGACTCGAACGGGGTCAACCAACTCGGGGGCGCCGCCGGGTTGGAATCGGTTACCCGCGTTCTCGGAGCTTTCGACCTGCAGCAATTTTGGCCCAAGAGCGATCTTTTTCTCGAGTACCTCGGGGGCGGAGCATTCTACAGCAGTCCTTATGAGGCGAGGCAACTGCAAGCCGCCGGTCTGGAGGCGGTGACGCGCTGGCGAACCGGCCAGGCGACGCTGCGCGACTCTTTCAGCTACCTGCCCGATGGTGCCTTCCAGATCGGTGCTTTTGGTGGCATGCCAGGGTTGGGTCTCGCCAGTGGAACCATGGGCATCGGAACCCAGGGTGGCGCTTTGCCCGGCACCATTGGCAGCAGCCAGTTGGGCTCGATCGGAGATATTCCGCGGCTCTCGAACACGGCGGTTCTCGATGCGGTTCAGGCCATCAGTCCGGTCTCCGCCATCACCGTGGCGGGCGGGTTCAGCAACGCTCATTTCTACGACCCCACCGAGCCACCGCTTCTGGTCAACAGTGACGAGGTCACCCTTCAGGGCGGGTACAGCCATCTGGTTTCCCGTCACGATCAGATCGGCGCCATCTACGGCTTTCAGCTGTTTCAGTTTCCGCAAACCGCCGGCGGCCAGATTTATAACCACGTGCTCAATGTGCGTTGGAGCCATACCCTCAGCGGCAGGATGAGCTTAATTGTCGGCGCCGGTCCGCAGTATACCGACTTGCAAACGGCGCAAGTAGGTGGCGCCTCTCCCGCATTGGTCGGTGAGTGGGCGGGTTCAACTGCGCTATAAGTTTGCCCATTCGGCGATGATTGTGACTTGGCAAAAATACACTTCCGCCGGATCGGGCTTTTTCCCCGGCGCCAATACCCAGTCGGCGCGGCTCGGCTATCAACGCCGCTTGGGACGCACCTGGGATCTCATGACGGATCTGGGCTACTCCCATAACAAGAGACTCCAGACTTTGGCGACTCTTGGCGTGAACGCGGCCAGCTACGACGAAGGTTCCGCCGGAGTCGTCCTCCGCAAGCACTGGGGACGTTCCTACGACTTCTTTGTTGCGTATCGCTTCAGCGATGTGAGCTTCCCGACAGGGACGAGCTTCCCGGCTACGGTTTGCTCGGGCAGCGACTGCACTACAGCACAGCGCCACGCGGCACCATTGGGGTGGAGTGGCACCCCACGCCGACTCGGATCGAATAGTTTTTGGGCCGCCACTTCTGATGACGGCCGGATTGGTGAAACGTATATGAGTGAGAATCGCGAACTGACGATGGACGATTATCTGGCGATGCTGCGGCGGCGACTGAAGGTCATTTTGATCCCGGCCCTGCTGGCTCCGCTGGCGGGCTTCCTGGTTTCCTATGTCTTCCCGCCCAAGTATTCTGCCCAGTCCACCGTACTGGTGGAAGGTCAGAAGGTTCCCGACACCTTGGTGCAGTCGGTGATCACGGCCGATTTTGCCCAGCGCGTCCAGACCCTGAGCCAGCAGGTCCTGAGCCCCAGCCGCCTGCGCAAGATGATTCAGGACACCCTCCGGATCGCCAATGCCGAGGAACAGAATAAGTTCATCGAAAACATCCAGCACAATATGACCGTGCAGCCGGTCATCACCTCGATGAGCGCGGCAGGACTTTCCGGCGCCAAGAAGAAGAAGCCCTCCGGCGGCGACGAGCCCGTGCCCGGCTTCAATGTCGACTACTCCGACAGCAGCGCCGTCCGCGCACAAGAAATCTGCAATGCCATGACCCAGATGATCGTGGATGAGAACCTGATCTCTCGCGCCGATGTCGCCAAGAGCACCACCGAGTTTCTCAGCCGCCAAGTCGACGACGCCAAGCGCGCCATCGACGAACAGGATGCCAAGCTCGCCGACTTTAAGAGGAAAAACATGGGCCAGTTGCCCACCGACGTCGACAACAACATGCGCATGCTGATGTCGCTGAATTCGCAACTCGATGCCACCACCCAGACCCTGAGCCGCGCCCAGCAGGATAAGGCCTACACCGAAAGCATGCTGGCGCAGCAGACCGCCGCCTGGAAGAGTTCGCAGTCCAGTACCAATCCTCAGACTCTGGAAAAAGAGTTGGATCAGCTGCAGGCGCAATTGCTCGACCTGCAGGCGCGCTATACCCCCGATCACCCCGACGTGATCAAGACTAAGGCGGATATCGCCGCCGTGCAGAAGAAGCAGAAAGAGATCGACGCCGCCGCCACGGCCGCCAGCACCGCCAGCAATAACGACAAAGCCGATGCCGCCGAACCGCCGGAAATTCGCCAGCTCCGCCTGCAGATTCACCAGTACCAGAATGTGATCGAGCAGGCCACCCTCGACCAGAAGAGGCTGCAAAGCCAGATTGGCGTGTACCAGAGCCGCACCGCCATGAGCCCCAACGTCGAGGAGCAATACAAGCTGCTCACCCGCGACAGTGACAACGCCCAGGCCTTCTACAAAGATCTGTTGGCCAAGAAGAGCTCCGCCGAACTAGGCACCAGCATGGAGACGCAGCAGCAGGGCGAGCAGATGCACATTCTGGTCGCGGCCGTCCTGCCCGATTCTCCCAGCTTTCCCAACCGCCCATTATTTGCCGGAGCCGGCCTGGGTGCCGGTTTCGTGCTCGGGCTCGTCCTGGCTGTCTTTCTGGAGTTTAGCGACAAGTCGATTCGCACCGAAAAAGATGCTGCCGCCGTCCTCGACCTGCCTCTCCTGATTTCCGTGCCTTGGCTAGGAGAGGACGAAAACGGCGACAACGCCGACAGCAACGGGCGCCGCCACTTCTGGGGCCGGGGGGCTTCCACGTCGCCCAAAGATCACGAGAACGTCGAGGTCTAACGCCAGCTTATGTACAAAGAATTTTTTGGACTTCGCGCCAACCCGTTCAACGTCAATCCGGACCCGCGTTACCTGTTTTTAACGCGGCACACCGAAGAGGCGCTTGCCTGCCTCACCTACGGCATACAAAGCCGCAAGGGATTTGTCTTGCTGACGGGCGAGGTGGGTACCGGCAAAACCACGCTGATTAACAAATTGATGGAATGGCTCCGCATGCAACAGGTCGCCACCGCCTTCATTTTCAATTCGCGCATGGACGTGCCCCAGTTCCTCGATTTCATGATGGCCGATTTCGGCGTTCCCTGCGATGGCCTCTCGAAGAGCCAGGTCCTGCAGCGCCTCTACAACTGGCTGCTCGACCGCTATCGCGCCGGGGAGACGGCGGTGCTGATCGTCGACGAGGCTCAAAACCTCTCCGACGAAGTGCTCGAAGAGATTCGCATGCTCACCAATCTCGAGACTTTCACCGAAAAGCTCCTGCAGATCGTTCTGGTCGGACAGACCGAACTCGAGCAGCGATTGAAGCAGCCCCAGTTGCGACAGTTGCGCCAGCGCCTGACTTTGCGCGCTAAGACCCATCCTTTTAATTTGGAGGAAACCAAGTCCTATATCGCGCAGCGCCTCCGCATCGCGGGGTCGAACGGCGAGCCCATCTTCGACGCCGACTCGACCCTCGCCATTTTTCGCTACTCCCAGGGCATTCCGCGCATCATCAATCTGCTCTGCGAACACTGCCTGGTCAGCGCCTTCGTCGATCAGAATAAAACCGTCTCGGCCGAAGTCGCCGATTCGGTCGCTCGCGATTTCGATTTGACCGACGGCAACGCCGCTGCAGCCATGATCGCGCCACCGCCCCCGTCCTCCGAAAAGTTCGATCTGGTCGAAGCCTTACGCACCCTGGCTACACTGGCCGACCGGCTGCGCCAATCCGAACAACAGGATCTCCCCAAGGAAAGGAAACTATGAGCCGCATCCATGACGCTTTGAAACGCGCCGAGCAGGAACGAGCAACTTCCACGGGGACGCACGTCGAGCCCGTCTTCGACCAGCCCGAATTGCGAACGAATTACGAAACGAAGCGCGAAACGACGGTCGAAACGATCCCCAGCGCGAAACCATGCCTTCGCTGCCAGCCTCGGGAGTCGCCGGGATGCCCACCATGGCTTCCGGGCTCAGTTACGAATCGCTCGTCGCCCGCTGTCCCCAGACCGAATGGACTCCGGACGTGCGCACCATGCTCTTCTTCCAGGAAGACGACAGCCGCGTCGGGGCGGAACAGTTTCGCACCCTGCGCTCCCGCCTCTACCAGATCCGCGAGAAGATGCCGCTCAAACGCCTGATGGTGACCAGCGCCCTTCCCAAAGAAGGGAAGTCTTTCGTGGCTGCCAATCTCGCCCAGGTCATGGTGCGGCAGCACGGGCGCCGCGTTCTGTTGATCGACGGCGATCTGCGCAACCCCGGCATGCACCGCCACCTCGGAGCGCCCCCGTCGCCCGGATTGGCCGACTACCTGTTGGGCGAATGCGACGAATTCGCCGCCCTGCAGCGCGGACCCATGGAAGGCCTGTTTTTTATGCCCGCGGGCCGGATCGTGGGCAGCGCCCCCGAATTGCTCTCCAACGGCCGTCTGAAGCTGTTCCTGCAGCGCGTCGAGCCCTTGTTCGATTGGATCATTATCGACACATCGCCCGTCATCCCCGTTTCGGATGCCACCCTGGTCGCCGGTTTCTGCGATGGCGTCCTCATGGTGGTGCGCTCCAATCAGACGCCTTCCGACTTGGCTCGCCGCGCCCGTGAAGAATTCCCCGACAAGCTGCTGCTTGGAGTTGTGCTGAACGGAGCCCCATCCGGAAAGCATACGCATTCGAAGTACTACTACGGCGAGGCTGTGACCAGCCAATCCTAAGATCCCAGTATGAAGATGAACCGAGGCCCCGTTGATCCGGCTCTTTAACGTCTATTATCCAATCCGCACTCTGGTGCTGCTGATCGGAGAGGCCCTGATCGTCTGGACTTCGTTCCTGCTGGGGGCGCTGTTCGAACTGCGCGAGGACAGTTACCTGGTGCTCAACTTCGAGGGCGGCTATCTCAAGATCCTCGGAGTTACGGTGTTGGTATTGTTGTGTTCCCATTGGCTCGACCTGTACGACACCGCGCGCCTAAATACCAAAGGTGAACTTTATTTCCGCTTACTCCTGGTTCCCGGGGTGCTCGCCTTCATTCTGGCGGGCATCGCCTACGTGCGGCCGAATTACTTGTTGGGGAGAAATTCCGCGGTGATCGGCCTGCTCATCCTCACCGCCGCTCTGTTTGGATGGCGGCTGGGCTTTACCTGGCTGGTTCAGTTGCCGATCTTGGTGGAGCGCGTCTACGTCCTCGGTACCGGCGAGCGCGCCCAGCGCCTGGTGCAGGGCATGCGCCAGAATCCTGAAATGGGCGTCGAGATTGCCAGCTGGACGGGCAAGACTGGAAGGTGAGGTAACCCGCGACTCCATGGCGGCCCACCTGATGGAAGTCGTCCAAAAACAAAAAGTTCATCGGGTCATCGTGGCCACGCCCGATCGCCGCGGCACCATTCCCATGCGCGAACTCCTGCAACTGCGCATGCAAGGGGTCAAGATTGAGGAAGCCACCACCTACCTGGAAAAAATGTCAGGCAAGATCGAGGTGGAGAATCTGTATCCCAGCTGGCTGGTGTTTGGCGAGGGCTTTCGCCACGGCTCCACGTTCCTCTTGGCGCGCCGCGTGCTCTCCGTCATCATCTCGCTGCTCGGTCTTATCCTCGCGCTGCCTTTGTTTCCCTTGATCATGCTCGCCATTCGTTTGGATTCCAAGGGGCCGGTGTTCTACACCCAGACGCGAGTGGGCAAGTCCGGACACGTCTTCAAGGTGGTGAAGTTCCGCACCATGGCCCAGGACGCGGAAGCCGCGAACGGTCCGCAGTGGGCGGGCGACAACGATCCCCGAATTACCCGCGTCGGCAAGTTTCTCCGCTCTTCGCGCCTCGATGAGATTCCCCAGTTGTGGTGCGTGCTCAAAGGCGATATGGGATTTGTCGGCCCGCGTCCCGAGCGCCCGGAATTCGTCGACTGGCTCTCCCAAGAGATTCCGTATTACGGCATGCGCCACATGGTGCGGCCCGGACTCACCGGATGGGCACAGGTCAAGTACAAGTACGGCAGCACTGTCGAAGATTCGCGCGAAAAACTTCAGTACGACCTGTTCTACATCAAGAACGCTTCCATCGGCCTGGATCTGCTGATCGTGTTCCAGACGGTCAAGACGGTTTTGTTGGGCCGGGGTGCGCAGTAATGAGCGCAATAATGAGCGCCGTAATGAGCGCAATCACGAGCGCAACCATCTTGAAGATGAAATATGTCTTCTGGATCGCGGCCGCGCTGGTCGGCTACTCCTACCTGGGCTATCCGGTGTGGTTGTGGTTGCGCAGCCGATGGTCGCCGCGTCCGGTGCGCCGCGGTTTTGTCGAGAGCGCCGCCGCACCCGCGGTCACTGCCGTGATGGTCGTGCGCAACGAGGAAGCCGTGATCGCCCGCAAACTCGACAACCTGCTGTCGCTCGATTATCCCCAGACCAGACTGGACGTCGTCGTAGTCTCCGACGGTTCCAGTGATCGCACCCCCGCCATTCTCGCCGATTATGCCCGCGATTCCGGGTTGCGAACCGAAGGCCGGACCGACGCCCGCACCGACGCCCGAACCCGGGTGCGAGCCCTGGTGAAGCCCGTATCCCAGGGCAAAGCCTCTGGCCTCAATGATGCGATCCAACTGGCAACCGGGGAAGTGCTGCTCTTCACCGACGCCCGTCAGCAGATTGAATCCGGCGCCCTGCGTTTGCTGATCGAGAATTTCGCCGACCCCGACGTTGGCGCCGCCAGTGGCGAATTGATGCTGGGCAATCCCGCCAGCGGCGAGACCGGGAAGGGAATGGGTCTCTACTGGCGCATCGAAAAGAAGATTCGCGAACTGGAGTCCGCTTCCGGTTCGGTCGCCGGCGCTACCGGCGCCATCTACTGTGCCCGGCGAAACTTGCTCGACCAGTCGCCCCTGCCCGAAGGCACCATTCTCGACGACGTGCTCTTGCCCATGCAGATCGTGCGCCACGGATCTCGCGTCGTCTTCGACTCCCGCGCCCGCGCCTGGGACTCGCCCGACTTGGGCGAAGGCCGTGAATTTTCCCGCAAGGTCCGCACCCTCACCGGCAACTATCAGCTTTTGCAACTCGCTCCCTGGTTGCTGAGCTCCGAGAACGCGATTCGATTTGAATTCGTCAGCCACAAACTCTCGCGCTTGGCCGTGCCCTTCGCCTTGCTGGCGCTTCTCCTTGCGTCCGGGTTCCTGCCCCAGCCCTTCTATCGCGTGGTGCTCGGGGTGCAGTTGGCGTTTTACGCGCTGAGCCTGGCAGCGCTCGGGGGAGTCAAGATCGGCCCGCTTTCGCGCCTTGCCGATCCTGCCCGCACCTTCGTCGTCCTTAATTCCGCCGCCATCGTTGCCTCCGTCAACTTTGTCACAGGCAGAAAGGCAGTCTGGATTCGCTGAACTGGGTTGAAGAGTGCTCACTGAGCCGGTCATGAAAATTCTCTGGGTCAAAGCCGATAAGCTCCTCCCCGTGCAGAACGGCGGCAACATCCGCACGTACCACGTCCTGCGATATCTGTCGGCGCACCATGAGCTTACGTTTTACTCTTACTATGCGGGGACGCCTGATCCAGACTACGAGCGCGAGTTGCAGCGGCAATTGCCCGGGGCGGTGGCTTTTTGCACCGGCAAGCGCGAACTCTCGGGAGCGGCGCGCGGCCTCGACTATCTGGCGCATCTCGGCGCCCGGCCTCCGTACGCGGTCAGCCGCTTCGCCGACGCCCGAGTCCAGAAGCAACTCCGGACCTGGTTCCACGAGCAGCGCTTCGACGTCGCCGTTTGCGACTTCCTCGATGTTGCGGTCAATTTTCCCGGAAGGCTCAACCTCCCCAGCGTGCTTTTCCAGCACAACGTGGAAAGCGAAATCTGGCGCCGCCACGCCGCCACCGCGGACAATCCGGGGAAGAAAATGATGTACCGCATGGAATTCCGGAAAATGCTCCGTTACGAGCGCGCCGCCGTCTGCAAGTTCCACCATGTGATTGCCGTCTCCGAAAACGATCGCTCCCTCATGACGCAGTGGGTGGATGGAGATCGAGTTACCGTCGTCCCCACCGGCGTCGATCTCGCCGAGTATCGCCCCGATCCGGCAAATCCGAATTCCGATCCAAACGCATCCGCGCCCCTCATCACCTTCGTCGGTGCCATGGACTGGGAGCCGAACGTCGACGCCGTCGAGTATTTTTGCGCTGAAGTCTGGCCCGCGATCAAGGCCGAAGTGCCGCAGGCGCGATTCCGCATCGTTGGCCGCAATCCCGACCGCCGCGTTCAGAAGTGGGCCTCCGTGAATGCTTCGATCGAAGTTACCGGACGCGTTCCCTCGGTCGTCGAGCATCTGCGCCAGTCCGCCGTAGTCATCGTGCCTTTACGAATCGGCGGCGGAACCCGTCTCAAGATCTACGAGGCCATGGCGACCGGCAAAGCCGTCGTCTCCACCACCATCGGCGCCGAAGGATTGGATGTTCATCACGGCCGCGACATTATGCTGGCCGACGATGCCCGTTCCTTCGCGCAAGCGGTGATCATGCTGCTGCGCGATTCGGAACTGCGCCGCCGTTACGAAACCGCTGCCGCCGAGACCGCCGCCCGCTACGACTGGCCGGCCATCGGTGAGCGCTTTGCTGAAGTCTTGCAGTCGGTCGCGGAAAAGAAATCTCGTGCGGCATGTGATGGCAGTGGGGTTCGCATCAGGGTATTGCTTTAGCGATACCGTAAGTGCTTCGAATTGAGCTGTCCCTTTAGGGGCTGGCCGCGCTTAGCGGCAAAGAAAGCTTAAGAGAAAAAAGAGGAATTTGTGGCCATCGGCGACAACGGCAAGCTAGTACCGGCGGAAGTCTTGGGAAAACGCACATCCGTCCCGGCCGCGGACCCTACCAGGATGGCATTCTTCTGGCTCCTCGGTTTCTTCGTGGTCTACTGCGCCCGCCCGGAAGACTGGATTCCCGGTCTCAGCTATATTCCGCTCGCCAAAATCACCGCCATCCTGGCCATGTGGAGCCTGTTCACCGTTCTGGGCAGGACCAAGCGCACCTTCAAGGATCTGCCCAGGGAGGCGAAACTCCTCCTGGCCATGCTCGGCCTGCTCTACGTGGGAGCATTTTTGTCTCCGATCTGGGCGGGCGGCGCGGTCACCCACACCATTGATTTTTCCAAGATCTTTGTCGCGTGGGTCCTGGTGTTCCTGTTGATTACCTCCTTCGACCGCTTGCGAAAGATCATCTTTGTCCAGGCATTTTCGGTGGTCGTGGTTTGTGCCGCATCCGTCATCAAGGGCCACAGCACGCCCCGCCTCGATGGTGTCATGGGTGGCATTTATTCCAACCCCAACGATCTCGCGTTCGCCATCGTCCTCTCGCTGCCGTTTGTGCTGGCCTTCATGGTCACTGCCAAAAATACGGTGGTCAAAGTGTTCTGGCTTTGCGGAATGCTGGTGATGGCGGTCACCATTTTCCTGACCGCGTCCCGGGCCGGTTTCATCGACCTCATCATTTCCTTCAGCGTCGCGCTCTACTACTTCGGCATCAAGGGAAAGCGCCCGTACTTGATCGTGGCCACGGGCCTGGTCGGCGTGGTGGTCATGGCCGCTGCCGGCGGAACCCTCTATAGTCGCTTTGCCGCCTTGTCGGGAGACAGCACCACCGATTCTTCCGCCTTGGGGTCCTACGAGGATCGCAAGTACCTTATGGAGCGCGCCCTCGTGGGCATCGAGCATTATCCGATCCTGGGCCTTGGCATTCGCAACTTCGAAACCTACTCGCTCATCTGGCACGACGTGCACATGACTTATCTCCAGATCGGCGTCGAAGGCGGCATCCCCGTGCTGGTGATCTACCTCATGTTTTTCTGGAGCGCTTTCAAGAATCTGAGAACCTTACGGAAAACGAAAAATCTCGACCCCGACATCGTTTTGTTTGTCGGCGCACTGACCAGTTCGCTGGTCGGCTTCGTCGTGGGAGCTTGCTTTGCCCCCGAGGCTTACCAGTTCTTCCCCTATTTTGCCGTGGCGTTTACGGCAACGTTGTTGCAGACCGTCAAAGAACAACAACAAGAACAAGGACCTGGCACGGCGCCTCCGCCGCCGAAAAAGCCGCGTCACTTCCTGGAGGTTTATGCCGACCACCGAACCACCGGTGCAGTCTTCCCTGTCCGCTGACTTGCAGGCAATTTTGCGTTGCCTGAGTTGCGGCACAAAACTTGAAAGCGACCAGTCCGGAGCCTTTCACTGCCCGGCCTGCAAGCGCGTCTATCCCAACGTGCAGGGCATCGCGCGCTTTGTCGACGCCCAACACTATGCCGCCAGTTTCGGTTTTCAGTGGCACCGCTATCAGAAGACGCAGCTCGATCACGACGAGGTCCGCGAATCCGAGCGGAACTTCCTGATGAAGACCGCGCTCCGCCCCGAGGATCTCAAAGGCAAACTCGTCCTCGACGTCGGCTGCGGAATGGGACGCTTCGCCGAAGTCGCCACCCGCTGGGGCGCGCGCGTGGTCGGTGTCGACCTGAGCGCCGCCGCCGAGGTTGCCGCCAAGAACCTGGCCGACCGCGACTTTGTCGCTTTTCAGGCCGATGTCTTCGCCCTGCCCTTCGCTCCCGAAAGTTTCGACGTCATCTATAGCGTGGGCGTGCTCCACCACACGCCGGATTGCGAAGCGGCGGTCAAGACGCTCGACAAATATCTCAAGCCCGGCGGACTCCTCGTCGTCTGGCTCTACAGCGGATACAACAAGTGGTACCGCTTCAGCGATTTCTGGCGCCGCTATACCCACAAGATGAGACCCGAGACCCTGCATCGCATTCTGCGAGGCGCGGTCCCGTTCTTCTACAACCTGCAACAGGGTTTGAAGCACATACCGCTGGTCGGTGCTCCTGCCGCGGGGGCCGTTCAATACGTGTTTCCGGTGAACCGCCACAAAAATCCAGAGGTCCGGATGCTCGACACTTTCGACTGGTACTCTCCCAAGTATCAGTCCAAGCACACCTACGAAGAGGTGTTCAAATGGTACGAAGCGATGGGCATGGACGACATGCGCGTGGGCGATTTCTCCATTGCCGTCAGGGGCCGCAAACCGGCAAGAGGCAAATAGCGGCCGCTGGAAAAGAGTGACACAGTGGAGCGACGGGCGTCCTCGCCCGTCCAGTTGGAACCTAAATGCGCAGGAATGATCATGCGGTCATCGCTCTAGGGATACCGGATTCGTATCAGGGCATCGCTTTAGCGATTCCGCAAGTTCTCCAAAATCGAATGCCCTTTTAGGGGCTGGCATCGAAAAGCGACATGCGTCTCTCGATACAACTCGCCTATGCAAGCAGGGTCCTGCCGTCCGCGACCTGGCGCGCGCTGACCTCGCCTGTCCGCGGCCCCGTGCACCTGATCCTTGCCCTAGCCGATCATTTCGAACCGGGCATTGTTCCCGGAGACGGCAAGAAGCGCGCCCCTCGCCCCGAGCAGGAGCGCCGCGTGGAGTGGTGGACCCGCGAGTATCCCAAAGCGATTGACGGCTGGCGAGACCACGAGGGCCGCCCGCTCGTCCATACCTACTTCTATCCCGCCGAGCAGTACGACCAGGGCTTGCTAGAGATGCTCGCCGATCACTGCCATGCCGGCTGGGGAGAAGTTGAAATCCATCTGCACCACGGAAATCCGCATCCCGATACCGCCGAGAACACTCGCCGGCTGCTCGCGGAATTCCGCGACCATCTGGCCTTTCGCCATCGCTGCCTGGCTTTCGAAGAAGGTTCCACTCGTCCCAGCTACGCTTTTGTGCACGGAAATTTCGCGCTCGCCAACTCCAATGCTGGACGCGGCTGCGGTGTCGATTCGGAAATGCAGATTCTCGCCGAGACCGGCTGCTATGCCGATTTGAGCATGCCGACCGCGATCTTGCATCGCGCACAGATCGCCAAAATCAACTCGGTTTACGAATGCGCTCTTCCGCTCACTCAGGCAGCACCGCACCGCAAGGGGAAGGATTTGGCGGCGGGGCAGCCTCCCGGGATTTTTCCCCTCATGGTGCAAGGTCCGCTCGTAACCGACCTGCGGCGCAGCTTGCGTTATGGCCGGCCTGTTCTCGACAACGGCGCCCTCACCGCGTCCAATCCCCCGACCCTGCACCGGCTCTCTCTCTGGAAGCAGGCGCAAGTCCGCGTGCTCGGCCGTCCCGACTGGCTCTTCATTAAGCTCTATTGCCATAGCATGGACCCGGCCGAGAAGGACTCCGTTGTCGGCGACAGCTTCCGCGCTTTTCTTGCTGCCCTGGCCGGCGGCGCGGCCGACCGAAAAGAAACGCTGCACTTTGTTACCGCGCGCGAGATGACCAACATCCTGCTCGCCGCCTGCGATGGCCGCGAGGGCAATCCAGGCGACTTCCGCGATTATCGCTTCAAGCGGCTTGCCGGCGTGCCACCATCGGCGGAGAAATCCAGTTCGATTCCCGTGAGCCTGAAAGGATAGAAATAAGACCATGTGTGGAATTGCTGGAGTGGTAAGCGCAACTCGCGAGAGCAACATCACCGAAGCTCTCGTGCACCACATGTGCCAACAGATCGTGTACCGCGGTCCCGACGATGAGGGACTCTACGTCGCCGACGGCGCCGGTCTCGGCATGCGCCGCCTCTCCATCATCGACCTTTCCGGAGGACATCAACCCGTTTTCAACGAAGACCGCAGCGCCTGGATCGTGTTCAACGGCGAAATTTACAACTTCCCCGAACTTCGGCCCGACCTCGAAAGCCGCGGCCACAGCTTCCGCACCCACACCGATACCGAAGTCATTATTCATCTCTACGAAGAAATGGGCGCCGACTGCGTAAAAAAGCTGCGCGGCATGTTCGGCCTCGCCATCTACGACAAGACGAAGCGCAAATTAACCCTGGCCCGCGACCGCCTGGGCAAGAAGCCCCTGCACTACGCGCTGCACAAGGGAAACTTCTACTTCGCCTCCGAAATCAAATCGATCCTGGCCGTCGCTCCCGAACTCGCCGAAGTCAACTCCCAGGGCCTGCTCGAATATCTTTACTACGGATACGTTCCCGACCCCATTACCGCGTTTACCGGAATTCACAAGCTTCCACCCGGACACCTGCTCGAGTTTCAAGACGGCAAGATCCGCGTCCGCCAATATTGGGACCTCCCCGAATACAACACGCACCCGCCCATGAGCGAGGAAGAGTGTTTGGAAGAATTGGAACAGCGTCTGTTTGAGGCGACCAAGATTCGTTTGATCTCCGATGTGCCCCTCGGCGCTTTCCTCAGCGGCGGAGTCGATTCCTCCACCATCGTCGCCATGATGGCGCGCGCCAGTTCCGGTCCGGTCAAGACTTTCAGCATCGGCTTTACCAAGGACGATTTCAACGAAGCCCAATACGCGCGCATCGTCGCCAACAAATTCGGCACCGACCATCACGAGATGATCCTGGAGCCCGACGTGGTCCAGACCGTCGAGCATCTCAGCAGTTCGCTCGAAGAGCCCTTCGGCGATTCTTCCATGCTGCCTACCTATTACGTCTCGCAGATGGCTCGCCGGCACGTGACCGTAGCTCTTTCCGGCGATGGCGGCGACGAAATCTTTGCCGGCTACGACCGCTACCGTATCCACGCCGGCCGCCGCATTTTCGAGCACATTCCCGAGTGGGCTCGCCGCATCTATCGCAATCAAGTTTTTCCACGCCTGCCCAGCACCATGCGCGGACGCAAGTTCAGCTACAACGTGTCCTTGTCGTGGCAGGAGCGCTATGTCGACGGGCTTTCGTTCGTGCCCGCCTTTGAACGCGACATGCCGCTGCTCTCCGATGGATTTCGCGACGTGCTTCGCCGCGGCGACGATCCCTTCAATGTTCTGCGCCGCTATTTTGCCCAGGCCCCCGCGAAAGATCCGGTGGACCAGATCCTGTACGTCGATACCAAAACTTACATGGTCGCCGACATCCTCACCAAGGTTGACCGCATGAGCATGTTGAATTCCCTCGAAGTCCGCGTGCCCATCCTCGACCATGTCCTGGTTGAGTGGGCCGCCGGGTTGCCGTCCGAGTGGAAGCTGCGCGGCCGGCAGCAAAAATATATCCTCAGGAAGCTGGCCGAGCGCGTCGGAGTGCCGAGCGAAGCTCTTGATCGCCCGAAGCAGGGATTCGCGCTTCCGCTCGTGCACTGGATGGGCAACGAACTGAAAGACATGCTGATGATTCTGCTCGAACCCCGCAGCCTCGAGCGCGGCTACTTCGCCCCCGCGGGCGTTCGGAAAATAATGGACGACCACATGGTCCACGGCCGCAGCGCAACCGGCCGGCTATGGCGCCTGCTCATGTTCGAACTCTGGCATCGCAACTTCCTCGAGAAATACATCAAGCCCGCCGGGTTATTTTCTCTTCCCGTGGTAGCCGACTCCCGGAGAAAAGTGCCGGACGCTCCCGTGCTAACCTCTGCCCCGGTGGGAGAATGACGGGGTGGGCGCCACGAACGCTGCCAACCTGAACCCAAACCGTCCCGGCGATCCTTCCGGTATTTCCGACCAGGCGATCCGCCTGTTTCTCATGGTCAACACTTTTGAAACGGGAGGATCGGAGCGCCAGTTCACCGTGCTCGCCCAGAATCTCGCGCCGCCACAATTCCAACTTCATCTAGGCTGCATCAGCCGGCGTGGCCCGCTCGCCCAGCACTTCCCCGACGCTCCGCAATTTCCCTTAGGCGGCAGCCTCTTCGGATGGCAATCGCTGCGCACCCGCCTCAACCTCGCCCGCCATCTGCGCCAGCATCGTGTGCAGATCGCCCACGCCTTCGATTTCTACACCAATCTCACACTGATTCCCGCCGCCAGACTTGCCCGCGTGCCCGTCGTGATCGGCAGCCATCGCCAACTTGGTGACTTGATGACACCGGCGCAGTTCCGCGCTCAAGCTGCCGCTTTTCGCTGGTGCGACGCCGTGGTCTGCAATTCGCAAGCCGCCGCCGATCGCCTGATCGCCAACGGCCTCTCGCCCAGCAAAATCGCAGTTATCGGAAATGCCCTTCCGTCCGAGGCTTTTACGGAGGCGCCCGCGGCTCTGCCGAAGCGTCCCGGTGTCGCCCGTGTAGGCATGGTCGCGCGCATGAATCATCGTTACAAGAATCAGTCCGGATTTCTGCGCATCGCGGCGCAGATCCATAGGCGCATGTCGAATGTCGAGTTCGTTCTCGTCGGGGATGGCCCCTTGCGTCAGGAACTGGAGAAGGAAGCGTCGAACCTCGGCCTAGGCGCTTCCGCCATCTTTCTAGGCGATCGTCAGGATATGCCCGCCGTCCTCGCGTCGCTCGACGTCGCAGTCAACACGTCCGATTCCGAAAGTTTGTCGAATGTCATTCTCGAAGCCATGGCCGCTGGATTGCCTGTGGTCGCCTACGATGTCGGTGGCAATTCTGAACTCCTCGGCGGCCAGACCGGAACTCTAATCCCCGCCGGCAACGAGACGGGTTTTGCCGATGCTGTCCAGAAGCTTCTAGCCGACTCCGCTCTTCGCGAGCAACTAGGCCAAAGCGCACGGCAGTTCGCACAACAGAACTTCAGCCTAGATCGTGTGCGCCAGCGCTACGTGGAACTCTATGCAACGCTGCTCCAGAAAAAAAGCCGGGTGCCCCATCCTTCCGCGTACTTTGCGGAAGGGTGGGAGCCCTCGCCGAAATGCCCGCCCAAGGAAAGCGCAGCAAAGCGCCTGCGAGTCTGCATCGTCGCGCCCAGCCTCCGCTACGTCGGAGGACAAGCCGTCCAAGCCGACTTGCTCATGCGTCTCTGGCAGAACGATCCCGAGGTGGAAGTCAGCTTCCTGGCCGTCGATCCGCCGCTGCCCAGCGTCCTAGCCTGGGCGGAAGGCATTCCCGGCGTGCGCACAATTCTGCGCGAGCCCATCTACTTCTGGAGCCTCTGGCGCGGCCTCAAAGACGTCGACGTAGCGCACATCTTCTCCGCGTCCTACTGGTCGTTCCTGCTTGCTCCCGCGCCGGCGTGGTTCTTTGCGAAACTGCGCGGAAAGAAGAGCATCGTCAACTATCGCAGCGGCGAAGCGCGCGACCACCTGCGGCGCTTCCGCTCCGGAAAGTTCGTGCTCTCTCGCGTCGCCAAGATCGTCGCGCCCTCCGGTTATCTCGTCGATGTCTTCCGCGAATTCGGACTGACGGCCGCAGTTGTCCCGAACCTCATCGACCTCTCGCAGTTCCACTATCGCGAACGCAGTCCGCTGCGCCCGCATCTGGTCTGCACCCGCGGCTTCTCCAATTACTACAGCGTCGATGTCGTCGTCAAAGCCTTTGCGGAGGTGAAGCGGGAATACCCCGAGGCGCAGCTCGACCTGGTGGGCGAAGGCCCGCTCGAACACGACGTCCGCAAGCTGGTAGCGGACTTGAATCTAGCCGGAGTCAATTTCGCCGGTGTGGCTTCCCGTCAGGAAATTGGCAAGTATTACGACCAGGCTGACATCTTCATCAACGCCTCGTGGCTCGACAATATGCCGGTGTCGGTGATCGAAGCCTTTGCCGCAGGAACGCCCGTGGTCACCACCTCGCCCGAGAGCATGCCCTATCTGGTCGAGCACGAACGCACCGGATTGCTCTCCCCCGTAGGCGACGAAAAAGCCCTCGCCGCAAATGTAGTCCGTTTGTTGCGCGACCCCGCACTAGCCGCAAGCCTCGCGCAGAACGCCCACCATGAATCGCGGAAGTACACATGGGAAGCCGTCCGCGAACAGTGGCTGAACACTTATCGTGGATTGATGTGACTTTCCCATTTCCTTGACTCGTCGTGTTATTCTTTTCGACGTACCTCGCGGGACCCGCGCGCCCGTTCGTCTCGGCGCCACCGACAATGAGGGTCCCTACCTACGTCCTTCCTCGCAAGGGTCGTGGATGGAGGCGATGCGAGCACACCGGAAGTGTGCCAATCGTCCTTCATGACGCACACCGTCCGGAATCGATTCACGAACCCTATTTACGAAAAGAGGAGAACCCATGCAGATCAAGAAACTAACGCCCAATCTAGTAGTCCGTAACGTCGAAGCCAGCCTGAAGTTCTATCGCGATATTCTCGGCCTGGAAAAAGCGATCACCGTTCCCGAGCAGTCGCCCTACGTCTTCGCGTCGGTCTCAAACGGATCGGTCGAAATCTTCTTCAACGATCAGAAGACGGTTGCCGCGGAATATCCCAAACTGGCCGCGACCATCGGCGCAAGCCTGACTCTCTACCTGGAAGTGGACAGCCTGCAAGCTGTTCTAGACCGAGTCCAGAAAGCCGGAGCGAAAGTCTCTATGCCCGTGACCGAGCAGTTCTATGGCATGAAAGAATTCGCCTTCGAAGACGGGGACGGCTACACCATCACCATCGCGCAAAAGATGGGATGAACGGCTGTTTCCCGCGGCCTCCTCGCGTACACGGTTCGGTCCAGGCCGATAACAGGCCTGGATCGTTCCGGGGGGAAGGTCTTCGTCGCTGCGCTTGATTTCTTCTTCCGGGCTTTCGCTCGAACTCTCTTGGGCGGTTTCGGCTTCAGTAACGGCAGCCATGGGAGTTTCGGTTTTCGATTCCGTTTCTAGATCGGTGACAACCTGCTCTGGCTGCGGCTTTTCGAGTTCCATACGCTTGAGGTTTGAAGAGGCGATCTGGAGCGCGTAGAGCAGGAGGCTGGCGGTTTTCCGCTCGATTCTTTTTTGCAGGACCATCTGCACGACCTGGCGAATGACGGTCTGCACGGAGTGCGCGTCTTCAAAGGCGGGCAAATCGATTTCGCCGGTCGCCCATTCGCTCTCGGAGTAACATTCGATCTTCAGGGGACGATTCTGCTGATGGTAGAAACAGAAATTCTTCTTGCGGAGAGCGGGCGAACCGCATTGGGTTCCGCTGACCTTGATGTGTCGGCAACGAGGTGCTGCAGGGGATGACATAGATGCTCCTGGTAAGTTGGGACGTTATCGGCCGGAATCCATCCGCCGATTGATGTTGGTGGGGGTACCCCCGGTTGTCCGGTATATTAGAATCATCGACTTAGCGTCGCGCCTGCGGCAAAGTCTTGAAACTAAGATAGTTAGAGGTAAAGTCTTGATTCTTCATGGGTTGGTGGAATCGGGTCCTTAATCTGCCGGATAGGTCACGGCTGGCGCGGAGTTATAAGTGGATAGGCCGCGCTTATCGACTGTATTTTGTCTTTATTTCTATTATAAGGCGGGTTGTCAAGGGTTATTGGCGGAAAGGTATCACGCGCACAATGGAATCGGCGGCGCTGCGGCCCACCCTTGCAAAGAACGCAAGGATGGGGCACCCTCATTTCGTTATGGGGAAAATCTTGGAGAAGGCTGGGCCACCCGTCCTCGCACCAGAGCCGCCAGCCGGATGAGGCATCACGATTCTCCGAGGGAATCATCAACGAGGAACGGGAAGAGAAAAGGCGAACCGACGAAGCCTTAAGCTGCTGGGCGCTCCATGTAGGCTATGAAGTCTTTCCATTTCACTTTTTTGCCTTTCTTGGGCGTTGTCTTTCCCCTGCACCATACCAATTTGGCCTTCGTGACAACCAAATCACCGATATGATTCCCCTCTGTGTCGCAGATGTCCAGTTCAATGCCCTTGTTCTTCACTCGCATGGCAACATCAAACTTCTTGATCCATACGTTCATGGGCGAACACCTCCAGCGCCCATAAGGCTAGTGAAGCGGCAGTATCTTGTCAAATATGTTACTGCCGTTATTTGCGGGAAGGTATCACGCGCACAATGGAGTCGGCGGCACTGCGGCCCACCCTTGCAAAGAACGCAAGGATGGGGCACCCTCATTTCGTTATGGGGAAAATCTTGGAGAAGGCTGGGCCACCCGTCTATCCGACGGCCCCTTCTCGAAAAGCATGAGAAGGGGCGCACCCCCGGTTATTTGGTGTCAACATTTGGAAACAGCAGCGTTATACTTGCCGCGTTGAAGTGGCCCACCCGCCTAGGATGGGGCACCCGGCAGTCATTTCTTGACCGTGCATGCTTCCTGTTTGATTGCTTGGACAGCATGTTCAATGCTATACCCGACTAGAATTCCCGAGTTGACGAGCAGTACCGTGTTGACGTGTTCGTTATTGATTAAGACCTTCGCAGTATCTTCTTTGTAGCCCTGCACTACGCCCAGCAAGCGGTAAACCCGCTTATCGAAATTCCAGTACACAATGGGAGCGCCTGAAAAGCCGGGGTTATTGAACCCGTCTATGTAGAGCACAATGGAGTTTTTGTCTCTCGCGTCAACCGCCGACATCGTTCCCCTCTTTATGAAGGCGAAGTCGTACTTGTCAGACATGCTGTGTAATCCAAATGGGTATCCGATAAAGAACACAGCCTGACCGAGTATCACAGAGTCATTTCCCTCGACTACTTCGTAGGGCTTATCAATGACCTCGTGTGTCTCCAGTACCGCGATATCTGCGTCTCCACAGGGCGGTAAGAGAATCTTGCCGATCGTGTAGTCTTTCCATCCATCGGGCTTCTGCACCTGAAGGGTTCCGTTATCCTTTAAGTCCTTGACGACATGTTTGGCGGTCACCAGATATCGCTTGCTTCCATAGTCGAACAGAAATCCCGTGCCCGATACATTTCCAACTTTGATTTCGGCTGTTCTCGCCAACATCTCATTGGGCGCCCCTTCTTGAGGGTGCGCCATCGACAGCGCTGCGAGGCAAAAAACAAGATTTACAAGTAGGCTTTTCAAGGTTGTCCTCCACTCGCGATCTTTTCGTCTCAGCGTAGCAATACCTACTGGCGAATACAAGACGAACATGCCGGGTGCGCCACTTCTCGCGCTTCTTGAGAAGTAGCTCGCCGAACTGCTGGCATGGTGAGACTCCGCTTTACGAGTCTGTTACGAAACTCGTGCCGTTCGCTAAAGCGGACTCGATTCGTTCCACTTTTGGTGGTCCCGGCACTGCCGTGCCGGGCTATCACATGCCGTCGCTCCGCGGCTGGGGCGGAGTTTCTCCCACCGTCTCGGTATCCCATCGAGTTTCGTAACAGGCTCTTACGCGGGCGGAGGTTAGAGCTCGTGTCACGGCTGGTCTTTCGCCCCGCTGGGGCTCCGGCGTTTTTCCCGCTGCCTACCCACGGCTTGCTTTTGGTTTGCTGCCAGCGTTTCGCGGGCGAGGGCGCCCGCGCCACACGGTGTCGAGCTTCGCTTGACTGGACAGCAAGGTGCCCCAGGTTCGCGCCCGTTCTTTGGGCGCTAACCTGGGTGACGGCTAACCTGGGCGACGGTACCCACTATCGTGTACTTTCCCAGATTTACTGCGCAGCGTAAGTTTGGCTCATGCCTCGCGGTCTCCGGCGCTTTCACGAATCCGGGCAATCCCATTTTGTAACGTTCAGTTGCTACCGCCGTCAGCCGTACTTCGCAAGCGCCGAGGTGTTCGATCTGTTTGTTGGTTGCCTGGAGGACATGCGCCTCCGGTTCGATCTCTGCGTATATGGGTATGTTGTCATGCCGGAGCACGTTCATCTGCTGTTGAGTGAGCCTGCCGCCTTCGCCCGCGATTGCTCCTCCCAGGTTAGCGCCCAAAAGACGGGCGCGAACCTGGGGCACCTTCCAATCTCTTATCGACTTCGTGACTTGGCTTCAGGCGGCATGGGTGTGAATCGGACGTTCTTCGAAAGAAATATCTACCTGGTCGCCGACGACGGTCTTGGACTCGCGGATGGTTCCCATGGGAAGCTCGAGCACGGATGTGGCTTGGATGCGAACGGCGGCCATGTGCCAGGGCTTTAGGTCCTCTTCTATGTGGATGACAATCCGTTCCCGGTCAAGATACACGGCGTCGATGGCGAAACGCATGGCGAAGGTGTGGATGCCGTGGGAAGGGATAATCCACAATCCCTGGCCGCGAGAGAAGCGGGAGGAGTCGGTGGCCATGAGGCCGCGAAAGCGCGTCCAGTGAGTGCGCGCGATCACTAGATCGGTCGCTAGATAGGTGGTGCGGGTGCGGTTGAAAGCGTATCCCTTGGGCCGAGTCATTGGGTCATTGAATCATTTAGTCATTGAAACATTGAGACATTGAATCACTGACTCAATACCTCAATGATTCAATGACTCAATAACTCACCGTTTCCCTCCGGCGACCGGGAGGAAGATGTGCAGCAACTGAATGATGGCCGGGCCGACCGTGACTACCAGCAGTGACGGCATGACAAACAGGACCAGGGGAATGATCATTTTGACGGTCGTCTTGGCGGCTTGTTCTTCGGCGCGCTGGCGGCGCTCGGTGCGCAGGGAATCGGAATGCACGCGCAAGGCTTGGGCCACGCTGGTTCCGAAGCGGTCGGTTTGAATCAGAGTGCCCACCAGCGAGCGAATGTCATCGACCCCGGTACGCTCGGCGAGATTGCGAAGGGCTTCGACTCGCGGTTTTCCGGCGCGAGTTTCGAGGTCGAAGAGATGGAATTCAGCGCTTAGTTCCGGGTGCGCTGTGCTCAGGTCCTGGCCCACTCGCATCATCGCCTGATCGAGAGACAAACCGGCCTCGACGCAGATTACGGTTAGATCCAGTCCATCGGGAAGGCCGAGGCGGATCCGGCGCTGCCGTTCCTTCATCTTCTTCTTCAGCATGAATCGCGGCACAAAAAAACCGAATGCGGTTACCCCTAAGAGCAGCAGGGGCGAATTGAATCCGGTAAACACAAAAACTGAGAAGAAGCCCAATGCAGCGAACACGACGCGCAAACCGCGGTAGATGGTGACATGCTGGGCGTTGCGATATCCCGCCTGAATCAGCCATAGGCGGGTTTGTGAGACTTCCGAGGGCGAGGTCGGCAAGGCGCGGCTGAAGGGATCGAGGGCCTGCTGCATGCGTTCGCGGATGGCGGGTTTGGGCTGGGTTTTGGGGCGCTGCCAGCCGATTTCGCGCAAGCGCGATCCGAGCACCGAAGAAGGTGCAACCGCGGCCGCGCCAAAGGCGAACATGACCACCGCGATGGTGAGGAAAACGACAATGGAGAGCGCCAGCGCCAGCGTCATAAATCAAACCTGAATCCTGATAATCCTGCGAATGACAAAGTAACCGAGCGTCTGCAAACTGATGCCAACGACGATGGCGACGTGTCCCAGCCATTCCGTGAACAGCGGGCGAATGAAACCGGGGTTGATTAGAAGCATGATGAGCACGATGGTGGGTGGAAGCGCCATGAGCAGGACCATGGTGAGACGTCCCTGGGCGGTGTGGACGCGGACCTGGCGCAGGATTTTGAAGCGTTCGCGGATGACGTAGGAGAGGTTGTCGAGAATCTCGGCCAGATTGCCGCCGGTTTCACGCTGCAGCATCACCGCGGTCACAAAGAACTTGACGTCGACCAGAGGAATGCGGTCGGCCAGGTTGAGCAGGGCATCGCGCACCGGCAGGCCGAATTTTTGTTCCTCGAAAAGCTGGCGGAATTCTCCGGCAACGGGTTCGGCGACTTCGTTGGCAATCATCTCGATGGCGGTGGTAAAGGCGTGTCCGGCGCGAACCGCGCGGGCGAGAGTGTCGATGGCCTCGGGAAACTTCTCCTCAAACTTCTGGAAGCGTTTGGAGCGCCTATGCGAGGCGTAGGCGTAGGGGATAAAAAAACCGAGCAGAGCGCCGGCCCATCCGAACATGAGGTTGCCGCCGGCGAAAAAAGCGATGACGGCGAAGGCCACGGCCGAGACTACGCAAAGCATTAGGAAGTTTCCAGCGCGAACGTCGACGTTGCCCTGCGCCAGCATCTTTTGCAGCAGGGAGACTCGCTCCGAACGGCGCAGCCAGGTGTCAAAAGCTGGTATTCGGCTGAGCACTTCGTCGCGCAGCAGAGCCAAGTCCGGCGCAGGCTCGGCGGCTGGTTTCTGAACGGTGGCGAGGCGATCGCGAAGAACACGGGCTCGCGCCTGGCGCTGATCGAACAAAGACATGGCGGAAAAGACCGCCAGCGTGACCACGACAAACACCAGCAATGCGATCAGGAGGTGCATCCGCTAGACCTCCATCCGCGACTCGAAGAGCGCGGGGCTCAGGCGGCAACCGGCGGTGGCTAGGCGTTCGGCGAAATGCGGGGGTTGTCCAGTGGAATGGAAGACGCCGCGCACCTTCCCGCTCTCGTCGATGCCGCTGCGGTCAAAGACGAAAATGTCTTGCAGCGTGATCATTTCTCCGTCCATTCCGGTGACCTCGGACACGGTAATCACTTTGCGCGAACCGTCGGAGAGACGCGCCACCTGGACTACGGCGTGGACCGCGTTGGCGATCTGCTGGCGAATGGCACGCTCGGGAATGTTCAGGTTGGCCATGGAAACCATATTTTCGACGCGAGACAGGGCATCGCGCGGCGAGTTGGCGTGGACGGTGGTAAGCGAACCCTCGTGGCCGGTATTCATGGCCTGGAGCATGTCGAAGGCTTCCTCGCCACGCACCTCGCCCACCACGATGCGATCCGGACGCATGCGCAGGCTGTTGATGACGAGTTGGCGCATGCGGACCGAACCTTTGCCTTCGATGTTGGGAGGACGGGTCTCCAGGCGGACCACGTGTTCCTGCTTGAGCTGCAATTCGGCCGCATCTTCAATGGTTACGATGCGCTCCGAATTCGGGATGTATCCGGAAAGGACGTTGAGAACGGTCGTCTTGCCGGCGCCCGTTCCTCCTGAGATGAGCAGGTTCAGGCGGCCTTTGACCATCGCCGAGAGCATTTCGAGCATGGGCTCGGTCAGGGTTTTGTTGTCGATCATGTTGCGGGCGGTGATCGGATCGCGGCCAAAGCGGCGGATGGAGAGGCAGGCGCCATCGAGCGCCAGGGGCGGAATGATGGCGTTGACGCGCGAGCCATCCTGCAGGCGGGCATCGACCATGGGGGAAGACTCATCGACGCGCCGCCCGATACGGGAGACGATGCGGTCGATGATCTGCATCAGGTGCTGGTTGTCCTTGAACGACAGGCCGGTAATTTCGAGCTTGCCGGCGCGTTCGACGTAGACGCGGTCAAAGCGGTTGACCAGAATGTCGGAAATGGTGGGATCCTTAAGCAGCGGCTCGAGCGGGCCCAGTCCGAAGATTTCGTCTAGGATCTCGCGCGACAATTGCTCGCGCTCGGCGAAGCTGAGAGGCACGGCTTCGCTGTTTACTGAACTGCGGATCAGGATGAGAACTTCTTCGCGCGCCGAGTCTCCGGCCGTGCGGCCGAGTTTTTCCAGGTCGAGGCGATCGAGGATCTTGCGGTGCAGATCCGCCTTGACCTGCTGGTACTCGCTGCGTTCGAAGGCTTGCAGATTGGCCATGGTTTTATTGAATCATTGAACCATTGAGTCATTGAACCATTGAACCATTGAACCATGAGGTGTGATTTAATGCCTCAATGATTTTCAATGACTCAATGCCTCAATGATTCAATGACTCAATAGCCTACACCGTCTTAAATAACGACCAGGCCGTGCGCTTCACGTCCAAATCGTCTTTGGTCAAGTATTCCGCCAGTCCGGCAATGGAGCGGGCAATTTCGCTGTTGCCCTGCTGCATCAAGGGAACGCCGCGATCAATCGCGGTCGAGACCGCGAAGTACTGATTGGGAATGCGCCAGAGCACCGGGGCCCCAATGGCGGCCTCGGTCTCCGCTTCATTGAAGCCAGCCACTTTGCGATAACGATTCAACACTAATGCAAAACGGTCCCGCGATCCGCTCTCGCCCAGATACTGGGCCACTCTCCCCGCGCTCCACAGGGATGCGACATCGGCATGGGCGATGAGCAGAATTTTCTCCGCCAGGTTGCTGATCAGACGAGTGGCACTGTCGAGCCGCGAGGAAGCGTCGACGACGATGTAGTGAAACAGACCAACCATGGTGTCAAACAGGCGGGCAAAGTCGGCGGCGGAGGGCTCGATGGCCGTGGGATTCGCAGGGCCGGCCAGCAACTGCAAGCCGCGATCATGACGGGCCATAAAACTGTCGAGCAGGGACGAGTCCAGACGATGCAGGTTGGTGATGGCGTCCGAAACGGTGAAGGTTGGCTTCAGATTGAGGTGCAAGGCGCAGTGGCCGAGCGGCGCCAAATCGACCAGCGCCGTGCTGTGGTGAATCGACTGTAAAGCTAGAGCCAGATTGACGGCAACCGTGGTGGCGCCGCTCCCGCCTTTGGCGTTCACGATGGTGAACACCTTTCCCCGGGAACTTTCGCGCCCGGGCTTGCGGCGAGTTGCGGTCAGCCGGACGAAAGCTTCCAGCAGATCGGTGGTGGTGGTGGGGCGCTCGATGTATTCGCGCACTCCTGCCCGCATGGCACTGACAATCAACTGCGGTTGGGTCATGGGGCCGACCGCAAACAGCGCCGAGTTGGGGAGTTCCTGGTGAAGCAACTCCACCGCTCGCAGCGCCGAGGTGACGCCATCGGTGGCGATATCCACCAGAATCACGTCGGGGGCAAAGGCTTGCGTTCTGCGGATGGCCGGGTCGGTGGCGGCCAAAGGCATAGTGGGGCTGCTGCAGACGGTGATGGCTACGCTGGTGCCATCCACCAGAACTTGCAGCACGGCGCGCTGGTCATTGTCCGTGGCGAACACGGCTACTGACAATTCCGGCATAACTCGTTTCCCATCGCCCTTTCTTAAGCTGCCAACAACCGCGGGCTCCCTCAGCGGCTAAAGCCGGTCTGAAATAAGCCATTCATCGCAACGCTGAAGCGCTCCACCCCACGACGCCAAAAGCGGGCGTGCTGGGGGCCCCCGCGCTGCGCCACCAAAATCAAGCCCTACCCAAAACCGACTTACTAACTATCAGCGCCTACTTGCTTACTTGATGCCACTGGGCTTATTGGCATCGAACTTGCTGTGATCCAGAAAGGGTTCCGGGGCCACCGGAGGCTTCGGCACCTGGGTACTGGGCGAAACTCGGTGCACGGTGCACAGAACCATCAATTCCGAGTTGCTCTTCTGATCGCTCTTGCTCTTGAAGAAATTCCCGATAATCGGAAGGTCGCCCAGGAACGGAATCTTGCTTGCAAGATTTGTGACCCGGTTATCCATCAGGCCGGCGATGACGAAGCTCTGGCCATCTTGCAGTTCGAATTCAGTTTCCGCCTTGCGTGTGCTGATAGCGGGGATGGTGGTTCCGGAAACCGAGACCGCATTGGTGAAGTCGAGCGTACTTACCTCGGGAGCGACGTGTAGGTGGATGTAGCCGTTCGGCTGAATCACGGGGGTGAACTTCAAGCGCACGCCAAACTCGCGAAACTGAACCGTGACGGTTGAGATCCCGCCGGCGCCGGGCTGCACCACGGGAAAGGGAAATTCTCCACCTGCGAGAAAGCTGGCTTCCTTGCCATTGACCGCAATCAGGTTTGGTTCGGCCAGGATCTGCAGGAGGTTCCTCTCCTGCAGAGCTTGTATGACTGCGCCTAGATTGATGTCAGTGCGGGCCACGAAAAGATTCAAGAAATTGCTGATGGTGGTTGTCGGTGCTGTGGCGGTCGTGGTCGTGGTGGTCACGCCGTTTTGAGTGGTTGTGGTTGGGGCCGCGGTGCTGACGCTGAGGCTGCCGAACTGCCCGGTCTGGCTGAGTGCAACGGTGTTCCCCAGTCCCGGCATGAACAGGTTGGCTCCAACCTGCTTCACCGCCGAGCGATCCACTTCGGCAAACCTGACTTCGAGAAGCACTTCCTCCGCCCCAACCGGACCGAAGGTGAGCACGTTCACGACGTTCTTGGAATACGCGGACGCCAGCGCACCCGCATGCTTGGAGACGTCCTCGGTGGTCACGTGACCGGAGAGAACAATGGCATTGCGCGAAGGGGTCACGCTAATCTGCTCATCCGGAAACAGTCGGTGCATTTCCTCCGTTGCCGCAGTGATATCGACATCCACGCGCAGATCGAAGCTGCGAGAGCGCTCCAGTTCGTCCCAGATCAGCAATGAAACCTCGCCGGGATTGAGTCCATTGACCAGAACTTGGGTTGGGGTGACGACCAGCGCGTCGGCTACGGCGGGGTCGGTTACCGAGACGCGCTTCAGTCTCTCGGTGGTGTTAATCAGGAGGGACTTGCCCACCATCACACGCAGCGGCACTGCCCCCGCCGTAACGCCCTGGCTGGCTGCGGAAGTGGTCGAGGTAGAGGGTTGCGCGGCAGCCGGATTGTCCTGGTTTTGAGAAGGAGCCGTTGCCGGGACCGCTTGTGCAGATACGGTGCGCATGAACATCGTCGCACCGAGAAGGATGCCGGTTGCGACCAGTGTGAGAGCTTTCATGAATTCGGACCTCTGCGAGGATGCACGGGCAAATCCGCCGACTGAACGATCGGACGCGAAAGGCTGCGTATCGACGGCGAAAAACTAGAGTGCGTTTCATAAATGCCTTTCTGCTCGGAGGGCTCGTCCCTCAGGGGCTAAAGCCCGCATTTTTCCAGGCCTAAACGGCACGCCTAAAGCCGTGTCCTACCCAAAACCGATTTATGAAACACGCTCTATTTATCTTCAAACTTGGTTTCATCCCGTTTGCTGCCACGAATCATTTCTACCTGATAGGGCGCTGGTGGAAGCGCCGGAACCTTTGCTACCACCTTTCGAACTTTCGCTTTGGACGGAGTCGCCGCCGGTGTCTCGCCCAGGTACAAAGAACTGGTCCGGGTGGCGCCGATGCCTCCCTTTTTTGTGTCCAGCGGATTGCGCAAAGAAAGTTGAATCCGTCCTTCCTGCGAAACCAGCGCCAGCTTCTGCGCGTCGTCTGGAGAAACCAGGAGGGTAATCACCGGGGCGGTTTGCGCGTCGTTGGAAGCGTTGCGGTCCAGGCTCTTGCCCACGGCGATAACCGCGACGTTTTCGAGGACGGTGGTGGTTTGACGGTCGTTACCGCCGCCTTGATTACCGGTAGCCAGCACATCCACACGCGTGCCCGGTTGCACGAAGCCCGCCACCGAAACCACGTCGTTAACGCGCACCGAAACCGCGCGCATTCCCGGCGGGATCAGCGAGGGCAGGCCGACTCCGGCATTCAGCGCCGCCAGCTTACTGGGCAGAATAAATTCGCCGCTGCTTACCGGCAGAACCGCACCACGCCCCACCACCTTCGCGGGGTCGAAGAACGCTCCCGGAGGAACCGCCGATTGCGGGATAGTAATCATGCGAACATCGTGAGCATCCAACTTGGCCCCGACCTGAATATCGCCGGCGGCTACCACGACCCGCACGCCGCGCTCAGTGTTGGAGCCGGCCGAGGTCCGCAACCGGTTATAGACGGTAAAGCTGACGAGCAAGCCGACGGCAAGCGCCAAGCCCCCGATCATCAACAAACGGCTTCGGTTCATTCCTCTCCTTCTAGGACAACGCCGGGTCGGCTCGTTGGCGGCGTGTCGATCGGGGCATCAAAAACCGGCTGGGAACTTGGGGTTTCGATCACCCGATCACACGATGGCCAGATCACCCGATCCGAGCCTACTTCCCGTACGCGCCCTAGTTTCGCAGATTAGGGATGACTCTGGGAAACATTTTTTCACTATTTTGCCCTGCGGACGAGGGGTGCTGCGATCTTTCCAGCATTTTCGACGGCGGGCTGCCTCCGGAGCAGGAGAATCGCCTTCGAGCCGCTGAAGGCAATCTGCCAGTTGGGGTCGAGAAGGAGGGCTTGGGCCACCGCGCACGCGGGGGGTACCAGTACCGCTTCTACCTGCCAACGGTCAAGAACCTCTTGCCAGCCGGTCCGAAGTCCCACCACGGTCTGAATCGACTGGCGCAGCAGGTAGTCTCCATAGAGATCCGCGCGACCGTCCACGAACACGCGATACTGAGGATAAAGCTTCCAGATCACGTAGCCTCCCCAATCGTAGTAAACGAAAATTCTCTGGGGATAGTTGCCGGTCCGCAGGAACGAAACCGCCTTTTGGGGAAAGAGCTCCGCCTCGCGAGCGTCCTGGTTGCGAGCAAGACTGACCCAGTGCACAAACGCAAACCCAGCCATCAGAATGAGAACCGTCGCGTGGAAAAGTGGCCGGAACGGCGAAGAGACGGGTGCCCCACGTCTGGCGCTTTTCGAGATGTAGGTCTGGCGGCGATCGCCACTAGCCGCTGCCAGAGCTGTGGCGATCACCGGCATTGCCAGCAACACGAAAATTGGTATGTGGCGGGCGGCGTCCAAAGCGGCGAATGCGGTGAGAAGCAGGGGCACGATGACGCGTCCCCTGGGCCGCCAGCGGGAACTGGCGAGCGCGGTCAGAACCAGCAGCCAAAGCAGCAAGAATGGGAGATAGAGTGATTCATGAAAATTCGGCGGGCGCCACTCTCCGATGAGCGCCCGCATTCCGGGAGAGCGCAGAGTATCGAACGGATAACGATAGAGTCCGGAGCCGCTGGGGTTGAGAGGCACGAGCGCCAAACAGGCCAACAGGAGCAGCAGCACCCGTAGGAGGATGGGGCGTGCCTGGCCCCACGGCGTGTTGCCCACTGCGATCTCAATAAGCAGGCCGATAGCATACGCCAGCAACAGTGCCGGACCGAGCGCGAATCCGGCGTGCAGATTCAGCCATAGGAGGAACAGCGGCGGTATCCAAAGCAGGAGCCTGGGCCTGTGCTCACCGCGTTCGACCAGCCATAAGAGCAGGCTGGCCAGCGCAAATGTAAACATCTGCGGCCGCACGCCCCAGGAGGGAGCCGAAGCCACGGCGCCGAAGGTGGTCGCCGCGGCAGCCCAGTGGCTGTTTCCTCCATCGGGAAGACAACGCAGATAGAGCAACATAAAGCCGGCGGTCGTAACGATGGCGGAGAACACGATCAGCGCAGCAGCGCCGCCGTGCTTCCAGAGTTCGTAGAATACGACCTCCGACAACCACTCATGAGAGACCCATGCCTGCCCGGCGCGGGTGAAGGAAAAAGGGTCGACATGGGGCACGTGGCCGGTTTCAACGATCCACTGCCCGGTCCGCAGATGCCACCACAGGTCGGGATCGACCGCGTTGCGCGCCGTCACCGCGAGCAGGCCGAAAAGCAGGACAGCTGCGAACGTTATCTCGGTGCCGCGCCGCATTTGGAGAATTCGTTGCATGCTCTTCGCGATTATGGTTCGCGGCGATTATAGATTGCCCGGCTTCTGGCGCGGTGCCCTGTGGGACCCCTGACGAGAACAGAATGTGGATAGAATAGGCATTCGATTCGAACCATGCCTGCCACATCGAGACTGCGCAGTTGGTTGTTGGCCACAGCACTGGTCTGGATGGCGATTACCAACGGCAGCATCTTATGGAACACGCGAGTCCAGATCCGGCAAGGCTACAGCGATTTCGTGTCGTTCTATACCGCCGGCACTCTGGTTCTCAGGGGACGGGGGGCGGAACTCTACAATCATAAAACACAGTGGAACGTGCAGCAGGAATTTGCTTCGGAGGTGAAAATACGGCAAGGCCCTCTGCCTTACATTCGGCCTCCGTTTGAAGCCTTATTCTTTTCCGTATTTGCCGCCTGGCCCTATCTTACGGCGCTGTTCATCTGGACCTGCCTCAAACTTGCTTTGCTCGCGGCCATTCCGTTTGTGGTCGTCCGGCGCAGGTCATGGCAGGAACACATTCCCCTCTGGGCAGTGGGCCTGCTCAGCTTAGGCACATTTCCTGAATTTAAGGATCTACTCATGGGCCAGGACGCGCCGCTGCTGGCCTTCCTATTTGCGATTTCTTACTGGCAGCTCGCAACCGACAGGGATGTGGGCGCGGGCCTCGCTCTCGGCCTGGCGCTGTTCAAGTTTCACTTGGTGATCCCCTTCGTGGTTGCACTCTGGATTGCCCGTCGCCAACGGGTGTTACTCGGCTTTGCTGTATCCGCTTTCTTCGTTCTTGCGCTTTCAGTTGGCGTCGTTGGCTGGAGGGGCTTGTTACAGTATCCTCGCGATTTGCTGGCGTTAAATCAGACCAATGGCGTCGGTCTGGTCACGCCTGAGAGCCAGATGAATCTGAGGGGACTACTGATTTTTGTGGTCGGGCGCGTATCTTATCCCGGGCGCATCCATTGGCTCCTGGCGCCGGTAGCGCTCGCGGCGGTGGTGTACGCCGGTCTGCTCTGGCGAAAAGCGGGGGATCGCCTCTTGGCGGTAGGTTTTGGACTGGCGATGATCTCAGCGATCATCACCAGCTATTACGCTTACGATTTTGATCTGCTCTCACTGATGGTCCCTCTGGTCGCGATGCGTGCCGGTGCAGCAGACGCTCCCCCGGCGGATCGCATTACTCGGTATCTCGAAGCCGGCGGACTGCTCCTTCTGTTGTTTATGCCCTTGTACTGGTTCACGATCGTGCAGCTTAAGTCGGAATGCCTGATGACTCTGCCGATGCTGGCCCTGGGTATGGCATGGGCACGCAAGCTGCGCCAAGCTGGCAGGGGCGCGGAGGAGGCTGGATAGCTTGACAACGGTGAAACGAATTGCCGCCTCTCCGTTGGTCATTTTCGGAGCGGCATTCGCCACGCGCTGGGCAAGGGCAACGTACATTCTCTCCAGAGAATTCGGGCCTCAACTGCTCTTTATGCAGAATGAACCGTCGCATATTGCCGCCGCGTTAGTCTCCGGCCTGGGTTTTTCGTCGCCCTATGCCGGCGCACCGGCTGCCCCGACCGCCCAGCAACCCCCGGTATATCCGTTTATTTTGGCTGGCATATTCAAGGTATTCGGGATCTGCACGGTGCCATCGGCTTGGACGGCGGAGCTCATCAATGTGTTGGCCGGAGCTGCCACCGCCGTATTGCTTTACTACGTGGGAAGACTCCACTTCGGCGAGACGGTTGGCATTTTGGCGGCATGGATCTGGGTGCTGCCCTGGATGTACCGGGCGAACGCATTCGCAGTGAGCCTGACGAATGCTTACCTGGCGGCCTTGGGGCTTACCGCTCTATTCCTCGTGGTTCCGAAAACGCTCGACGCAAAGCGCAGATGGTTCGCCCTCGGTATCTATTCCGGGTTGCTTGTTCTGCTTCAGCCGTCGCTCCTGCCCATCGTTTTGGTATACGGATGCTGGCTCGCCTGGTCGAGAGCCCGTTCGCCGAGGACGTTGATCGCTGTTGTTGGGCTTCTTCTGGCACTGGCCCCTTGGACCATAAGAAACTACATAACGTTCGGGCGCTTCATTCCCCTTCGCGATAATCTTGGGTTGGAACTTTGGCTCGGAAACCGGCCTGGAATGCAGGGAACGGTCGACTTCTCCAGTGATTTTCCCGACCACGATCCCAGCAACTACGCACGGCTTGGTGAACTGCGCTTCATGGATGGAAAATTTGACGCCGCGATGAAGTTCATTATCAACGATCCGGCCAGCTTTGCCGGACGCGTGCTCCGGCGTATGGTGGAGTTTTGGCATGTTCCCTATCCCTTCTCGTGGATTGTGGTCTCGATCTTTGGATGGGTCGGAGCCGTCCTGGCCATGCGAAGAATCAGAAACGGATGGGTCTGGTTCATCGTGCTGGCGGTTTATCCCCTGATCTATTACGTTACCCACAACTTTGCCACCTACCGGCACCCTATAGAACCGCTCGTAATCTTGCTGGCGTCCTATGCCATTGTTGAAATCATTGATCAAACTAAGGAAGGCCGCCGCAAACAGAGAAGTTTCCGATTGGACGATAAATGTTCATGAGAACGGTGCAAAATCCAGATTCTCTTAGACCGGCGATGAGGTCTGGCATTTTCCATAAGTCGTTCTGGCTGGTTCTTACTGCCGCGATCTGTGCGGCCGGCGTGTGGACTTACGTCGGTCGCGTGCTGATTCCGCATCAGATTTCCGACGCCGCCGCGCATGACCGGCCGCGCGGCAATCTTTCCGATCTCTATCCTCGCTGGCTGGGCGCGAGGGAACTGCTGCTGCATGGCCGAGATCCTTATTGCGCCGAGGTCACGCGCGAGATTCAAGCCGGATACTACGGCCGCACCCTCGATTCTTCGCGCCCCGGAGACCCAATCGACCAGCAAGCCTTCGCTTATCCCGCGTACGTCGTTTTCTATTTGGCGCCTACGGTCCGTCTTCATTTTGGAATCGTCCAAAGGGCATTCTTCTGGATTCTGGTGGGCATAACGGCGGCCAGCGTTTTTCTCTGGCTCCGCCTGCTGGGTTGGACGGTCGCACCTTCAGCGCAGGCCGCCCTTGTGGCCTTGACCCTGGGCAGCCTGCCCGTGCTGCAGGGACTCAAGCTGCAACAACTCAGTCTGTTCGTTGCCGCCATGTGCGCCGCTGCAATGGCGCTGCTGGCTGCGGGATGCCTGATTCCTGCCGGTATTCTGCTGGCCCTGGCGACCATCAAGCCTCAACTCGTGCTGCCTTTGCTGCTGTGGCTCGGCCTGTGGAGCCTCGGCGACCTGAGACGCCGCTACCGGCTAGCTGTCTCATTTCTTATCGTCATGGTTGTTCTCTGCGCCGCTGCGGAATGGCTACTGCCGCACTGGATCGCGCGCTTCTGGCATGCGGCTGGCGCCTACCTGCGATATACGCAGGCTGTCCCAGTTCTGGAGGCGGTGCTTCCGTACCCGTGGGGCAGACTGCTGATGGTATTGTTTGTGGGCGCGGTCGCAGTGGTTTGCTTTCAACAGCGCGAACAGCCAGAAAATACGGACGCCTTTCGATCCTCCATCTGTCTTGTGATGGCGCTGACCGTACTCACGGTGCCCACGTTTTCTCTCTATAATCAGGCGCTGCTGCTGCCCGCTGTCCTGCTGATCGCCCGCGATCGACGAATGATCTGGGGACGGAACCTGGTCAGCCGCTCCCTCCTGATCGTGGTTACCGCGTTATTGGCGTGGCCATGGTTCTCGTGCATGGCGCTGGCGGCGCTGTCCTTCGTGTTGCCGCGGGAAACGGTGGAGCGCGCATGGGCAACACCGCTTTGGACTGTGTCACAGATCCCCCTGGGAGTGGCTGGCCTGATGCTGCTCTATCACTCCGGTCCGTCACCCAGGTCCCGGCAGGAGTGGCCTCAGTGGTCCTGGTCCACTAACATCAGACGACTTTTACTGCGTCGGCGAGGCCGGGCACGTCGTAGAATGCTGTGAGCCCATGTCAGGCGGTGGCGTCTTTTGCCGGCGTCCCTTCCTGATATGACGGCCGGGGGAGAGTCCACCGTACATGTCGGCTTCGTCGCATTCGGGCATATCCAGCATCTTTCCCATCGCGATCTTCGTGTCGGGAAACGATCAGCAAACGCTGTCGCTGAATCACACTCCCTTCACGGTTGGCCGCAAGGTCGATCGCGACCTGGTGATCGCCGACCCGCGCGTGTCGCGCGAGCATGCTTCCATTGTCTCGGAAAACGGCGAGTTTTTTGTCGTGGATCTAGGCAGCAAACACGGCACCTTCGTCAATGGCGAGAAGGTGGATCGCCACAAACTGCAGCGCAACGACCGCCTGGAATTTGGCGCGCGCGATGTCGCCTACCTGATTTTTCAGCCGCTGCGCACCACCTCGAACACGGCGCGCGAGTTTCTCAGCCAGATCTCGGGCATCCAGATCGCCCCCGAGGCCAGCGACCTGGAGAAGCTCACCCTGTTTATGGAAGCGGCGCGCAAGCTGAACACCATCGGCGTGCTCGATGAAATCCTGGTTACCCTGATCGATGCCACGTTGAAGCTGACGCGCGCCGAACGCGGGTACATCTTCCTGCGCGACGCCGACAGCACCCTGACGCTGGCCGCCGGTCGCAACTCCAAGGGCGAGCCGCTGCTGGACGACAAGACCATTTCTCGTTCCGTGCTGGACGGTGCGTTGACTTCGAACTCCGAATACCTGGTCACCGACACCAGCCAGATGCTCGATGTGAAGGAGCGGCAAAGCATTGTGGCCTTCGACCTGCGAACCGTGATCTGTATGCCGTTGCGCAAGCCGCTGGTGCAGGCCACCCGCGCCGAGCAGCCGGCCGGCGGTGAAGTGATGGGGGCCCTCTACGTCGACTCGCGCTTTGCCTCGCGCGATATCACCAGCGTCAGCCACGACATTCTGCGGGCGATCGCGACTGAAGCCGCGCAACTGATCGAGAACGCCCGTCTGGTGCAAGCCGAAGAAGCCGGCCGGCGCTATCAGCAGGAACTCTCGATCGCGGCCTCCATTCAGCAGCGTCTGCTGGCCGTGACTCTGCCCGAAGTTCCGTTTGCGCGCGTGAACGGACGCAACCTGTCTTGTAAGGAAATTGGCGGCGATTTCTTCGAAGCCGTGAACACGCCCCAAGGTCTCGCCGTGGTTCTCGCCGACGTCAGCGGCAAGGGAGTCTCGGCCGCGCTGCTGGCCTCCATTCTCCAGGGCATGGTCTACTCGCAACTGATTTCCGGCATGCCGCTGGTGGAGATCGTCGACGCGGTCAATCGTTTCTTCACCTACAAGCACATCGGCGAGAAATACGCGACCATGATCATTACGCGCCTGCGCAGTGACGGCGATCTGGAGTACGTCAACTGCGGACACGTTCCGCCGGTGTGGATCTGCGGGAATGAGGTACTCCGGCCTGCTCATGGCAACCTGCCCGTGGGCCTGCTGGCGGATGCGACGTACTCGAGCGATCGTTGCCAGATGAAGGCCGGAGATCGGCTGATCCTGGTGACCGATGGGGTCACCGAGGCCGAGAACGCCCGCGGAGATATGTTTGACAGCGAACGCCTGGAACAAGTAGCCGGGAAGAGCGCTTCGATGGAGGACGTGTTCACTGCTGTCGCCGATTTTTGCGGAGGCACTCCGCTCAACGACGATTGCACCGTGGTCGAACTGTCGTATACCGGGAGCTAAGCGATATTCCCACGCCAAACTTATTGACTCTAGACTAAGGACGCGCCGCCGCGTGGATCTCAACCGTGGACCAGGTTTTATCGGCGGCGTGACATAGTTTCTCCAGCGCACAATCGGCACACTTCGGACCGCGCGCCACGCACAGCTTCCTGCCGTGCCAGATCACCTCGTGAGAAAAATCGGTCCAGCGCTCACGGGGAATGATGCGCATCAAATCCTCTTCAATTTTTCGCGCGTCGTCCTGCTTCGTCAGCTCCAGACGCCGCGAGATTCGCGTCACGTGCGTATCCACGACCACGCCTTCATTCTTTTTGAACCACGTTCCCAGCACGACGTTCGCCGTCTTGCGAGCCACTCCGGGGAGGCTCAACAACTCCTCCATCGTTTCGGGAACGTTGCCGCCAAAATCCGCGACCACCTTCCGCGCCGCACCCACTACAGACTTCGACTTATTGCGGAAGAAGCCGGTCGAGCGGATATCCGGCTCCAATTGTTCCGGTTCCAGCGCCGCAAAATCCTGGACGGTTGGATACTTCTCAAAGAGCGCGGGCGTGACCAGGTTCACTCGCACGTCGGTACACTGCGCGGAAAGAATCGTTGCCACCAGCAATTCCCAGGCGCTGCGATGAGTGAGAGCACAGGTCACGTTGGGATAGAGTTGGTCGAGACCGGCGATGATTTGACGGATTCGCTCTGGAGCCAAAGGATTGTATCCATGCGCGGTTGTCTTTCCGGGTAAAATATTTTTCGGAGCGCGAGTGTTTGGCGATGCAGTTTTCGCGCGCTTCGATAAACCGCGGCCTGAAGGAGCACGATTGGGGGCTGTTTTCGGGAGCGGACTTTTCTGGTGGCGGACACCTTCTTGTCGTCCGCTGCGACTCGGCTGACGCGGCACATTTCCGCGAGGCATTGGTTTCCTCTTCTTTCTGAGCAGTGGTTCATGGTAACAAAGCCGCGGACTCGCGGCAGCCACACATCCGACCAAAGTAACTCCGCTGCAATTGACGGTTTGGCGGCCGGATGAGTAGTCTGAGAACGAAGGGAAAAACCCGTGGCCGTGAAGAGCGTTCAACTCGGACAAGTCTGGCGCCAGGATGCAACCGGCCAGGATCACCTCGTCACCAAGGTATACACCGAAGTGTTCACGCAATACGCGGTCCTGCGCCCCGCCGAGGTCAACGCGCCCGACGCGCCTGTGGTGAAGGTGAAGGTCGCAAGATCGGCGGACGGCGTTAGTTTACCCGGCTTCAGCTTCACGCAGGAAGGGGCGTTCTGAATCCATCGGGCGATCTGATCATCGGGTCATCGGGTGATCGAAACCCGCAGCCCAGACGACCCATCATCCGCATGATCTGATCACCCGATTCCAGATGACGGAAAAGATTCTCACCGTACTGTTTGTGTTTATTAATTCCATCGTGGCCACGACCGGCTATGCCGGCATTGTGCTGCTCATGGCGATTGAGTCCGCGTGCGTTCCGCTGCCTTCCGAACTCATCATGCCCTTCGCCGGCTACCTGGTCTCGACCGGCGCGATGAAGCTGGTCTGGGCGGCAACGGCCGGCGCCATCGGATGCAATCTGGGCTCGCTCGTTGCCTACGAAATCGGCTGCTACGGCGGGCGTCCGCTGGTCGTGCGCTACGGACGCTGGATCCTGATGGGTCACCGTGAACTCGACTGGGCCGACCGATTTTTTCAGCGCTGGGGATACATGGCCGTGTTCGTTGCGCGCCTGCTGCCTGTGATCCGAACATTCATCGCGCTGCCGGCCGGTATCGCCCGCATGCCGCGCGGCAAGTTCCACATCTACACGTTTCTCGGATCGTGGCCCTGGTGTTTCATGCTGGCCTACTTCGGAATGAAACTGGGCGAGAACTGGCGTTCACTGGGCAAGTACTTCCACAAGTTCGACGCGATCATTGGAGTCCTGCTGCTGGCCGGGATCGTCTGGTTTCTGTGGTCACACTGGCAGAATCGGCTGCGCGTCGCGGAGTAGCAACTCAGTCATCTAAAGAATTTTCTTTCGAGCCAGAAGCGCAGGCAACAGTCCCCACGCTGTTGCTCCGTCAAGAGGCGGGACAGGAATAAGATTGAACAGCGCTACTCCCAGGCTGAAGTATCCAAGGATCGCGAAGATTGCATTGATCGCTTGGATTGGCGTGTATCCGAAAAACGAAACCCACAAGACCAAAGGAATTGCCACGACAGCCTGTGCCAATACACCGCCCCACGCGATGATGCAATGGTCCAAACGAGTCCAGGGAATCTCGAAGCAGGTGACGCCAAAGATCGGATAGAGTTTGATCGAGTTTACCTTACATCCAAACCGCTGCGCCGCGATCAGGTGACCGATCTCATGAATGAGAAGCACGCTCAGATAGGATGCCAATCCGACCAGCGTCATTCCGGGCCGACTGCGAACATTCACAAGCATCAGAGCCGCTATTACGAAGACGCTCCAGTGGATGTACGTGTCTACGCCCCGTATTTGCACCACTTTGGTGAGTTTGTCGATTCGAATCGGATTAACGAATCTGACGACAGGCGGACGCACCAGCGAATTCTACCAAAGATCGTCTGACCTGTTGCCGACACTTCCCAGTACGTTCGCCAGTTACTCCACTGGTCGCGCCAACTGCGACGCTACCAGCTTCCACTCTCCATCACGCTTCCGCAGAACGTCAAGGTAAACGTAGTGCACGGCAAACCGGTGTCCACCGGAATCGACCTCGTCCAACTCCGAGCCGTGCACGACCGCAGTGTCGCCGAATACGCGAATCTTGCGCCCGGTGGAAACAATCGACGGATAACGAATTGCCCCTGTCCGAAAATTGTCGAGCACATCCTGCTTAGTGAAAGCCTTGCCCGCCTCGTTGTACTGCACGTACTCGTCGGCAAAAATCCGCGCCAGTTCGGCGAGATCGGCGTTCATCAGTGCCCGGTCTCCGGCTTCGTGCAGCGCCAGAATCTGCCGCTCATCGTTCTGCTGCGCATCGTTCTCGATCGACATTCTGGCTCCTTGCCACCCGGCAGTCACTTTCTCCATCTTCCACAAATGTGTAATCTCACGCTAGGACTAATATCGGCATGGGATTCCTGAGCTTCCTTCTGTACCGCTTTGGCTTCATCGGCATCCTTCTTCAGGGACTGGCGATCGTTCACTTCATTCGGCGGCGGCCCGATACCTATTGGATTTTTATCATCCTGTTTCTCGGCCCGCTCGGCGCGATTATCTACCTTGCCGTCGAGGCGCTTCCCGATATTGGACTGGTTGGCCAGTCTTTCAAAGTTTTTCCGCGCCGCAAGCGCATTGGCGAACTGGAGGCCGCGATCCACGATAATCCGTCAGCGGGGAATTACGAGGAACTCGGCGACCTGTACATGGACGATGGCAAGCTTCAGTCAGCGCGAGTCGCCTTCGACAAGGCCATCGCCGCCCGCGCCGATACGCCCGACCCTTTTTACCGGCGCGCCGTTTGCGCCATCCAGTTAGGCGACGCCGCAGCCGCATTGCCCGATCTGGAGCGGGTGGTCGCGAAAGACCCCGACTACGATTTCCAGCGCGCGGCTGGATTGCTGGCCCACGCCTACGCGCAGACCGGACAAAAGGAAAAAGCCGAGGCGCTCTTCCGGCAGGTGACGGTCGCGTCGACGCTGTCGGAGGCTTACCTGAATTTCGCGGACCTGCTGGCGTCCGAGGGGCGCAACGCCGAAGCCCGCGAATGGGCGCAGAAGGTGCTCGACAAGAAACCCACCATGCCGGGCTACCTGCGGCGGCGGGAGCGGCCGTGGTTCCGGCGGGCGAAGGAGATGCTGAAGAGATTGCCAGCGTGAAAATTCAGCATTTAGCACTTGGCATTTAGCGCTCACGTTGCATTGCGTCGTTTTGGCTAAATGCTAAGTGCTAACAGCCAAAGTGCTATCCTTCCACCGATGCGTATTTCCTACCTCGAATGCACCCGCTGCGGGGAGCATATCTCCGCTGATCGCCCGCGGAATATCTGTCCTAAAGACGGCGGCGTGCTCTACGTCCGCTACGATCTTGCCAGCCTGAAGGGGAAGTTGCGGCCCGAACATTTGTCAGGCCGCGTGGCCAGCATGTGGCGTTACGCCGAAGTTCTCCCGGAACTTCTCGGAAGCGTAAAGCCGGTCACGCTTGGCGAGGGATTCACGCCGATGCTTCCCAGCCGCGAGTATCCGAATGTCTACATCAAAGACGAAGGGCTGAATCCAACCGGATCGTTCAAAGCGCGCGGCATGTCGGCGGCGGTGACCATGGCCCGACATTACGGATTGAAAAAGTTGGCCGCTCCTTCCGCCGGAAACGCCGGGGGCGCGCTGGCAGCTTACGCGGCGGCGGCAGGCATCGAAGCCCACATCTTCATGCCGAAAGATGTGCCCTTGGCGAATCGCATGGAATGCGATTACTACGGCGCGCATGTCACGCTGGTGGACGGCCTGATCAGCGATTGTGGCCGCATGGTTGCCGAACGCAAGGACAAAGAAGGATGGTTCGATGTCTCGACCCTCAAAGAGCCGTTCCGCGTCGAAGGCAAGAAGACGATGGGCTACGAGGTTGCCGAACAACTCGGCTGGAAGCTCCCGCAAGGCATCATCTATCCGACCGGCGGCGGCGTGGGCATGATCGGCATGTGGAAAGCCTTCGATGAGATGGAGGAGTTGGGCTGGATTGGGCGCGAGCGTCCGAAAATGATTACGGTACAGGCGGCTGGCTGCGCGCCGATCGTCAGTGCACTGGAAGCAGGGAAGAGCACATCCGAAATGTGGGTCGGAGCCGCGACCTTTGCCGCCGGCTTGCGCGTGCCTAAAGCGTATGGCGACTACCTGATTCTCGATATCCTGAAAAAGAGCAAGGGTACAGCGGTCGCAGCGAGGGACGAAGAAATTCTCGCAGCCATGCGGTACTGGGCCAGCGTGGAAGGAGTATTCGCCGCACCCGAAGGAGCCGCATCGCTCGTCGCGTACCAGAAGCTGCGCAGTAGCGGCTTCTTTCGCGCCGAAGATACAGTCGTGCTCTTCAATACGGGATCGGCCTATAAGTATCTCGACATGATCGAAGCGCAAGAGAAGAAGGTGCGGCCAGAGGCGCCCGCTGCGCGCGCTATTGGCGGAATCATTGGCCCGTACTGAATTCACGTAGGGACGGACGCCCTCATGCGTGCGTCCAGCGAAGGCTGGGCAGGATTGTCCGCAATACAGACAGAAGGAATGAGTTCCTCCTTCCAACGCGATTCTCAGCAGCATCAGCGCGAGGAGATGGTTCGCGTGCAACTCGCCGGGCGCGGCATCCGCGACCTTCGCGTGCTTGACGCTATGCGCAAGGTACCGCGGCACGAGTTTGTCCCGGAGAGTCTCCGGCAGGACGCCTACGAAGATCACCCGCTGCCCATCGGCGAAGGGCAGACCATCTCGCAGCCGTACATCGTGGCCGCGATGCTGGAGCACCTCGCTCTTCAAGCCACGGATCGCGTCCTCGAAATCGGCACCGGTTCGGGCTACGTGACGGCATTGTTATCGCTGCTCTCAGCCGAAGTGTATTCGGTGGAGCGCCATGCGCAACTGGCGGCCTTGGCGAAAAGTGCGCTGCAGCGGCTGAAATGGCGAACCGTGAAGATCACAGTCGGCGATGGCAGCCTGGGTTGGCCAGAGTACGCGCCGTTCGACGCCATTCTTGTTTCTGCCGCAACCCCAGAGATGCCGCTGGTTCTGTTCGCTCAGTTGCGCGAAGGGGGACGCATGATGGTGCCGATCGGCCCGCCTTTCAGTCAGGAATTGCAATTGATTCGTAAAGTCGGCGGCCGGCCCGAGGTAAGAGTTCTCGAAGCCTGCCGGTTTGTGCCGCTGGTGGAAGGGGCAGTGGAAAGGGGTTAGTACCGTGACGGCGTGGTGATCCATACGATGGAGCGCCGGGCGTCCTTGCCCCTCCTGCTCGCACGCATCTTCTGGCCGGGCGGGGACGCCCGGCTCTCCACTTACGACTGCTTTACAATTAAGCCGTGGGTTTTCTCCGAAATCTGAAGATCACGCTCGAGATGATCAAGTGGGAGCACTCGATCTTCGCGCTCCCCTTCGCGCTCTGCGGAGCCATGCTGGCCGCCGGAGGTTTGCCGGAGTGGCGGCAGCTCGGCTGGATCGTCGTCGCCATGGTCTCGGCGCGCTCGGCCGCGATGGCCTTCAATCGACTGGCCGACGCCTCGATTGATGCCACCAATCCTCGCACTGCAACTCGCGCGCTGCCGGTCGGCCAGTTGACACCAGTGTTCGTGAGTGCATTTGTTGTAGTCTCGTGCGGAATTTTTGTTCTCGCTGCTTCCCAGTTGAATCGCCTGGCGCTGATGCTTTCGCCGGTGGCGCTGGCCGTGATTCTTCTCTATTCCTACACCAAGCGCTTCACGCGCTGGTCGCACCTATTTCTCGGATTTGCGCTTGGGATTGCCCCGGCTGCCGCCTGGATCGCGGTTCGCGGGTCGCTCGATCCGCGAATTCTGCTGCTCACCGCCGCGGTGACGTTCTGGGTCGGCGGCTTCGACGTGATCTACGCTTGTCAGGATCATGACTACGACCGCATTCATGATTTGCACTCTGTGCCGCGCTATCTCGGCATCAGGAATGCGCTCGTCGTCGCCCGCTTGTTTCACCTCGTGATGATTGGACTGCTGGTTGCGTTGATCGTCACTTTCGGCTTAGGTAAGCTGGCGGTCGCGGGAGTGGTCGCTGTGGCTGCGCTTTTGCTCTACGAGCACACGCTGGTGCGGCACGACGATCTGAGCAAGCTGAACGCGGCGTTCTTCACCATGAACGGCGTGATTTCGGTGGTGTTCTTTCTGTTTGTTGCCGCCGACCGCTTGGTCCGGCTGTAGGGACGTGGCTTGGCGCGTCTCTACAGCCGGGTTCGGAGCAGACCGGGCGAGCCCCATCTCTCACTCGCAAGTTGTCCGTGCGGGCGTCACAGAGCGACGTGATCAGTCTCAATAGCTGGGTTATTATTGACTAGATGCCCACCGCTCACCCATTTCAAACTGACGACCCGCGTCTGCTGCCGATCGAGGATAAAGTCCTCGCAGGCGAACGCCTGAACGAGGCAGATGCGCTTGTCCTTTATGGGACGGGCGACATTCTGGCGGTGGGTTGGTTGGCCAACTGGGTTCGGGAGCGGATGCATGGCGACAAGGCTTACTTCAATGTCAATCGGCATATCAATCCGACGAATGTCTGCGTGGCGGCTTGCCGGTTGTGCGCTTTTGGACGCAAGAAAGACACTCATGGCGCTTACACTATGGCGCTCGAAGAAGCCTTCCAGACGGCCGCTTCCGGCTACACCGAGGCGGTCACGGAGTTTCACATTGTCGGCGGGCTGCATCCCGATTTGCCTTTCCAATATTTTCTTGACCTGGTTTCCGGATTGAAGGAGCGCTTTCCGCAAGTCCACATGAAGGCTTTCACCATGGTGGAAGTGGCGTACCTGGCGAGGCGGGCTAAGCTGACGATCCGCGAGACACTGGTGAAAATGAAAGAGGCGGGCGTCGATTCTTTGCCGGGCGGGGGCGCTGAGATTTTCTCCGACCGCGTGCGACACATCATCTGCGACCACAAGATCGACGGCGATCAATGGCTCGATACCGCGCGCCTTGCCCACCAGATCGGGCTGAAATCGAACGCCACCATGCTCTACGGCCACATCGAAAACGATGAAGACCGCGTCGACCACCTGCTCAAACTGCGCGCCTTGCAGGATGAGACCGGCGGTTTCCAGACTTTTATTCCGCTGGCCTTTCATCCGGCGAACACGCCTCTGCAGCATCTGTTTACGACCACCGGCATGGACGACATCAAGCAAATTGCCGTCAGCCGGCTGGTGCTCGACAACTTTGCGCACATCAAGTCTTACTGGCAGATGATGACTCCGAAGATTGCCCAGATCTCTCTGCGCTTTGGAGCCGACGATATTGACGGCACTGTGGTTGAGGAAAAGATTTACCACGATGCGGGAGCCACCACTCCCCAGGGTCTGCGGCGGCACGACCTGGTGCGCTTGATCACGGAAGCCGGGCGCGAACCCATTGAGCGCGATACGCTATACCGACCGGTGACCCGGACGGAGACTTCGTTCACTGTGTCTGTGTAAGCAAGTGCAACTTCTACCACGGAGACACGGAGGCACAGAGAAAACCAAAGCCAAGATTCTGTTTTTCTCCGTGCCTCTGTGCCTGCGCGGTGAGAACGGTGTGGAACTTCCCGCAGGCCGGCGCATCCAATCGTCATGGCCAACGAGCAAACAGCAATCTTCGGCGGCGGATGCTTCTGGTGCATGGAAGCGGTTTTTCAGCGGCTGACCGGCGTGACCCACGTCGAGTCCGGCTACATGGGCGGACGCGCCGACCAGGCCACGTACCGCCAGGTGTGCAACGGCGACACAGGGCATGTGGAAGTCGTGCGCGTCACTTTTGATCCCGGCCAAATCGGGTACCGCGATCTGTTGGACGTATTCTTCGCGGTGCACGATCCGACCACGCTGAATCGGCAGGGCAATGACGCTGGCGAGCAGTATCGGTCGGTGATTTTTTACAACGGCGACGAACAGCAGAAAGTCGCCGAGAACACGATTGCCGAGTTGACCGCAGCGCAGGCGTTCTCGGAGCCGATCGTGACCGCGGTCGAGCCGGCCGAGGAATTCCACGTGGCCGAGAATTACCATCAGAACTACTACAACGAAAATTCGCGCCAGCCTTATTGCATGTTCACGATTTCGCCGAAGCTGGCGAAGTTGGAAAAGAAGTTTGCCGAAAAATTGAGAGCGTGACGCGGGAACGTCTTTATTCTGGGTGTGAACGGCAGGGCTGAAGAGGCTGCGGAAAAAGTCATTGTCGAGCAGAACCCATGCCCTCAGCGTCTAAAAGCCGGATTCAAAACAATGCACTTATCGCAGCGCTGAAGCGCTGCGCCACCCAAAATCAACGGCAACAGCTGGTTTTTCCGCAAGCTGTGAAACCGTGCCCTACCCAAATCCCATTTATGAAACCAAGTCGAATCCGCGCGAATGCCGCGCGGAATCTATTCCCCGGAAGCTTTTTCGAGGCTGGCGGTGGTGAGTTCGCGGCGTTCCTCCAACAGAAGCCGGCGCAAGCTGCGCAGGTCGTTGAGCAGGCGGCTGCTGGTCTTCAGGTGCTGCTCCAGCTTGTCTAACTTAAATTGCACAATTTGCAGAGCCTGTGCGCGGCGTTCCGACTTCGCCTTGGTGGCCACAACGAGGTCGGCTTCGATTTCGCTTTTGGCTTCGGCGATCGCCTCGCCCAAAAGCCGCACGTAATCCTGGGCATTCTCGACGCTGTCAAACGGGGTTTGGAGGGGAGCTTCCAAGGGCGCGAGTCCTCTGTTTTGCTTCTTCACTCCAGCGTAGTGGAGGATACCACGTCGCGGAGTCAATTCGCCTCTGTCTTATCACCGGAACCATCGGTTTTGAGCCATGCGCAGAATTCTCTTGACACGGCATACCGATGTGTCGTAGATTAACAGTGTTAAGTTTACAGTGTTAATACAGGGATCAATGTTATGGGCGTGAAGGAAAGGCGCGAGCGCGAGAAGTCCGAAACCCGCGACAAGATTCTGGACGCGGCTCGTGAATTGTTCGTCACCGAAGGCTACGAAGGCGTTTCCATGCGCCGGGTGGCGGAGAAGATCGAGTACTCTCCCACGGCCATTTACGTCCACTTTACCGACAAGAATGAACTCTTCCACGAACTCTGCCGGCAGGACTATGCCCGGTTGTCCGATGTGTTTCAAAGCTCGGCCATGTCAACCGATTCGGTCGAGAGACTCAAGCAGATTGGACGGACTTACATCGAGTTCGGGCTCCAACATCCCAACCACTACAAGTTCATGTTCATGACGCCGCATCCTCCGGTCGAACTGGATGATGAGATGCGGGAAGAGAAAGGAAATCCGGAAGTCGATGCTTACGCTTTTCTCAAGTGGTCGGTGCAGCAAGCGATCGATGCCGGACGTTTTCGCGAAGACCTGGCGGATGCGGAAATCGTTTCGCAGACGCTATGGGCAGCGGTGCACGGCGTGATTTCGCTGAATATCGCCAAACGCAGCGACCCGTGGGTGGATTGGCGTCCCTTGCAGGCCCGCGCGGAACTGATGCTTGACGTGACCATGCGCGGGCTGCTGCGGGAGGCGAGGTAGCCATGCCTCCGCTGGCGCAACGGAATCTTTTTCACGACAAAGTCCGGCTCACGGTTACGCTCACCGGAATTGTGTTTGCCGTGGTGCTGATCGTGGTGGAACTCGGGCTTTTTTTCGGTTTTACGGTTACCACCTCGAACCTTATCGACCATGCGGGCGCGGATTTGTGGGTCACGTCGCCGAAGGTTCCGTATGTCGAAATGGGAGTGCCGTTCAGCGAGCGCAAGCTGAACCAGATTCGCGCCGTGCCCGGCGTCGGCGACGCGGAGAAACTGGTGGCGCAGTGGACGCAGTGGAAACTGCACGACGGGTCGCAGGAGTCTATTCAGATCGTAGGGGCCAATCCGGATTCGCCACTGGGACGGCCGTGGAATCTGGTCGAAGGGCGCGCTGAGGATCTGAAGGATCCCGATGCCGTGATCCTGGATGAGATTTACAAGAAGAAGCTTGGCGTTACCCACGTGGGCGAGGTCTTCGAAGTGCGCGGTCACCGGGCCCGCGTGGTGGGCTTCACGCGCGGGATTCGGTCGTTTACGACATCGCCATACGTATTCTCCACCTTCAAGCATGGGCAGGATTTCACTGCCATGAGGGAAGACCAGACCACGTACATCCTGGTGAAAGCAGCGCCCGGCGCGGATCTTGAACAGGTGCGACGAGGCATCCTGGCGCAGGTGAGGAATGTTGACGTTTACACAACGGCCGAATTCAGCCACATGACGCGCTTCTATTGGATGTTCACGACGGGCGCGGGCGTGGCCGTACTGATCGCCGCCGTGCTGGGCCTGGTGGTCGGTTTCGTAGTTGTCGCGCAAACCATTTACGCCACCACGATGGATCACATCCGCGAGTTCGGGACGCTGAAAGCCATCGGGGCTCCCAATAGTTATGTCTACAAAGTGATTATGAAACAAGCGGGGATCAGCGCCGTCATCGGTTACGTGCTGGGGATGATTGTCAGTTTCTTTGTTGTGCAGGCCAGCCAAAAGGGCGGGGCGGCGATCCTGATGCCGATGCCCATGGCGGTGGGCATGTTTTTTCTGACGCTTGCGATGTGTGTGGGCGCGGCGCTGGTTTCGATCAATAAGGTTACGCGCATCGATCCCGCGATGGTTTTCAAAGGCTGATCGGGGCCGCGCGACAGTTTTGCTTTTTTTTCTTGAGGGAGAACGTAAATGCAACCCGCGATTGCAGTCCGTCGGCTTACCAAGACATACACCGAGGGCAGCACGGGAACCCTCGCCTTGAGCGGCGTCGATCTCGACGTTCACTCTGGCGAACTGCTGATGCTGATGGGGCCATCGGGGAGCGGCAAGACCACGCTGCTCTCCATCATGGGCTGCATTCTCACTGCGACTTCGGGCAGCGTGCGCATTGCGGGCAGGGAAGTCTCCTCTCTGCGGGAAAAAGATCTTCCGGCCATTCGCCTCGAATACATCGGGTTTGTCTTTCAGGGATTCAATCTCTTCCCCACGCTTACTGCTGGGGAGAACGTGGAGTTGATGCTCGACCTGAAGAACATTCCTTCGGCGAAAGCTAAGCAGCGCGCTCACGAACTCCTCGATCAGATCGGACTCGCCGATAAGTACAACGCGTTTCCCGCCGACCTGAGCGGCGGTCAAAAGCAGCGCGTCGCCATCGCCCGCGCTCTGGCCGGAGATCCCGGAATTATCCTCGCCGATGAGCCCACCGCCGCGCTTGATTCGCATACAGGCCGCACCGTGATGCAGCAGATGACCGAACTGGCGCACGGGCGCGGACGCGCGGTGGTGATTGTCACCCATGACTCGCGCGTGCTTGATTTCGCGGACCGGATCGTGAAGATCGAGGACGGCGCCATTGCCGCTTCCAACATCCTGACAACGCTAGATGTGCCCAGCCTTCCGGTGCGAAGCTTGGCGGTGCAGAGCACGCC
>CAWABC010000106.1:0-35102 GCA_963780105.1 uncultured Acidobacteriaceae bacterium
TGCATTCCGGCAAGGACTGGATCAAGACCGGAGATTTCGGCGCAACCCCGGTTGAAGGCATTTATGCCGGCGGTGACGATACCGAGCTCGGCCTGGTCACGATTGCCATTGCCCAGGGCCGATTCGCCGCCGAAGCCATCGATGCGCGGTTCCGGGGTACGCCGCTGGAAAAACTCCCGCCGCCGCCGATGATCTCGACGGACAAAATCAAGCTCGATTGGTATAAGGCGGCGGAGCGGCACGAGCGCAAACACGTTCCCGTGGCCGAGCGCGCGCCCGATACCGAGATCGAACTCGGCCTCTCCGAGGTCGAGGTGGTCGAGGAAGCCAAGCGCTGCATGTCCTGTGGCATGTGCATGGATTGCGAGACCTGCTGGATGTACTGCAGCAGCAGTTGTTTTGTGAAGCTGCCGAAAGGCGAACACTACAAAGTCAAACTTGAGTTGTGCAACGGTTGCAAGAAGTGTGCGGACGCATGCCCTTGCGGCTATATCGAAATGAACTGACAGAGAGGTGACACTGTGCCGACGTTTGAAGTACACGGAAAATGCTACGCAGTAGACGAAGATGGTTTCCTCGAGGAACCGAAGCTTTGGAACGAAGAGGTCGCTAAGGATTTTGCCGAGTCCGAGGCCATCGCGGAACTGACCGCGGACCATTGGAAGCTCATTAACTACATCCGCAACTACTATCTGGAATTCGGCCTTGCGCCCATGATTCGAAAGATGTGCAAAGAAACGGGATTCAAGCTGAATGAGATCTACAAGCTGTTTCCGTCCGGGCCGGCGAAAGGCGCATGCAAACTGGCCGGATTGCCGAAACCGACCGGCTGCGTGTAGTCAAAGGGAACCATGAGCACGCGCGAGCCCATCCTGGAGCAGTGGATTGCCGAGACGATCCAGTCCTACCCCCCTTCGGCCGTCCCATTTCTTGCTGGAGAGGGCGATCCGTTTCGCAATCCCGTGGGCCACACGCTGCGCGAAAGTCTCACGGCGCTGTTTAAGCAGTTGCAGGGAGACATGGATACGGACTGCATCGCAACCGCACTGGACGCAATCATCCGCATCCGTGCGGTGCAGGATCTCACGGCGAGCCAGGCGGTGGGGTTCGTGTTCCTGCTGAAGCCAATCCTGCGCGAGCTCCGACCGGAGCACGACCCGGTGTTGCTCGACGTACTGCTGAACGACCGGATTGACCAGCTCGCGCTTATGGCGTTTGACAAGTACATGCAGTGCCGGGAGCAACTCGCCGACATTCGAGTGAGCGAAGGCCGGCGCAGGATTCACGTGCGGCAAGTGACTGGCTGAGAAAGAAGCGTATGAACGTCCTCTATTCGCTGATCGCGGTTCTGGTGCTGGTCCTGGTCGGCGCTGTGGCCGGACGAGGAGACGGCGGGCGCGCATTCATCGCGGTGGCGATTCCTTATACTGCGCTCGCAGTCTTTCTCGTCGGCTTCTGCTATCGCGTGCTGCGTTGGGCCTGGACTCCGGTGCCGTTTCGCATCCCTACCACTTGCGGACAGCAGAAATCGCTGCCCTGGATCAAGGCGAACTCCATCGACAATCCTTCGAGCGGCTGGGGTGTCGTCGCCCGCATGGGTTTCGAGGTGCTTGCTTTCCGTTCGTTGTTCCGCAACAACCAGGCGCGGGTCGACGACAAGAACCGCCTCGTGTTCGGCGAGAACAAGTTTCTTTGGCTGGGCGCTATCGCCTTCCACTGGGCGCTGCTGATCGTCGTACTCCGGCATCTGCGGCTGCTGGTCGAGCCCATTCCCGCTTTTGTGCTCATGCTGCAGCGGGTGGACGGCTTTTTCCAGGTCACGGCGCCGTCTCTGTACGCCTCCGACGTCATTCTGCTCGGAGCGCTTGCGTACTTGCTAATCCGGAGATGGCGGGATCCGCTGGTCCGCTACATATCCTTGTTTAGCGACTATCTGGCGCTGTTTCTGCTTCTCGGCGTCGTGATCTCCGGCATGTTGATGCGCTACGTGGTCCGCGCCGACATCACCACCGTAAAGCAGTTTGCCTTGAGCCTGGCCGCTTTCCACCCGGTCGTCCCGGCAACTCTCGGTGCCGTCTTCATGGTTCACCTGCTGTTGGTGAGCACGCTGGCCGCCTATTTCCCGTTCAGCAAACTCATGCACATGGGAGGAGTCTTTCTGAGCCCCACCCGCAACCTGGCCAACAACAACCGCAGGGTTCGTCACATCAACCCCTGGAACTATCCGGTCAAAACCCACAGTTACGCAGAATGGGAAGAGGAGTTCCGGGACAAAATCAAAACCGCGGGGATTCCTCTTGACACCTCGCTGGAGGCCGATCATGCCGGAAAAACTTCTGCAGATTGAATCAAGGCCCCCGCAGGGCGACTGGAAGGATCCGAAAGTCGAGTTCCACCAAGGGGTGTTCTGCCACAGTGCCCTCGCCAAGAACCTGAAATACCTCGACCTCCCGAACCCTCGCGAGTGGCAGCCGACCAACGCCGACTGGAAGCTCCCGCCGGACTGGAAGCGGATCATCCTCGAGGGCATGAAGGACCGGCTCAACAAGTACCGCTCCTTCCGCCTGTTTATGGACACCTGCGTTCGCTGCGGCGCCTGCGCCGATAAGTGCCACTTCTATATTGGCTCCAGCGACCCCAAGAACATGCCGGTGCTGCGCGCGGAACTGATCCGCTCCGTCTATCGCCGCTATTTCACTCTGACGGGCCGCATCTTCCGCGGGCTGGCGGGCGGGCGCGAGTTAACCGAAGACGTCATCAAGGAATGGTTCTACTACTTCTACCAGTGTACTGAATGCCGCCGCTGCTCGGTGTTCTGTCCGTACGGCATCGATACGGCGGAAATCACGATGATGGGCCGCGAGTTGCTGAATCTGCTCGGCTGCAACATCAACTGGGTGCTCGAACCGGCCGCCAACTGTTTTCGGACCGGCAATCACCTGGGCATCCAGCCGCACGGTTTCAAGGACAGTATCGACTTCGCCGCCGACGAAGCGAGCGAAATCACCGGCGTCCCCATCGAAGTCCCGATCAACCGCAAAGGCGCGGAAATTCTCTTCGTGATGCCGTCGGCCGACTACTTCGGCACTCCGCACTACTACACGCTGCTCGGCTACATGCTGCTGTTCAAGGAAATCGGCTTGGACTATACCGTCAGCGCGTTCGCTTCCGAAGGCGGCAACTTCGGCTTGTTTACTTCGCACGAAATGATGAAGCGGCTGAACGCCAAGATCTACGACGAGGCGAAACGCCTGGGGGTGAAGTGGATCCTGGGCGGCGAGTGCGGACACATGTGGCGCGTGCTCCATCAGTACATGAGCACCATGAACGGCCCGGCGGATTTTCTGGAAGCACCCGTCTCGCCGATTACCGGCACCGTGTTCGAGAACGCGCGCTCCACCAAAATGGTGCACATCTGCGAGTTCACCGCCGACCTCATCCATAACGGCAAGTTGAAGCTCGATCCGAGCCGTAACGACAAGGTGAAAGTCACCTACCACGATTCCTGCAATACGGCGCGGGGGATGGGGATTTTAGAAGAGCCCCGCTACATCATCAGGAACGTTTGTAAGAACTTCTACGAGATGCCGGAAAATACGATTCGCGAGCAGACCTTCTGCTGTGGCAGCGGAAGCGGCCTGGGCACGGACGAGAACCTGGAGATGCGTTTGCGCGGCGGCTTCCCGCGCGCCAACGCGGTCAAGTACGTGAAAGAGAAACACGGCGTCAACTTGCTGGCTTGTATTTGCGCCATCGACAAGGCCACACTGCCCGGGCTGATGGATTACTGGGTGGGCGGAGTCGAAGTGGCAGGCGTGCATGAGTTGCTGGGTAACGCCCTGGTCATGACCGGCGGGAAGGAACGCACCACCGATCTCCGGGGTGAGCTGCTCGTGAGCGAGGAGGAGGCCGTCCATGCGTGATCGGCCGCAGATTTTCGCGGGACTGGTTGTGTTTGTGGGCTTGTTCACATTTCCCCTGTGGTACGGGCACGCTGGCAAACCCTCGCCGGCAGCGCCCGACATCAAGCTTCCGGCGCAGGATAAAGCCAAGCAGTGCGTGGCGCCGCTCGACTACATGCGCAACTCGCACATGCAGTTGCTGGTGAACTGGAGAGAAGAAGTTGTGCGCCAGGACCATCGGCAGTTCACGGCATACACGGGCAAGGTGTACGACAAGAGCCTCACCCGAACCTGCCTTACGCAATGTCATACGAATAAGGCGGAGTTCTGCGACCGCTGTCACACCTACGCCGGGGTCTCCGGCCCGTACTGCTGGGACTGCCACATTGACACCAAGTTGATCGCCAGGAGGACGCCATGAAGCTCACGAGAAAAGACTTTCTGCGCCTCTCCGGTCTCGGCCTGCTGGCCGTGGTGGGAAAGAAAGCGGTGCGCGCCATCACCGACGTTGCACCCAAGGTCAGCGCGCGGAAAACGAAACGCTGGGGGATGGTGGTCGACCTCGCCAAGTGTCGTCAAGAATCGGGATGCTCCGATTGCATCAGGGCCTGCGACACGGCGCACAACATCCCGCAATTCGCGGACCGGGCCCGCGAAGTGAAGTGGATTTGGAATCAGCCGTTCGAGACTGTGTTTCCACAGCTCCAAACCGACTATACCAAGCAAGCCTACGCCGGCCATCCCATCCCCTTGTTGTGCAACCACTGTGCCAATCCGCCCTGCGTGCGGGTCTGCCCCACCCAGGCAACCTGGAAGCGCGATGAAGACGGCATCGTGATGATGGATTGGCATCGCTGCATCGGCTGCCGCTATTGCATGGCTGCTTGCCCGTATGGTTCGCGCAGTTTCAACTGGCAGGATCCGCGGCCCGCGATTGCTTCCTTCAACCCCGACTTTCCCACCCGCACCAAAGGTGTGGTGGAGAAATGCAATTTCTGCGAAGAACGGCTGGCCCGGGGACAACGTCCGGCATGCGTGGAAGCCTGCCCGGAAAAAACCATGATCTTTGGAGATCTGATGGATCCGGATTCAGAACCGCGGCAACTGCTGCGGGACCGTTTGGGCTTGCAGCGCGAGCCGGAGTTAGGCACGAGTCCTTCGGTGTATTACCTGGTCTGAGTGCGCCGGGTGTGAGCGAATTATGTTCATGTTTGAAAAAGCGATAGAGGGAGGCCGCCGCTACTGGGTGTGGATCCTGTGTCTGCTGGGGATCATTTTGGCCGGCTTTCTCTGCTACTTGCGGCAGTTCACGTATGGTTTGGGCATCACCGGGCTGAGCCGCGACGTGACTTGGGGCCTCTACATCGCCCAGTTCACATTCTTTGTGGGTGTGGCGGCGTCAGCGGTCATGGTCGTGCTCCCTTACTACCTGCACGACTACAAGCAATTCGGTCGCATCACCATTCTTGGGGAATTCCTGGCTGTCGGCGCCGTCACCATGTGCATGCTGTTCATCTTCGTCGACATGGGGCAGCCCACCAGGGTTCTCAACGTCATGCGCTACCCCACCCCCTGGTCGCTGATGTTCTGGGACATGATCTCTCTCAGCGGCTATCTGGTGCTGAACGCGCTGATCTCGCTGGTCATGCTGAGCTCGGAGCGGCAAGGCGTTTCGCCTCCCAAATGGATCAGGCCCATCATCATTCTTTCCATTCCCTGGGCGGTCAGCATTCACACCGTCACCGCGTTCCTCTATAGCGGCTTGCCCGGCCGCACCTTCTGGATGTCTGCGGTCCTAGCACCGCGTTTCCTAGCCTCGGCGTTTGCCGCCGGACCCGCGCTGCTGATTCTCCTTTGCCTGGTTTTGCGCAAAGTGGCCGGCTTCGACGCCGGCCGCGAAGCCATTCACCAGCTTGGCATCATCGTTACTTATGCCATGGTGGTCAACGTTTTCCTGGTTGCGATGGAACTCTTCACCGCCTTCTACAGCCGCATCCCGGAGCACTTGGAACACTTCCGCTACGTTTTCCTCGGACTCGACGGCAATTATCACCTCGCTCCGTGGATGTGGCTGTCGACGGGGCTGGCATTAGCCGCTCTAGCGCTGCTCCTGGTTCCGAAATGGCGGAATAGTCCGCGCCTGCTGCCCGTGGCATGTGTTTTTGTTTTTGTCTCGCTCTGGCTGGATAAGGGGTTGGGGTTGATCGTCGGCGGATTTACGCCCTCCCCGCTCGGCGCCATCACTACTTATACGCCGACCTGGCCTGAGGCCACGATCGCTCTGGGCGTATGGGCTATCGGAGCCTTGATCATCACCGTGTTGTACAAGATTGCGCTTTCTGTACGGGAGGCCCACTGACGGACCTCGAATCCGTTTTGGAGGCATGTCATGCCAACTCTGCTCGAAGAAGCACCCGTAAAACACGCGCCCCCTCCTCCGCATGAAACTGCCATCGAGCAGCATCCGGGGATGAGTGAAGATTGGTTGGCGCTCTGCATTGGCTTGTTCATCTTCTTGCTGTCACTCGGCCTGTTGTTCGGCAAGGACGTCCTGGGTTGGGCCGTGACCACCTCGGTTTGGACGATTCCCGCCAAAGCCCTTGCAACCGCTTCCAAGAACTACGCCACGCTGCCGCCGCTCGTTTCGCTCGCCGCCACTTACGTCTTCATGCTGGTGGTGATGTCGGTGGGGGCGAAGCTGCTGCGTGCCGACATCAAGCGCTTCGTCGGCGGATTCACTGTGGTGTTCGCGCTCAGCTATCTGTGCTGGTTTCTGGGAAGCTGGGCCTACATCGCCGCCACTCCCGATAAGCGCGCGGCGCTCAAGATTCCCTGGTCGCTGAACCTGACCAACGAGTCCGGCTTCATCATTGCTTTGTTGGCAGGCCTGGTCGTCGGCAACTGCTCCACGCGGGCCTGCGGTCTTCTCAAAGAAGCGATCCGGCCTGAGCTCTATATCAAGACCGCGATCGTGATCCTGGGAGGGTTTCTGGGGATCGCGGCTCTCGAACAGCGCGCGCTCGCTACCTCGGTCATGTTCCGCGGCGCCTGCGCCATCATCGAAGCCTACCTGATCTACTGGCCGATCGTGTACTTCGTGTCGCGGCGCTACTTCGGCTTCAGTCGCGAATGGGCAGCGCCATTGGCGTCCGGGATATCCATTTGCGGGGTGTCGGCGGCAATCGCCACCGGCAGCGCCATCCGAGCGCGTCCGATTGTCCCCATCATGGTTTCCTCGCTGGTGGTGATCTTTGCGGTCGTGGAACTGCTGTTTCTTCCCTTTGTCGCCCAGCACTTTCTCTACGGACAGCCCATGGTGGCGGGTGCGTGGATGGGCTTGGCGGTGAAGACCGACGGCGCGGCGGTGGCCAGCGGTGCGATTACCGATTCGCTCATTCGCGCCAAGGCTCTGGCCGCCACCGGCATCGCGTACCAGCCCGGCTGGATCATGGGCGTAAGCGCCACGGTCAAAGTCTTCATCGACATTTTCATCGGTGTCTGGGCCTTTGTTCTGGCTTGGGTGTGGGCGGCCAAGATCGAACCTCGCAAGGGAGAAAAGGTCCGAGCCCGGGAAATCTGGCAGCGCTTCCCGAAGTTCATCCTGGGCTACGTTGTCACCTTCGGCGTCGTGTTAGCCCTCGGGGCGGCCATGCCGGCTCTGGTGCCGAAAATCAAGGCATCCATGGGCCAGGCCAACGTCTTCCGCGCCATCTTTTTCGTGATGACGTTCTTTGCTATTGGAACGCTGTCCAACTTCCGCAAGCTCTGGCAGGAAGGTATCGCCAAGCTGGCGGCGGTCTATGTGCTTTGTTTGTTCGGATACATCATCTGGGTTGGGCTGCTCATCTCGTGGCTGTTCTTCCACGGGGTACTGCCTCCAGTCGTGAAGGGGTGAGCTTATGACCGAACCTCGTTTATTGGACGAACTGCAGAAGATGGAAAAGGAGTATGAACCGCTGCTTCCGGTTGAGCGCAAGTTGATCTGGTACACATTCGCCACTGGGGTCGTGCTGCTGGCGGCCCTGGTGCTGATCAGCCGGGCGTTTATTTGAGGAGTGATAGCAGGAAGAGAGAAGTCATGACGCAAGTTGGCAAAGTTTATTTGGTCGGTGCGGGGCCGGGAGACCCCGACCTGATGACCGTCAAGGCGGCACGCCTGTTGAGAAGGGGCGATGTCATCGTCTACGACCGCCTGATTCAAGAAAAAGTCCTCGCCATGGCGAAGGCGTCGTCGGAAAAGATTTTCATGGGCAAGGTTCTAGGCTGCCATGCCTCCCGGCAGGATGAAATCCACCAAGTCCTGGTCGAGAAGGCCCGCGAAGGCAAGACGGTCATTCGGCTGAAGGGCGGAGATCCTTTCCTTTTTGGCCGTGGCGGCGAAGAAATCGAATATCTGGCCGAACACGGCATACCGTTTGAAGTCGTTCCCGGAGTCTCTTCGTGTCTGTCGGCGCCGTTGAGCGCCAATATTGCCGTAACTCACCGCGAGGCCTCGTCGGCGGTGGCGATCGTGACCGGCCACAACGCGAACGGGAATCACGAGCGGCTGGACTGGCAGGCCCTGAGCCGGATCGACACGGTGGTCTTTCTCATGTGCGTGCACAACGTGGATACGATTGCCCAGAAGCTGATTGCCGCCGGCCGCTCGCCGGAGACACCGGCCGCCATGATTCAAACCGCATTCTGGGACGGCGAGCACGTCGTCTCTGGCGTCTTGAACAACATCGCCGCCGAAGTGCGGCGGGCGGACGTGCAGCCGCCGGCCACGCTGGTCGTGGGTGAGGTCGTCCGCTTGCGCGAGAAGTTGAAGAGCCTCATTGCATCCAACTATGTGACAGAGAATAAGAATTTAGAGAACAAGAATAAGGAAGAGGTACCAGTATGAGCGACGTTTCCGCTGTTCCCATCGAGACCTTGGCTGATGAGATGTTCCAGTTAGTAACCGAGTGCGCGGGCAAGAAGAACCTCAAAGCCGGCGACCTCGCCAAAGCGATGATCGCGAAACATGGCGAGCAGGCGTGCAACAAAGACGACTGCAAAAAGGCCATCCGCATCCTCATCGACTCCGGCCGCTGCGTGTACGGCTATTTTGGCGGCTCTTTCATCCAACTGCCTCCCAAGGAAGGGACGACTCCGTAGTCCTCCACGGTCGCATCGTGAGCGAAGTTCGCACACTTCCGCGCCTTCTGGTCGCCGGCATGTCCGGAGGCTCCGGCAAAACGCTCGTCGCATTGGGACTGCTGCTCTCCCTCCGGCGCGCCGGGGTGGCCGTGCGTGCGTTCAAGAAGGGGCCCGACTACATCGATGCCGCGTGGCTTAGCTGGGCCTCGGGCCAGCCGGCGCGCAATCTCGACACCTATCTCATGGGCGCCGGCACGATTCTCTCTTCGTTTGTCGACCATGGAGTGGCCGACGGAATCAACGTTATCGAGGGCGCGCGCGGATTATACGACGGCTTCGACGTCAACGGTTCCCACAGCAGCGCGGTGCTCAGCAAATATCTCAAAACGCCGGTGGTGATCGTCGTGAACGCCGCCAAGGTGACCCGCACCGCGGCCGCGCAGGTTCTCGGATGCCAGAAACTCGACCCTGAAGTTCCCATCCGGGGCGTGATCCTGAACAATGTGAACGGCCGCAGGCACGAACAAATTCTGCGCGGCTCTATCGAATCCGTCTGTTCGATTCCCGTCGTCGGCGCAATTCCCAAAGCTGCCATGGGGAAGCCGCTGCCCGAACGCCACCTCGGACTAATTCCTCCGGAAGAACATAGTGACTTGGAGGACCTCGGACGCGATCTGCTTCAGGTCGTGGGCGGCTTCATCGACTTGGATGCACTGGTGGCGATGGCACGAAGCGCCGCCCCCCTCGAAGTTGTTTCGCCCGAAAATGCGCCAATGCCCCGGACCCGGGACGTCAAGATCGGATACCTCAAAGACTCCGCCTTCAGCTTCTACTATCCCGAGAACCTGGAATTGCTCGAGCAGGCAGGCGCGGAATTGATTCCCATCTCGGCGCTTGATGGCGCCACCTTGCCCGGCGATCTCAACGCGCTGTACATCGGCGGTGGCTTTCCTGAGACACACGCCGCAGCGCTGGCGGCGAATCGGACATTCCTCGGATCGCTGCGACGGGCAGCCGAAGAAGGACTGCCGATCTACGCGGAGTGCGGCGGGCTGATGCTGTTGTCGCGCGCCTTGACGTGGAAGGGCGCCCGATACGAGATGGCCGATGTATTCCCGTTCGAGGTAGAGGTCTCCGAGACCGCTCAGGGTCACGGCTACATCGAATTGCAGGTGGACACGCCGAATCCATTCTTTGCGGTCGGGACTAGCCTGCGCGGACATGAATTTCACTACTCTCGCATCGTGCCGCAGTCCGACTGGACGGCGACTGCTTGCGAGGTGCGCCGAGGCACCGGGTGTTTTAAGGGCCGCGACGCCGCCATCATAAGAAATAAAAATGTCTGGGCCAGTTATACCCACCTGCACGCGTTGGCCACGCCGCAGTGGGTGCAGGGTTTGACCGATGCGGCCAGGAGGTTTGTCGCTCATCCCGTGCTCTGAGGGCCAGCGCCTCGCGGATGCTGGTCCAGGAACCTGGTCCAGAAATCTATGAAGAGTTTTCTCCATACCGTCGACACGCAAAAGTCTTTCGAGGCTGCGGTCGAGGCCGTGGAGGCGAAGGTGGCGGAGAATAACTTCCGTGTGGTCAACACTTACGATGTGGCGGCTACCCTGACGGAACAGGGCTTTCCTCGGAGTCCGCTGAAGATCATCGAAGTCTGCAATGCGCGCTTTGCCAGCGAGGCTCTGGAAAAGGACATCAACGTTGCTCTCATGTTGCCGTGTCCGATTGCGGTCTACACCGAGGGTGGAAAAACTTTTATCAGCACGATGCGGCCTTCAGCTCTGGTTGCGCTCTGTCCGGCTTCGGGTCTGGAGCAAATCGCCTCCGAGGTCGATCGGGTGGTCCTCCAGATTGTCGATGAGGCAGCTCGTGTGGCTTCCCTGCCTTCGGGAAGGGAACCGGCCGTGGTTATTGGTTGACGGCGTGGAACACTCCTAGGCAGGCGGCTTGGCGGCGGAGTAAGTCCCCAGCACCACCTCAATCTTGAATTTCTTCTCCAGCATGGTCTTTACCTCGCCAAAGTCGAGCGGGCAGGCGGCTGTTTCCATGGCCACCTTCATGCACGTTCCCAAATGGAGCACCTCGATGTCCCGGCCCAGATTCTTGGCGGTTTCAGTCAGGAGCTTGACGCGGGGCACGATCAAACCGGGACAATCGCCGCAATCGGTCATGGCGACCAGGTCGATTTCGTCGTGGCGTGCGAATTCACCGTTCTTATCGTGAATGCCCTTGTAGCAGTTGGCGCAGGCAATGCAGGAGTGGTCCTTGATACGTTTGCAGTACAGGATCGCGATTCTTGCCATGTTCTTCTCCCCGATTGGCACTTAGGCTCTGCCTGAAGGCATACCCTGATACAAATCGTACTTGCACCACGAGTTGCCATCTGGGTCTGGTGGTAACGAGTGAAGTTGCCGCTTATGCAGTTTCCGTCCGCCCGGGGTGGCTGTCTGTGAGCCGAATCACGCACATATGTGCGCATTGGCGACAAGCAGATGGGAACTCCATCCAGGATCTTGACTATCTAACTAAGAATACTATTGGTGACCGCGATCACAAAGAAGTGTGACCCCTCCCCCGGACGGCTTGCAGATACGCCTCTACAATTCCTACTAGAGGCATTCATCATGAAACCTCGTGGAGCCGCCTGGCAATGATCCCTGCCTTTCCCGACCCCGTGCAACAGGTTGCTTCCGTGGATTTTCCGACCCGTTGGGGAAAGTTCCGCATGATCGGCTTCGAGCGAGATCTGTCGCAGAACGGGTGGCGAGGACGGGAGAGCGCTCTGGCTTTGCTGATGGGCGACATTAAGACCAAGCCGCCCCTTTTAAGAATCCATTCGCAGTGTCTCACCGGCGACACTCTGGGCTCTCTGCGCTGTGACTGCGGCGAACAGCTGCACATGGCATTCTCGATGATCGCTCACGAAGGCGCCGGGATTCTGATCTACGAAGAGCAGGAGGGACGCGGTATCGGGCTGAGGGCGAAGCTGAAAGCCTACGAACTGCAGGATCTCGGGCACGACACCGTCGAGGCGAACGAGGGACTCGGGCTCAAGGCCGACTACCGTGATTTTCGTTTGCCGGCGGAGATTCTGCGGCAACTCGGCGTATCCGCGGTTCGCCTGATTTCAAACAATCCGGACAAGATTGGGGCCTTGCAAGACGCCGGGGTCACCATTGTTGAGCGGGTTCCATGCGAAGCGGCTCCGGACCCGAACGCCCTGAGATACTTGAAAACCAAGAAGGAAAAGCTCGGTCAACTGCTGACATTGTTGTGAGCGGCTTCCGACGAGCAGCGCCCAAAGGCGCTTTCCTAACACGGCATTTGCGGTATGCCTGAGGGCATACCCTGATACAAATCGTACTTGCACCACGGTTTCAGGACTGTACTTATGACGGCCAACCCGACTTTTACAGACGTAGAAAGCGCTCTCCAAGAGCTACGCGCCGGTCGAATGATTGTCGTCTGCGACGACGAAGACCGGGAAAACGAAGGCGATCTGACCATGGCTGCGGAAAAGGTGACCCCCGAAGCCATCAACTTCATGGCGAAGTTTGGACGTGGCCTGGTGTGTCTGGCTCTTCCGCCGGAGCGCCTCGACTACCTGCGACTGCCGCAGATGAGCGCCCAGAACACTTCGCAATTTGGGACGGCCTTTACGGAGTCGATCGATGCCATTGGCCGCGGCGTGACAACGGGTATTTCCGCGCGTGACCGCTCCAATACTATCCTCGCCGCCATCGATCCGGCCACGCGCCCGTCCGATCTGGCCCATCCCGGCCACGTATTTCCTTTGCGTGCGCGCAAAGGCGGCGTGCTGGTGCGCGGAGGCCAGACTGAAGCATCGGTCGATCTCACGCGGATGGCCGGCTTGGTGCCAGCAGGCGTAATCTGCGAGATCATGAACGATGATGGGACCATGGCCCGCGTCCCCGACCTGGCGAAGTTTTGTCGGCAGCACCAATTGAAGATGCTGACCGTCGCCGAACTGATTCGCTACCGTATGGCGCACGAACGTCTGATTCATCGGGTGGGGGAAACGAACCTTCAGACCGAGCATGGCCAGTTCCGTATGCTGGCGTACGGATGCGAGGTGGATGGCGAATCGCACATGGCCTTGGTCCACGGCGACGTGGAGCATAGCGATCGCCCGGTGCTGGTGCGCATGCATCGTCACTGCATGGTGGGGGACATCTTCGGCAGTACCGAATGCCAGTGCGGCGCTTCGCTGCGTGGTTCGCTGGAACAAATCGCGCGCGCAGGCGCGGGTGCGGTGATTTACCTTCACCAGAACTCGCTGGGGTTCAGGGTTGAGGAAAAGAGTCTGGCCTTTCACCGGGAACTGCCAAACCTCTCCTCTCTCGAAGACCAGCGCCGGGACCAGCGTGAGATCGGAATCGGAGCGCAGATTTTATTGGATTTGAACCTACGGCGCATACGCTTGCTCACCAACCGTCCCCGCCGCGTGCTTGGGCTGGAAGGCTACGGCATTGAGATCGTGGATCAAGTTCCGATTGCCGCGGAATCGGGCGCCGCGGGTCAAGGGGATGGGCCCGGTTACCGCTCCGAGGTTGTGCTGACCTGAGGGCACCATCGGCAATCCCTCAGGGGCTAAAGCCCGTATTTCTTGCGGTCGTTAGCTGCACGGCTGGAGCCGTGCCCTGCCCAGAACCGCACCGCAGTCTAGGGTAACCTTAAGAACGGTCTACTGAACGGATGCCAGTATGTAGTCACCGAGCAGCTTATCCGTCTGCTCGTGCATGCCTCGCGTGTTGTAGTTGGTGCTCGTGATCGCGACCGCCATATCGAGGGCCGGGAAGACCAGGACCTTATTGCCTCCGTTACCGGTCATGAAGAAGGCGTGGTAGCTTCTGCCATCGGCGGACTTGAACGACTGCAACCACCAGAGGTAAGCGTACTCCTGGTGATCGTTAATTTCCGCGTGCGGGGCGGTGCTTGCCATCACCCACGCCTCGTTGACCAACTGCTGCGCGTTCGCGGAGTTCTCCGGCCATTTGCCTCCGTTCAGATACAGCTGTGCGATCTTGAGCAGGTCCGGACTCGTAAGCCGAAGGCCACCCCCGGTCTGCGGAATGCCGAGCGGCGAGTAGACCCACGACACATTCTCGGGCTTGATACCGAGAGGGGTAAAGAGTTTCTGCTGCGCGTACTTGTCGGTCCTCATGCCGGTGGTCTTCTGGATGACCTCGCTCAGGGTGAAGGCGCCCCCGGTGCAGTAGCTGAAATTGCGGCCGTACTTCGGCGGGTCGGATTGTTCGCCGATTCTCATGTGGCCGGCGATGGGCAGATCGAGGATGAATTGCGCCCAGTCCTCGATCAGGTACATGCGCTCCTCGTTGCCGCGTGAGGCATCGTTCCAGTCGTCGCACTCGAGCGGGGAACTCATGGTGAGGAAGTCCTCGACCGTGATCTTGTCCTTGCGCGGATCGGGATTTTCGAGCTTCCGCCGATGTTCCGGGAGTAAGTCGAGAATCCGAGCATCGACGCCGCTGAGTTTGTTTTCCTGGATGGCGAGTCCGATCAGAGTGCCGGTGATGCTCTTGGTCGCGGAGCGCGTGTCGCGAAGCGTGGCCGCGTCGCCATCAAAATAACCTTCGTAGACCAGCTTGCCATGGCGCGCGATGAGCACGCTGCCGACCTTCTTGAATTCCCCGGCCTTGATCGCCGCCTCCATCGCCTGGAGCTTGGCCGGGTTAATTTGGACATCGGTGGGGTTGGCTTTTGTCCAGCTCGATTGGGCACTGGCAGTGAACGATAAGACGGTGAACAAGAGAGTCGCGCGGATCATAGGCAGATTTGACGGTCGAGGGGCCAGAAGGTCGCGGGCGGGTGAAACTATTTCGGCATCAAGGCTGGGCGACCTGAGTGTCCGCCCGAGCAAGGTATAGCTTGGACGAGGACCGTCCATCCGGTAGTATGGTGGGCCGGCCACAACACGGCCGCCTGTAAGCGGCTACTGGCGGTTGGTCCCGAGAGTTGTGGCGGGGCACTAGGCGAAGGAGAGGGAATCAGCATGGCGATAGCGACCACGAATCCAGCGACCGGCGAGGTCGTGAAGAGTTTCGAGCCTCTTAGCGGGGCGCAAATTGAGCAGAAGTTGCAACTGGCGGCTTCCGCGTTCCGAAGCCATCGGAAGACGTCGTTCGCAGATCGTGCGAGCAAGATGATGCGCGCGGCCGAGATTCTGGAGAAAGAAAAGGACGACTGCGCCCGTTTGATGACGCTCGAAATGGGCAAGCCCCTGAAGGCCGCAGTGGGCGAGGCGCTGAAGTGTGCCACCGGATGCCGCTACTATGCCGAGAACGCCGAGAAATTTATGGCGGACGAAATTGTGGAAGCGGGGGCGAAGCGCACCTTCATCCGCTATCGGCCGATTGGTCCCATCCTGGCCATCATGCCGTGGAATTTTCCCTTCTGGCAGGTATTTCGTTTCGCGGCGCCCGCGCTGATGGCTGGCAATGTCGGGCTGTTGAAGCACGCTTCGAACGTTCCGCAGTGCGCGCTGAAGATTGAGGACATTCTGCACCGCGCCGGTTTTGCGGAAGGCGTTTTCCAGACGCTGCTGATCGGTTCGGGGCCAGTCGATGGCATCCTGAACGACCCTCGCGTTGTGGCGGCGACGTTAACGGGCAGTGAGCAGGCAGGGATTCAAGTTGGAATTTCTGCCGCCAAACGAATCAAGAAAGTCGTGCTGGAACTGGGCGGCAGCGATCCTTTTATCGTGATGCCCAGCGCCGATCTGGATGCGGCGGTTGCAACTGCAGTCGACGCGCGGATTCAGAACAACGGCCAGTCGTGCATCGCAGCCAAGCGCTTTATCGTAGCGGAAAAGATAGCGGACGAGTTCGAACGCAAGTTTGTCCAACGCATGCAGGAGTTGCGGGTGGGCGATCCCTTCGACCCGAATACCCAACTCGGTCCTCTGGTCAACGCCGATGCAGTCACTACTCTCGATGCTGACGTGAAAAAGAGTGTGGCCGCAGGTGCCCGCGTCCTGACCGGTGGCCATCCCCTGGACCGTCGCGGTTACTACTACGCGCCGACGGTGCTTGTCGACATTCCGAAAGACTCACCGGCTTACAAGGAGGAGTTTTTTGGTCCGGTGGCGTCAATCTTTCGCGTGAAGGATGTGGATCATGCCATCCAGATCGCCAACGATACCCGTTTCGGGCTGGGCGCCAGCGCGTGGACAAACGATCCTCCGGAAACCGAACGGTTCATTAACGAACTCGATGCCGGCATGGTTTACCTCAACAAGATGGTGGTTTCCGATCCGCGCTTGCCTTTCGGTGGCGTGAAGTCCTCCGGCCACGGGCGCGAACTCGCGCTGCAAGGAATCCGCGAGTTTGTGAACGCTAAGACGATTTGGATCCAGTAGTCGGCCAGAGCAGGTTCACCGCAGCTGGATTCCAGCTCGTGTGGGGACGGGCGCCCTCGCCCGTCCAAGCCGAGCGCAGCTCGGCAGTTTGCCTTGTTGCCACAGCAACTCTGGACTCGCCATAGACGGGCGCTTCGTGGCCGGCAAAAGGAAGCAGATCGGTGCCGACGCCCAACACCCCCCAGCATCGCGCGGTCTAGTCCTACCTTCGAGAATTAGCGTTGGCGCGATTCGGCGGCTACTTCGCTCCTTTGGAATCCGCGGCCGTCGCCGCCGGGTGATTGCGACGCATATTGTCAGCCAATTCCTTGATCTCCGTCAAGTCGCGTTGCATCTCGCTCCAGCCATACCACATGGCGTAGTCCGGGTTGGCGTGAAATGTGCCCTGGAAAGTCCGCATGCGATGTTCGAGGTACATCACGAAGAGTTTCTGCTCGATCACGGTCGGGGCATCGTGAAACGTCAGGAGATTGGGAAACGCGTAACTGTAGCTCTTGGGTTTGGGAAGGACGCCGTCTTTGTAGAGGCCGGCTACGATTCGGATGGCTTCGGCCATGAGATGGTCGGCATGGCGGATCATGTCGTCGCCGGCGTCGAGCTGCTGCTTGGCGAAGTTTCCGGAGTGGCACTGGTTGCAGGTCTTGAGCATCTTGTCGCGCTCGCGCTGCCAGTCTTCCTGGGTCAGGCGCGCGACGTCGGCGGCCTTCACGGTGGCGACCAGCGCGGTCGGCTTGCCGTCGGGGTCGAGCACCCCGAGCGCCTGCAGGACGGTGGCGCGATCGGCGGCCCACTGCTTATCGTCGGGCAGGGGCAGGCGAACGGCGAGGAAGCCCCATGCCGTACGCACTTCGTGATTCCCTTCCTGCATATGACAGGTCTGACAGGTCGGTGCGGCGGCGTTGGCCGGGAGCACCTTTAGGTCTTTGAGTTCGTGGCGGACGCCATGCTTCGACGCGGAATACATCTCCCACTGGGGATGATCGAATCCCATGTGGCAACTTTCGCACGCCTGTGGCTGGCGCGCTTCGGCCGCGGAAAACGTATGGCGGGTGTGGCAGGAATCGCAGGCGGCCGCGCCAAATTCCGAGCCATGCTGCCGCAGGTCCGCGATCTCGGCTGGCGTCTTGAGTCCGATCTTGTGACAGCCGCCGCAGCCCTTCTCCCCTTCGATCATCGCCATCGGCTGCCAATGGATGGTCGGCATCGCTTTCATCGCAGCCCACGCCAGCGCGTGCTTTCCCTTCTTGAACTGCTCGACTTGGGTTTGATGGCAGGTGGCGCACGTATCTGGGGTCGGGATCTTGACCTTTGCGACGTCGCTCGCTGTCGTGTGCTGGTCGCCGTGGCAAGCGACGCAGGTCACTTCCACCTGGCTATGCTTGCTCAGTTTCCAGTCGGAGACGATGTTGGGTGTGACCTTCCCGTGGCACTCGATACACTGCGATGCGCTGGCGGGTAGAGTCACAGGCTGCTGCGCTGCCAACATTGAGGGAAGAAGGGCGACAAAAACACAACCGAGTACGAGTTTCTGAATCATGGCGCCTCCGAAGGTACATTAATTCTTAAGCGGACGATGCATTACATCTATGATTTGGCCCAGGGAACGATTTGCAGAAAGCACTTTAGGAGGAGTGAGGCCGCTTTGTCGGTGACTTATGTCACGCCAAATTGCTCGTGGAACGCCGGGCGTTCGCCCGGCTGGACGGGCGAGACGCCCGTCTCTCCACGGTAGAGCTCATTACACGGTCACGGTTCTAGCGCGGGGCAACGCCAAGCATCAGGTTCCGAATCACGTCCGCCGCAGTGTAGGTGGAGGTACCGGGCCGCAAGAAGCGTTTGATCCCGATCAAGTCGTTCCCGGAGGTGACCATGCCATATTCAACGAACTTGCCGTTTCGCGCCTGGGGATGGCCGATGTTCGCCATGAGGGCATTGCAGAGGCATTTCCTGCCCACCGTATTCTCCGCCTTGCCGCCCTTCGAAACGTAAACTGTCACTGGCTCGGCCGAGCAGCGGTAGTCGATGGTCCCCGTCGGCGTTCGGTAGGCTTCCCGTAGATAGCCCAAATCGCAAATCCGCGGCCGGGCGGCATAGCTCTCGGGCTCCGAAACCGTGCCTTCCAATTGCGCCACCTTGAACGGGAAATTGGTCGGGGAGGCCACCGAGTCGGTAAACACGCGAGCTTCCCCGGAAACAGCTTTTGCCAAAAGGGCTTGCTTGTAGTCGTCTCGTAGGCCCGATTCCTCGCAGAAGGCAAAGGCAGTCCCCACCTGTACCCCGGCAGCTCCGGCGGCCAAAGCCTCGGCCAGCTTCTCGGGCCAGCCGAATCCTCCAGCCAGCCAGAACGGGACGCCCAGGGCACGGATTTTTTCCAGATCGACGTTATCGCGCTCGCCGTAGATCGCTTCTCCCGCTTCGTCCAACTGGAGCTTGCCGCGAGGCGGCGCATTGTGGCCTCCAGCGGTCCATCCCTCAATCACGAATCCATCCACCGCACCATCCGCCTTCTTCAGCATGGTGGTCGCCAGGGTATTGGAGGCGATGATGGCGAGGAACTTTGGCCGGGAGAGTGGCGAAAGATCACGGCCCCCTTCGACGTGAGGAGTTCCTTCGGCGCGAACACCATGGTTCGGTCGTCATCTTCCTGCGCCCCGGTGACCTGTAGGAGATAGGTGGCGGGTTCGTGATTTGCGAAACGATCGAGGACTCCCGGAATCTTGAGGGGCACACCGGCCCCCATCAGAATGTATCCCACGCCCGCGAGCATGGCGCCATAGATGGAAGGCAAATGCGGGAGTTGAACCTTTTCCAGGTAATTGATTCCGACGGGATGGTCGTGGCCTTCGCGCGCGAGAAAAACTTCCACAAAATTGGCAGCGACGCAAAGCTCCTGGAGTTCGAGAGGAGCGTCCTTGGAATGCGATGGCAAGGACTTGTAGGGCGCTCTTTCGCTCTTCCCGCCGGGGATGTAATACGTCCGCCAAATATGTTCGGCGATTTCGGGAATCGGAAAATGATCGAGACCGCGACGCATGTGGCCGCCGGGATCGCCGTCTTGTAAGCGCCGGGCGAGAATCGAATCCAGGGCGGTGCCGGAAACCACGCCGAGTTGGCCGAGTTTGGACACGGCCTGCGCCAGCCGCCAACTGGAAACGCCGGCACCCATTCCGCCTTGAATAATGGTTGGAAAATTGCTCATGATAAACCCGCAGCAAAATATTTATTATTTCAAAAATGCGGGATTCGGATTGTCTGAATTCTGTAATAGTTCTACGTTCTTACGTGATGCAGGAGAATAAGTCTTCCGCGGTTCGTCGAAGCGATTCTCGGGCTCTACTTGCGACCCTTAACAGCCTCTGGTGAAAGTGGGAACTCCTCTTCGACGCTCAATTTGCCAATTTTTGTCATCCTGAGCGAAGCGAAGGACCTGCTTTTTGCGGCGAACAGTAGGTCCTTCGCTTCGCTCACCATGACAAATCATTGGTGGTGTAGCTCGTGCACGAACAATCACCACGCACTCTTAGGACAATTCGGTCACGAGCTTCACTTTCCTCCGGCCTGCCATTTCTTCAGCCATGGCCATTTTTTCGGTATCGGATAACATCCGGGCTGCTAAAGGAAACACCACGCTCTCCTCGACGCTGATGTGCTGCTGGTACATCGATGCGAGATTTGCAACGTCTTTGCGAAATTGCTCAACCTCGGAACTGGAGAGACTGCCCGTCGAAAGATATTGCGTTCCGAGGCGTTCCACATTGGCGTGGAGCGGAGCTGCCCAGCGATGATCCTCCTCAAGCTGTTTCAGTTTTGAAAATGCAGACTCGATTTCAGGATTGTGCATCTGGCGCAACCGGGGGAACAACGACTCTTCCTCGTCCGCCGTGTGCTTGGGTGCGGCCTGCGTGAAGTAGCGCAAGGCAGACTCCAGCGCCCGGCGGGTTTCCTCAGCTGGAGAATGGTCGATGACCTGTGCCACCGCCTGGAGCGTGCCGAGGAACATCTCGACGCGGCGGTGGCAGTCTGAGAGCAGGCCGGTGGGATCGGTAAAGTTGTGCGCCTTGGCTCCGATTTGAACAGGCATGATTTCAGTTTACTGACGGCGTGGATCCGCGCTAGGACAGAAGTCACGGTCAGGCTGATTTAAGGACCGGGCCGGATACGCGTGCTCCAAACTTGTTGGTGGAGAGCCGGGCGTCCCCGCCCGGCGGGACGGGCGAGACGCCCGTCGCTCCACCGTATGGCTCATCGCGCGGTCGCGACACTAGCGATGAAGGACAGGCTCCTCCTGCGGTCGCACTTCCCACTCCCCTTCGGCCACGTATCCGCGCTTGTCGTAGGAATGTCCGGTCAGCAGACCGAGAACAAACCAGCCCAGAACTACGGCGCCCAAGGCAAAAACGGTATCACCGATCATTCGCATCCAGCGCAGTTGGTTCATGCCGCCGGAGTGGAGAAACTCGGCGGAGCGTGCATACCAGGTGCCATATTCCACCGAGGCCCATGCTTGCATGAGACCGATGGGTAGCATACTGAGCAAGACCATGAGGGCGAGTCCGACATTGATAGCCCAGAAGGAAAACCACAGCGGACCGTTCTTCCACGCCATCCCGGGACGCAGGGCGCGCAGGCAAAACAGCGTCAGGCCCAGGCCCAACATTCCGTAGACACCGAACAGCGCCGTGTGCGCGTGTACCGGAGTCGTGTTCAAGCCCTGCATGTAGTAGAGCGCGATGGGCGGATTGATGAGGAAGCCGAACAGGCCTGCGCCCACAAAGTTCCAGAACGCGACCGCGACAAAGAAATAGATCGGCCACTTGTAAGCAGCGACCCACATGTGCTGTTGCCGCGAGCGTGCCAGACGAATGTTTTCCCAGGCCTCGAAGCCAATCAGGACCAGGGGCACGACCTCCAGCGCGCTGAACACTGCTCCCAGGCCGAGCACGATGTTCGGGGTTCCAGCGAAGTAAAGGTGATGGAAAGTACCAATGATGCCGCCGGAGAGAAACACGACCGTGGAGAACATCACCGCGCGAGTCGCCGTTGACACGGAGAGCAGCTTGAGCCGCGTGAGCAGGAACGCGATCACGACCGTGGCAAAGACTTCAAAGAAACCCTCCACCCACAGATGCACCACCCACCAGCGCCAGTACTCCGCCGTCACCAGGTTGCTGCGTTGCCCGTACAGCAGCCCGGCCGCGTAGAAAAGTGGGATCGCGACACTCGAAAGCAGGAACATCAATAGCAGCGAGTGGCTCTCGTCTTTTTTCAGAAGCGCCGGCTTCAGAGCGCGCCACATGAGCCAGAGCCAAAAGGTCAGCCCGCCAAAGAGCAGAATCTGCCAGAAGCGGCCCAGGTCCACGTACTCATAACCTTGTGTGCCGAACCAAAACCACAGGTTGCCGAGCTTGTGTTGGATGCTCATCCACTCACCCGCAAGTGAGCCGACGACGACAAAGATCAGCGCACCAAACAGAACATTGACGCCGAGCCTCTGGCCTTTCGGTTCCACTCCGCTCACCGCGGGAGCGACGTAGAGCCCGGTCGCGAGCCAGGAGGTTGCAATCCAGAAAAGTCCGATTTGCAGATGCCAGGTGCGCGTCACGCTATAGGGGAGCCAGCGATCCAATGGGATCCCGTAAAAGCCGGACCCCTCCACGCCGTAGTGGGCCGTGAGAGCGCCCAAGCCGACCTGGACGACCCACAACGCGGCCACGACAAAGAAATATTTCACCGTGGCGCGTTGCGAAGGAGTCGGCCTGAGCCCGAGCAACGGATCGTTTCCGGGGAGGAATTCTTCCGCGACCGTCCGGGGCTGCGACGCAAAGTACCAGACCATGCCACCCACGGCAGCCAGCAACAACACGAAGCTGATCACGCTCCACACGATGGCACCGCCCGTCGGTTGATTTGCGATGAGCGGTTCGTGCGGCCAGTTCTGGGTATAGGTCACGTCGGTGCCCGGACGGTCCGTCGAGGCGGCCCACGAAGTCCACCAGAAGAACGCGCTCATTTGGCGGAGCTTATTGGGATCGCTTAGAGCATTGGGTTGGATGGCGTAGTCATCGCGCCCGCGGCTGAAGATGTCGGAGTAATAACGATAGAGTTCGTCGAACGCCAGGGCGCGGACTGGATCGAGCGTGATCTGGCCCGTGGCTGGATCATAGGTGTTGTGCCGCATGATTTGCTGCAAGCGTGCCTGTAGGGCAGCCCGCTGCTCCAGACCCAGGGCTGCGTAATTGGCGGCGCCAGACTCTTTTGCCCAGTGGTCAAGGATGAACACGCACTCACGGTGCAGCCAGTCGGCGCTCCAGTCGGGGGCAATGTAGGCGCCGTGCCCCCAAACCGTGCCCACCTCCTGGCCGCCGATCGACTGCCAGGCTCCCTGGCCGTCGTGAATGGCGGCGCCATCGAACAACACGCGGCCATCGGTTGTGACCACTTGCGAAGGGATCGGCGGGGCGCTCTTGAGCACCTTGATTCCAACCCCGCCCAGAACCGCGAAGGAAATCACCACCACCATTCCTAAAGCGATCCACAGCTTTCTATAAGACATCGACGAGCACCTTTCCTAACAAATATTTAGTACTGTGACCGCGTAGTTCTTACCACTCTGCAGCCGAAGTTTCGCGACCGTAGCGCCGCCGTCCTCGGCGGCTGTTCGGCGGGCGCTACAACTCATCCCCTGGGGTAATCATCACGCGATCGCGGTACCATTGAATTGTCCGTTGCGTTATATCGTTTCACGATATGTTACACCGGCACGGACGGCGGCCGCCGCATAAAGGTAGCGAATAAATTCACGGCAAATAAACACGATTCCAGTTTTGCGGTTCAGTTCCTTTGTCATGAACGAATCATGGTCAGTAGCATTTTGAACTTGGTGATGGCTTTCAGGGCATGCGGATGATGGGCTGGCATTAGGACGATATCCCCAGGTTTGGCTCGCAATGGCTTGCTATCAACCGCGACTTCCACCTCGCCTTCCAAGACCTGCGCTAAGGCATCAAAAGGAGCAGTATGTTCACTGAGGCCTTGCGTTTCGTCGAAGGCGAAGAGGGTCACGTTTCCCGTCTCTCGGCTGACTATCGCTCGACTGACGACCGACCCCTTTTGGTAGCTGATCAAGTTTAATAGATTGATCGCTTCTGAAACTGGAACCTCAGGTCCTTTCTTTGACTTGGGAGAACTCATCTGTGCTCCGCTTCTGCGTCGATGGCATTTTGAGGTTGATGTTCCGCGTGCAGTTCCTCTTCCGAAGACGCTCCGGATTCGCGGAAATGACCCTGGGCTAGCATTGTGGATGCTTCGTGGATCCGCTCAACGTAATGAACAAACTCGACGTAGGCTTCAACATACTCGCGTCCGGCGGCGAGATCATCGGTGCGAAAGTTCTTCTTCGTCAGCGCCTTTTCATAGTGTTCTCGCAGGCCCCTTTGCATCGCGTCGGTCAACAGTGCCTTCAGCTGTCCCATGGAGCCCTCTTCGAGTGCTCGGTCTGCAGCGGGAATTGCCGGCCCAAGATCGCGCCCTGCGGGTTTGAGTCCGGTATAGGGCGCTCCTTCCCCCGCACGATGCAGACGTACCAGCGTCTCAAACAAGTATCGATCTGCCAGTTCCTTCGCTTCGGGGCTCAGATTCCTAACTGCCAATGTCGCCTGGAAGACTCGCTTGACTTCGGCCTCATCCTTCTTCTGGACCCATATGAGGACCAGATTTGCATCGTGGGTCTCGAGCGCCTTACGAGCAGTCTTAACCACTGGGCCGTCCATTCCGTCACAGTGTGCTGACGCCGTGGTGCTTACAATGAACAGAACCATAGCTCCTATAAGGGTGGAACGCAGCAGCGATACAGTGTGTTGTCTACTCATTGTTCCCTCCGTGTGGACGGCAACCGCTGGGGAACCAGACGGTCCCGTTAGCGTTCATGTTTGTTCTTGGGCCACGAGATTGTTAGCAAAAAGACACTCTGTTTCAGTGCCTCCACATCGTGAGCTACGGCGCCGTCAAGCGCTAGCAAGTTTCCCACGGGTAGCTCTATGGTCGCATCGGCCAAATGAAGGCGTATGTGACCCGCCACCGTAAGAATCGTGATTCTCGCTTCGGTCTTGTGCTCCTTCATGACGGTGTTCGCCTTCATCGAAATGAGGACAACGCGCAGGTCAGGGTATTTCACGAGGGTCTTCGAACTGCGACCTGTGCCACGCAGCCACGATTCCTGCTGACGCAGTTGTTTGACCTCTTCCGGGAGGCTGACTTGCAGCAGCGAACTCGCCAGATGAGGCAGCCGCTGCATGCTACTAGTGCTCTTACAAGATTGACTGACGTTTTTCTGCGGAGCCATGTTTCATACCTCCGTTGTCTGCATGTTGTGTCCGCGCCAGAGCTTGCCGATTCTTGCGCTAGAGTCTTGACAGGAAATCACCCTACTGCTTAGTCTAGCGCTCTACCGGGCCTCCTGGGCTGCGGGACGGCGCGCGAACGTGAACAACAGATTGACCGTGAAGATCGTGACGGCGGTCATCTCGATGATAGCCGACACCGGGAGCCACGACCACGCCCAGCCCGCGAAACCTTGATAGGCGAGAATCTCGGAGCTGACGCGAAGCAGGCAGCCTGTCCCCAGCAGTATGAGCGAGAGAAACATCAGTCTGGTGCTGAACAGCAATCGCATTCCGGAGAATGCCGGCAGAACCCTCTGGCCCACGCTGAACACCATGGTGGCCAGGAAACCTACAGTCAAAGCGTGGCGCGATGCGCCCCAGATGCCGTGAGCGTCCTCGGCGAAACTGGCCCAGATTCCCAGGGCGGCCGCGACCATCGCCCAGACGTACGCCAAGCGCACAAATACAGGAAAGCTAGAGTGCACTCCCTTCACTTTTGCCGCCTGCTGTACCGGTTCGAGTAAGCGGAGGGCCCAAACCGCGACCATGATCCCGCCCAATAACAAGAGCACCGCCGATCTAATCCATCCCGTCATTGCGGCAATCACGCCGGCGGAATTCACCGCGACTGCCAGCAGCAGTACGCGCCCGCGCACCGGACGCAATCCGAGAAAGACCGGGAGCCACTTCGCGCTGAATCCCCAGACGAACGGAACGAGGAAACCCCACGTCTGGAGCACCAGAAAGCGCTGGTCGAAATCCGGCGGCAGTTCGGGGGACGCGCCGCGGAGAGCGAGAAATAGGCAAGCTCCGAAGTTGATGAGGAGTGTGAGCAGCAGACCCACCGATCCCGCGATCACCACCCACACCCATTCGTCCAGTTTTTCGTTTTCTTTGTCCTTGCCCGAGCCTTGCGGGCGGTGGCCGGAAACAGTGCGAAAGAAAATCACAAAAGCAGCCAATTCGAGCGCCGCCGAGAGCGGCAGCAGCACCCGCCAGTGCCACGGGTACACGCCGGTCAGCCAGCGCAGCGTCACGCCGGAGGTCCATAGCACCCAAGACGACCACACCGCCGATAGCGCAAACGACTTCATCCGGCGCAATTTGGGTATGGAATAGAAGCCGATACCTAGGATGAAGGTGCCGATCCAGCCAAAGATCTGTGCGTGGCCGTGCGCCTGAATCCAGGCCGCCGACACGGATTCCGCCGAGCGACGGCTGCTGATGGCCATCAGATTCCAGACACCCAGAAAAGTGCCCGGGAGCAGCATGAAAACGAGGCCGGTCGCGATGTAGAGCATCAGCAGGCGGGATAACGCGCTCTCGCGGGCCGCGGTGATGTCGAAAATCTCCAGCGGCGTGAGCGGTCTGCCCGCCTCTTTCTCAATGCGCGTTGCTAGTGCCGACATGCTTCGAATCTCCGGTTAGTGCGCCGCTTCCATGGCGATCGCTCGCGGAAAGAGGATGTTATTTTCCAGGTGAATATGCTGATGGAGGTCAGCTTCAAGGGTCGCCAAGGCGTTGTACAAAGTCTGAAAGCTGATGCAGGCATCGCCCGGAGGCGTATAGCCCGCGCTGGCCTGACGCATCGCACGCAATGCATCGCCGGCGGAGTCGTGTTCCTGCATCATCATTGTCACCGGGTTTTGTACGCTGCCGAAAGGCGACGGCAACACCGGCTCCTTCTGGATCACAGACTCTTCCATCCTCACGATGTACGGAAACAGAACCTTTTCTTCTTTCATCATGTGCATGGTCAGTTCCTGGGCCAGACCGCGGAACGTCTCGCGAATCTGCGGAAGCTCGGAATGGTTTTTCCCGTGCACGGAGCAGACCTTGTCGAACAGCGGTCCGAGGCGAGCGATCTCCTCGCGCGTGTACTTGTGATGAGTGCTGACGATGTGCGCCACCAGGTCGGCCAGCGGCTCGGTTGGCCAGTTGCGGTCCTTTTGGACGGCGCGCGCAGACTGCTCGGCCAGGTCGAGCGAGTCCAGCACCTCGTCCATCGGAAGATTCGCCGTGCGGCAGGCTTCTTCAAGCGACTTGTTGCCGCCGCAGCAATAGTCGATGCCCAGCTTTTCAAACACGCGGGTAGCGGCGGGGTTTTCCAGGGCTAATTCGCGTACAGTTTTCTCAGCGGTGATACTCATTCCATCCTCCTCGTGGCCCGGCTCCATGCCTGATGCCACGCTTGATATTCCAAAGGTAGCGGAGCGGCGGAAGCGTGCCGATGACTTTTGTCACGGCGATCAAAAAGGCTGGGTGGGGATAATCATCATCGACGCGAACTGCCCTCATAAGTGGTTTTGGAAATGGCACGGCTTCACAGCTTGCGGAAAAACTCGTGTAGAGACGGGGCTTGCCCCGTCTCCGACTGCCTGAGAGTCTTGGCTCGCGCCGCTTTTGGGAAGGGCACGCTTCAGCCGTGCCGCTACCGGCCAATAAAAATGAGGGCTTTAGTGTGTGCGTGAGAACTCGTTCTTGGGCAATCCGGCGCAACCAAATACCGGAAATTTCAGCCCCGGAGGGGCGACCGAACTTAGCCCAGCGCTTCAGTGTGTGCGTGAGAACTCGTTTTCGGACAGTCTGGTGGAACGAAGCACGGGAGAATGCAGCCCCGGAGGGGCGACCTAGCTTAGCCCAGCGCTTCAGCGCTGGGAAAAGTGGGAGAATTGACTCAAGTCCCGGAGGGACGACTGAGTTCTCACGCACACTCTTTAGCCCCTGAGCGCCACACGGCCTGCCCTGAGGACCATTTATGAGACCAGTTCATGACTACGCAGAACCATCGCGCGGAACCAGGCAGGCGACCGATCCCGATCCCAATTGCGTTACTCGGCAGACTGCAGTTCGGCTTCCAGGGCTTTCCAATCGCAGATCACGACGGTGCGGCCATCGATCTTGATCATTCCCTCGGCTTGCAGCCGCGACAGATTGCGGGATACGAGTTCGCGCACCGTGCCAATTTGCGACGCCAATTCCTGGTTGCTGACGGGCACGGTAATTTCCACGCCCTCGGCGGTGCGTTTGCCTTCCTTCTGGGCAAGACGTACGAGAAAGGAAGCCAAACGGTGGCGCACGGTGGTGAATGAGAGCTCTTCGATGATGCCGACCAGGCGGCGCAGACGCGCGCCGACCACCCGCAGCACTTTAAGGGCAACCTGGGGATGAGCGAGACAGAGCGCTTGAAAATCCTGTTTGCTCACGAAAAGAAGAGTGGCGTCGCCGATCGCGGCTGCCGAGGCCGGGTAGGTCCCTCCATCGAAAACGGGCAACTCCGCGATGGAACTGCCCGGGCCATCAATGCTTAGTACCTGCTCGCGTCCGCTGGCGGAGCTCTTGAAAATCCGCACTTGGCCGGAGTCGACAACATAGAGTCCGGAACACGGCTCGCCCTCACCGAACACGGTCTCGCCCGCCGAATAGTGGCGCGGGATAGCGCGTTGGGCAAGAAAACCCAGTTCGTTGTCCGTTAACACAGAGAAGATGGCAACCTTTGCCAGCGTCTGCCCAGGTGTAAATGTGGATTCCGGCACGATCGCTATTGTACCGGAGCGCCTCGGCGGAGAAAGTACTGCGTCCAGCGCAGGTTGACGATCTTCCCTGCTCCTCGCGCTCCTGAAATCTCGACCGTGACATTAGTCATAGGCACCTTGTGACCCGTCTGTCAGTCTCTACCTGACGTCAGTAGCGCAAGTCACGAGCGCAACCAGGGGACCGACGTGGAGCCAAGACTCGACTTTAATTTTAATTTTGATGAGCGCCCATTCATTGTGATCTGGGAGACAACCCAGGCCTGCGATCTCGCCTGCGTGCACTGCCGCGCATGCGCCCAGCCCGTCCGCAGCCGTCTCGAACTGAGCACCGACGAAGCCAAGCGCCTGATTGACGAGGTTGCGGCTTTGGGAGCCCCCGTCTTTGTGCTCACCGGCGGCGATCCGCTGAAGCGTCCCGACATCTTCGAGTTGGTCGAATACGCCTCAACTCACGGAGTGCGAATTTCTCTCACCCCAAGTGCCACACCGCTCCTGACGCAGGAAGCCATTCGCAAGCTGAAACAGTGTGGTCTGGCACGGCTGGCGATCAGCCTGGACGGCCCCACCGCCGACATTCATGACGCCTTCCGCCGGGTTCCCGGTTCCTACGATTGGACACTGCGCGCAGTGCGCTGGGCGCGTGAGATCGGGCTTCCCGTTCAGATCAACACCACAATCACGCGACACAACTTGCAGTATTTGGATTCGACGATCGCGCTGCTCGAGCAACTCGATATCGTGCTATGGAGTGTCTTCTTTCTGGTGCCGACCGGCCGCGGCTCCGCCATCGACCTCATCTCAGCCGAGGAGTTCGAGCAGGTCTTTGAAAGACTCTACGAGACCTCGCGCCGGGTGAAATTCGATATCAAGAGCACGGAAGCGCAACACTACCGCCGCTTCCTCCTTCAACGCCGGACAGAGGAAAAGCGGAAAGGCAATGGCCAGTCGCTCGCGCCGATGCGCGGCACAAGCACCGCCGACGGAATCGGACGCGCTCCGCGTGGGATCAACGACGGCAAGGGCTTCGTCTTCATTTCTCACCTTGGAGAAGTATTCCCCAGCGGGTTCCTGCCCGTCTCCGCGGGAAACGTACGCCGGCAGTCGTTGACGGAGATCTATCGGCACTCGCCGCTTTTTGTCTCTCTGCGTGACAGCAAGAACTTGAAAGGAAAGTGCGGCATTTGTGAATTCCGCGAGGTCTGCGGTGGATCGCGGGCACGGGCTTACGCCCTGACGGGAGATGTGTTCGCCGAGGAACCGTGCTGCGTTTGGCAACCGAAGGAACACAAATCCCGCGCGACCAGCCTGACCACCTCAGGCCAGCCCGCCTCCGTCCACGACAAGATGAGCGCCGGTGATCCACGTTGACATTTCACTCACGAGAAACAGGACCGCATTGGCGACATCGCCGGGAGTCCCGACGCGGTGCAGCGGACGGCTGGCGGCCTCCTTCATAAACTGTTCGGGATCTTTCCCGAGCTGACGGCACTCACTCGCCAGCATCGGAGTGTCGATGTCGCCCGGGCACACGCAGTTCACACGGATGTTGTCTTTGCCATGGTCGATGGCCATCGCCCGAGTCAGGTTCAGCAGTCCACCCTTCGCCGCGCAGTAGGAAGCCGCCTTCGGTCCTCCCTTCAACGCCCATCCCGACCCGGTGTTGACAATCGCGCCCCCACCGTTGCGGATCATGTGCGGAATCGCCTCGCGCGACAGCAGGTATACGCTTTTCAAGGTCACATCCAGGACCGCGTCCCACTCTTCTTCTTCCAACGCCAAGACGTCTTTTCGGAGGACGATGCCGGCATTGTTACAGAGGATGTCGATCCGGCCATAGGCGGCAATCGTGCGGTTCACCGCCTCTCGGCAATCGGAGCGCAGACGAACGTCGCACGGGATAGCCATGGCCTTCCCTCCGTCTCGCTGGATCTCGGCGACGGTCTCCATCCCGCCCTCAGCGTTCTTGTCGAGAACGGCAACGGCGCCCCCCATTTCCGCCAGACGGACCGCGATCCCACGGCCGATTCCCGACGCGGCTCCCGTCACTATGGCAACCTTGCCTTCCAGTGATAGCAGTTGCCCTGCTCGCTTGCGAATATCGTTCATATCCATATCCGAGGCACCTCCGCGGAAAGCGATTTCAAACTGGAGGTTATCTCCTTGATTTTGGGTGGCGCAGCGGTTCACCGCTGCGGTAAGTGCATTGTCTTGAATTCGGCTTTAGCCGCTGAGGGAACTCTCGCAGTGCCGCTTACCCCAACGCCTCCAGAGCGCGCTCCATCGCACTGAGGGTCAGCTTAACGTCTTCGGCGCTGTGGGCAGCGGTCACAATCGAGTGCAAAGTCGCCGCGGGACTCGTGTACACCCCGTATTCAAACAACTTCAGAGACAAGCGCTGATATCGTTTGCGGTCGACATGTTGGCAGAATTCCCGATAGTCGCGGATACGCGCCTGCTCGGTGAACATGATTTGAAACATCGGGCCAACGCGCTGAATGATCGCACGCGTCCCCTTTCGGAGAAAAAGTTCGGTCATCCCTGCCGCGAATTGGTCGGCCAGTTCCCGAATCTGTCTGAATAAGGCGCCGCCGTTTCGAGTCAGCTTGCCGAGACTGGCGCGCGCCGCATGCAGCCCAATGCGCGAGGCGTTGTGAGTGCCGTAGTGCAGAACGCCTCCGCTGGCGAGTGCGCCCATCACGTCGGCGCGTCCGGCAAAGGCAGCGACTGGAAGTCCGCAGCCCAACGCCTTTCCGAACGTAACAATGTCCGGTGACAGGCTGTAGTATTCCTGGCAGCCGCCTGGCGCAATGCGGAACCCGGTCACGGTTTCGTCCAAGATAAACAGAATGCCGTGTTGGCGGGCAAGTTTCTGTAGACCCTCCAGGTAACCCTCGTCCGGTGGGATCACGCCCATATTCGCCATCACGCCTTCAGTGATCACGGCCGCGATCTGTCCGGGATGGTTCTGAATGGCACGCTCCAGGGAAACAAGATCGTTCCAGGGGACGACGATCGTGTCATCGAGGGCGTGGCGGTTTAGGCCTGAACTATCGGCAATCCTGACCGGATCGCTGCGCCACCCAACCGCCGAGGGCGGCAGTGGGTTCGACGCGACTAGAACATCGTCGTACCAGCCGTGATAGTGCCCCTCGAACTTCAAGATCTTCGGCCTTCCGGTGCAGGCGCGCGCCAGCCGCAGCACGGCCATCACGGCTTCCGTTCCGGTGTTCGCGAAGCGGACAATCTCGGCATTGGGCACAATCTGCTGCAGCAACTCGGCGACTTCAAGTTCAATCCCGGTTGCGGTCGCGAAATGAGCGCCGCTGGCCGCGCCTTCAGCGATCGCCTGCGTTACCTCCGGATCCGCATGTCCCAGGGGCAGCGCGCCGAAACCCATCATCCAGTCGATGTATTCGTTTCCATCCACATCGTATAAACGAGACCCCTGCCCGCGCTGCATGAAGATCGGATACTCGCCGTAGTTCGCCGGACCGCGGGAGGGAGAGCTTCCGCCCTCGACCAGTATGCGATTCGCGCGCTGATACAGTCGTTTCGATTGCTCCGTACAGAAGGCTGCCGTGCCCTTAGTCGCCAAGTTCCCTCCTCAACTTCCCTCTCAACTCGCGTGCCCAGCGCGACGAAGCTCCGAACCGTTGACGTCCCCGGTTCAGTATCGGCTTACACTCGCGTTCGGACGAGATAAACCTTACTATAATCCTGCAACAAACGGAGGATGGAAATGCGAGGACGAGAACTTGGGTCGCGGCTTTCTTATAACGCTTGCCGTGTTTTGCTTTGCGTCTGTTTCATGGGCTCAGGGCACCGACAAGACGGAACGCGTGTTGTTCAATGCCAAAGTATTCACGGGCGTACCCGATCATCCCTACGCCGACGCTGTCGCCATTCGCGGCGACAAGATCGTGGCGGTTGGCAGCCTGGCCGAGGTCGTACCAGCGATCGATAAAAACGCCGCACGAGTTGACCTGCAAGGGAAGTTTCTGCTTCCCGGTCTCATCGACAGCCACATTCATGCCATCGACGGCGGTGTCGCCCTGGTCTCCGCCGATGTGGGCAATGAAATGCCCTCCATGGACGCTTTGGCCGCCTTTGCCGCCGATGCGAAGAAGAGCGGCAAGGGCATACGCGGCGACGTCCTCTACATTGGCGGGATGCCTTTGGTCTACTGGTCCAAAACGGACGAACTCAATGCCCGTTTCAGCAGCGGCGCCTACGCTGACGTGCCGGTGTTTCTCGGCGGAATGGACGGCCACACCGGCTGGGCCAATCGGACCCTGCTCCGCCGGGCCGCAATCACCAAAGATTTCCTGAGTCATCTTTCCCCTGCGGAGCGGGCCTACTACGGTATCGGCCCCACCGGCGATCCCAATGGTTTTGCCGTCGATGCCGGACTGGACAAGATCGAGGCGGTGATCCCGCCAGCGACCAAGGAGCGGTATCTCGAGGGCGGACGAGCGGCCGTCCAGTATCTGCACAGCCTGGGAATCACGGCCTGGCTCGATGCCATGGCCGAGCCGCCAATCCTCGCCACTTACCGGAGCCTGGCCGAGCGCGGAGAGCTCACCGCGCACGTGGTCGCACTTCCGGTGGTCAATCCTCGTAACGATCCGGCAAAAGAGCTGGAGGCGGTGCAAAAGATCCGGCAGGAATACGCCAACCTACCGAATCTGACTCTTCCCGGCATCAAGGTATTCGCCGACGGTGTGATGGAGTATCCCTCGCAGACGGCGGCTATGACCAAGCCGTATCGGAACAGTGGCAAGGCCGGAGACCTGCTGTTCGATCCGGCGCGCTTTGCCGAACTGGCCATCGCCGCCGACAAACAAGGTCTGATTGTGCATGTTCACGCCTTAGGCGATCGCGCGGTGAAGGAGACCCTCAACGGAATCGAAGCAGCCAGGAAAGCCAACGGGAACAACGGCCTTCCCCACACGCTGACCCATGTTCAGGTGGCCGATCCCGAGGATTTCGCCCGCTTCCGGCAGCTTGGCGTCATCGCGGCGCTCCAGCTATTGTGGGCGGCTGCGGAACCGGACACGATTGAACTGCTCAAACCGTACCTCGACCCGGAGTTGTACCGGTGGCAGTATCCGGCCCGCTCGCTTCTCGATGCCGGCACCATCATCTCGGGGGCAAGTGACTGGCCCGTTTCCAGCCCGAATGTGTTTGCGGCCATCTACCAGGCCGAAACCCGCAAGGGACCCGAAGGCGTGCTCGATGCCGCCCAATGCATGCCGCGCGAAGCAATGCTTTACGCCTATACCCGTAATTCGGCGCGGGCGTTAAACCAGCAGGACAAAATCGGATCCCTCGCGCCGGGCATGCAAGCGGATCTTGTGCTGGTCGACCGCGACCTTCTGACGGTGCCACCCGAGGAACTGAAAGATACCAAAGTTTTGTGGACCATGGTTGGTGGCATCACGGTTTATCGTGCACAACCTTAGCAGCCTGCCGAGTAAGTGAGATTTGTATCGGCGTAGTGAGATTTGTATCAGGGTACGCCTTCCTTCAGGCATACCTTAAGTTGCTGTGTAGGGACGACTGAAGTTCTCACGCACACACTTCACCACTGCGGTAAGTGCATTGTTTTTGAATGCGGCTTTAGCACATGTCGCCCAGCAACCGCTTCAGCCGGAGAAACATCCGTTTTCTCCATCTTGCGAAATGTGTCAAGCCCCCGTTTTGACGATTTTCCGCCTAAGCCAATGAATTGCCGGGAAAAATAAAGTTGGAAAACGTGTCCGGGGTGGTGAGTCGAATTGATATAATAAAAGTATAGGAAGAAAAAGGGTGCGGATCACTCCCGCACCCTTTTTCCATTTGGCGTGCCCATGCGGGGTAGCGTAGGGACGACCGCCCTCGGCCGTCCAAGCCGAGCGTAGCTCGGCAGCCGCCTGTGCCCGCGGCAATCCCGGAGTCGCCCTAACTCCTTATTCCGCAATATTTTACCAATAACTCCTTTAAACCCAAAGATTTGGCGGCATTTTCTTCCTAACCCCATGATTCCAATAGATCGCGGCGAAGAAAAATACTACGCACGATCCTGTTAGTAACCGAAGAGTAAATACCCGCAAACCAGCCACTCGCCCTCAACCGAGAACTGGGAACCGAGAACTGGCAACTGGCAACCGATTCCACAGGAGCAACAAAATGTCCCAATATCCCGCAACGATTCGTCGCTGTCAGCACATCAAGGTTAACGGCACCCAGTGCGGCTCGCCCGCCCTGCGCGAGGAGAAATGTTGTTACTTCCACACGCAATGGCGTCGCCAGAGCCGGGACATCAACATGAATTTCCATGAGCGGGGAACCATCACCCTCCCCACCCTCGAGGACGCGAACTCCATCCAGGTAGGCTTGGCCGAGGTCATGCGCCTGCTGGTCACCAACCAGATCGATCACCGCACGGCCTCCCTTCTGCTGCGTGCGCTGCGGACCGCGTCGGCCAACCTGAAACACACGCGGTTTGAACCCGACCCAACCCAGGTGGTGATCGATCCGGAGTGCGTGGAGCGCCGTCCAATTGGGGCGACGGCCTGGTCGAAGGTCGAAGGACGCGAATACGACGAAGCGAAGAAAGACGATTTAAAGGTGGAGCAAGCCGACGTGAAGAAAGACGAAATGTTCAAGGAAGCGCAAGAGTTTATGGCGGACTTGCAGCGCCTGACCGACGGCGTGGAGCGTGACCCAGCCTTCCTGGACAGGCCGGCTACCAACTCCGAAGCCAAGCCGAACGAGG
>CAWABC010000107.1:0-49443 GCA_963780105.1 uncultured Acidobacteriaceae bacterium
TCGACTTGATGGTCTACAACATCGAGAAGATGCTGAAGGAGCATGGCGACAAAATCTCGGGCACGGAGCGCGGCGACGTGGAAAATGCTCTGGCGGACGCTAAGAAGGCCATCGAAAGTGGCGACAAGTCGCAGATGGACTCGGCTCGCGAGAAGCTGACTACGGCTTCGCATAAGCTGGCGGAGCAGATGTACAAGGCTACGCAGGCGACTCCTGGGGCGGCTTCGGGTGCGGGCGGTGCGGGGCCGACGGATGGGCAGGGCGCGGCGTCAGGCAGCGACGGTGCGGGCAAGAAGAAGGACGAGGGCGTGATCGACGCCGAGTACGTGGATGTCGAAGACAAAAAATAAGCTGCTAGCTTTTGGCTATTAGCTCTTAGCTTGGGGACGCGTCGAGCGTCCCCAATTTGCATCTAAAGAATGGACGGTTGTTATCCCGAGCGACCGGGGTCCCGGCCAAGCGCGCTTGCTGGCTGGGTGGGGAGCGAGGGATCCGCCGTTAGGCCCAGGAAGAGGAAAGCGAATTGAGATTCGAAGTCAATGGACAGATGTTCTTTGTGAACTTTGTCCCCGAAGAGGGACGGTGGTATTGCTTCGCGCCGACCGCGACGGGAGTACAGCGGATCCCGGTGTCGATGGACACGACGCCCTTTGAGTCGTACACCGTGTCGGTGGACGAGCAGATGAAGGACGTGGTGAATTAGGTTGCGAGTTTTACGAAATGCCATCTTGCGCGGAGCGAAAGACCTCTGCGCGGGGGAGTCAAATACATAGGTCCTTTGCTTCGCTCAGGATGACAACCAGATTTGGTTGTCCCGCATCACTGCTTTACCCCGGGAAACAACTCAAAATTTACGGCGCGAATTTACGGGACCCGCTCATCGTGGCGCGCTGGACGGGCGAGGGCGCCCGTCCCCACACTAACCCGAACTCTCCACGAGCAGGGACAGCACGCTGTACACTACTGGGCGTGAACATTCTTTACGGAATCAATACGGTTACAGAGGCGCTCAAGGCGCGCGGGCGCAACTTCGAGTGGGTCGCAGTCGCCAAGGAGCGGAAGGACATTCGCTTGAAGCGGGCGATTGACGAGTGCCGCAAGATCGGCGTTCCGGTGCGCGTTTTGTCGCGGATGGAACTTGACGAGATTGCCGGCAACGCCGCGCATCAGGGACTGGTGGCCGCGACTTCGGCAAAACAATATAGCGATCTGGATGACCTGGTGGCGTCGCGACGGGGCGAGCGCTCGCTGATCGTGGTGCTGGATGGAGTCGAAGATCCGCATAATCTGGGAGCGATCCTGCGTACGGCGGATGCGGCGGGCGCGGATGGCGTGGTGATTCCCGAACGCCGGTCGGCCGCGGTTACCGGTGCGGTGGCGAAGGTTTCGGCGGGAGCGAGCGAACACCTTCCGGTGGCGAAAGTCACGAACATCTCGCGCGCGCTCGAGGAATTGAAGGCTAAGGATCTTTGGATTGTCGGGCTGGACGAGCGCGGCGAGCAGACTTACGATGCGGTCGACTACAAGATGCACTGCGCCATCGTGCTCGGCGCCGAAGGCAAGGGACTGCACGATCTGGTGCGCAAACACTGCGATTTCCTGGTGTCGATTCCGATGCTGGGGAAAGTGCCGTCGCTGAATGTATCGGTGGCGGCGGGCGTGGTGCTGTATGAAGTTGTGCGGCAGAGACGGCTGGGCGCATCCAAGGAATCATGAAGTTCCTCTGCGTCTTCTTTGTCGTCGTTGGCTTGCTTCTGCAGCGTGGGGCTTGGAGCGCGAAGCCTTCACCATCGCGAAATATGATTTGGAGATTCGCCTGGAGCCGGAACAGCAGCGGCTCGGCGCTCGGGGCAAGATCACTCTGCGCAACGACTCGGCTCATCCGCAGAAGGTCGTTGCCCTGCAGATTTCTTCCTCTCTCTACTGGCGTTCGATTCGAGTGGACGGCAAGCCCGTGCAATTCGTTTCGCAAACCTACATTTCAGATATCGACCACACCGGCGCGCTTTCCGAGGCCATCGTTACGCTGCCCGCCGAAATCAAGCCGAAAGATTCCGTGGAGGTCGAAATCGGCTACGAGGGCGTGATGCCGCTGGATGCGACGCGGCTGATTCGGGTCGGAGTGCCGGAGGAGATCGCGAAACATTCGAGTTGGGACCAGATCAGCCCATCGTTCACGGCGGTGCGGGGCGCGGGATATGTGGCGTGGTATCCGATTACGACGGAGTCGGCGGACTTCTCGGAGGGGAACAGTCTGTTTGAGGTGGTGGACCGGTGGAAGGCGCGGGAGGCGGGGAGCGAATTTAAGGCCTAGTTCAGCCTGTCCGGGGCAGGTGAAGAAGGACCTCCGACGCTGCTGTGCGGTGCTCACGGCGGAGGCTCGGCGGAGTTTGGACGAAATTGGACTGCATTGCCTCTTGGGATGAAAGCGCTTGGCACAGTTACGCCGACACTGGTCGTGGCGAACTATGTGACTCAGTCCAAGCCTCCTTTGAATCTCTTCAGTTTGGCCGGCCACGAGGCCGGAGCGGCCACATATTCCAACGCGCTCGAGCCTGCTATGAAGTTTGTAAGCGGATGGTTTGGCCAGCCGAGCGCACCGATTGCCATCGCCGATTTCGCCGATCCGCATTCCGCTCCGTTTGAGAGCGGCACGTTGCTGATGGCGTCGATGGCCGCGGAGGATTCGAAGCTGGCGGGGATCAACCTGGTTCACGAACTGGTTCATTCCGCTTTGCCATCGTCGCGGCCCTGGGTGTACGAGGGCTTGGCTCATTTTGCCGAGGCGATGTATCGGCAACAGCAAGGCGGACGTCAGGCGGCGCTCGATTTTCTTGGACTGCACCGGGCGACGTTTCTCGATTCGGAAAAAGAAGTATCGGCCGCGTTGCCGAAGAATGCCGAGCAGAAAATCGTCGGCCAACCGCTCGCCAGCACGTTTGATGAAACTTACTATCGCAGCAAGGCCGCCTATGTGTGGTGGATGTTACGCGACATGGTCGGCGACGATGCGCTGAAGCAGGCCATTCGCAAGTATCGGGCCGAGGACGATAAAGATCCTAAGTATGTGGAGCAGTTGATCGAAGCCGCCGCCAAGCGCGATCTGGGCTGGTTCTTCGACGACTGGGTGTATCAGGATCGCGGCCTGCCGGATTTCCATGTGCAGTCGGTGCATCCGTGGACGACGGAAAAAGGGGTGCAGTTTATTACCGTGACGCTGGAAAATCTCGGCAATGCCGGGGCGGAGGTTCCGTTCACGATATTGTTTGAAGGCGGCGAGATCACGAAACGGATTGAGGTGCGCGCCAAAAGCACGGCTACCACGCGAGTTGAATTGCCCGGCACAGCGACCGAGATCGTGGTCAACGACGGCAGTGTTCCGGAGAGCGATCTGACGAATAATGTGTTCAAGATTACCGGGCCGTAGAAGGTTGCGGACCTGAGTGCTTAGACGGGAGAGCTTGAACCACGGGGGGCACAGGGGTCCACGGGTGAACGCTCAGTGGGCTGGTAGATCTGAGTTTCTGTCTCTTTCTTGAGGAGACCACTTGCCCTACATTCAATTTCTCGGCGCTGCCGGGACCGTTACTGGCTCGAAGCACCTGATCAACACTACTTACGATTCGAGTGGCAAGCAGGGGTTTCAGGCTTTGATCGACTGCGGACTTTTCCAGGGGCAGAAAGAATGGCGCGAGCGCAATTGGCAGGACACCCCGGTCCCGGCGCGAGAAATCGATGCAGTCGTTCTTACCCATGCGCATCTCGATCACTGCGGCTGGATTCCGCGGCTGGTGAAAGAAGGCTTCCACGGCCCGATCTACGCCACGCCGGCGACTATCGATCTGTGCTCGGTCGTGTTGCCGGACTCCGGACACCTGCAGGAAGAAGACGCGGCGTACTACAACAAAAGGAAAGTGTCGAAGCACGATCCGGCGTTGCCGTTGTACACGCTCGAAGAAGCGCAGGATTGCCTGAAGCGCTTCAAGCCGGTCGCGGTCGGGCAAACCACGCAACTGAGCCCCGAGCTGGCGTTCCGCTTCGTGCGGGCCGCGCACATTCTGGGTTCGTGCATGGCGGAAGTCACGCTGCAGACGAACGGCCGGAGCCGCCGGCTGCTCTTTACCGGCGACATTGGCCGGGTGCGCGACAGCGAGATTGCACCCGGCAAGGTGGTGCACTCCGGGCCGCAGGAAAACGAGACCGCCGACGTGCTGGTCATGGAGTCCACTTACGGCAACCGGCAGCATCCCGACACCGATCCGCGACCCGAACTCGCCCGCCTGATTCGCGAGACCGCCGAACGCGGCGGAAGCGTGATCGTTCCGGCGTTTGCGGTGGAGCGGACGCAGAAATTTCTTTTCATCCTGAAAGAGCTCGATGGAGACGGGACAGATTCCGCACGTGCCGGTCTATTGCGACAGCCCGATGGCGATCAAGGCGGTCGAAATTTTCATGAAGCACTCGGAGGAGTACACGCCGCGGGCCGCCGACTTGATCAGGAAATACGGGTCGCCGGTCGAGTGGCCGGGCTTCACGTTTGCACTCACCGCCGAACAGTCGAAGAAGATTAACGAGAGTCACTATCCCGTCGATCATTGTCTCGTCGAGCGGAATGGTGACTGGCGGCCGCATCCTGCATCACCTGGCGCAGCGGCTGCCCGATCCGAAGAACCTGGTGATTTTTATCGGCTTCCAGGCGCCGGGCACGCGCGGCGCCATCATCAAGAACGGAGCACCCGAGGTTAAGATCTTCGGCGAGTTCGTGCCCATCCGCGCGCAGGTTGCGGCGCTCGAACAGTTCAGCGATCATGCCGATCCGCCGGAAATGCTGGAGTGGTTGCGGACGTTCAAGAACAAGCCGGGCGCGACCTACCTCGTCCACGGCGAACCTGCGGCTTCGTCGCAGCTTCGCGACCGGATGAAGAAAGAGCTGGGATGGAATGTGCAGGTGGCGGAGTATATGGAGCGGGTGGAAGTGAAGTAGGACGTTGCTCAGCGCGGCAAAATCTCCGTTAACGCGCCGGAAAGTGGGTGGCACATGGATCGCTTCGCTTCGCTCAGGGATGACAGCAGTAGTTGCGTGATGGACCGCGCTAGTTCTGGGTGGAAAATGGCGAGCTGGTGCATCAGCGCCTCTAGCTTTCCGAGTGCGGCGCTGGAATCGATGGCATGGGCGGCGGTGGCGGAGATGTGCATGCGCGCAGGTGATCGGTGAAGTCCGGCGGCGACGAGGGCGGCGGCGGCGTGGTGAGCAGTACCTACAGATCGCGGCGGGCGCGGCGCATTGAGCGATTTCTTTCCTGACCAGGACTTCGCGGATCAGGGTGGCGATTTGAGCGGCGTCTCCGCCGGCGATGTCGTTGGCTGTGGCTCTCTGCAATCCGAACTCCTCGGGCGTTACTTCGTAGGTGTGCACCTGGCCTTCGCGGACTTCTCCGACGCGCGTGGGGCCGGTAATCGTGATTTCGTCCAGTCCGTCGCTGCCATGAACTACCAGCGCGCGATGCAGTCCTAACATGCTGAGCGCTTCGGCAAGTTTTTCGACTAGGTCGGCGGAATAGACACCGACTACCTGGCAGGTGGCGCGCGCGGGATTGGTCAGCGGACCGAGCAGGTTGAAAACCGTGCGCAGACGCAAGTCGCGGCGGGCGGTCTGCACGTACTTCATCGCCGAATGCATGGCGGGGGCGAAAAGAAACGCGATTCCCACTTCTTCCAGGCAGGCGGCGATGCGCGCGGTCGGAAGGTGGATGTTCACGCCCAACGCTTCCATCACGTCGGCGGAGCCGCACTTCGAGGTCACGCTGCGATTGCCGTGTTTGGCCACGCGCACGCCGGCTCCGGCGACTACAAAGGCGGTTGCCGTTGAAATATTGAAGGTGCCGCTGGTATCGCCGCCGGTGCCGCACGTATCGACTAGGGCGTCGCGCCCGGTGCCGCTCGCGTCGAGAACGGAGTTGGCATGGAGTTCAAGCGGAACAGCAGCGGCGCGGATGGCTTCGGCAAAGCCGACAATTTCTTCTACCGTTTCGCCCTTCATGTGCAGCGCCACCAGCAGCGCGGCAATCTGCGCGTCGGAGCATTGGCCGGTGAGGACCTCGGTCATTACCGCGTGCGCTTCTTCGCGGGCGAGCGACTGGCGGTGAACGGCGATGCGATGGAGGGCGTCGAGGATCACAAGTTCCAAGCTACAGCAGAGACACGACACCTTTCAAACCGGATTTGCCGTGCGGTGGTGTCGGCCATCAATTCGGCCAACCAGACGGCGTGATCTTCCTCACAGACCTGTGTGCTTCGTCTGCTTTGCCGATTGTGCCGGAGTCTTATAGAATCAAAAGTTTGCTGGACTTCAGTGCAAGCCGCAAGCGAGTTTCTTCCAGATCGAAATCGAGCAAGGGCGCGATTTAGGAATCATTATGAAAATTCATGAGTATCAGGCAAAAGGAATTCTGAGGAAGTACGGCGTCGCCGTGCCGCGCGGCACGATGGCGGCGACCCGCGAAGAAGCCGAGGTGGCGGCGAAAGAGATTCTGGGCTCCGGCGCAACGGGAGTTGTGGTGAAGGCGCAGATCCACGCTGGCGGACGCGGTAAGGGCGGCGGAGTGAAGATCGCCAAGTCCGTGCAAGAGGCGGGCGAACTCGCCGTCAAGATGCTGGGCATGAAACTGGTGACGCATCAGACGGGGCCGGAAGGGCGCATCGTGCGTCGGTTGCTGGTCGAAGAAACGCTGCCGATCGAGAAGGAACTTTATCTCGGCATTCTCGTCGATCGCGGCGAGGGCAAGCCGGTGTTCATGGCATCGGCTGCGGGCGGCATGGAGATCGAGCAAGTCGCCGCCCAGACACCCGAAAAGATTCTGAAGCAGTACATCGATCCGGGCATGGGTCTGGAGCCGTTCCAGGCGCGCAAGATCGCGTTTGCGTTGGGCCTGAAGCCTCAGCAAATCAATTCCGCTGTGCAGTTCCTGACCAGTCTTTATCGCGCTTTCCTGGAATCGGACGCTTCGCTGGTGGAGATCAATCCCTTCATCAGTTGTACGGACGGACGGCTGTTCGCTCTCGACGCCAAGTTGACCTTTGACGATAACGCGCTCTTCCGCCATCCCGATCTCCGCGAACTGCGGGACATCACTGAGGAAGATCCGCTCGAAGTGGAGGCGTCGAAATACAGCCTCAACTACATCAAGCTCGACGGCAGCGTGGGCTGCATGGTGAATGGAGCGGGACTGGCGATGGCCACGATGGACATCATCAAATACGCGGGCGGCCTGCCAGCGAACTTTCTGGACGTGGGCGGCAGCGCCAGCGCCGACCAGGTTGCGCACGCGTTTGAAATTCTGCTGAGCGACAAAAGTGTGCGCGCCGTGCTGATCAATATCTTCGGCGGTATTCTGCGCGTCGACATGCTGGCTACTGGTGTGGTTGAGGCTGCCAGGAAAACCAATATCCAACTGCCGGTGATCCTGCGTCTCGAAGGCACGAATGTTCAGGAAGGCAAGAAGATCCTGCAGGAGTCGGGCCTGAACTTCGTCATCGCGGAGACGATGAAAGATGCCGCCGACAAGGTAGTTGCGGCGGCGAGGGCTTAGGGCAAAGACGCGGTTTGCCGCGTCTGCATTTCAGCGTGCGACGGAGACGCGGCAAGCCGCGTCTCTACGGAAGAGGAGTTTTGAAAGCGAGCAACCATGGCAATCCTAGCTGATAAAAGAACTCGATTGATCGTGCAAGGTCTGACGGGCCGCGAAGGCACTTTCCATGCGAAAGCGTGCGCGGCTTATGGCACGCAGATTGTGAGCGGCGTCACACCCGGCAAGGGCGGGACAACACACGAGGGCTGGCCGATCTTCAATACCGTGCAAGAAGCGGTGGAAAAGACGGGCGCAAACGCCACCGTCATTTTTGTGCCACCGCCGTTTGCGGCCGACGCGATTATGGAAGCGGCCGATGCGGAAGTCGAACTCATCGTCTGTATCACTGAGGGCGTTCCTACGCTCGACATGGTGCGGGCCTGGGAGTTTTTGCAGAACCGGCGCTCGCGTCTGATCGGGCCGAATTGCCCGGGCATCATCTCGCCGGGGAAGTGCAAGATCGGAATCATGCCGGGGCACATCCACAAAGAGGGCAACGTCGGGATCATATCGCGCTCCGGGACGCTGACTTACGAGGCGGTGCATCAGCTGACCCAGCGCGGAATCGGACAATCGACGGCGATTGGTATTGGCGGGGATCCAATCATCGGCACGAATTTTATCGACGCGCTCGATTTGTTTAACCGCGATCCGCAGACCGACGCCGTGGTTATGATCGGCGAGATCGGCGGCAACGCCGAGGAGACTGCCGCGGAGTTCATCAAGACTCACATGAAGAAGCCGGTGGTTGGATTTATCGCCGGACAGACGGCGCCTCCGGGACGCCGCATGGGCCACGCCGGAGCGATCATTTCGGGCGGCAAGGGCACGGCAGCGGAGAAGATTGCCGCCATGGAAAAGGCCGGCCTCAAGGTTGCGAAATCGCCCGCCGACATTGGCGAAACGCTCGCCGCCGCGCTGGGGGCTGGAGTCCGGGCGTGACCGAGTTTCTTGGAGGGTAGGGGTCCTTCGACTGCGCGAGATGTCCGCTTCGCGAACATCTCGCTCCGCTCAGGATGACAGGTTTGGTTTTCTCAACGACTAACAACCGAGGACTAACTACGGATTCATGAAAACACTGCAACGCACTCTGACCATCGTCAAACCCGACGCGGTGAAGAAGAACGCGATCGGAGACATCATCGAGCAGTTCGAGAAGCAGGGTTTCCACATTCTGGCCATGAAGATGCTGGAAATCTCGCAGCACCAGGCGGAACAGTTCTATGCCGTCCATGCCAGCCGGCCGTTTTACCACTCGCTGACCAAGTTCATGTCCAGTGGACCGATCGTGGCACTGGCTCTCGAAAAGGAAAACGCCATCGCCGACCTGCGCAAGCTGATGGGCTCCACTAACCCGGCCACCGCCGAAGAAGGCACCATCCGCAAGAAATGGGCCACCAACATCGAGCACAACGCCATTCACGGCTCGGACGCGGAAGATACGGCGCGCTATGAACTAAGTTTCTTCTTCGCGGGTTACGAATTGACGCAGTAAAAGCAGTTCTCGGCTCCCGGTTCTCAGTGAGATCGGTCCGAGGGCTGGTTCTTTCCGAGAACCGAGAACTGGGATTGATAACTCCATGCCTTTAGTTCAAGTCACCATGCTCGAAGGCCGCACTACTGATCAGAAACGGAAGATTGCCCAGCGCATTACCGACACCATGGTGGAAGAGGCGGGCGCCCGCCGCGAAGCGATCGTGGTTGCGTTCTTGGAAGTATCTAAGGAAAGTTATGCTTCGGGCGGCGTGCTGATGGCGGACAAACAGTGAACACCGGGAACTGAGAACTCCGGAGTTATCCCAACGGTTCGAACAAGTGCGCTTCGATCCGGTCACCGAGTTTGGGCAGATCTTTTTTTGCCAACTGCAGGAAATGCGGGGCGGTGCGATGAGCCTCGAGGGCGGCATCGTCTTTGTACTGTTCGTAGACAAAGAACCGGCGCGGATCGGTCTTGTGCTTATGCACCAGATACATGAGGCAGCCTGGTTCCTTGCGCGATTCGACCGAGAGTCTTTCAAAGATCGCGGCCACTTCGGACTCGCGTCCAACTTTTGCCATCCAGGTTACGGCCAACACCACCATCCGTCGCTCCGTTCTTTGCCCTCAGGGGCTAAAGCCCTCGTATTTCTTGGCCCTGGGTGGCACGGCTGAAGTCGTGCCCTTCCCAAATCAATTTGTACGATAGCTCCTAGTTGCTCTTCAGTCCTAGCGCGCTTACGAATTCCGGTACCAAAATCGTCTGTTCGCGATCGGGGCCGGTGGAAATCATGCCCACCCGCGCTCCGGTTTCCTTTTCGATGAAGGCCAAATATTCGCGGGCGGCCTTAGGCAACGCTTCTACCGTCCGAATGGCCTGCGTTGGGCTGGCCCATCCCGGCATCTTGCGGTAGAGGCATTCGATCCTTTCATAACCGCACGCCTGGGCAGGAGCCTCGTCCGTTTTCTTGCCGTCCACCTTGTACCCCACGCACAGCGGAATCTCCTTCAGGTGGTCGAGTACATCCAACTTCGTCACCACCAACCAGGAGATGCCGTTAATCATGCCAGCGTAACGGAGTTCAGGCAAATCGAGCCAGCCGGTACGCCGCGGACGCCCGGTCACGGAGCCGAACTCGTTGCCGCGCTTGCGCAGTTCTTCGCCTTGCGCGTCGAGGGCTTCGCTCGGAAACGGGCCGCTGCCAACGCGGGTGCAATACGCTTTGGTGATGCCGATGACGGTGTCAATCGACGTCGGGGGCACGCCGGTTCCGGTTGCGGCGCCCCCGGACGTGGAGTTCGAAGAGGTCACGAACGGATAGGTGCCGTGATCGATGTCGAGCATAGCGCCTTGCGCGCCTTCGAAGACGATTGACTTGCCTTCAGCCAAGGCGTGATTCAGGAACTGCGCCGTGTCGCGGACAAAGGGACGGACCTGCTCGGCAGCGTCGGCGTATTCGCGGTACATTTTGTCGGCATCGAGCGGGTCGGAGTTGAATAACGCGTGCGCGATCATGTTTTTTTCGCGGCATGCGTTCTCGATGTGGGTGCGCAGCAATTTGCTGTCGAGAAGATCGGCGACGCGCAATCCGCGGCGTCCCATTTTGTCTTCGTAGGTAGGGCCGATGCCGCGGGAGGTGGTTCCGATTTTCACCCGGCCGGGCGCGTTTTCCGCCCCCAGTTCCATCATGCGATGGTAGGGAAGAATGACCTGCGCGCGGTTGGAGACGAAAAGACGGCCGTCCACTTTAACTCCGGCAGCGCGCAAGGAAGCGACTTCCTTCAGGAACGCCAACGGATCGAGCACCACGCCGTTGCCGATGACCCCGGTGCACTCGGGCCGCAGAATGCCGCCGGGTACAAGCTGCATAATGAACTTCTTCCCGTCGACGATGATGGTGTGTCCGGCGTTGTGGCCGCCGGCGTAGCGAGCCACGACCGAGAAAGTCCGGGTGAGTACGTCGACGATCTTGCCCTTGCCTTCGTCACCCCACTGGGCTCCGACTATAACTGCGGTTCTGCCTCTGCTCGTGCCGCCTCTACTCAATGCGAACTCCTTTTGGAAAATTGCGCGACCGTTAGGCCGCCCCAGGGTCGCACACACGGGTTGCGCCGCTGCTGGATTGACTGGAAAACCTGGAAGATCGGCGGTACTTGGTGTGTACGCTCTAGCATACCGAATCGGGCAGTGGAGGAGCAAACCAGAAAATCGCTCTTAGCTCTTGGCCTTTGCCCCTTCGCCAAAAGCCGAGAGCTCAAGAGCCAATAGCGCTTCTCTCACTTCGATCTTGTATCCTGACAACGTGCCCGAACTCCCCGAGGTCGAAACCATTGCGCGAGGGCTCCACGCGCGCGTGGCCGGTGACGCCGTCGAATCGGTTTGGATCGGTTCCAGGCCGCAGCCGCTCAAGTCGCCGGCGGGCGTGATCGCCCGGACGCTGGAGGGCAAGCGGATCGTGCGAGTGCACCGCGCGGGCAAGCACATCGTGTTCGATCTGGAGGGCGAAGCCCAGCCGAAGAAAGGCGCACGTGGCGTTCGCGGCCAGGCTCGGCAAGCCGCGTCTCTACAGGCGCAGTGGATCGTGCATCTCGGCATGACCGGGCGCATGGTGGTTTCGGAACCTGCGGCGGAGATTGCAAAGCACACTCACCTGGTCGCGAAGCTCGCGTCGGGACGCGAACTGCGGTTTATCGATCCGCGGATGTTTGGCAAGTTGAGCGTCCATCTTCATCCTGAAGGCTTCGATCCCGGCGGCGTGGAACCGCTGGAGGTGAGCGAGGAGCGGTTTGTGGCACTTTTTCGCGGACGCAAAACTCCTATCAAGAGCGCGCTTTTGAATCAGAAATTGCTGCGCGGCGTGGGCAACATTTATGCCGACGAATCGTTGTTTCGGGCGGGCATCCGACCCCGCCGGCGGACGGCGGCGATCACGCGGGAGCAACTGGGCAAGCTGCACCGGGCAGTGCGTGAGGTGCTGCGCGAAGCGATCGCGCTGGGCGGGTCTTCGATTTCCGATTACGTGGACGCGGATGGAGAAAAAGGATTCTTCCAACTCCAGCATCGAGTCTATGGCCGCGAGGGGGAACCATGCCTGGTGTGCAGGACCGCAATCCGGCGCGTCGTGCTGGCCGGGCGCAGCAGTCACTACTGTTCAAAGTGCCAAAAATAGCCCTAATAGAACGATTTAATAGTTGACGGATTGCCATTCACCCTGTAAAAAAGAGGATGGGTTAAATGTCTTCCCCCATACCCCGTCGAACGCAACGCCGAGTTATTCAGCATGAATAAATTTTCCATTGGAGTAGACCTCGGTGGCACGAACTTGCGCATCGCCGCCGTGGACGAGCAAGGCGCGCTCGTCGAGAAAGTCGCACTCGACACCAAGGTTTCCCGGGGACGCGATCACGTCATCGGCGACATGTGCGATGCCATCCAGCGCCTGTCGCAGAAATACGGGAACAGCGCTCCACTGCTGGGCATCGGCATCGGCGTGCCCGGCATCATCGACGCGCAAAGCGGCCTGGTGCGCGAATCGCCCAATCTGCCCGACTGGGTCGACTATCCAGCTCGCGCCGCCATTGAGCAGCGCCTGAAGACGGTCGTGATCCTCGAAAACGACGCCAATGTCGCGGCCTTCGGAGAAAAGTGGTTGGGCGCGGCTAAGGATTATGCCGACATGGCGATGCTGACCCTCGGCACCGGTGTTGGCGGTGGACTGGTCCTCGGTGGCGCGATCTGGCACGGCGCCAACGGCATGGCCGGAGAGCTCGGGCACACAACCGTGGAGCCCAAAGGGCAACTTTGCGGGTGCGGGAATCGAGGCTGCCTGGAACAATATGCTTCGGCGACGGCGGTGATGCGGATGGCGCGGGAAGCGATTGCGAAAGACGGCGCGTCGGCGTTGGCGCGCGCTGCAAACTCCGACCCCGGGTTCAGCGCGAAATCGATTTACAATCTTGCGATTCAGGGCGATGCGGATGCACGCTGCATCTTCCGGTACGTGGGCCGTTGTCTGGGCATTGTGCTTTCGACGATGGTGAACTCCTTGAACCTGCCGATTTACGTGATTGGCGGGGGCGTTTCGAACGCGTGGGAAGTCTTTTCGCCCTCGATCTTCGAAGAGATGCGGCGGCGCTCCCTGGTGTACGCCGCCACTGCGCCGCCCGATCCCTCGGCCTCCAACGAGGGCGCATCCGCGCATGTGAAGGCCGGCCCCGGACACAAGACCATCGTCACCCGCGCGCAGCTCGGGAGCGATGCCGGGTTGTACGGTGCGGCCCGCCTGCCGATGATTGCGGAAGCAGGACGTTAGCTGCGTTCGCGTTTAGGTGGGCGCGACGGCTTGACGCCAGAGCTTTTCAGCGGACGCGGTGCGAATGCCGGTTTTGCTGAACCGAACGGCTTGGATGAACGCTGACGTTTCTCCGAGCGCGACGGCTTGCGCGAACGCGGCGGCCTCGATGGGTCCGGCGATTTTGCCATCCGCGCCGGCTTAGTTGTGGAGACCTTCGGCGCGTACATCGGCACAGGTGTACTGGGGGGAAGCGTAAGTTTCGGTCCCGACGCCGCAGTCTTCAGTTTGGCCACTTCCAGCAGAGTAAGGTTGCGCCAATCCCCTGGCGGCACGTCAAGCGCGAGGGGGCCGTACTGCACGCGCCGGATTTTCTCCACGTGGTGTCCCACTTCTTCAAACATTTTTCGGACCTGGCGGTTGCGGCCTTCAATGATGGTCACTTCGAGCCACGGGTTATCACCTTCGCGGATCAGGCGAATCTTTGCTGGAGCCGTGCGCACGCGCCGGCCGCCTTTTTCGGCAATGGAAACTCCGCGGCGAAGTTTGTCGAGCTTTGCTTCGTCGGGCTGGCCCGCGACTTTCACCACGTAAGTCTTCGCCACGTTGGAAGACGCTTTCATCAGAGCGTTGGCCAGCGCGCCGTCATTGGTCATCAGCAGCAAGCCTTCGCTGGCCCAGTCCAGACGTCCCACGGGATAGACGCGCCCTTTTACTTTTTTCACCAGGTCCATCACGGTGGGGCGCTTTTTCTCATCGCTGACCGTGGTCACATATCCCTTGGGCTTGTTTAGCGCGACGTAGGTGAAACGTTCGGGCCCTTGCAGGAGTTTGCCGTCGACGCGGATGTGGTCTTGTTCGGGATCGGCTTTGGTGCCGAGTTCGGTGACCACATGGCCATTGACCACGACACGGCCGGAGACGATCAGGTCTTCGGCTTTGCGGCGGGAGGCGACTCCGGCAGCAGCAATAATCTTTTGCAGACGTTCGACAGGCATGGATAGCTACTCCGGTTTGGTAGCGGCCGGCGCTTCGGTTCCCTCTTCTTCTGCGGTAAGTTCGGAGTCGGCAGTTTCCGAAGTACTTTCCGCTTCGGAAGCCGTTTCGGAAGAACCATCCTCAATAGCTGAAGAATCATCCCCAGCAGTTAACGGCAAACTTAAAGACTCTTCCGCAGGGGCGCCTTCACCGGGAATCATGTCGCTTTGAAACGACTCCGCCAGCAGTTTCTCGAATTCTTCCATACTGGGCAGCTCGTTGACGTCTTTCAGCCCGAAGCGCAGCAGAAACTTCTTGCTGGTTCGGTAGAGAATGGGGCGGCCGATTACAGCTTTTCTGCCCGCGGTCGTGATCAGCTTGCGATCGAGCAGGGTGGCGATGACCCCGCCGGAGTCGACGCCACGGATTTCGCTGATCTCGGGCACTGTGACCGGCTGCTTGTAGGCGACGACGGCAAGAGTTTCGAGCGCCGGAAGCGACAGCCGGAAAGGCGGCTTCAGGCTCTTGGCGAAGGCGCGCACCACGTCATGTTGCTCGGGCTTGGTGGACATGCGGTATCCGCCGGCGACCTGGCGGATTTCGATGCCGTGACCGGCGCTGGAGTAGTCCGCGATGAGTTCTTCGAGCGTGGCGCGGATGCGCGATTTGATTTCCGCCGGATCGATTCCTGGAGCTTCCGCGAGCAGCGAGTCCTTCACCAGCGAAAAAATCTGGTCGAGCGAAATGGGTGTTTCCGCTGCGTAGATGATGGCTTCGAGTTGGGGTCTAAGACTCATAAAGTCAGCTATCAGCTATCAGCTATCAGCCATCAGTAAAACCAGCGGAGCGTTATAACTCCACTGATGGCTGATAGCTGATGGCTGATAGCTGCCTTTCTCATCTCCAATCATCACGCACGGCGGCTTGCTCCGTCATTACTTCTTCGAAGTGGGAATGCTTGCGCACTAGCACTTCGCCGAACACGTGATCCTGCCGGACCTGGATCGCTTGCAAGCGCACCAGTTCCAGGAGCGCCAGAAACATGCAGACCAGCGCCGGTCGCGACGGCACATTGCGCAGCATCTGCTTCAGCCGAATCGGGCGGTCTTCGAGAGAGAGTCGGCGGTGCAGGTACTGGATCATCTGGCCGACAGTTACGGTCTCTTCGTCCACTTCCAGGATCGGCCGGGTGCGCGCGCGGTCCAGAATTTGCTGGAAGGTTCTCACCAGGTCGATGACGTCGGCGGCGAGTTCGGGCTCGGTGCCCTCGGCGTCCATGAATTCCCGGATCGCTGGATTGCTCAGCACCGCGTCTTCGATCTGCTGCTTTTGCAGGAGCATTTGCGCCGCGGATTTGAATTTTTCGTGTTCGAGCAGGCGGTTGACGAGTTCGTTGCGGGGATCTTCCTGTGCGTCGGCGGGAGCGAACGGATCGCGCGGCAGCAGCATCTTCGACTTGATGTGAATCAGCACCGCCGCCATGTAAATGAACTCGCTGGCGATGTTCACGTCGAGTTCGCGTATGCGCTCTACATACGTCAGGTACTGCGCTGTGATCTTCGCGATGGGAATGTCGTAGATGTTGATGTCCTGCTTGCGGATCAGGTCGAGCAGCAGGTCGAGCGGACCTTCGTAGATTTCGCCGAGCGCGACGGCGAACGGAAAATCGCTGGCATCGTCTTTGCTGGACTTGGCTGCGCCGGGATTACTCTCTAGTAAAGACGCGGCTTGCCGCGTTTCAGCAGACGGAGTCGCGCCGTGCCCGGAAGCGGCGACTGGCGCCTGTTCTGATATGGGATGAGACAAATCCGTCACTTCGTCGAATCCTTCGCCGGCCCGTAGTCCAGACCCATGGATTCGCGGATCTCGTCCATCGTGGCGCCTGCGACCTTGCGGGCCCGAGCCGTGCCAGCCTCCAGAATATCCCAGGCGAGGCGCGGATTGTCCTCGTATTTTTTTCGGCGCTCCTGCATGGGATTGAGGATCTTTACCATGGCGTCGGCGGCCCAACTCTTGCACTCGATGCAGCCGATTCCCGCCGACCGACAGCCTTCGTAGACCTTCGCCATCGTCTCTTGGCTGCTGAATATTTTGTGCAGGTCGCCCACGGGACACACGTCGGGATTGCCGCGATCGGTGCGCCGAATGCGAGCAGGATCGGTGACCATCGTCTTCAGCTTCTGCCGCACCACGGGCTCGGGGTCAGTGAGCATGACCGCGTTGCCGTAGGACTTCGACATCTTGCGGCCATCGGTGCCGGGCAGGCGGGGAGCGGGCGTGAGCAGGGCCGCCGGTTCGGGGAAAACATATTCACGCTTTCCGGCGTAGAACCCGTTAAAACGCCGCGCGATCTCGCGGGTCAGTTCAACATGCGCCACCTGGTCTTCGCCGACCGGGACGACATCCGCCTTGTAGATCAAAATATCGGCTGCTTGCAAGACGGGATAACCGAGAAACCCGTACGTTCCCAGATCTTTTTCTTTAATGTTTTCCTTCTGCTCTTTGTAGGTTGGCACGCGCTCCAGCCAGCCGAGGGGAGTGATCATCGAAAGCAGCAGGTGCAATTCGGCATGCGCCGGGATATGGGACTGGATGAACATGACGCACTTCGCGGGATCAAGCCCCGCCGCCAGCCAATCCAGCAGCACCTCGACGGAGTTTTCTTTCAGGCGCGAGGTGTCCGCGTAATCGGTAGTCAGCGCGTGCCAGTCGGCGATAAAGAAAAAACAGTCGTACTCGTCCTGCATGCGGACCCAGTTTTCGAGCGCACCGACGTAGTTCCCCAGGTGCAATTTGCCGGTCGAGCGCATTCCGCTCAGCACGCGTTTCTTAGTGGGAGGAGTTGCCATTCAGAATTTCACCAGCATCGAAATGTAGAAGTGAACAAACGGGCGGATCAGGCCGCTGAGCAATCCTCCACCCAGATACACCAGCGCCAGGAGTCCGAAGATGCCGATGCGGTCGTACACCATTCGCGCTGAATCCGGCAAGAAATGCCGCAGTACGTGGCTGCCATCGAGCGGCGGCACGGGGATCAGGTTGAAGACTGCCAGTACGATGTTGATGAGCATGAGTTCAAACAGCAGCATGGCGACGGGCGCCAACGCCGAATCGGAAGCAGCGCCGTTGAAACCACCGCTCAATCCAAGGACAAGAGCGCGCCCGTAAACCGAGGAAAGCGAGATGCCGCCAAGCAGGAGTAGCGCCCCAGTGGCGACGATGAAGTTGCTGGCCGGACCCGCCACGGAAACGAGAATGTCGTCCATTACGGGATTGCGAAAATTCCGCGGGTCCACAGGTGTGGGCTTCGCCCAACCGAGCAATGGAACGCCGCTGATGGCTGCGACGACGGGTAGTACGATCGTGCCAATCGGATCAATGTGACGAATCGGATTCAACGAGACGCGTCCCAGCATGCGAGCCGTCGGATCGCCACACCGCGACGCGGTCCAGGCATGGGCGGACTCGTGCACACTGATCGCAAACAGGAACGCGATCATCTGATACAGGATTTCAACGATTCTTGGCGTCATTGCTGACCATTGGTTCGATGAATCTTGATTCTAACAAAGCCCGGAAATTGCCGATGTCGAGGAGATCGTGAAGGCGCTTCCCAGATTGAAATTCAAAGAAGCATTCGTGAAAACCCGTGCGGACGTCGTCTGCACAGCAGCCCCGGGGAGCGTCCAGTTCATTCATGCGGGACATTCGGGAACGAGGGGAAAAAGAGCGACCTGACCCCGATATTTTCTACACCTGTAGCACATCGCCCTCATGGGCGACCATCTCGTACAGCACAGGATTGACAAAGAACCCGATGAAGAGGCGGGAGATGAGACCGGCAACAATGACGATGGCAAAGGGCCTTTGCGTATCCGATCCGATGCCAGTGGAAAGGGCCGCCGGCAACAATCCCAGGCAAGCGACAAGAGCTGTCATCATGATCGGACGGAGCCGAAGCAGCGAGGCTTCCCGTGTCGCTGCGCGAATCCCCATTCCCTCCTGGCGCAACTTGTTGATGTAGGAGACGAGAATCACGGCGGTCTCCACGGAAACCCCAAGTAACGCCAAGAGACCCAGCACTGAAGAAACGCTGAACGGAGTTTGAGTGAGTTTCAGCGCAACCAGCGCGCCGACCGGTTCCGTCATAATGACTCCCAGGGCGATGGTGAACGGGAATTTGAAATTTCCGTAGAGCGCAAACAAGATCATGAAAATCAGCACCACGGCAAGTGGGCCAATAAAGTACATCTGCGATTTGGCATCCAGAAACTGGCTGTATTCGCCGCCCCACGACATCGTGTAGCCCGGCGGCAGGGTCACAACCTTCTTCACGGCCGCTTGGCCATCTCGCACCGCCCGTTCCAGATCGCGCCCTTCGATGCTGTACTGCACGCCGATGTAGCGGGAGTTATTTTCGCGATAAATAAAGGACGCCCCGTTCCCCTGGGTAATGTTGGCGAGCTGACTGAGCGGGATCTGCTGCCCGTCGGGTGTGCCCACTAGCAAGTTTCCAATCTCATGTGCGTTGCTGCGGAATTGGGGCTGCATTCGCACTACCAGATCAAACAGCTTCTCCCCTTGAATGACCTGGGTGACTGCCTGCCCACCGACGGCGGCCGAAATCACAGCTTCTACGTCGGCAACGTTGATCCCGTAGCGCGCGATCTTGTCCCGATCGACATCGACCAGCAGGCTGGGTTGGCCCAGTTCGCGCACCACGGTAAGTTCGGTGAACCCGGGTACGCTCGATAGTGCGTTCTTGATCTGGACCGCCTTGTCCTGAAGCACGTTCAGGTCTTCACCATAGATCTTGACCGCCAAGGAACTCTTGAGGCCGGTGAGTGCTTCGTCCACTGCATCTTCGGCGGGCTGGGTGTAGTTGAAAATGATTCCGGGAAAAGCGGTGAGTTTCTTGTTGATCGATTCGATCAGTTGTTTCTTATCACTGACCTGGCCAGTCCACGATTTGTCCTTATACGGTTTCAGGCCAACGTAGAACTCGCAGTTAAAAAAGCCCGTGGGGTCAGTGCCGTCGTCGGGCCGTCCTAACTCTGAACCTACGATAGTAACCTGCGGATAAGACATCAAAATGTCGCGTATCTGAGGAGCGATGGTGCTGGCTTCCTCAAAAGAGATGGTGTAAGGCATCGTTGCCCGAACCCAGAGCGCGCCTTCGTCGAGGTGTGGCATAAACTCTCCGCCGATGAAAGGCACAAGCAGCAGGGTCGCTCCGAAGATCAGGGTTGCGATCAACATGGTGATCTTGGGATGGTTGAGCGCCCAATCCAGTTGAACTGCGTATTTCCGCTTCATCCATTCAAAGGCGCGATTAGGTTTCTCGTGGACGCCCTTCTTGAACCAGTAAGAGGTGAGTACCGGTACCAGCGTGAGCGTCAGGATGAGCGCGCCGACGAGCGCAAACGACATCGTCTCAGCCATGGGGTGGAACAGTTTGCCCGAGGCCCCGCTCAGCGCGTAAATCGGAAGATACCCGGCGAGGATGACGGCGACCGAATAGAAGATCGGGCGGTCCACATCTTTTGCAGCCACAAGAATGACTTCGTTCAGCTTGTATGGCTGTCCCTCGCGTAGCGCCAGCTCACGGTAGATGTTTTCCACCATGACCACAGTGCCGTCAATGACAATTCCGAAGTCGATGGCACCGATGGAGAGTAGATTCGCGGCAACGTCATGCGCGTGGAGCACGATGAAGGCAAAGAGAAGCGAGAGTGGAATGGTAAGGGCAACAATGATCGCGGCTCGGAAACTGACGAGGAAGAAAATCAGCACGATCAACACCAACACCATGCCGCGAAGCAGGTTCGCTTCGACCGTGTCCGTAGTCAGGTCCACCAGTTCACTGCGGTCATAATAAGGACGAATCTTGACGTCCGGCGGCAGAACCTGGCGGTTCAGTTCCTCGGTTTTTGCCTCAACTGCTTTGAGGACGTTCTGCGTCTGCTCCCCGCGCAGCATCAGAATGACGCCCTCCACGGCGTCGTCATTCTTCTGGAAGCCGAATTCGCCGAGGCGGGGTGCGTGTCCAATGGTTACATCTCCGATGTCGCGCACTCGGATCGGCACGCCTTTGTTGGCGCCAACCACGATGTTTCCGATGTCGTCCGTGTTGCGGACCAGTCCGATGCCGCGCACGTAGTAGAACTGCCCGCCCTGAGAATAGAAGCCGCCGCCGGCATTCGCGTTATTGGCGGCGAGCGCCGTGATCACTTGCGGGATGGTCAGGTGATACCCGTAGATGCGCGCTGGGTCGAGCAGCACCTGGTATTGCATCACCGTTCCGCCAAAGCCCGAGTCGTCGGCTACGCCGTGCACCGATCGATAGGACCGCTGCACCACCCAGTCCTCGATCGTCTTTAACTCCTGCGGGGTGCGATCGGGACTTTCAAGCACATAGCGATAGACCAGGCCACTGGGGCTGAACAGAGGAGCCAGTGTCGGGATCACTCCCGTCGGTAGGGTGGCTTGCGCGAGCCGCTCAAAGACAATTTGCCGCGCAAAGTAGCTGTCGGTGCTTTCTTCGAAGGTGAGGATCAGATCGGACAAACCATAGAGCGATTTGGAACGCATCACTACCATGCGCGGAACGCCGTTCATCTGGAGTTCAAGGGGAAGCGTGACCAACCGTTCGACTTCTTCGGCAGCATGGTCGGGCCATTGCGTGATGATTTCGACCTGCGGAGGCGAGAGGTCGGGGTAGGCGTCCACGGGCATGCGCTGAAAGGAGATGATTCCTGCGACCGTGATGAAAGCGGTCAGCATCAGCACAAGAAACCTTTGGCGGAGCGCCGCTTGAACGATTCGGTGGATCATTCGGTGGTGGACACTATCCTTCTATTTGCCAGAGTCGCTGGAAATTCTTTCTAACTTCCGACTTAAGAGCCAGCGGTGAAACTAGAATTTCGAAAACCAGCGCCTCAAGGCGCGTTTGTGCCAATGCGCTTGCGGCATGCCTGAAGGCATGCCCTGATACGAATCTCACTTACGCTGCGGACCGCTAGCGCTGCAGCGAGTTTGCAAACTGCAGGAACAAGCTGCCATTGCCAATGACTTCATCTCCAGCCTTCAGCCCGCTGGTGATCTGCGTCTGTCCGTTCAGGCTTTCTCCGAGCGTAACGGCGCGTCTGCCAAACTGGTTCGAACCTGCCGCGGCATAAACGAAAGGCTGGTTCTCGCTATCACGCAGGACAGCGGCATCCGGGAGCGCGACGGCATTTGGAATCGTGCCCGCGTTTACGGTCGCAACCACGTACATGTCTTTTTTCAGCTTCTCGCCAGGATTATTGGTTTCGATGCGCGCCTGCAGCGTACGCGTGTTGGGATCAAGCGATGCCGCGACGTAGGAAATGCGGCCGTGGAAGACTTCAGGATAAGTATCCGTCTGAATTGTGACCGTGTCTCCAACGCGAACGTAGGGCAAATCCTTCTGATAGATGTTGACCAACACCCAAACGTTGCCGGTATCGGAAATCATGAAACATTGCGTGGTACCTGGTTGAATGAGCTGCCCGGCGGACACATCCTGTTCGACGACCAGGCCGCTGATCGGGGCTTTCACGGGAACTTCAAAAGAGGGCGGAGCCTTCACGAGTTCGTCGGGATCCGTAATTCCCATCACTTTCAGGGCAGCTTGCGCCGATGCGAGGTCGCCGCCGGCCTGTATCTCGGCGGACTGTGCCTGCTCCAGGTTTTGCTCGGCAATCGCTTTGTGCTCATATAAGTCACGGGCACGGGCATAAGCCTTTTGTGCCAGAGCGTAGGCCTCTTTGGCTTTTAGGTAATTGGTTCGGAGTTGCGAATAATCCGGACTCGCCACGTACAACATCGGCTCGCCCTTTTGCACCTTCTGACCGGGCACGACCACCACCCGGCTGACCGGTCCGCTCACCTGCGTGATAACGGGCGTCGTGCGAAAACTGTTATAAGCCACGGCGCCTGTCAGGCGCAGGGTTCGGGGTAACGTCGTTGGCTGAACCGTCAGCACCTGCACATGCGCCATCTGCTCTTGGGGGATGGTGAAAAGTTCCGCATTGCCCGACTTCTGGTCGCCGCTCGAACCCGGGGAGGCTTTCGACCTGGATCCCTGGCAGCCGATAAATACCAGAATGATTACCGAAGCGGCAGCGAGTGCAGTCATCCGGCGACAGCGATCCATGCGAACAATCATGCGAGCTTCCTCATGGCAAGTTCCTCGTTCCCTCCGCTTGCTTCAGTTGCTCCAACGCCGTCATGTAAGAGGCCAGCGCCTGGCGATAGGCCAGTTGCACAGACCGGTAGCTGCGCTCGGCATCCAGAAAATCAAGGAGACTGGCGGCGCCGCGCTTGTAGGCGTACTCACTGATATCGCGCGAGTCCTGCGCTTGTTTGAGGTAGCCGGAAGTGTACAGTCGCACCACTTCTTCGTTGCTCCGGACTGCCTCATAACCATTGGTCACGTCGGAAAGGACCGTGTCGCTGGTGGACTGTTGCTGCTCCTGTGCCTGCGTGAGGGCATAGCCGGTGCGTGCGATCTCTCCCTGATTGCGGTTGAAAATCGGCAGTTCAAAATTAGCGAAGATGGAAGCGGTGTTCTCCCCGGAAACGTGGGTGAAATCGTAGGTACCGTTCACATCAACCTTGGCGTTCGCTTTGGCCAGAAGAATTTGGCTCTGCGCGGCAGTGATCCCCAACTCAGCGGCACGGAAGTCGGGCCGCTCGCGCAGTGCCCGCGTCTGCAAGTCTTCCAGGTTCCCTTTGAGCGGCTGAAACTGCAGTTCTCCCACCACGTCATAGTCGGCCGGTACCGCGTTGTAGCCGAGAAGCTCACGCAATCCGACCAGCGCCTGCACCCTCGCGAGGCGGGCAGAGGAGACGTCCGTCTGAAACTGCAGAAGCTGGAGCTTGATCTTCAGATAGTCGCCTTCGCCAATGTATCCAGCCTTGAGTTGCGCCTCGCTGATATCGACCGTCTGCTGAAAGCCTTTCATGTCATCGAGCGCAAATTGAAGGGTGGATTCCGCCAGCAAAACGCTGACGAACTGCTGGCCCACATTGAACGTCAGCGTGCGTTCGGCGTCGGCTACCTGGGCGCGCGCCACGGCCGTCTGATCGCGGGCCGCCTGCAACCGCCGTCGCCGCTTGTGACCGCGTTCGAAGAGGTAGCTGATCCCGACATCGAATTGCTGGGTTTCGTTCAGGTTCTGCCCGGAAAAGTCCTGCGGACTGAAAAATGGAATGAACTGCGAATCCATCCCAAGCGTCGGATTGGGACGCAGGTTCGCAGTGATCTCCTGAGCTTTATTCTGGAGAATCAGAGTTCGCGTAGCCTTGAGCGAATGGTTGTGGGCCAGCGCCAGATCAATGGCCTGATCAAGAGTGATCCGCGTTGCGTTCTGACCACTGCCTGCCCCCACCAGCAGGAAAAGCGTCGTCGCCGTGGCGAACATCCAAGAGTACCTTGAGCGCATAAGGTCGAGATTAAAGTGCACTGACTGTGGCGCAACAGATCTCGGAGGAATGCTCGAACCTAACGACCACGATGCCGAGCTCCGTCGTCCGTATCGTCCTCCTGTGCCTAAGACTGCGAATCAGGTCTGAATGGATGTATTGTAATTCACAGCATTCGCAATCGCGTCGTGCATGGGGCTCTTTACCAGAAGTGCGCCAGTGTTCCGTAGCGGATGGGTTCCAAGGATCATGCTTCCCGACAACCTGGAGCGGCTCGGCCCGCCAAAGGGGATTCTCGAAGAACCGCCACGGCTGGTGCATTGTCTGTTCGATTCGCTTTTACGGAAGATTTGTCGGCAAACCTTACCTTGGGATTACTTCGCGCTTGCCCGTCACTCGAGCGCAATCGCCTCGGCTCAGTTTTCTCGACGTTCCTGTTCCACTCTGGGCGAAACGCGCCGTCGATGAGCGGATCACGGCGGCTGGCATCAACGGCGAGGCGATCTTTCGTTGAGTAAGTCGACTAGATAAGATCTGGGGCGATGGAATCACGCCGAAGGCCATCTGGCACGTGGTGAAAGCGGCTGCCAAACGTGCTGACATCAAGAATCTGGCTCCTCACGACTTGCGCCGCACCTGTGCTCGGCCATGCCATCTCGCAGGCGGGGAACTTGAGCAAATTCAGTTTCTACTTGGACACGGATCGGTTCAAACAACCGAGAGGTATCTCGGCTGCAAGCAGAAACTCGGCCAAGCCGTGAACGACAACCTCGGACTGGAAGTCACCTGATACGTGGCAACGGTCCCGGAACCGACTTCTAGACAACATGGGCTATCTCGCTACAAGCGAAAGATTAGCCAAGCGGTGAACGACAACCTCGGACTGGAAGACACCTGGCGCGGCTGCTCACCGCCCACAAGCCCAGTTCGGGCCCGTAATAATCTCCGCTTTTGCTAACCGTCTATGCCTCGACGGACCGCTATAGTGTCTTCAGGTACTCGATAATCTGCATTCGTTCTTCTTCGGATAGCTTACGACCGATCACGCCGTTGCCCTTTGGACCGTCATTGAACTCATGGCCTGCGTTCGAATTGCCGGGGAGATCGGTGCGAAACTCAGAGGCGCCTTTGAGGGGGTCGGTGTTAAGACCGAGTTTGACGGGGTCGTATTGCTTGTTGCCGAGATAAAAAACCTTGGGCCGCTCAGAGACCGGTGAAAGCAAAGCAAACAAGTTGGGAACGGAACCGTTGTGAAGGTAAGGAGGCGTAGCCCAGATACCGTTGTGTGGCCGTGCCTTGTACTTCAGCGGCGCCAGAAGTGTATTCTCTCGGTACCCGTTCCACTCTTGTGTCTGTTCAGGCGCAAGCTTGAGGTCGGCGTAGGCCTGATCGATCACCCTTTGCGTGATGTCTTTAAGGCCTTCGGTGGCAGGTATGGTTCCCTTTCCCAACGGTCCACTATCGGCCGTTCGTTGGGCAAAATTCTCCGCTTCCTTCGGATCGGTTCCGATTTCAGCCAGCGGAATCATAGTTACTTTGAAGAATTGCCTTCCTCCACTGTTTGGGTTCTTTGTCCAATGCTCCGGCTTGCGACCCTCTTCGGAAAGCATGGGCGGCTGGTGGCAGTGCAGGCATAGTTCGCGGTAGAGTTTTTCGCCCTTGGCCGCCTTCCCGAGATCAATCTTCCCGAGGATATCTTCCGGCCACTTTGGCGACCAGACGCCCCTACCGGGAGCATCACCGCCGAGTAAGGTTTCGATCTCGTGGAGATTCTCGACTCGGATGGTGTTCTGAAACTGCGCTCCGGGATAACCCAAAAGGTTGATGCGCGACCGCACGCCCAGCGCCTCGCCGACATTTCTCCCCATAGGCTGCTGAATGGAACCGTTGTACTGCACCCAGTCCATCCAGGATGCGTCCCAAATCGGCGGGTAGTTTACGGGGCCATCCCCAACCACCAGGTTCTTGTTATTGTTCAGCTCGGTTCCAAAAACGAAGTTGCCGATCCGAGCGAGGGCGTCCGTGCGGCCGTAACCTTCTGGAGTCGAGAATAGATGAAGGGTCGCTTTGAACTCGGTAAAACTGGTGTCGAGATAGTACTTGAGCGCCTTCCGCAAGAGCACTTGGTCGGCCTGCGAGTGATTAGGCCCGAGTACCCTCCTCGCAAATCTGCGGAAGCGCAAAGGATCGTAGTAAGTCCATGTAACTGCGAGACCGGTCGCCTCCGTGAACTTCTGCAGATCGATCAGCGACGGCCCGGCCTCGAGGCGGATCGCCTTCCCGCCATAGAATAGCTCACCCGTATGGCAGGCCGCGCAAGTTAGGCCGAGCACCACGGATTTCTGCCCAGTATAGGGATCGACGAAACGATCGTCGCGCGCGAATCCAACCGGAAGGGCGTCGGGATTTTGCTCGTAGGCGGAGTCCGGAATAAAACCGAAGCCCTGCATGTAGGAATCATCCTTGAATAGAGGAGCTCCCTTGATGGTGAAACGCGGCTGCTCGAGCGCGAGGAACCAGGCGTAGGGTAGAAGTTCGCTTCCCTGTGCCGTGTGGTAATAACGATGACGCTGGTCTTCAGTCCAGTTCTGCCACAGCCATGCGACCTCTCTGGGCCGTTCGATCTTCGGCACCGTTAGGCTGTTGTGGATGGCGAAAATCGCAACTACCGCCGCGCACAGGGCGAACGCACCGAGCAACGCCAATGCGGAGATCACACTAGGACGTTTGAGGAGAGGCCGCTTTGGCGCAGCCGTTGCCTCCTGTTCGATCACCGGCCGTGGCGTCAGTTCGCACGTGTTTTCTTGTTCCACAACGTATCGCTCGGGCAGGTTCTTCGGCCGGTATTCCGCCACATCTCGGATCCGGTCAAGAACGCTCTGGTGAATATGGGCGCCGTCTGAGATGAATCTCGGGCGCGCCACGTTCAGCCTAATACTGCTCTTCCACCTGGGTGTCGCTTGCCCCGGCACGGAAACGGAATAGTGATGGAGTTTCGGCCAGACTTCCGCCAACCACCAGAAGCCGTGCAGCGATTTATGCAGAATGCCCTTGGGGTTCGGTGGAGCGTAAGGAAACTTCCCGCCCAGCACGTCAATGACTTTCTGCGGATCCAGCTTTAGCCCGGCGGATTGCGCCTCGCATAATATCCACCGCAAGGCGATTTTCGACAGTCCGCTCTCCGCTTCGGGATAACTGCCGCCGACATCCGAATGCACTCCTGCAAACCATACTTGTTTTACATTCTGATTTGCGGCCGCTGGCTCATGGATCAGGTTCTGACGGAAAAATGCGCGACGCTCATCAATCGATGCTGCGTGCCGGACGACAGGAACGTCAGGCAGCGTTGCGGTATAAGGCAAGTGCCCGCCCTCCACGTGAATAGGATCGAGAATCCATCCCACCGAGCTGACGGTGTCCCACAACCCCAAGAAACACGGTTTGCAGGGGACGCTAAAAGTCGATTTGAAGCCGGCAGCAACCTCAAATTTCTGGGGATCGTTGCTCTTGTAAAGCCGCAGGGCATATGGGATAAGCGCCTCGTTCCCTGGCGTGAGCAACCCGAACATGTGCAAGAACCCGCAGAGAGCGCGAGCCGTGTAAGCGCCGCGACTGAAGCCAAAGACGTATATCTGGTCGCCGGGAGCAAACTCGCGCATCAGGAACGAATATGCGTCGGCGATGTTGTCGGAGAAACCATAGCCAAAGGCCAGGCCCCGCAGCTTAGTCCACCACTTTCCAGCGGCGCTCAGAGCGTTTCTCGCCCCCATCGTACCGACGCCGGGGTGGTAGTAGGCGACCTGCTTATCCTGTGCAGACAGGGTCCAGTAGAGCTTTACAACATTCGAGTTTGCAGACCCATACTGATTCCCGGTTCCGTCACAGCAGATAACGATATTTCTCGGCATATTCGATCAACCTCCAAAGCCTGGGGACAGCGAAAAAGCGCTTTGGTCCTGCGCGGAGGTCTTGACGAACCAAAAGCTTAAGTTAGCGCCCTGATGGAGAGCATCTCCCATGAATCCCTTCTTCTACATCGAGGAAGCCCCTGAACGGTCCCCGCGTCGCCTATACCTCGCCGGCCGGAAGCGTAGATTGATTTGCCGAGCCGATCGCCGCGACTGAGTCCCTTCCGACACTCTCGCTGGCAGTGCGAACAGATTCTACACGTGCGAAAAACGTAGCCATGTCGCATCCAACCGGCGCTGGAGGCACGTTTTTAGGAGCATTCTCGAAGTAAGACGAGATCATCCACGACCCCAGGTGGCGATAGCTTTCAAACTGCGCTTCGTTGAAGAATTGGTTCGAGGTGGCTTCATGAGGAAAGGTCTGATGAGAAGCGGCATAAGCGCGAATGTCCGGTGGCTCGCTGCCGTTCAGCATCGGTTTGATGAACAATAGTTCGCCCCTGGACTCGCTATAGTCGACGCAATCGTATTGGATCTCTCCCCGAATGCAGTAGATGTTCAGAGGTTCAACTCCCCTCTTCATTGGTAGCCCATGCGGAAAGTCGGGAAACGTGATCGGGACACCGAGGTCAATCTCGATCTTGCGAACCGCATTGCCCAGGTCTTCAAACTGAAATTCGCCGTCCGCATCGGCGTCCACTACGATGATGTGCCGGCAACGGCGCAAGATCATCTCGTAAAGCCCCAGGTTTTCGAAGTGGCCGCCGTCGGATAGCTCGATCCACTTATAGGAGTCATCGGTGTTCCCTAGGGCCTCGTTCAGCAAGGGCATCAAAGCCCAGCTTGGGCCATTCCTTCTGAGGAAACGACTCGTCTTGCAGCCTGCTGGCCCCTTCCGATGCGGCCAAATGAGATTAGGGAGCCACCAGCCCAGTCGAGCGTTAAAGAAGGTCATCAACAGCGTGACCAGCGGTGATGAGTGGTATCCCATGTTGGGATTGAAGGCTGCCCCGCTGATTGCCATCGCTGTACCGAGTGTTACACCCTTGCTGCCGCCGTAGTCCTTTGTGGGCACGTACCCCAGACGCCAGCTTCCGACGCTGACCGGACTGAAGCTGAAGGGTTCAGCCTTGCGCTGCTGCCATGCCATGTTCTGTGTCGCTACCAGGTTCAACGCGGTATTGATGATGTGTAGCGGCGCGTCTTTGCACAGCATGTCGACTTCGTGCATGTTGTCACTGCGGTCGAAGTTCGTGAAATCGTCGGGGTGGCGGGCGAAGTTCGAAGCGCCCAGATACGCGCGCGTGAGCCGCATGCGGTACATCCCATGCAGCGAAAAAGTATTGATGTTGATGAACAAGTTCGCGAAAAGCGCAAGCAGCCAAACCGCTGCGAACACGACCAAGGTGGCCAGCGCGTCCAGTTTGAGCTGGTCGAGGGTTCCGACCCAGCGAGCCGACTTTGCGACATGGACTATCACCCCGAGATGATGCAACAGGTAATATTGCAGGGCGCTGGGGTCCAACGACACCGTCGCGTTGAGCAACCGGTTGTAGAGGTTCATCCGCAGCCAACTGGTAAGCGCTGCCAACCCCAACGTAACACAGACCAGCGCGATTCCGGACGCTACCGGGGCGATCAGTCCATGGTTGGCCAGGAACGTTTCGAACTTCGTAAGTTGCTCGGCCTTGACGCGTTTAAGACCGGCGGTGGTGGCCGCGCTCCGCCCCGCCGCGCTGCCGACATAACCTGCGAGCAGCCCGACCGCTCCGAGGATTGGGGCGCGGATGGACTGCAACAAATCAGTCGCGAAGAAAGCGATATAGTTCAATGCCGCCCAACACAACAGGCACGAAAACAGCAGGCCTCCCGCACGTGCCCACCATTCCCGTTCCTCTTCCTGTTCGATGTGGGTCAACAATCCCGTCAGCAGTGTCGATGCCAGCATCATCACCCCGACCACGATCGGGACCACCAGAACCACAAACTCGTGGCCCATAACAAGATGCCAGCGATTGACTTCCATCAATCGGGGTCCGAGGTACAACGCGCATTTGGCCAGCAATAAGGCAGCCGGCGCCGCCACTAGCAATGGCGCGACGAACGACCAGATCAGCCTGTCCCAGGCCAGTTGCCCGCTTCCATCATGTTTGTGAAAAGCAGTCGGCCTCTGCTTGCCATCGCTTTGCCAGAGCAGGCGCAGGCGAGCGAGCGACATAGCGAAGGGCGGAACGGCAGTGTAGAGCAGCCATCGGAGGATGTCGCTGGAGTAGGCCCAGGAGTAGGTCCAGGAGGCGGCAGCTTCGCCTAACAGCCAAGCGCTCAACAGAATCGGCAAAGCGAAGAACCAAACCTCCAGAAAAATGCTCCCTTCTTTCTGCGTATCGGTGAATCTTGACTTATACTGCGGTCGCGCCATTCGCCACACGGCGATCACGGACGCGAACCCGACGCACAAGATGGCCGATTCCGTCACTCCGCGAAACCAGGCTTCAGACTTTATGTGGGCGAAGGCCCAGCCGTAGGAGAAGTCATAGAGAAATTCCGGCAAACAGAACAGCGCCATGACGAATGGCACAAGAATCAGCCAGTTCAGAATCAAATTGCGCATCATGATCGACAACAGCGTCAGCGTGTCCAGTGTGAAACCGTAGCGTGGTGACAGGTAGCTGGTGTACTCGCGCAGGTGGCGAACGGTCTGAGGTTCGGGGTCGCCCGAGGTCGGAGCGGCGACGGCCAAATGGTCGATGACCTGATGGTAGTTGCTTCTCTGCGACCAGGCCATCAGCCAACTGCCAATGTAGCCCCCGCCGGAAACGGTAGATAAGTAGTCCAGCGTATCCAGGAGAGGCCTTTGCTTCTCAGCGCACGCCGGGCGCCGGCTGAATCGTGCCAGTCCTTCGAGAATGCCCAGCGAAAAACTCGCGCTGCGAATGCCACCGCCGGAGAGGCATACGGCCGTAGCCTCCATGGCGTGCAGAATGGATTTCAGCGGCCAATCATAAATCTGGCAAATGATCTCCGCGAGCAGCACTCTCTCGTAAGCTTCGACCAGTCTCTTCTTGAACTCCTCGCTTGGTTCTGCGCGCGTCTGCCGCTGGGCTTGCAAATGTTCTTTCGCCAATCCGAGGTCCTGGTACGCTTGCTCAGATTTCGTGATGTCGGCATCCAGCCTCGTCCATACGCTTCCAAGGTCTTGCGGGGTCAGCTCTAACTTCAGAATGTGTTTCGCCACAGCGGTGGTGAGTTCCCCAGTCCCATGCTCCGATTTCAGAATGCGCTTCGCCGCTGTTTCGGCAAGGTGTCCCGAACTACGCGCGGATTTCAGAATGTCCGCCAGCGCTGCGTACGCGGGGTCTTCTGGAATACGCTCCGGCCTCCGAATGACCTTCAGCACCGCGTCGGCAAGGTCCTCTGGACGCCGCGCACGGTATTCACCAAAGATGGTGCGGAAAGGGAGCGCATGCGGATGCGCCGGATAGGTCACCCAAGTCTCCGAACTCAAGGCCGCCTCCTCTCAAAATAGCTTGCCATCGCCGACCACAACTGCCCGGTCATTCGCCAGTGCAGATAGGTGTTCCTCGCGTCCACGACCTTGGCGCTTCACGGGAGGTTGGATTCGGTCAAGACTCCGCGCGCAGCACGGAAACTGGCGACTTGCGCCAGCTCTCGTCGAAAGACTTCTTCGAAAGTAACCGGGTGTGGATCCTGCGACCCTTGCCGCTCGACTGGCGGGTATCCCGCCCTGGGAGGTGTGGCTTCGGACATACAAGTCCCTTGCGCCCCCTCATGAGCTTGTGGCCGAAGAATTTATCAGAACCGCTGGCCAAGTCAAGAGGATTTTCCCAAATCACGCGATGCGCCCCATCCTCGATGTTCTTCGTCATGGGTGGAATTCCACAGTCCTGTCCCGCTTGCGGTTCTCTCCGCGATCGTTGGACGGCGCGCGAACAAGGTGCCGGTGTCTGTTCCTAACGTCGGCCTTGAAAGCCATCAAGAAATCAAACCATCAAAGCGTGCGCGTTTGAGACGTGAAGGGAAAAAGACTCAGCTCTCGTTCTACATGAATAGCCGATGTGTTTGTCGCAATCGCGCTTCTGAACGTTTCGAGCGGCTCGGCCCGACGCGCAGACTAAAACTCCGGCGGCCGGAAATGGAACGTCAAAGACGTTGCAACCGCTTAACTAAAGAGGTACTGTCCAAAACGCCAATTCTGACAAGAATATCTCTTAGGCCACAATCTTCTCGTGACTCATGAAGGAGGTAGGTATGAATGGAGCGAACGGACTGTTCAACTCCACAACCCTCGATGTGATCGTCGGGCTGGTGTTCGTGTACCTGTTGCTGGCCATCATGTGCACGACCATCAATGAGTGGCTGGACGGGTTGCTGAAGACGCGCTCAAGCAACTTGGCGTCGGCCATCAATCAGCTGCTGGATGCCCAGCCCGATGCGAAGGGCAACAAGGATTGGTTCCTGCAGCAGTTTTATGCCCACCCGCTGATCATGGGGATGGTGGCGCCGGGCAAGAGCGGGGGAAAAGCGCACCCGTCGTATCTGCCGGCGCGGACATTTGCGACGGCAGTGATAGACATTGCGACCGCCGGGAAGCCGGGGTCGATCGCTTTCGCGGACCTGGAGACCGGCATCAAGGCGCTGCCCGAAGGAGATGTGAAAACCGCGCTGCTGGCGCTGATTCAGAATGCCCGCGGCGACCTGGGCCGGGCACAAGCGAACATAGAGTCCTGGTTCGATGACACCATGGACCGAGCCTCGGGATGGTACAAACGGAGGACGCAAAAGGCGACGGTTGTCATCGCAGTGGTCCTGACGGTGGCGGCCAACGCGGACACGATCGGCATCGTCCGGACACTGTGGAAAAATCCCACACAACGAGCGGTGCTGGTGGAGCAGGCACAGAAGCGGTCGGGCGAGGAAGCGCAGGAGACGGTCAGCGTGAAATATGAAAACAAGGACAAACCGCTGCAACCAACGTCGATCCGGAAAGTCTCTAAAGACGAACTGGATGCTCTGAATGGAGTGCTGGGATGGCGAAAAGACACAGCGAACCCCGATGGCTGGGGCTGGACCGAACGCGTGCTGGGATGGTTCTTGACGATGGTCGCGGTTTCGCTGGGTGCGCCGTTCTGGTTTGACATCCTGAGCAAGATGGTTAACATCCGGAATGCGGGGAAGAAGCCGGCGGCGAGTGAGTCAACGCCGGGGACGGCGCCGCGAGGTGGACCCGCCCAAGGAGCGCCCAATGCACAAGCCGCATAAAGTTGCTCGTTCTTGTGCCGCCCTGCTCCTGCTGGCCCACGGCGCGCAAGCGGAAACGCTGGTGCTCAGCGGCAGCTTTGTGGCCCAGTTCAAGAACAAAGCGAGCATCAGTGTGACTCTGGAAGTCGATGTGCATCCGAGCGCACCGCATCCGATTAGCAGCGGCGGAAACGACGGCGACATTCACATGGCCGGGCGCGCCGACGAGGTGGAGCTGCCTCTAGTGGCCGAGATCGTGAATGCGCGAAAGGAACAAGCCGCGCTCACACTTCTGAAAGCGACCAAGGAGGGGAAAAAACTGCCGGTGAAAGGAGTCTGGAGAATCTGGTTTGAACATCTGGGGAAAGAAGACCAGATCCAAGGAAACCCGGTTGATGTGCCTGATTCTTCCAACCCAGCACATCTTTTCGAGATCCATCCGATCACGCAGTTTGGAAACGATCCCGTGCTGGACGCGTTTGCCGAGATTCCAGGGTATACGGCCTACCCGGCGCACGTGGCGTTTCCGTTTTACGAAAAAAATCAGGCTACTATCAGCGCCGCGGACGGTTCGGTTACCATCACCAGCGGAGAGGGGAAGTACAACTATGCCGAGTTTGTGATCGAGCTGGCCGGCGCGGTGCAGGCTGACGGGGACGACGGGCTGTTCGTGCTGGCCAACGTGTTCGACACCAGCAACGAAGAGGAGGCAGTCACAAAAGATGTGCGGCGCATGGTGTTCGTGAAGGGCACGGAAGCGGCGACGCGGGTGCAGACACTGTCGAAAGGAGACCGGATGCATGTGCTAGGCATCCCCCGCGCGAACCTGTCCGAGGTTGCGGAGCTGGCTACCGAGGAACCGACGCAAACGCATTTGCCCTACGAGATGATTATCGTGGCGATCCTGCCAGATTGAGTCGGTTCGAACGGGCCCGGATCAACTGATCGATCCCGCCACCGCGTCGACTCACCTCGCAGAATTGCGCCACCGCCCGGACCGCCGCAGACAAGCAAACCTGCTGGCTGGCATCGGTGTGGGAGCTGCATCCCGTGGTGCGGTTCCAGGTTTGCCGAATGATTTCTGTGCGCCCGATTCGACGGACTGGATGGAATTAGATCAACTGCAGTAGCACTGAGGAGGGGTATGCCGCCAGGACTGGACAATCTTAAACATATCGTTGTTCTGATGATGGAGAACCGGTCGTTCGATCACATGTTGGGATCTCTCATGGCAGTGGATCCACGGATCGACGGGATTACCGGTCAACTTAGCAATCCCGATACAACGGGTGCCGTGGTCAAGCCGCAGCCGCTGGCGCAGTTTCAGGGCCAGCTTGACCCCGATCCCGATCATCACTTTCCGGCGGTCGATCTGCAGATCTTCGGCGGGGACACGAGCCCCGCCCGCGTGGCGAATATGCAGGGCTTCGTGAAGAGCTATTTCAACCAGCAGAGGGACGTGGGGCATTCGCGGAAAATCATGTATTACTTCGCTCAGAACCAACTGCCCGTGCTGACGACCTTGGCGCTGGAATTTGCGGTGTTCAACCGGTGGTTCGCGTCGATTCCGGGACCCACGATTTGCAATCGCGCGTTCGCGCACTATGGCACATCGTTCGGCAGGGTCGATATGAATCCAATCTATCTAAACGAGCCGTTCAAGAGCATCTACGACCGGCTGATCAACGCGCATCCCAAGCACACGGCCAAACTGTATTACTACGATACGACCAGCTCGACGATGGAAGTCGCGAACTTGCTTCAGAATCAGCCGGAGCTATTCGGCACGTACGACCAATTCCTGGACGACTGCGGCAAGGGGGATTTGACGGACTATTCGTTTATCGAGCCGAACTATAACGACCACGACACCGACAGCGGCGAGGAAGTGGCCAACGACCAGCATCCCGACCACAACATCCAGGCGGGGGAGTTGTTCATTGCCTCGGTGTACAACGCGATCAAGACCTCGCCCCTGTGGCCGAACACCGCGCTGCTGGTCGTCTACGACGAACACGGAGGCATCTACGATCATGTCGTACCTCCATCCTGCACTCCCGACTTCAAAACGGCCTCGGCAAACGACACCGGGACCGGGCAGCCATTTGCGTTTGACCGGCTGGGTGTGCGCGTGCCCGCGATTCTGATTTCACCCTGGATTCCGAAAGGCACGGTGGTCGACCGCACGTTCGACCACGCTTCGATACCGGCGACGATCACAAAGTTTTTTCTGGGCGATTACTCGCCGCGATCCCCGCGAGAAACGAGCGCCGACGTTTTCATCGAGCCGAACGTAGCGCCTGTGGATCCAGCGCGGAATCTGCTTTCGCTGGATAGCATTCGAACCGATTGCCCGGACTTCGACGTTTAGAGATCTTGCGGCCAACGCGCCGCGCTGAAGGAGCGAACCAGATGACCGTCATCCACGTACCCAGGCCGGACGCGAAGAGCACGATGAATCCGGATCGTCCGGTGAATACGCTGCTGAAAGCGCAGATCCAACATTTACACGACGCCGAAATGAATCTTCCTTTCCGGCACCGAACTGACATTTACATCAACGCGATCAAGACGGAAGGCGAAGCCGCGGAGTATATCCGCCAGGTGACGGCGGCGATCCACGAGGCGCACGAAGCTGCGGCGGCAAAGCGCGGACGCGGGATCGCGATTGCTGCCGCCGCCGAAGCGCCGGGGGGCAAAGGGCGTGGCCGCAGCGTGGGAAAGAAGAAAAGCAAGGCAAAGCGTGGGCGCAAGACTTAGTCCTTCGTGGCCTTTTTTGCAGGAGGTGGTATGCGTTGGAGTGTGTTGGTGTTTCTGTGGCTTGCATCCGCGATAGCGGTGGCTCAGGAAGGCAGACTGCAAGCGGATTTCCGCCGCGAGGGCGAACGTGCTGCCGACGCGTGCAATGAATTCAGCTTCAAGCTAGTGACGGGATGCGCCTATGAGCTTTTCACCGACCACCCACTGCACATTGCGGCGGGCAGCTTGCCTCCGCAAAACGGATTCGGTGTTGGCGGAGCATTCGTCGCCGACAAGAACACTAAGAACTGGCGCTTAACCTGGGACGTGGATGCGGTAGGCTCGACAAACGCCTCGTGGCGGGCGGGTGGTTACATGAAGATGATCCACACCCCGCCAGCAGACATACACGTCATCACGCCAGTGGTTCCGCAGCCTGGGGAAACGACCGAAACCAAGCCTGCCAAGAAACCGCGGATCAATCTGGTTCATCCCTACACTGTTTTTAACCTTTACGCGCAGGCGATTTCTCTGAACAAGATAAATTTCTATGGGCTGGGCAATGATTCGACGCAGGCGGGCGCGTCCGTGTTTGGCATGACGCAGACGATCGTTGGGGGCAGCGTCATTAAACCGGTCTACGAATGGCAGGCGATCAGCAAGCTGAATCTGGCGCTGCTGGGCGAAGTGAACGGGCGCTTCGTGAACCTCAGAGGCGAAAACGGACAATCTTTCCCGTCGATTGAAACTCTCTATACGAATGCGACCGCACCCGGATTGATCAGCCAGCCGGGATTCATCCAATTGGGCGAAGGTGTTCGCATCAAGCCGGTATTTGGGGATCACTTGCAACTCAATTACCTGGCAAACTTTCAGCAGTTCTTTGCCCCGTCAAACTCGCAGTATTCTTTCCTGCGCTGGACGACCGACCTGAACCACACGTTTTATCTGTACGGCTACACAGAATCGGCCCCCAAGAACACGGACGCGAATGGCCCTGACGAATGTGCACCCGCCAGCGAAACGTGTCCGCCGGTTTCCCGCTCACGGAACTTGAACGGCTCCGTCAATCTGCGCCTGCTACTTTCCGAATCGATGACTTCGGGAACGAGCGCGGTGCCGTTCTATTTTCAGCAGACGTTGGGTGGCGCGGACATCGACGGCGCCCCGTCGCTGAGCAGCTACCAGGATTATCGCTTTCGCGCTCCGAACGTCCTGCTGCTGCAGGAAGACTTCGAGCATTCAATCTGGGGACCGTTCGGTTTCCGCTTCATGGCGGATCAGGGGAGGGTGGCGCTCATACGGGGAGACATCGGATTCAGCCACATGAAACACAGCTTTGCCAGTGGACTTACTCTTCGAGCCGGCGGATTTCCGATGGTCTACATCATGTTCGCATGGGGAGGAAATGAGGGGAACCACACGATCTTCAATATGAATACCTCGCTGCTTGGCGGGTCATCTCGTCCTTCTTTGTACTAACGCTGCGTCAGGAGGAATCATGGAATGCCATACACGGCACAATTTTGAGCCGACTGTCCACCATCGTCGCTGCGGTCCGCGCTGTTGTTCGTTCAACCGCGAAGGGGATTAGGAGGCGTTCTCGTTTTACAAGGCGGGTTGACCTCGCACGGACTAAAAGGAAGACGCTGAACCACTGGTAGCCAACTCGTACATTCGCGCGTCGAGCGGGTGGAGGTCCAGCCGCGCTTACATTCAGGATGTGCCCAGCGTGAACGGCGCTCTATCGCCCACGATAACGGTGGTCACCGTTAGGCGCAACCTTCGGCAATAAAGTAAGAAGCGTGCCTTGCAATGCACAGGCAGCACTGACAAATATGACAATTTTAGGCCTTCTCTTGGACTTTTGCTGAGAAATTGAACCTTGCACTGAGAAGGAGGATTACCCATGAGCGACACGAAACCCGGACCATTCATCAAGCTGCCCAGTGACTTCATATTCGGGGAACTTCGACCGGATCATACTGCGGCCGCCGCACCTGCACCGCTCCCGCCGCTTGGTCCACTCTCCGCATTTGTTGGAGATTGGGTCGGGAACGGCTTCAACACCATCTTCCGGCCCGATAGTGCCGCCACGCCAACGAAACTGCCGAATCCAGTTCCGCCTCCGCCGCCTCCGCGCGACAATATTCTGGAGCTAAACCTAACCTCGGAGAACCTTTCTTTTTCGAAGAGTCTGGGCTCAGTTCCGAATCGCGGCACGGGAGCTCAGCCGGACGCTTTCCTCAACGGAGTGCCCTATCTGCAGACCATCAACGATATTACGATTCATGGCGAAAAGGTCGCGATCCACTTCGAACCCGGAATGTGGATTCACGTGCCCGCGACCACCATCCCGCAGCTGGGGGAAACGGTCACGCGCATGGCCTCCATTCCCCACGGTACGACCATCGAGGCTCTAGGACTCGTCGAGCCCGCGAAGCCTGGGCCACCGACGATCGCCGCGTTGGACATCACACCGTTCGTGACGGGCAGTAATCCGGTCAAGAAAATCAAATTCGCCAGCCAGACCGCCAGCAACCCGAACACCCCCAGAATCCCTCAAGATCTGGGCCCCTTCATCACCCGTGGCACCATCACGCAGGCCATGCTGGACGATCCGAACAGTTTGCTGCGGGACCACATCAGCAAGCAAAACGTCATCAGCACAACCACCATCTTCATTTCCACCGCCGCGCCGCCCCCGGCTGGGCTCTTCGGCGGCGGAACCGACAACATAGCATTCCTGCTGGGCCAGGCCGCAGCCACCGCACCCAACGCTCAGGCCACGCAGATGGTTGCCGTCTTCTGGATTGAAACCGTCGAAGAGGTCATTCTGGTACCACCCTACATGGTAGGTGGGCCACCCTTCGCCATCCGAGCCAAACCCAGCGTGCACGGTCAGCGAGTGCCGACGTTCTCCGTCACACCGCCGTTCGATCTGGAAATGCCGCGCGCAATCAAAGTAAGATTCACGCAGATTCAGTACACCCAGACTGTCCTGCTGAATTTCGCTGGCCTGACTTGGCCCCATGTTTCGGTGAACACGCTTGTGCCCGCCGATGACATTATTGTTCCTGCCTCCGTGTGGAGGTGAGCCGGTCCACTGTTTTGGGCGGAGGCTGTCGTTAGCGGGCCGCCGCCCGGCACATTGGGGGCCCATGGGAGCGTCCGCAGGATCATCGGCTCGCAGCAGTCATTTCCGAGGTGAAGAACCATGAAGTCTACGAGATATAGAAGTGAGTGCGGTGTATTGCGCTTCACCGCATGGTGTGTTTCGGTTTGTCTGGCACCGGTATCAAGCCTTTGGGCTCAAGCGGTGCTCACCCGCTCTTACGACAATTCTCGCTCCGGCGCGAACACCCTGGAGAAGAATTTGAGTCCTGCCATCGTGGCCAGCGTAAAGAAGCTAAGGGAACTCGCCCTTGATCGCGGCGACGATCCGCGTATCGAAGCGCAACCGCTGTACGTGTCAACTCGTTATGGCGAAAAGCGCGAGAAGTGGGGCACCCCCTTTTTCTTCACGGCCTACGCTTCGCAACGCGGGTCATACTAGCCGCAGATGTTGGCCACCCGCCTGGCTCTCCCAGCGAGGTTTCCAGAGTCCGCCCAAACACCAGCGAGCCATCGAACTTTGTGCCCGTGACGCTATCAACCTCGGATCTCACGTCAAAATACCGCTTCTGGAATAGGAAAACAGGTGTATACTGCGGGCAATTTGTGGGGTTCCAGAAGTAGGTCCCAATTAGCAGCATAGCCGTTGCGTTCCCGCGACGTGCCCTTTGCAATGCAGGTCGAAGTGAAAACTAAAGAGCCTAGCTGATTGTCGCGAATTGGAAGGAGGTGGGCATGCCCACTTATACCCAGGCGAACAGGCCACTCTCGATTACAACTCCATTGGGCAAAGACATACTGCTCCTGACCGGCCTTCAAGGCAGCGAGTCCATCTCGCAGCTCTTCAATTTCCAACTCGATCTGCTCGCTGAAGCCCAGAACAAGGTCCGCTTCGAGGACATTGTGGGCCAGAACGTGACCGCGCAGATGCGGCTTCCCAATGGGGAGCAGCGCTACTTCAGTGGCTTGGTCAAACGGTTCAGCCAAGGCGGTCGCGACAAGACTTTCGTTCGTTTCCGTGCGGAGCTGGTCCCCAAGCTCTGGCTGCTGACGAAGAAAATCCAGAGCCGCATTTTTCAGCATCTCACGGTGCCCGACATTCTTCACGAAGTGCTTGCCGGATTAGACGTCGCTTACGAAATATCGGGAACTTACTTCGCGCGCGACTATTGCGTTCAGTATCGTGAATCGGACTTCGACTTCGCCAGCCGCCTCATGGAGGAGGAGGGCATCTACTATTTCTTCAAACACAGCGATGGCGCTCATCAGATGATTGTGAGCGACGCACCCACCCTGCATCCGTCCGTGCCCACACAAAACCGCGTTGCTTACGACGAGCTTTTGGGCGGGCTCCGGCAAGACTTGCGGATTACGGGCTGGGACAAGACCCAGGAGCTGCGATCCGGTGTCTGTACCCTTTGGGACCATTGCTTCGAGCTCCCGGGCAAGAATCTGGAAGCAACGGAACGAACCGCTGAAACTGTCACGGTGGGCACGGTAACCCACAAGCTCAATGTCGGCGGCAATAACCAGCTCGAGATTTATGACTATCCCGGCGGTTATGCGCAACGGTTTGACGGAATCAACCGCAGTGGTGGGCCGCAGCCGCACTGTCTAAAGGATGTTTTCAAAGATAGTGAGAGAACCGTCAGAATACGTATGGAGCAGGAAGAAGCCGTGTGCCTGCTCATTAGCGGGGCAAGCAATTGCGTCCAATTCACGGCCGGGTACGGGTTCACCCTCGAACGGCACTTCGATGCCGATGGCGATTATCTCCTGACCCGAGTGGAACATCTCGCCCGACTGGCGGAGGGCAGTTACCGCAGTGACGCCGATGCCGCGGACTTCCATTACGAAAACCACTTCACCTGTATTCCGATGGATTTGCGATACCGTCCCCAGCGCGTGACCCCCAAACCGGTGATTGCCGGCATTCAGACCGCGACGGTCGTGGGGCCGTCCGGCGAGGAGATTTTCTGCGATAAATATGGACGCGTGAAGGTGCAGTTCCATTGGGACCGCGACGCCAAGCAAAACAGCGACAGCTCATGCTGGCTGCGCGTCGCCCAGGTGTGGGCGGGGAACAGGTGGGGAGCATTCTTCTGGCCGCGGATTGGTCATGAGGTGGTTGTGGCATTTGAAGAGGGCGACCCCGATCAGCCAATGATCGTCGGTAACGTTTATAACGCCGAAAATATGCCGCCCTTGGCGCTTCCCCAGACAAACATGTTTTGCGGCATCAAGTCGGCCAGCGTGCGCGGCGAATCGAACCAGAATTTCAACGCGATCGTTTTCGTCGATCTCAAAGGCAAGGAACATTTGGCACTTCAGTCGGAGCGCCATATGGTGGTGGACACAGAATTCGATGTTGATTTCCGCGCCGGACGGCATCATTTCCAGCGAATCCCCAGCGCCCACGTGGTGACCGTTGGCTCCATGCCGGGAAGCGGGGGGTAGCGGCGGCACGACACCGGGGCGAGGAATACGGGAAGCAAATAAGGCACAGTTAGTGCGAGGGAGGCAACCACATGGCCGGAACACAACCAAGCAACGCTGCTATATCGGGAGCGGCGTGGGTCCAGCCCCAACCGCAAGCCGTCCTGGGGCTGAGTTCGAGTGCGATCTTCGGATCGGCCTTCACCTCCAGCATCCCACAGTCGTTTCAATTGGCTACCGGGAGCCTGTTCAAGCTGGTCGCCGACCCGATGGGGTTTGCTTTAGCCTTTTCGGGGGGGCTGGCGACAATATCCTGCTGAGTTCCTTGGGCAGCGGCTCCCAGGGAAACGTGCAGGTCACGCTGGGCACGTTGGCAAACGTTTCGATGGGGCTGGCGTACGACATCCATCTAGGCGACAAGGTCAAAGTGGAGAGCAACGACAAAGTCGCATTCCGCGTCTTCACCTTTCTTGCTGGAGGAATCCTGATCGCGGGCGCGCTCGCGTTCCAGTTAGCATACGACCAATTGAAGAAGGATGACCAACGCGCCAATCTTGTCATTCTCTTTCAAATCGCGGTCCAGGCTATTGTAGCGGCTCTCATGGCGGTCGAAATCGTGTACTACGAGGCGGACCACAACGATGGCAAGATCTATAAGGACGTTTTTGGGTATACCGACGATCCCCATCCTCCCCTAGCCCCTGGAATCGCCCAAAGTATTATCACCTCGCTTCTTTGCGGAGCTGGCTTTGGGGGGGCCATTCTGCCGCCCATCATGGACAGTTCGCAGGAGTCATATCTGGACCAGGTCATAGACCAGCCCAGCGGAACTCAGGGAAGCGGAGCGTACATGAAAGTACCCACGAGTGGAACGGGGAGTTGATCACGTGCCGCGTGGCCAGAACGGTCGGCGACACGATGTTAGGACGTACAATTCTCGGGTTGGAGCCCGGAACTGGGGCGAAGAAATGACATTGTGGAGCCGGTTGCGCAGGAAACTAGCCGCAGTCAGGACGGTCATCAGGGAGGTGTGAGTCATGGCTTCTGAGCGGTAGATTTTGGAGCGGCAGCGGCGGTGGTGGTGGCGCGGATACGATGGAGCACTCTCAGTCCTTTGACGGCAAGTACGGAATCGCCGCAAACCAAGTTGAACTGTTGAGCCGGCCACCCATGCCGCCAGCCGCTCCAGCACCGAGCGTGGTCACGATACTGGCAACTGACTTAGTGGGGATGGAAGGCGCAGTCGATATTCGCGGGGCCGGGGGAGTTCGGAGTAACTGCCGGGCCCCCAATGCTTCCCCCGACCTCAGTCGGACTCGACGAACGGCGTCGAGATCGTGGTCGGCGAGATACAGAATGTAACCATCCAGCGTGGGCTTCTACCCGGCGTCGATCAGAAGATCGAGATGACACCAAGCGGCATAACCGTAGATGCCGGGGCAATGCCGGTGACAATCCAGAGCCTTACCCAGATCACGCTTTCGGTGGCAGGTGGGTTGAGCACGATCACCCTGGGGCCGGAGGGTGTGACGATCCAGGGTGTGCTCGTGCAAATCAATTGTCGGGGAACATCGCGTGGGCGAGCAAGACGTTCTTCAGCATCAACGCAGCCACAGGCGGCCGAAGTCTGTGCGCGCTTCAACATCAAGAAGGAAGCATTAGCGCAGTTGTGCGACGGTATGAGGCCCGAGGAGTTTGTAGACGCTCTCGTGGCCAGCAGGCAATATCGTAGACCGGCATTGATTTTATGGCCCATGCACTACCGCCACGCGAAGCGGTTTGGTGGGGTTGTTTGTGTCTCCAGCACGGATGCGGCGACAACCTTTCGCCGATGGACAAAGCGGCGTGCAGTGCAGTGGTGCAGTGGGTCATGCAGCCAAGCGAAGGAATCGCACCGCGGCGTTGGCACCTGCACAAGCGGCCGAGCCAGGCTTCTCCTGCCGCCGCGTTAGCCATGGCCGTCTATCAGACAGGTGGAAACGTTGCTCCACCCAACGCGGCCCCGAGAGCGCCACATCCCTTCGCGCACGCCAAGGCGGTCGCAGGGGCCATCAAGATGGTTTGCGCTAAAGCAGACCCCGTCAAGATCGTGGAAACGCAACGTCAATTCTTGGAACTGGCGATCGGGATGGCGAGTACCGGGGGATGACACCGGACTCAGAAGCGGGGCTTCGGGCCAGGAAGTTGCATAAACATGACGTGGTTCGTTCTTTCAGGGTTAACGCAAGGGTAGCTCCTGCATTCGGATGACTGGATTAGGGGGATGGATAACGGAGGTAGGAAATGGGTCAGCCAGCTGCTCGCTTAGGGGATATGCATACCTGTCCCATGGTGACCGGCGTCGTGCCCCATGTGGGCGGGCCAATCCTCCCGCCGTGTTGTCCCTTGGTGTTGATCGGTGGGATGCCAGCGGCGCGAGTGGGTGATATGGCCACCTGCGTGGGCCCACCCGACGTTATCATCCTGGGCTCGTTTACCGTTCTGATCGGCGGGCAGCCCGCCGCCCGCATGGGCGATATGACTGCCCATGGCGGCGTCATTGTGATGGGCGATCCCACGGTTCTTATCGGGCCCTGATTTGGCCAAGGACCTTTGTCTTTTTAGAGCAACCCACGGAGGAATGCCAATTATGAGTGCGGCAGAAGCGGTACTTCCCTTCGAAAGACGAAACGGCGCGGCGACGAACCGCGACTGCGGTGCGACATGCTTGAGGATGGTCTATCGTTCCTTGGGCAAGGAAGTCGCACAGGATGAGATCTGGCCTGCGATCGCCAAAGAGAACCGGTTTGGCAGCGTTGCTTCCACCACCCATCTGATGGCCCAAGACGCTTTGAGCCGTGGCTTTGCCGCCGTCGCTTTCCAGGCGCGTGACCCGCTCCAAGCATTGCGGCTTTGTAGCGAGTCCGGCACGCGCGCAATCCTCAACCACCGCCCAACATACGATTCGCCGACCGGCCACTACAGTGTTCTGGTGAACATGGACGAACGCGACGTGGTGCTGCAAGACCCGCTCTACGGCCCCTCTCGCCGCGTGCCGCACGCGGAGTTGCTGGAGCTCTGGCAGCCGCGATTTGCCAACTCGGAAATTATGGGTAACCTGCTCATCGGAATAGCCGGTGAAGTCCCCGCCGCGACGGCCTGCTGGCTCTGTCGGACGTCGATGCCGTCCACCGTCGCTTGCCCAAAGTGCCAGAAACCGGTGAGCTTGCAACCCAGCACACTTCTCGGTTGCGCGAGTAGCGAGTGCGTCGCGCGCGTGTGGAATTACATCTGCTGCCCAGCGTGCGACTTCGGCTTTACGCTTGACGCAAGAGGCGTCTCTTGCGGCAGAATTCAACCCGACCCTGCTGTACCGCCAGCCCCAGATTCGCAGCCGACAGCCGAGAAGGATCCTTTGAACCTTAATCGGGTGTTTGCGGAACTCGACAAGTTCTATAGCTTCGTTCTGACTCTCCCGGGGACGGCCGCCAATCCTGAAATCAAAAAGCAGCTCGATTTCATCGCGACCAGCAAAGAAAAGCTCAGATTGGCAAGTGCGGAGTCACTTGTATATCGCAAGGCTCATCAGGACCAACTGGCCAAAATGGCACAAACGGCGAAGCAGAATGAAGAGGCACACCGCAAGAAAGTCGAGGAACTCAATCGGCCGTCGCCGCCTCTGGATGCAAACGCTCTGGGCCAAGCTTTTTTGAAAAATATCGGAATGCGGTGATTAGTGCATGATTCCCCCCGTGGAACTCAATACCGAGGTTCGGAGGAAATACCTTGATATCCGTAAGCAGAGCCTCTTTGCTCGGAATTGCTCTGCAAGTGGTAGGAGTAAAAGCGCAGAAAATCTGGCGGAGAGGGAGGGATTCGAACCCGCATACCAACGCAAATTCAAGAACATGCAGGGCCACGGATGGCATGAAAGTACATCAAGAGCACTGGAAAGTCAGTAAACGGATTGCAAAACGGATTGCAGGTTGGTGAGGTTTGTGAACTTCCGACCTCCGTCCGCGTAGGCGGAGGTCGAACAGTTGCTAGGCTGTTCGGCAGGCCACTTCTCGAAAAAGCGCGAGAGGTGGCGCACCCTAGTTATTTCGGTCCACGATAATAGTTCCCCGCTAAAGTGGACCACCCGCCGCGCCTTTGACTTTGACCGTTTACCGCCCAGCAGCCCCGCTCCGAACCCCTGAACCTCACCCCTCACCGTGCCCGGTTCGCCACACTGCCGGATCAGGAATGGGCGGCATGATCGGGACCGGAAAGCGCAGCTAATCAGACCTGGATCACCGCGCGGATCGGCGGCTTCTCCCGCCCCCGATCAGGGCAGGGATTCGGCTGCCGGGTTCACCCCCAGATCGCCAGCGTTTGGAAGTTTCTTGACTAGCGGAACCGTTGATGACGGACGGAGGCCGTCGCTGATGGAACTGGCAACGTTTCTCGTAAGCCTGGCTCAGTCTGGTCGTGGACACCCAAGCTACCAGCGGAAGCGCCACGATTGCCTGTGCCAGAGCTCCGCCCCAAGCGATTACGCAGTGGTCGAATCGAGACCACGGTGTCTCGAACCGTGTGATCCCGTATATCGGGTAGAGTTCGATGCCGAACACTTCACATCGTCTCTGGTGGCCTGCCCGCCCTGGCTCCCCATTTTTCCATCCCATTTTTTCCTAGCTGGAAGCAAGACAGGAGCGGAGAGGGAGCCGGGTCAAGGGCGCGCGTCTTGGGCGCGTTCATCGGAGCGCAGCGCAGACCCTTGACTCGGCTCCCGCGCTCCGTACACTCTCCAGCGAAAAATGGGAGATCCCCCCCACTTCTTTGTTTTCAAGACGTTAACGCGCGCTCGCCGCGCGGTTGCTGTACAGCAACCCGGAGTCGAGGATTTTCCTTCTTAGCCGCTTGTTTTCTATAGGTTCGCGCACGCTAACGCGGAAACTGCCCATTTTCCGCGCTTCTCCCGCGTAGCTCGCTGATCCCATGCGCGTTAACGCACGTTAACCGGAAGTTGCTCTGCAGCTCCCATTCGGGGTTGACGTGTCACCCCTCCACCCGATGCCGAAGGCAGCGCAAAAAACCTCAACCCCGGAACTGACCTTCGGGAGGGCAAGAACGTCACCCCCACCGTGCCAGATTCGCCACACTCCCCGGTCAGGAATCGGCACTCGAATCAGGACCGCATCGGGCGGCTAAACTGACCCGGATCACGGCGCGGATCGAACGGCTAAAAGAAAACTCATTCCGGCCCGCCAGCCGCGCGAAGGGTGTGCTTGACCCATCCCGCGAAGTGGTCTTTATCCGAGCTGCCCGGATCAGCCAGATTTTCGGCAATCTTAAATTCATCAAGCGCCCGCGAGAACTCACTTCGGTCGTACAGAACCTCCCCGATGTGGAAATGAGCCCGCGCAGCCAAGGAGCGCTCCAGCGGCCCGTTGATTGCCTCTTGGTATAGTTTCAGAGCGTGATCGTGGCGTCCAAGGATTCCGTGCGCCTTAGCCTCTCGGTATGAAAGTTCTGCCCTTTCTTCTGGAGAAATGTCTTCCTTCTTGAGAGCATCCGCGATAGACAGCGGCTCGACGGCATGACCGAGCATTATGAGGCTTGCGATCAACCGCAACTGAACACCTCGCCTGAACTGAATGTATTCGTCAGCCCTCAAGAGTTCTGCGTGCTTCTTAAGGAGCGCCCTGAACTCCTGCGCTGCCAGATCGTACTTACCCTGGCTTTCGTGAACACATGCCAGAGAAAACTCCGCGTAAGGTCGACTTGGACTCTCCTCCGGCAGAAGCCTTACCGCTTCCGAAGCTGCCTCTACTGCCTCATCGAAACGACCGAGATCGCGATAAGAAAGAGACTCCCCTATTGAGAATTGAATAATATAGTGACATTCTGGAGATCCTATGCTGGCCCTCATCCCTCTAGCTCGCGCACTCCGGGTGACGACGGATGAACTGCTCGGCGTGAAACCGGCCAAGCTCGATCAGGGGAAGCCGCGGAGTCGGCGTCTTTGGAAAAGATTTCAGCGCATGGCGTCATTGCCGGATCGGGACCAGCGCGCAGTCATCCGCTTGATTAACTCCCTGGCGACTTCCAACGGTAACGGCCAGTCGCACAGCAGTCACCCATAGCGCATCGTTCCCTCTGCCATTTCTTCTTCTCATTTTTTCCTAGCGGGAAGCAACACAGGAGCGGAGAGGGAGGCGAGTCAAGGCCGCGCGTTTTTTGCGCGTTCATCGGAGCGAAGCGCAGAGCCTTGACCGGCCTCCCGCGCTCCGTACACTCTCCAGCGAAAAAATGGGAGATCACCCATTCCCGTCGCCGCTGGGTTTTTCCGGCTGCGGTTTCTTCCGGGCCGCCTGCTGCTGCAACTTGGCAGCGAGTTCGTGCTTCACTTCGCTGATTTGGTCGAGCATTTTGTCGAACGCTTCCGGGGCCAGTTTCTGGCCTGCGGCCAGAGGCCGCAACACGTTCACCAGCAGCAAGCGCACCCCTACGATCTCGGCCAGCGCCGGATCGTGGCCGCTGCATCGCTGGCCGACCTCCCCGCAGGATCACCTCGCGGCACCACTCCCCGAGCGTCCGACCGCTCGGCCTGCGCCGCCGTTTCCAGTTGCGCGTACTCTTCCTCGCTGACTTTGAAACCGATGGATTTCGTGCGCAGCGGCGGCTTCACCATGTCCCGGCTTCCTCTCTCGCCATCACAGCCGAGACTAGCAGCCGCGCTTAAGAATCAACAAGTTCGCCTGCGTTAACTTCCGGTTGCTGTACAGCAACCGGATCGGCAGGATTTTCCTCTTAGCTGCTCTGCTTTCAACAGGTTCGCGCACGGTAACCGAAAGTTACCGTGCAGCACCCTTTCAGGGGTGGAGTGTCTCTCCCCTTACACCTGGCCTGACCGATCTTTTGTACCAAGTGGAATGTTAGTGTAACGCCTCTTTTGACCTTTGTCCGTAGTCGCCGTCGGGGGTGTGGAGATGTGGGAAACGGGTTTTGTTTTCCACATCTCCATGCCCCGGTTGTTTCGGCAAGATAGCTTGCGGTGCCGGCGGCCTGTAGCCCAGCGCCGAGTGTGGCCGCTCCGTGTTGTATTCTACCCGCCACGTCTCCGTCAGAATCTGCGCCTCCTTCAGTGAGTAAAAGATCTCGCCGTTCAAGAACTCATCGCGCAACCTTCCGTTGAAGCTCTCGCAGTACCCGTTCTCCCACGGACTCCCAGGCTCGATATACAGTGTCTTCGTGCCCAGCTTGTCCAGCCACTTCCGCAACTCTCCGGCAATGAACTCCGGCCCATTATCCGAACGGATGTGCTCCGGAATGCCCCGCACCAGCATCACATCCGCCAACGTCTCGATCACCTGCAAACTTCCCAAGCGCCGTGCTACCCGCAACGCGAGGCACTCCCGCGTGTACTCGTCGATCACCACCAGGATGCGCAGCGCTCGTCCATCGTGCGTCATCGCCTTCACGAAATCGTAGCTCCACACGTGATTCACGTGCTCCGGGCGCAACCGCACACACGAACCATCTCCTAGCCACAGCCGCCCTCGCGCCCGCTGTTTCTGCGGTACCTTCAGCCCTTCACGTCGCCAGATCCGCTGCACTCGATCCTTCCCCACCGTCCACCCCGCATCCCGCAACAACACCGTGATGCGTCGATAGCCGTACCGCCCATACTTCGCGGCCAGGGCCAGGATCGCCTGCGTCAGCTGATCTTCGTCCGTGCGCCGCAACGGCAGATAGCGTTGTGTCCCTCGCCATTGCCGCACCACTCGGCACGCCCGCCGCTCACTGACTTCGTACTCCTCACGGGCATGCTCCACGGCGCACCGACGTCGCTCCGGGCTTAGAAGTTTCCCTCCGCAATATCCTTGAGGATCTGTTTGTCCAGCGCCAGCTCCGCCACCAGCCGTTTCAATTTACCGTTCTCTTTCTCCAGTTCCTTCAGTCGCTTCGCCTGGTCCATCTTCAAGCCGCCGTATTCCTTCCGCCAGCGATAGAACGTCTGGACCGTGATCGCGGCTTCTTTGCAGGCTTGCGGGGTGGTTTTTCCGTTCGCGATGCCGACTTCAATCTGCCGCAGCATCGTCACGATTTGCTCTGGTTTGTACCTCTGCATCGGCATGACCCGCTTTTCCTCCAAGTGGATTCTCTCTCATTCCACCTGGTACAAAAATGGCCGGTCACGTC
>CAWABC010000108.1:0-11598 GCA_963780105.1 uncultured Acidobacteriaceae bacterium
CATATACTTGGGCTGGCTGTCGGAAAGGATACATTCTATGAATCGCAAAAGCCTATTGCTCACCATGATTTTGACTCTGGCATCTCTGGCGTGGGCGCAAACCCAGACCGCACCGCCACCGGCACCTCCCTCCAAGGGCGGGACCGGCCAGATGGGGATGGAGCATCGCGACAAGATGATGGAGATGCACAAACAGCACATGGACTCCATGAAGGCCGACGTGGAAAAAATGAAGGCATCCCTCGACCAACTGAAAGCCAACGTGGCCAAGATCGGCAACTCCGCGGAGAAGGCGCGCTGGCAAGCGAACGTCGATATGTGGACAGTGATGGTTGGCCACATGGAACAGATGATGAAACACATGGACGCCATGGGTTCCGAAGGCATGGCGCATCCTGGCATGAAGCATCACGGGGATATGGGGGCCGCGCCGCCGCCAACCGAACCGAAACCGGAGTAAGCTCGCGCCGTCACTACCGTAGCGCCGGCATCTTGCCGGCTGTCCCGAGGGCGTCTCGCCCTCGGCGCGGCGAGCGAGGTAACGGCAGTAGCCGCTCAAGGCCGGTTGCAACAGCGATCGTCAGTCGTCAATCCACGGTCGTGGTATCCTTCTCGCCGTTTCTACCGCATGGAGAATTCATGTCGATAAGCCGTCGTGGATTTCTAGGTTCCGCCATCGCCGCCTCGCTGGCCTCCGGCCTGAACGCGCAGGACAACTCTAAAGGCGACGCCTCCCGCACCACTGGATCGTTTGGCACGGGCAAGCGGCCGATCATCGTCTGTGCCAACAATGGCGTCAAATACCTGGACGACGCTTTCGCTTTCCTGAAAAGTGGCGGCGACACGCTGGATGCCGCTCTCCGCGTGGTCAAGGGCCCGGAAGACGACCCGAACGACGATAGCGTCGGGCTGGGTGGCCTCCCCAATGAGGAAGGAGTAGTCGAACTCGACGCCTGCTGCATGCATGGGCCCACGCGCCGCGCGGGATCGGTCGGCGGCGTCCGCAACATCAAGAATGTTTCGCTTGTATCCAAAGCCGTCATGGAGCATACCGGCCACGTCATGCTGGTGGGCGAAGGCGCCGAACGATTCGCCGTGGCCGTGGGCTTCCCGCGTGAAAATTTGCTTACCGAACGCTCGCGCAAGATTTGGCTGCTCTGGAAAGAGACTCACTCGACCGATGACTGGTGGGGACCGGGACTGGCCGACCCGCAATGGAAGCCGCCTGGATTACCGCCAACGACACCCTCAACGACACCGCCGCAAAGTGAACTGTGGGAACGGCGTATCCAGCGCCTTGAGCAACGCGCCGCCGAGCTTGGCATCGAGCCGGAATTCCGCTCGGCCGCCATCCGGCGCGTGCTTACCCCGCCGACTGGCACCATTCACTGCTCTGCGCTCAACGACAAAGGTGAAATCTCCGGCTGCACCACCACCAGCGGGCTCGCCTTCAAGCTCCCCGGACGTTGTGGCGATTCGCCCATCGTCGGCGCCGGTTGCTACACCGATCAGGACGTGGGTTCGGCGGGCGCTACCGGCAGCGGGGAAGAGAACATTAAGGTTGCCGGAGCGCACACCATCGTCGAGAACATGCGGCGCGGCATGTCACCGCTCGAAGCCGGCATGGAGGCGCTCGGGCGCATTGTCCGCAACTACAACCATGACATGAGCAAGCTCAAGTTCATCGACATGACCTACTACATCCTGCGCAAGGACGGCGCCTACGCGGGCGTTTCTCTGTGGGAGGGCTATTCGGAGAAGCGGCATAAGATCGCGGTCCACGATGGCACTAGGCGCTCTGAGGTTACGGTTTCGCTATTCAAAGGCATCTCGCATGAATTCCCGCCGTTCCCGGTCGCGATGCCGAAGGAGTTAACGGAGGATTCGGTCTATGTGAAATAGGCACGTGAAATAGGAAAGGCAGGGCCGCTTCGGACCTCGCGTCCACCCCTTTCCTTCGGGTGTACAATGGTCTTGTTCGGACTGCAGCTTCACGGGCTTTTTCCCCGCACTCGAGGCTCAAATGAACGTTCATGTCAGCTACAAGGTCCACAAAACTCCTGACATCGAAAAAGAAATCAGCCACCAACTTGAGAAGGTTCAGAAGCGGCTTCAGGTCTTCCGGCCTGAACTGGTTCATCTGAAAGCGATCCTCGATCAGAATTCGCCGCGCGAGGGGACGCTCGTCTCCTTGAATCTGCGCTTGCCTTCGGGCCAACTGACCGTCCAGGAGAAAGCTCCCAGCGCCACCGCCGCCATCAAGGCTGCCTTCGACGAACTCATCCAGCAGATCGGCCGGCATAAGGATCTGCTCCGCTCCAGCCACAAATGGCGGCGCTGGCGCGGAGGGCCACAGGAATCTCCCGAGCCCGGTGTGCCCTTCGAACAGACGCTGGCGGCAGTTCTGCCGCCCACCATTTCCGCCGACGACATTGGCTCCTATGTGAATGCCAATCTTGGCCGTCTCGAACGCTTCGTGGAGCGCGAACTCTACTTCCGCCGAGCGGACGAGGAAATTCCGGAGGACGGTCTCTCCACTAACGAGGTCGTGGACGAAGTCATCGCCCGGGCGCTGGGCGACCGCGAGCGTCCGGAAAAGATGGCGCTCGAACCGTGGCTGTACCGCCTTGCCCTCGAAGCCATGAACGAGATGACGGCGCGCCTGCATGAGCTGGAGTCTCCCGACGCGCTGCATCTCGAAGACAGCCGTCGCCGGCAGAATGTGCAAGCCTCCGACGAAGCGGGATTGCAGTTCCATCAGCCGGACGAGGGATGGACCCGCGAAAGCGCGATTCCCGATCGCCGCTTGTCCACTCCGGAACAGGCCGCCTACTCCGACGAAATGATTGCCCTGGTGCAAGCCGCGCTCCACGGCGCCGACCGCACTGACCGCGAAGCTTTCCTTCTTTACGGTATGGAGGGCTTTTCCCTCAACGAAATTGCCGCCATCACCGGGCGCCATGTGGAGGCCGTGCGCGAGTCCATTCAACGGGCGCGCGACTGCGTTCGCAGCGCGCCTTCCATCGCCAACGAGTTCCCCCAGGAACGCTTAGTCAAAACTCGAATCTAAACATCTGAGTACCAGCATCTCAGTACCAGCATCTCAGTACTTCAAGGAGCGTCGAGATGATGACCCGGGACGAAATCCGAGAGTTGGCAGCTTTTCAAGCAGACGAAACCAAAGGGGCGTGCGCCCTGAGTTTTTACTTTCAGCCCGATCCTGCGCAGGATCGTTCTCATCGCCGCGAGGCCATCGTGGCCAAAGATGTCGTGAAGCAAGCGCTGAAAAGCGCTGCCGCGAGCGGCAAGAATGGATCGCTCCATGCCGACCTGGATCGCGTGCTCGATCTGGCCACGAACCTGCGCGGCAATGCTCGGGGTAGGGCAGTGTTCGCCTGCTCGGCTCAGAATTTCTGGAAGGAGTACGAACTGCCGCCGCATCTTGGAGGCACCCACATTTACCTGCAGCCGCGCTTTCAGTTGAAGCCGCTGGCAGCTTTGCTGGGAGGGCAACCCGCACTGTGCGTGGCCATGGTCGACCGCCAGCGCGCCCGTGTTTTCGATCTTCGCCTGGACGAACTGCGCGAACGTGGAGCCCTTGTCCACATGCTCTCGCGCAGTGGCGCCAGCTACGGCTACAACGGGTACGAAGGCGGCCATGCCGAGCGTCGTGTGTCCGAAGAAGCGCTGCAGCATTTCAAGGCAGTCGCCGAGCGGCTACGGACTGATTTCGAGAAAGGGATATGGGAGCGGCTGATCGTCGGTTGCCAGGACGCCAACTGGCCCGAGTTTGAGTCAAACCTCCACCCTTACGTCAAACAGCGCTTGATTGGCCGATTCTCAGCCGACGTGGCCAGCGTCTCGAATGAAGAGATTCGCGATCACGCCGCCTCTGTCCTGAACCGCTGGATGGGGGAACGCGCTGCCACGAAGGCCAGCGAAGCGGTGGATTTCGCCAAGGCGAATGGACGCGGTGTCACCGGCCTGCGCCGCGTGCTGCGGGCACTGGAAACCGGGGAAGTGCAGACTCTGTTCCTCTCCGACAATTATTCCGCGCGAGCGGTGGAATGCCCGCACTGCGGCCACCTCGACGCCCACCTGGTCCAATCCTGCGTGGCTTGCGGAAGCCCCACGCGCGAACTCGCCGACATCTCGGACGCCATCATCCCCATCGCCATCCGCCGCGACATCGAGTTGTTCTATCTCAAGGAGCACGGCGATCTGGATCGCGCCGGTAGTATCGCGGCGCTGCTGCGCTACCGCTCCGATCAGAGAACGGGACAGCTTGAGGCGGCATCGTGAGGTCGGATTGCAGAGGTTAGAGGTCAGAGGTTGAAAACCGCCAGCTTTTGATCGAAGGGTTTTACCTCTGCAATCTGACCTCTGACCTCTGCTTGGCAGGTTTCCCTCCGCTGAGCGAAAATTGAAGAGCATGATCCACAAAATCCTTCCCGTCGGCCCCCTGCAATGCAACTGCTCGATCATCGGCGATGAGACCACGCACGAGGCCATGGTCATCGACCCGGGCGACGATATTGAAGACGTTCTCACTATCGTTCGCCAATACAAGCTGCAAGTTAAGCAGATCGTCATTACCCACGCCCACATCGATCACGTCGGCGGAGCCATGAAGTTGCGGGCGCAGACGGGCGCTCCGATTCTGCTCAATCAGAATGACTACGCGCTGCTGAAGATGCTCGACGTGCAGGCTTCGTGGCTCGGCATGGCTGCGCCGGGTGCGGTTGCCATCGAAGCGAGCATCGGAGACGGCGAAGCGCTGCAGACGGGAAATCTCAAGGCGAACGTGCTCCACACTCCCGGCCACACCGAGGGCAGCGTCTGCCTCTATTTTCCCGCGGAGAAATTGCTCATCGCCGGCGACACCCTGTTCGCCCGCAGCATCGGACGCACCGATCTCCCCGGAGGTTCGTTCGAGAAAATCATGCGCTCGCTGCACGACCGCGTGCTGACCCTGCCCGACGAGACGGTCGTCATTCCAGGCCACGGCCCAAGAACGACCATCGGAGAAGAAAGGGAAGAGAATCCGTTCCTGGTGGGGTGACTTTGGAGGGGCCTGACGGTGGAGGGACGGGCGTCTCGCCCGTCCAGCAGTTCGGCGGCCGGGCGCGGACGCCCGGCTCTCCCTGAGCAGATTATTTCTGTGTCGGCGCTTGGTTTTGCGGAACGGTCGGCGGCGCGGACGGTGCCGGCGTAATTGGCTGCGATTTGGTCTGCGACGGCTTCACTCCCGAGAGCACAGATGTCGGTCCCGTTTTCCGCGCGGCAAAAATCGAAAGCGTGATCGACGTGACCATGAAGATGATCGCGGACCAGGTGGTCGCCCGGGAGAGAACCGAAGCAGCGCCTCTGGGGCCAAACGCTGTCTGGCTACCTTGACCTCCAAAAGCAGCGGCCAGGTCGCCGCTCTTTCCGCTCTGCAGCAACACGACCGCAATCAGAAAGAAGCAAACAAATACGTGAACGACGGTGATCAGGACACTTACCCACATGCAGAAAACTCCAATGGAGCCGAAGCTCGAATTCGACAATCTCTCGGTCGCGAAGTTCAATCCGCGAAGCTAATATGATGGTGCGGAAGGGGGGATTTGAACCCCCACGCCTTTCGGCGCCACCCCCTCAAGATGGTGTGTCTGCCAGTTCCACCACTTCCGCACTTTAAGAAACCTGCTGCATTTCCAACTATTTCCAGCTATGCCTTCAAGCCGCGCTTTCCACTACTCGAGGGTGGACAACGCATCGTGATCGCGATGATGTCGTGCCCGCAGCACAAAGGCGTCCGTGTGCGCCTCTCGCCCCGGTCAGAAATGCGTGGCGAGGCCTATCCAATCCGCATCCGAATCGATCTCAATCTTATCACGGGCCAGATTCCGGTTTCCTTTCCTGTGCTGCGAAAAGCAGCAAACGGGTTCGAGGCTCGGATTGGGATCGGCCCTGGAAAAACCCATACAGCGTCCCGGGGAAGTGGGCGCATCTAGTAGACTGTTCTATTCGATTTCAGTAGAAAATCATTGCAGTGAAAAACTAGACCCTTAGACGCGGAATCGCTTCCCGGTTCTACTTGAGGTTCTGCCCCAGGAGAGTGGCACTTTGTTGGATTGCTCGGGCTGGATGGTTCGTCGTTCTCTGTTCATTCGCATTGGCCTATTGCTCTTCGTTGCCGCGTTCACTGTTTTGCCGCTTACGGTTTCGTTGTGGGCGCAGGAAGAGACCCCGGAAAATCCGGCCACCGGCACCATCCAAGGCACGGTGCGGGATGACGTCGGCAGTCCCGTGGCCGGGGCACGGATTTTGTACAGCTCAGCGGCCACTGACACCAAAGGCGTGACGCGCTCCGGTAAAGACGGGGCTTACGTTTCCGAACCTCTGCCGCCGGGCGCTTACGTGGTGCGCGCCGAAGGCCGGGACATGCTGCCGGTCGAGACCAAGGTCACGGTGGCGTTGGGGACGGCGGCTACGGCGGATTTCAAGCTGGAATGGATCAATCCCGGGCCAGCGCGGCTGGAGAGCAAGTTCGATGGCGAAGTTAACGACCGGCTGCCGATTAACGGGCGGAATTATCTGAATGCGGGACAGCTTGAGCCGGGTGTGCAGGCGGTGGATGGAAGGATTTTCGATCCGGGCAAGAGTGGATTCCAATCGCTCTCCATCAATAGCCAGCTGGGACGAACGACACACTACGACCTGGACGAAGTCGAGGCGATGGATGAGACCCGGGGCGCGTCCACGCTGAATCTGCCGGCCGATGCGGTGCGCGAAGTGATTGTCTCGCGGGCCACGCCGGAGTTGTTTCAGTCGCTCAATGCGAGCGGGGCGGTGCGGGTTACGACCCGGTCGGGTGGAGATGAGTGGCACGGCGATCTGTTTGGCAATCTGCGCGACCGCATGGCGGGCATGGCGGGGTTTCCGTCGGGGAATCCGAAATACAGCCGGCAGCAGTATGGATTTGGGGCGGGCGGCGCGGTGATTCAGGACAAGGCGTTTCTCTTCATCGGCGGAGAGCGCACGAAGCAGGATGGGGTTTTACCGATCGACCTTGGATTTCCGGCCAGCAACGTGACCAGCACCCAGAGCGCTTATTTTCGCGAAAATATGCTGACCGCGCGGCTGGATTACAACCTCAGCGAGAACATGAAGGGGTTCGTTCGGCTCAGCTACGACAACGCGAACGGGATTGGGCCGTCGGCCAGCGCTTCGGATTTCCGCAATCAAATCAACGTTCCGGCGGCGGTGGTTGGGCTGGATTGGAACCGCGGACGGTTTGTGAACAGCGCGCGCTTCGGCTATCAGAAGATGGTGGACGCGATCAATCCGGCGCTGAACAATTCGCTGATTCTTCCCGCCGCGCCTTTCCACATCCAACTCGGATCGTTTTCCCTGGGGCCGAGCGTGGCCGGTCCGCGGCAGACGATTCAGCGCGACCTTTTCGGGCGCTACGACAGCAGCACCGTTTACAAGGCAAATCACACGATACGGTTCGGGGGAGCGATTCATCGCATCGCGCAGGGAGACTTTTATGCGCCGGGAAATTATGCGGCGGTGACCAGTTCGAACGGAATCGACACGATCAATGCCATTGGTGGCAACCCGAACGCCTTGCCTGGAGGGGCGGACAATCCGCTCAACTACCCGGTGGGCACGGTCACGATTTTCAACGGCCTGGGAAATTTCAGCGAGAACTCGGCCTTCAATCGCTCGACCGGCGGACACGTTGACACGCGCGTCGAGGGCTACCTCGGCGATACGTTCAGCCTGTTCCCGAATTTGAACATCAGCGTTGGCTTGAACTATGTGCACGACAGCGGGCGCACCGACAGCGACTTGGCGCCGGTGCCATGTTCGGCCTTGAACAACAGTCAGGTCGCGAACACTCCACCGTGCCCGAGCGGCGGCTTGATTCTCGATCAATTCGGTCTGATTCCGAATGCGGTCCCGCCGAATCCCACCCATCAGTTGCTCGGCCAGAGAGTGAACCAGCCGGGCTGGAATTTTGCTCCGCAACTCGGGGTGGCGTGGGATCCGGGACACAATGGGCGGATGGTGGTGCGGGCGAGCGCCGGATTGTTCTATGACAACTTCCTGCTGCAGAACATTTATCAGGATCGCATCAACCGCTTGTCGAACGGGCAATACAATCGCAGCCTGACGCTGTGTCCGGCGGGTGCGGTGCTGTTTCCCGACGGAACGCCGGTGAGTTCAGTGGTGGTGAGCTCCGAGCAAACGCTGGATATCGCGACCCAGATTTGCGGACAACCGATCGGGACGGTGGCGCCCGCAATTGAAGCGCTGCAGTCGCAGTTTGTGGCGGCGCAGTCGGCGGTGACGGGCGCGAACGCGTATTCGCTGGCCAGCAGCGCGGCGAATTTTGGCGGGATGCTGGCGCCCGGTTTCAAGACGCCTCGCGTAATGCACCTGGACTTCGGAATTCAGAAACAGATTGGAGAACGCGGCATGTTCTCCATCGACTATGTGCGCGAGATCGGCACGCAGTTTCCACTGGGGATCGACACCAATCACGTGGGAGACACGGCGTACCTGAACGGCGGCGACAATCTCAATCCCTTGCTCAATACCTACCAGCCGGAACTGGATGCGATCAACCGGACGCTGGCGGCGAATACGGCATCGGTGAGGTGCACGCCGGCGACGTCCACCGGCGCCAGTTCGCAGGGTGCCGTGGATTGCTATCTGTCCAAGGTGGCGGGAGCGAGCATCACGGATTTCGCGCGCCAGGGTCTGGATTCGTCGAATGCGTTCTGCGGACCGTTTCCCTGCTCGGTGTTAGGGAAGAAGCAAGCGGCATTCGGTGGGATCAATCCGGCGGTGGGCTCGAACATCATGTATTTTCCGAGCGGGCGGTCGCAGTACCAAGGTCTGCATCTGGCGTACAAGACAAGCTTGTCGAACCCGGCGCGACGGGTGCAGCGGATGGACTTTGCGATTGCCTATGCGTGGTCGCGCTATCGCACCAACCTGGCGGAGCCGAACGGCAGCGGCGGCGATTATTCGCTGATGAACGTTGCGGAAGATTACAACCGTCCGCACCGGGGACATTTCGGGTCGTCGGGGCTGGACCGGACGCACCAGCTTACGTTCACTCCGACGGCGGAGTTGCCGCGCGGGCTGCGGCTTTCGATGATCGCGCATCTGGCGTCGCCACTGCCGCTCAGCCTGTATCTTCCGCAGCAGGACGGCGGTGGAGTGGCGGGAGAAATCTTTCGCAGCGATCTTACCGGCGACGGAACGGTGGGTGACCTTGTAGGGTTTATCGGGAGCACGGGAAAATACTCGACCAGCAAATTGACCCAGTTGATCGCGTCTTACAACCAATCGTTCGCCGGGAAATTGACGCCGGCGGGCCAGGCGCTGACGAATGCCGGTCTGTTCACCGGGTCGCAACTGGTGGCGCTGGGCGCTTATTCGCCTCTGATTCAAGGGCTGCCGGGACATTTTGCGGAAGCGACCTGGCTGAAGACGATCGACTTACGGTTGAGCCGGCCGTTCCGGGTTGGGGAGCGGGTGCAGTTGGAGCCGAACGCATCCTTCTTTAACGTTTTCAACTTTGCCAATTTCGGCGGCGCGGGCAACCAGTTGAGCGGCGTGCTCGACGGCGCGCCGGGCAGTTCGCTGAATAACGCAAGTTCGGCGGGATACTGCGGCAACTCAACCAGTATCTGTACCTCGCGGCTGGACCGGGTTCTGGCCGGGTCAGGCACGTATGCGAACGGGGCTCCGCGGCAAATGGAGTTTGGAGTACGGATCACGTTCTAAGGTTGGAGCTTTTGCGAATGTGCAGTTATAATCGCAGATTGCCATCATCCAATGCAAAGGTCGGCATAAGACAAGCCCCGACCAAAGTGGTTTCATTATTCCTGGAGAGGTGGGCCGCGGCCAGACACAAGTGGCCGGTCCAATCCAATATTCGGGTTTGTGTGCGTTCCCTGGAGGCGTAATAAGGAACATGAAGAAACTTGTGCACTTCGCTCTGACAGGCCTTTTCTTTCTCGGTATTGCCTCCGCGCAGAACATTCCGGCAGTCGATGTATTCGGCGGCTACTCGTACCTAAGCTTTCAAGTCCCGGCGAGCGGGGAAACGACCGCGACCGCCCAGCGCCTGACGCTGAATGGCTGGGACTTTTCCGCCTCGGTCCGCCTCTTTCATCGCTTTAGCGCTGAGGGAGATATCAGCGGCCACACGCTTAACGATTGCGGTGGCATTTCGGGTTTGAAATGCGACAATTTTTCCTACATGCTGGGACCCCGTTTCACGCTGGGGGATCGCTCCAGCAAGTTAACGGGCTTTGTGCACGGCCTGGTTGGTCAAGACCGAGCGGATATTCTTAGCTCCGGGGCTACCGTATCCGATACGTCTCTTTCTTTGGCCGCGGGCGGTGGCGTTGATTATTGGTTCTTTCGTCATGTCGGAGTTCAGTTGGGGCCGGTCGATTATATCTTCGCCCGCCACCTGAACAGCTTCAGCGCTGCCAACCAAAGCGACTTCCGCGCTTCTGTCGGGATCGCTTTTCGATTTGGCGGTGAGTTTCCTGCGAGCGAGCCCAAGGCTCCGAAGGAGCCCAAGGCAAAGTCCGAGTCTCATCGTTCCTGGATTCGGCCCTGGCATAAGACCACGTCCGCTCCTTCCGAGACCCAACCTTCCCAGAGGCAGCCCACGACTCCGGTGACGTCCGCGCCTCAGCCCTCGACGCCGACATCTGCGTCTCAGCCGATCCAGCCGTTGACGCCAGCGCCAAGCCGTGGAATGGCGATCCATTCGCTCGGGGTCGTGGTTGCGCCCCAGGAATTCGACGGAGCGAAGATTCTGGAAATCGAGCCCGGAGGCGTCGCGGAGATGGCATCGCTGAAGCCTGGCGATCTGATCAAAGCCGTGGATGGCAAAGCCGTCCGAACGCCGATGGAACTGGCCGCCGAACTGATTGACAAATCCGGGAAAGTTCGCATTGGCATCGTGCGCGGCACCTTTGCGACGGAGACGGTCATCTTGCTGGGCGCTCACTGAGTTGCTCTGGAAGCCGTCGAGAAGAAAGAGAACCGCTGCGGAAAACTGGTGCGCCCGGAGAGATTCGAACTCCCGACCTACAGCTCCGGAGGCTGCCGCTCTATCCAGACTGAGCTACGGGCGCACGGTGTGTTGAGTTTACAACCTTCGCGGATCGCCTTCAAATGGTCGGGCCATCGGGTCATCTTGACCCGGTCGAGCCTTCGATCACCCGATGGCCCGATCGCCCGATTCCTTTCTAACAGCCGCCGACTTTCCAGAAACGTTCATTCTGGTAGTCGAGGGTCAGCAGGCGATTGCGCGGGTCGTGACGCTTGCCACAGTTGGGGCAGGGAATGAAGCTGCGGAGGTGCATTCCGCGGCGGTCGTAATCCTCGGCAACCGCAAAGCTGGCGCCGCAGCTGCACGGGATTAGGAACATGTGCAGCTTCTTTCTTTGCTTCCGCTTCATTCTTTGTTGTGCTGCGCTTCATGATCGCGCATCCAGAACTGCTGTGATCGCCAGCAGCTGCCGAGCTTTGCTCGGTTTGGACGGCCGCGGCGCCAGTCCCCACACGTGCGAT
>CAWABC010000109.1:0-19580 GCA_963780105.1 uncultured Acidobacteriaceae bacterium
AGCACCTCTGTGTCTTTCGGGGTTCTCCTGGTGGTTTCTCCGGCGCCGAGTCCGGAGCTCGCACGGGAGCTGTAGTAAAGACGCTACGCCTTCTTCTCTTCCTTGGGAGGAACCGTCAGCCCGAACACCGAACGCTGGCCTCGGCCCGCGACGTTCACCCCGCGCGGATCGCCGGGACTGGGCACGTAGAGCGTCTGGCAAAATTCGCACCGATACACTTCCGCGTCCGTCCCCCAGGCTTTCTCCACGCAGCCGCACTCCTGCTCCAGCACGTCGGCGGTGTAGAACCAGCGTTTCAGGTGTCCGCCGCAGAACTTGCCCTTGTCATTTTTCTCGTTGCAGGAACGCTGGCCCGTTTTCTTGATCTTCACTTTGTGGTTAGGAAGCTGCGGAATTGTGTTCGTAACGGCGGTCGCCGTTTCACTGGAAGCCATTCGTTCTCCTGCGCGCCTTGGTAAAGGCCGCTTCCCGCTATTTTACTCAGCGACGGCGTTTCAACCAAGGACGACGCGCTGTTCGCTATTCGCCATCGAACGCGGCACGAAGCAAACTCGCCCATAGTCTAGTCGAATTCCTTGCGCGGGGCCGCCTGATCCGCGCCGACGCGTCCCACGGTGATATCGGCTACGTAATAGTTTTCGCCCCTGATGGGGACACCGGCCATCCGCCGCAGCATCGCGATCTGGCCGATGTGGGTGAGCGCGTCGGCGAGCGCGCTCTGAAACAACTTTTCAGCGGAGACTTGCAGCGGCTTTTCCGACGCCAGGTAGTCGTCGAACTTTTTCAAGGCCGTGAAGAAGCGTTCGCATTCCTTTTCCCACGCGAGTGGAACGGAATCGTGCCATTCGCGGCGGCCTTCGGACATGGCGAGACCCCAGTCCATCAGGTCGCCGATGTGCGCGAGAATTTTCGCCGGCGTGCGCGAAGTTTCAGCTGGGCGATAGTCGGCGAAGCTCGGCCCAGGGTTGCCGATGGCTTTCGCTCCGCGATAGGCGAGGGTGGCGAGGATGTGGCGCAGGAAGGGGCGGGAGTCGGTCATGATTCCTCTACTTTCTTGTCATCTCGTTACGCACTGCAACAACGATTTTCAATGCCTACAATTTTCTCCGCCACAGCGCTCCGGCCGCGCGCAAGCCGGCTTTCGCTTTCTCTCGCAGCGGGCGCGCGTACAGCAGGTCGAGGAAGCCTTCCATCTCGGCCGCGAATCCTCCGCCGTAGCCGAACCACCAGATTTTTTTCATACGCGGAACCAGGTCGCTGTCGACATACTTCACGCGCACCATTTCTTCCAGGCCCCAGCGTCCATGCGTGCGTCCCAGGCCACTCGCCTTCACGCCGCCGTGCGGAGCTTCGCTGATGCTGAAACAGGACACGGCATCGTTCACCATCACCGTGCCGGCATTGATCTGGCGAGCTAGCCGCTCGCCGCGGGCGCGATCGCGCGTCCACACACTGGCGGCTAATCCGAAGTCGGAATCGTTGGCCAGACGCACGGCCTCGGCATCGTCGCGGCACGGCGCAATCGGCAGCACTGGGCCGAAGGTCTCTTCCTGCATCACGCGCATGTCGTGATCCACGTCGGCCAGCACGGTGGGCGCAAAAAAAGTTGGGCCCAGATCGCGCAGCCTTGCGCCCCCGGTCAGCACGCGAGCGCCGCGCTGCCTTGCATCCGCCACCTGCGATTCCACCACGCGCACTTGCCGCTCGTGGATCATGGGGCCGATTTCGGTAGCTGGGTCCATGCCATTGCCGACGCGCAGCTTGCGCGCCTTCTCGCAGCACGCATCCAAAAACGCGGGGTACAAACTCCGATGCACGTAGCAGCGCTCGACCGACAAGCAGGTCTGCCCCGCATTTACGAACGCTCCCCAAATCGCGCCGCTCGAGGCGACCTCGACGTCGGCGTCTTCGAGCACCAGCATGGGGTCCTTGCCGCCCAGTTCGAGCACCACCGGAAGCAGGCGTTCGGCGGCGATCTGCGCGATTCGGCGGCCGGTGGCGACGCTCCCCGTGAAGACCAGTTTGTCGATGTCGCTGGCGACCAGCGCCGCTCCAGTTGCGCCTTCGCCTGGGAGCACTTGGAAGACGTCGTCGGGAACTCCAGCCTCGCCGAGCAACACGCGGAGCTCGAGCGCGATCAGCGGCGTCAACTCGGAGGGCTTGAGCACCACGGCATTTCCCGCCACCAGCGCCGCCATGGCCTCCGTCGCCGGAATCGAGAACGGATAATTCCAGGGCGAGATGATTCCGACGACACCATACGGTTCGTGCAGAATTCGCCCTGACTTGGCTTGGAGCGCGGGATTTCCGTGCGGCAGCTTTTCCTCGCGCAGGATCGCAAAGGCGTTGCCGACGAGGAATCGCGCCGCGTCGAGCACGACCAGAACTTCAGTGACGAGCGCTTCGACCGCGGGCTTGCCCGCTTCCTGCGTGATGCGGCGCGCGATGTCGGTCTTATGCGCAAGAACAATCTGCTGGAAGCGGCGCAATACCCGTACCCGATTGCGGATGCCCCAGGCCTTCCACTCCGGCTGTGCGGCGCGAGCGCGGGCCACGGCGGCGCGCACTTCGGTCGGTCCGGCGCTATCCAGTTCGCCCAGAACTTCGCCCGTCGCCGGGTTCACGGAGGCAATGCGGGAGACGGCGAATTCGAGATTCGTGGCCATTGCGAAGAAGTGTACGCGGGACGGAAGGGGCGCGCCAGAGTCTTGATCCTTCGTACGAATGGCCAAACTGTTCGTGTAGCGCGGACACTCTTGTCCGCGAACGACCCAAGATTCGGGAGAGCACACGGACAGGAGTGTCCGCGCCACACTAGTATTCCACGCCCACCAGATACAGCCCGCTGGCGGGCGCGGTCGGGCCGCCGGCGGTGCGCTCCCGCGCTTCGAGGATGCGGCGCAAATCTTCCAGGGTCACTGTTCCCTTCCCCATCAGCAGGAATGTGCCGACCAGGTTGCGCACCATGTGATGAAGGAATCCGCTGCCGCGAACCGTGTAAATGAGTTCGTCGCCTTCGCGGGTCCAAGTGGAGAAGAAGATCGTCCGAATGTTCGTGGTGTGGTTATCTTCTCCGGCCGCCATTCGTTCCACGCGCTCCGGGTCCACGGCCGCAAACGACGTGAAATCGTGCTCGCCGACGACCACGCCGGCAGCTGCGATCATTGCCGATTCCTCCAGTGGATACGGGTAATGCCACACATAGCGCGCCAGAAACGGCGGACAAATCGCAGTGCGATGAATGCGGTAGCGATACGTCTTGGCGCGCGCCGACTTGCGCGCGTGGAATTCAGGCGCGGCCTCGGTCACCTCGAGCACACGGATCGACGGCGGCAGAATGTCATTGAGCGCCCGCACCCAGTTTTCAACAGGAATCGTGGACGCGGTCCGAAAACTCGCCACCTGGGCCAGTGCGTGCACCCCCGCGTCGGTGCGGCCGGAGCCCTGGGGCAGTACATTTTCCCCGCTCAACCGTCCAATGGCTGAGGCCAGCGCGCCTTGTACGGTCGTCCGGCCGGGCTGCACCTGCCAGCCGGCAAAGTCCGCACCATCATAAGAAAGGGTCAGTTTGAGATTGCGCACGTTCTTTTTCGAGTCCTCAGCAGCCTGAGCATCATCGTTAGTGTTTACAAAGTCTTACGGCCGCAGTCACCGAGTGTGCAGCGGCGCGTCAGCTATACTATTTCACTTACGACCACTTTTACTTACGATCCATGAAAAAGATTGTCTTTGCTCGCGGGAAGAGAAGACTGCACTAGGAAGATCGCAAGGAACTCTTGCCTGTCGTTCTACGTATTAGCAGAGTGTTAGCAAGAATGCGCACAACTGCGCCCTCATGAACCTAAGCGCCTGAGTGTGATCACTTTGTGTGACCCATGGAGATGATTCGAATGCAACGTTCTACAGTGTTGACTGCGTTTCAGTGGGCTGCCGCCCTTTTTATCGCCGTTGTGTTTCTTTCCGTGATCATGGTGCCTGCCGCGTGGGCGCAGGATGCTTCGTCCGTGCCCAGCGCGCCGTCGGCCCAGATGCAGACGCAGAAGGCTTTGCCCTCATCGTCGCAGCCGTTTGACGTGAAGCAATATTCGAAGCCGGAGTCGCATTTCCCTAACTTGATTAGTCCCTACAAGGTGCGCCATGTAGCGCCGCCGAACCTGGCCAATACGCAGCGCATCGACAAACTCATGCGTGACGGCAAACTTTATATTTCGATGAACGACGCGGTCGCACTGGCGCTCGAAAATAATCTCGACATCGCGATCGCCCGCTACAACCTGAACATCGCCGATACCGACGTGTGGCGCGCCAAGGCCGGCGCCAGCACTCTTGGTGTCAACAACGGTGTCGTGCAAAACACCCCCGGCGGCGGCGTAGGCGGGCTTGGTACACAAGTGGGCTCGGGCCAGGGCGGAACCTCGGTCGCGGCCGGCGGCGCTGGCACCGGCTCTGGCGGCCTGGTTCAATCGACCTTCGGCAGCGGCCCGCTCATCACCAGCTTTGACCCCATTCTCACAGGCACGTTGCAACTCGATCGCTTCAACAACAGCCTGTGTAACAACCCATTTTGCGCACCCGCTGAACAGAATACGACCACGGGAAATTTCTCTTACACGCAGGGGTTCCAGTGGGGCACAAACCTCACTGTCGGGTTCAACAATAGCCGGCTTTCAAGTGGAAGCATATTTACGGAGCTGACTCCGCAGCTGAATACTAACTTCCGCGCCCAAGTGACTCAACATCTATTGCAGGGCTTCGGATTCGCCCCAAATACTCGCTTCATTCAGATCGCGAAAAACAATCGTGAAATCTCAGATGTGGCTTTCCGCCTGCAAATCACCACCACCGTCGACCAGGTCGAAAACATGTACTGGGACCTGGTATACGCCTACGAGAACGTCAGGGTACAGAAGGAGCAGTTGGCGTTTGCTCAGAAAACACTCTCTGACAACCAGAAGCAAGTGGAAATCGGGACCCTCGCGCCGATCGAGGTGGTACGGGCACAGAGCACAGTCGCCAGCAATCAGCAGACCCTGACCCTGGCGCTGACCAATCTTCAACTGCAGCAACTCCTAATGAAGAATGCACTCAGCCGCACGCTCGTCGACCCGGCACTGGCCGACGCCGAAGTGATTCCTACCTCGACCATGGAATTGCCCGCGCAGGAACCGGTTGTCCCTACTCAGGACCTGGTCAACGACGCTCTCGGTCATCGTCCCGAACTGGCCGAAGCTCGAATCAACCTTTCTAATACAAACATCAGCAACAAAGCGATTCGCAGTGCTCTCTTGCCGTCGGTGGACCTATTTGCCTACTACAGCGGCTCAGGCCTGGGTGGGAGTGCGAATCCCGGAATTACGAGTGCACCACTCATCCGTCATTCTGCGGCCTCACCAGTTTCACCCCGCCCGGCTTCCATCGCTTACCCTGGAGCGTTGAACCAACTGGTGAATTCCACCGCAGCCGATAAGGGCGCGGGGCTTCAAATCAACATCCCTATCCGCAACCGTGCCGCTCAGGCCACGCAGGTGCGCTCGGAATTCGAATACCGGCAAGCCCAGTTGCGCATTGCAACAGATCGAGAACCAGGTGCGCATCGAGGTGCGCAACGCGCAGTTTGGGGTACAGCAGAATCGCGCCAGCGTCGCTTCCGCGCAGGCTGCCGTGGATCTGGCGCGCCAGTCTCTCGACGCCGAACAGAAGAAGTACGCGCTCGGCGCATCCACTTCAACTCTGGTACTGCAGAACCAGGCAGCCATGACCCAGGCTGAGGTCACACTCGTCTCCGCCAAGGCCTTGTACGAAAAAGCGGAAGTCGAACTGGACCGGGCCATCGGGTCTGCTGCTCGATCACGCCGGAATCCTGATCGCCGACGCCGAGCGGGGCGAGGTCACGCACGCGCCGAATGTTCCGCACGTCGCGGCCAGGCCCATCGACCAGTCAGCGCCGGTGACCCCTCCGGCCCAACCGCAACAGTAGCGCACAACCGTGGCAAAGAATTCTTCGATGGAGCGCCGGGCGTCCCCGCCCGGCGTTTCCCTTTTGCTTGCGTTTTCCTTTTGCTGCGTGCCCTCTCTCGCGTATCCTCATCTCCGTGACGCTCTTGATCATCGGCAAGGCTAGAGTGGGAAAGGCGGGTGTGGGGACGGGCGCCCTCGCCCGTCCAAGCCGCGCAAGGCTCGGCAGGCTCTTGGCCCGCAGCGGCAGGAGCCCCGCGTGATCCTCTCCGTCGTCATCATCACCCACAACGAAGAAGCCAACATCGGACGCACGCTCGCCAGCGTGCAGCCGCTGGTTGCCGACGGCAAGGGCGAGGTCATCGTCGTCGACTCCGGCTCGACCGACCGCACCGTCGAAATCGCAAAATCGTACGGCGCGAAAGTTTTCGTGGAAGAATGGAAGGGCTACGCCGCACAGAAGAATTCGGCGATCGACAAAGCGGAGGGCGACTGGATTCTGAGTCTGGATGCGGATGAAGAAGTCAGTCCCGACTTGGTAGCGCACATCAGGCGCGCAATGACCGAGAAAGAGGACGGGCCGTTCGAGTGGAATGTTGCACCGGCATTTGACGTTCCATTTGAGGATCTTCGTACGAATGTTTGTCCACTTCCTCTAGCCTTTTGGATTAGTCGAAAGAACTATTTTCTTGGCCGTTGGATCGAGCATGGCGGCTTTTATCCGGATCGCAAGCTCCGCCTGTTTGCGCGCGGTAGCGCCCGATTCGACGAGGCTCGTGCAGTCCACGAAGACGCTCACACCAACCGCCGTACTGCAGTGCTGAAGGTCGGCGCCCTCATCCATCACTCCTACCCCACTCTCCCCGATTACATCGACCACATGAATCGCTATTCGTCTCTCGGCGCCGAGATGGCCGTCGCCAAGGGCCAACGCAGCTTCAGCCTGTTCAACATCGTCCTCCGCCCCGCGGCTACCTTTGTCTACAACTATTTCTTCCGCCTCGGATTTCTCGACGGCCGCGAAGGCTTGCTCCTGCACCTCTACCATGCCGTCTACGTATCCTGGAAATATGCTAAGGCGTGGGAATTGGCGCGCAAGGAAGGATCAAGGTAGCAACACGCTCGCCGCGTTTCCGGCAGCAGTCTCTATCCCCGCAGCGTGATGCGCATGATGTCGAACTCCACCGCCACCGACCGCTGTGGGAACCTCGACTCGACATAAGCTTTCACGTCATCGACGGATGGAATCCCATCCCGACCCGTCAGTCCGCGCGCGTCGTCGAGCAGGATCATGTGCGGGTAGGGATGGCTCAGAATCATCTCTAGCTCCGCCGAAAGGCGCTGCTCATTATCTTTGGTCCGAATTCCAACCCAGCCGTAGTAACCGGCATCCAGCCAGAACAGCGCCGGGCCTTCTAGTAATGCGAGCACTTCGGGCATGACCGCGCGGCTGTCGCCGCAGAAAATTCGAACATGCGGGTAGCGCGCGAACTTGCGGGTGGCCCGCTCCGCCAGCGCCGGAGCCCATTCGATGGAATAGACGCGATCGAAACGGCCTTTCATCGCGGCGACCATCTCGCCATAGTAAGTTCCGGTTTCGACCAGTGTCTTGAGTCCAAACTTCTCTCCGTATTCGCGCACGACCTTCTGCTTCAACAGATGTGGAGACCGCGACGGCCGCCCGCGCATTATCCAATACCAGTAGTCGGGATAGTGGCCGAGCGCCTTGTACGCGCCGTACACAGGAGTGCGCTGCAACAGCCGCCGGAATGCTTTCAGAATTTCCTCCAATGGAAGAAGGTCAAGAATAGGTGCGCGCGAAACGCGGCGTCAAGGGAGCGGCAGAGGAAGTCTTCTCCACAGAAGTCGCGGACGCGCACCGGGGAAACCCTCAACTTCATCAATCGCCCAGTTGATCGCACCTTACTGCAGCACCGCAATCGCTCCTCGATCATCAAAGTCATAGCGGGAACTGCACTGCGTAACCGAAAGCCTGAGATCAAGCCGAAGGCCGATCTGTGCCAGACCGTTGCGGAAAGACCGATCAGCGCGCCCAGTTGGCCAGTTGGCGGTTACCTTTACAGGATTCTCCTTTTTCAGTACCCTTGGTTCCATTGCAATCCTCCCCAAAAACCTACGAGGCTTTGTTGCTCCTGCTCCAACCCCATCGTTTCTGCTCTGAGGGTGCCCATGCGTTTTTTTTCTAAAATATCGCTGAACCGGCTGCGCTCCGGGAGCATCGTCGACGAGAAGCAGGACCATATCTTTCTGGTGCCGCCTTTTACGCCTGAAGTCGCCGCGTCGGTCAGCTTGATTGCCACGCGCCTTCCGCTCCGTCCCGATGAGCGCTCCCGTAAGCTTTGTCAGATGGAAACCAATGCGATGTCAGAGCGCGAACACGAGGCACTGGCGCCTCTGTTCGGGAAGATGCCGAAGCCGCAACGCGTGCTGGAGATTGGGCCAGGGTTTGGCCGCTCCGTCGTTTATTTCAGCAAAAAAGGCGTTTGGGATGAAGGCGCCGAAGTTCACCTTTACGACAGCAACGGCACCGAAACCAAATACAAGCAGAAGTATTATGACCGCCCGCCGCAATGGCCCGATGTTTCGTCGTTTTGCGGACATCTGTCTCTGTTGCGCTCTTTTTTGGACTACAACCACATCACGGGCTACCGGATTTTCGATGCGGCAGCGTTGCCGCTTTGCAAGTTGCCCGGAACTTACGATTTGATCTATGGCTTCTTTAGTATCGGCTTCCATTGGTCGTTGGAGTTTTATTTGGATGACCTCAACCCGCTGATGGGAAAAAACAGTGTTCTGATCTTTACGTTGAACAAACACTTCGAACCCTTTGCAAGACTGCGAGACTACTCGACGCGCATCCTTTACTGCCGGGATACAAAAAAGAGCGCTGCACCCCTGCGGTTGCTGGCGTTGAGCAAGGGCGAACTACCCGAGGTCGGCATCACGCTCGCGGAGGCATTTCCAGGCTCCAAGCTGTGATCGTCCAAGCGTAACTTAACCGCACGCTCCATCCCTGCACGTCTCAATCTCAGGACTCCCTCCGCTAAAAAGAAGACCCAGCATAGGTGCCGCGGAAAACAGGCGTGAGGCGCCCGGCGATTTTCCCTTGTGGCCTCGCTGTCTCCTGTGGTTAGACCTTTGACCTTGAGCTCCACCAACCGCTCGGTCGGTCGCGTCTTTTGCAGCCTGGCAAGGGCTCCTCTATGATCAAGGTCAGAGTGTGGGACTGAATGCCCGAGAAGAAACCCAAATCCGATCTGCCTAACGCCGTCGCCGAAAATCCGATTTCCGACGTCTTTGAAGGCCGCCATCCCTCCGCGTCCGAAAAGAACTGGGCCGAGAAGACCTTGGCGCCCACGCTCGGCAAGGCTCCTGAGAAGCCGATCGGCGCTTCCACCGGCACCAACCTCGACGAGCACGGCCACGCGCGCTTCAGCACCATCTCGAACCGCCCGATTCGCCGCCTCTACACGCAGGCCGATCTGCCCGCTGACTGGAATTACGACCAATACCTCGGCTATCCCGGTCAGCCGCCCTACACCCGCGGCATTCACTCGACCGGCTACCGCGGCAAGCTGTGGACAATGCGCATGTTCTCCGGCTTCGCCTCGCCCGAGGAAACCAACCAGCGCTACAAATATCTTCTCGAACACGGCGGAGGAGGGCTGTCGGTCGCCTTCGACCTGCCCACGCTGATGGGCTACGACTCCGATCATGCGGCCAGCGAAGGCGAAGTTGGCAAGTGCGGCGTAGCCATCGATTCGCTCGAAGACATGGAGATTTTGTTTGACGGCATCCCGCTCGACAAGATCACCACATCGATGACCATCAATTCACCCGCCAGCGCGCTCTGGGCCATGTACCTGGTGGTGGCGGAAAAACAAGGCGCCGACTGGAAGAAGATTTCCGGCACCATCCAGAACGATATCCTCAAGGAATACATCGCGCAGAAGGAATATATTTATCCGCCGGCGCCCTCGATGCGCCTGGTGATTGACACCTTCGAGTTCGGATCGAAGTTCACGCCGCGTTTCAACACCATCTCCATCTCCGGCTACCACATTCGCGAAGCCGGATCGACCGCGCTGCAGGAGCTCGCATTCACCATCTACGACGGCGTCGAATACGTGGAGTGGGCGCGCCGCCGCGGACTTGACGTTGATGATTTCGGCCCGCGCCTTAGCTTCTTTTTCAACGCGCACAACGATTTCTTCGAAGAGATCGCCAAATACCGTGCCGCCCGCAAGATTTGGTATCGACTGATGAAAGACCGTTTCGGCGCCAAGAACGACCGTACCCGCCTGATGCGCTTCCACAGCCAAACCGCCGGCGTCTCGCTGCCCGCGCAGCAACCGATGAACAACATCGCGCGTGTCGCTCTGCAGGCACTGGCGGCGGTGCTCGGCGGCACGCAATCGCTGCACACCGACGCCTACGACGAAGCGCTCGCCCTGCCCACGGAAGAAGCCGCGCGCATCGCCCTGCGCACCCAGCAGATCATTGCCTTCGAGTCGGGCGTTGCCCAGACTGTCGATCCGCTCGGCGGAAGCTACTTCGTCGAGAAGCAAACCCTGGACATGGAAAACGGCGCCTTCGATTACTTCGAGAAGATCGACCAGATGGGCGGCATGGTCAAAGCCATCGAGCGCGGATATCCCCAGAAAGAAATTGCCGAGGCCAGCTACCAGTATCAACGCGCCGTTGAAGCCAACGAGAAGATCACGGTCGGCGTGAATGATTTCGTCATCGAAGAAGAGTCTCCGAATATTCTTTACATCGGCGAATTGGTAGCCCGCGCTCAAGAAAAGAAACTCAAAGCCTTGCGCGCCCGGCGCTCGAACGACGAAGTGCAGCGCCGGCTCGATGCACTGAAGAAGGCCGCTGCCAAGACTCCCACCGCGGGCACTAACGGCAACATTTCCGACGTCAACACCATGCCCTATATCGTCGACGCCGTCCGCGCCTACTCCACCGTGGGCGAAATCTGTGAAGCTCTGCGGCAGGTTTACGGGACGTATACCGAAGTGAGCGTCACATAGTTTCTAACGTTCGTTTCGCTCGCCTCCGCAGTACGATATTCCGCTATCATGGCCCGACCGCCCATGGCTCCTCCGCTTTGAGGTTGCAAATTGCAACCTCAAACTGGGAAAGCGGCGTCTGACACCCGTTCCCACGCGTTGCCCAACCGCAAACCGCGATTATGGCAGCGACCGCGCCGACTCGGAATCCGGTCAAACGTGTGAGTGTCCAGTCAGTTCCTCGGATTTGGTCCGCTTGCGCGACGGGGTAACTGCTGAACGACGTTTCGATTTCATCACATTTGCAAAGTTCATTCGTCACAGCCTGGGTTGTTTGCCAGAGTTACGATCACAACATGCAAATACGATCGGCAAAGCCCGAAGAAACACGGCAACTATTGGCGAACCGGCGAAGGGCGACGGTAGTTCCCATCGAATCTCGAATCACGATTCTGGGCCATCAGAAAGTCATCCTCGACAGCGCCCTGGCCGAGATCTACGGAGTTCCGGTGAAGCGCCTCAACCAGCAAGTGAACCGCAACCGGAGCCGGTTTCCCGCCGATTTCAGGTTCCAGATCAAACCCCGCGAGTTCGCCGCTTTGAGGTTGCAATTTGCAACCTCAAACAAAGGACGAGGTGGCCGACGCTCGCTCCCGTACGCCTTCACTGAACATGGCGCAATCATGGCGGCGACGGTGCTCAACTCGGAACAAGCAGTAGTAATGAGCGTCTTCGTCGTGCGTGCATTTGTGCGCTTACGCGCCATGCTGGGCACAAACAAAGAACTCGCTGGCAAGATCGAAGAACTGGAGAAACATATGGCAAGGCACGACGGCTCCATTCGGGAAATCGTCAGATTGATCAAGAGACTGATGGAGCCGCCGCCCCCTCGCCGAAGCAAGATTGGATTCGCGCTTCCGTCGGCTCGGACCCGGTTGGTCGCGACCTAGCTCTGAATTCCAGCCTGACGGCACGCACCTTCCAGTTCACGCCCACTGAGAAAAGTCTGCGGCCGCAAATTGCGACCGCAAAGACGTGCCTGTTCTCTCGGACTGCGTTCCGAATAGCCTGTTTGTTCTCCCGTGTTCCCTACTTCATGCGATTGCGATACAGGCTTTCGTCCACTTGCCGAACCATGGCCTCGATGTCGAGCGGGACCTGCAAAAAAGCGGCTACTTCTTCGGCGACTGCCTTCGGTTCGCGCAGCACGCGATGGTAGTGCACGCGCGCGACCTGTATGTTCTTCTTCCCCGCAAGCCACTGATTGACCTCGATTAGATGCCGCTGAAAGGCCTCTTCGATCGCCGATGCGCCGGTGTTCGAGTCCGCACTGCCGCGGCGCAGCAGCATTTTCTCCTGCGACTTGAGCACCTCGGGTAGCGGACGCAGCATGAAGACCACGCGGTACTCGTGGTCCGACGGCAGCGACAGAATCAGCTGCGAGATCACCTTCACCACCTTGCCTTCGGCCTCCGCAATCAGACTGGGATCTTTCGGAAGCTGCTTGATGCGCTCCCACTCGAGGTAGCCTTTGGGATTGTCGGTGTCAGCTTTGCGCTCGCCGTCGGAGAGAACCGGCAAGCCGCCCGCCTCCAGCATCTGCATCATCAGTGACGTGCCCGAACGCGGTAATCCCGAAACAATGGTGATCATCAGTGCCCTTCCAAAAACAAAGAATAGCCGGAGTCGATTCCCTTGCTCCGTCGATTCTAGAATTCCGAAGTTGGAATGATAGTGGGAACTGGGCAGTCGTGGAAAGACGACAATCCCGCCCAGAGCCATTGCGCTCCAGCGAGCGTTCTGATACCTTGCCTGTCGTCTTGCAAAGGAGGCCCCCTGTGGCATTTTGTCCAACCTGTGGAACCCAGATCGCCGATGGAGCAAGCTGTCCGAAATGTGCCGGTGCCACCGCGCAAGGTGTGAGCGCGACCGCGGCTGCACCCGCTGCCGGCGGACTTACCGATAACGTTGCGGGCGCGCTGGCCTATGTGACCATCATTCCGGCAATTCTTTTTCTGGTGCTGGAGCCGTTCAACAAGAAGCGCTTCGTCCGCTTCCATGCCTTTCAATGCATCTTCTTTGCGATTGCCTGGACGGTGCTCTGGATCGGTCTGTCGTTTATTGGCCACATCCCATTCCTCGGCTGGGCGACATTGCTGCTGTGGCCACTGATCGGCTTGGCTGGCTTTGTGATTTGGTTGATTCTGGTGATCAAGGCCTACCAGGGACAGATGTTCAAGCTACCCGTGATTGGTGACATGGCTGAGCAGCAGGCCGGGGTGTAGGCTGTCGGCGGGCAACCGGCTGCCACAGGTGCAAGAGGATCGGTGCATCTGAATCTAATTGAATGCAACCGGCCTTTCGACGGCGCGATCACCCCATGATCCGTGACCCGGCCTGCTAGATTCGCTATTTGTTCGCCTGTGTGCTAAACTCGATTCCCTGCCGACGAGGAGGCACTGGACAATGCGAAAAGCAGCCCACCATCTGGCGATCAACCACCTGAAGAAATCCGACCCCGTGATGGCCGCGATTATCGAGCGCGTGGGGCCATTCCGCATGCAGTTTGGCGAACCCACGTTTCATTCCTTGGCCGAGGCGATCCTCTATCAGCAGTTGAATGGCAAAGCGGCGGTGACTATCTTCGATCGCTTTACCGCTCTTGCAGGCGATCCGCTAACGCCGAAGGGCATACTTAAACTGACGGATGCCGAAATGCGCGGCGTCGGCCTGTCACGGCAGAAGACCGCGTATCTGCGGGATCTGGCCGAGAAAACCAAGGCCGGCTTGCTGGAGTTCGATCGTTTGCCGGAATTGCCGGAAGAAGAAGTGATCGAGCATCTCACCCAGGTCAAGGGCGTGGGGGTGTGGACGGCGCACATGTTCCTGATGTTCACCTTGCGGCGTCCGGATATTTTGCCCACTGGCGATTACGGCGTGCAGGCTGCCATCAAAAAGCACTACAAGAAACGCAAGTGGCCCAAGCCCGCCGTGATGGAGAAGATTGCGAAACCGTGGGCGCCCTATCGCTCGATTGCTTGCTGGTATCTATGGAAGAGCCTGGATGTGAAGACGCTGAGCGATTGAGTCATTGAATCAATGTGGCATTGAATCATTGACCCCACATCCCAATGATTCAATGTCTCAATGATTCAATGCCTCAACGATTCAACAAAAAACCCTCTCGACCGAACCGAGAGGGCTTGCGAACTGGTTGGAGAACTCTATACCGCACGCACGACGTTACCCGCCTGGAACCCCTTCGGGCCCTTGAGCAGATCGAACTCGACGGTCTCGCCTTCGTTCAGCGAGCGGTAGCCGTTCTCCTGGATGGCCGAGAAATGCACGAACACGTCCTCGCCCGTGGATCGCTGGATGAATCCGTATCCCTTCGCCCCATTGAACCACTTCACAGTACCCTTCTCTCTCACAAGAAACTCCTTTCGCCTCATCGCTAAGAATTGTTCTTCCGTCTCTTGCCTGTTTGCCGGTTTACCGGACAGCATCTATCGGAAGCCGCTAATGACACTCGCTAGCAGACCTCCGATGCCGGAGCACCCCCTCCAAGGAACGAGAGAACTTTGATGGCGTCGCCGCGCGCGGGCGGAACCGCGCCAACAGAAACGGCTCCCCTGTATTCCGTCGAACGGTGGCCCGCGACGAAATACGGTGGAGCCGCGAAAACGAAGGCGCGATATCGGACTGCTGACACAGAAACGTCGATCCTGCTACGCACTCGCCAACCGGGTTCGGGAGACGAGCAGAAGATCATAGCAGGAAGATGCCAGTTGGCAAGAGCGAAGTTGAGAACTCGGTTGCCAGAGTCTGTTGGTTTCCCCAATGGGCAAGCGTCCCAATGAACAATAAACAATCAAGGAACACGAAAGAGACCCCGGATATTCACACTTCAATGTGACTTCGAGTCCTTTGTGGTTAGTGAACTTAGGGTTTAACCCCACGAGCGAGGAGGAAAATCGCGCGATTCGCGATATATTTCCCAACGTGCTCACTCTGATCCGGGAACATCGCGGTTTTTTCCTGGGAACCACACTGGCCGCCCTGGCTTTGCGGCTATTTTTCTTCGTCTATTTCCCGGCAGTGACCGATGACTCGCGCGTCTACGCCGACTTCGCCACCAACTGGCTGCAGCACGGCGTCTACGGCCAGACGCAAGCCGGCCCGCAGGAAACACGCATCGTGCCGGCCGACACGCGCCTGCCGGGATATCCTGCGTTTCTGGCGGTTATCTTCTGCCTATTGGGAACGGGCAACTTCCGAGCCGTCCTGCTGACGCAGATTCTCATCGACCTGGCCACCTGCCTGATCGTTGCCGACCTAGCCCGCCGTACGGTTTCCGGCCGCGCCGCGAGAATCGCTTTTGTCCTGACGGCGCTATGTCCGTTCCTCGCGAACTATGCCGCCGCCGCGCTCACCGAAACTTTGGAGATCTTCTTTACCGCGCTCGCTCTGGATGGCGCGGTCGCGGCGCTGCACCGGATGCAGGAGGATCACGCTCGCGGAGGGACTCGTATCCTCGGCCGGACTGCCGGCAAGCTCTGGGCCGCGACCGGTGCGGCGATTGCGGCCTGCATCCTGTTGCGTCCCGATGGCGGCATCCTGCTGGCGGCGCTCGCGCTTTATCTGGCGGTTTTGGCTTGGACGCATCGGGTCGACCAGAAGAGCACGCGTGATGTTCTAGTTGCTGCCATCATCGTCGTGGTAGTTGCCCTGGCGCCGCTCGCTCCCTGGACCATTCGCAATTTTCGGACGCTCCATCATTTCCAGCCGCTGGCCCCGCGTTATGCCAATGAGCCGGGTGAAGCCGTTCCCCGAGGTTTTAACCGCTGGGTTAAGACCTGGATCGTCGACTATGCGTCGGTGGAAGAGGTCTACTGGAGCGTTCCGGGCAGCAACATTGACGCGGAGAAATTGCCGTCGCGTGCCCTCGATCTCCCGGTGAGAGAAGGCACGGTGAAAGACAGCCCGGCGGAAGCCAGCCCGCCGGAAAGGGACCGAACGCTGGCCGTCATTACGGACTACAACCAGTCGCAGGAAATGACACCGGAACTGGATGCGCGCTTCGCCAAACTCGCCGCCGATCGCATTCGCGCGCGTCCCGTTCGTTACTACGTTGTGCTGCCCCTGCTGCGCGTCGCCGACATGTGGCTCCGCCCGCGAACCGAGATCCTCCCTCCCGACGTGCGCTGGTGGGAATTCAATGACGACACGAAGCAGTCGGTGATGGCCGTGGGCTTCGGCTTGCTGAATCTGGCTTACGTGGCGGCGGCGATGTTGGCGCTAGTTAGACTGGTATGGGTTCGCAGACCGTCGGCAATCCGCTGGGCCGGACTGTTTTTCTGCTTCCTGCTGCTGCGCTCGGCATTCTTGGGAACGATGGAAAATCCGGAACCGCGCTACACCCTGGAGTGCTACCCGGTGGTGATCGTCTCCGCGGCAGCCTGTCTGGCGCGCGCGACAGAGCAGCAGCGGCAATCTGCATCGCGAGTCCAGAATCTCGATTACCGTAGCGGGAATTCAAGAAGTAGAAGATGACGTACAGTCATACTGATCTAACCCAATCATTTCAAACTTGTCTTAACGGAGCATAACGTGCAATATTTGTGCCCAACTTTCAATGAGGGCCCCATGAAACCCGACGTCTTCCCCCGTATTGGTCTAATCATTGCCATCGGAATAGTTTCTTGTCTAACGTTGCTGAGCGCGAATCGAGCCTTTGCCCAGCAGGCGACGGCCCAACTGTTGGGCACGGTCAGGGACTCCTCCGGCGCGGTGGTGGTGGGAGCAAAAGTCACGCTCAGGAACACCGGCACCAACATCGCGCATAGCGCGTCCACAAACAAGGACGGCGGCTACCTGTTCACGCTGGTGCCGATCGGAGCCTACGAGCTCACGGTCGAGCAGCCGGGTTTTGAAAAGTACGTGCGCAAGGGGATCACGCTGGAGATCAATCAGAATGGCCGGGTGGATGTGACCCTTGCGGTCGGGGCCAGCACGCTCGTGGTCGAAGTCACAGAGAACGTAACTCTGGTGGATACGGTTAGCGACACGATCGGAACCAGCGTGATTGGAGAAAGCGTTCAGCGCGCACCTCTCAACGGCAGAGACGTGCTGGACCTGGCCCTGCTTCAGCCGGGCGTTACCGAAACCAACGGCGACTCGACTGCGGCGGGCAAGTACAGCATCGCCGGCGGGCGCAGCGACTCGGTTACCTTCCTGCTGGATGGCGGGCTGAACAACAACCTGCTCGACAACAGCGTCGTTTTTAACCCCAATCCGGATACGATCGCGGAATTTCGCATTCTCGAAAGCAACTATTCGGCGGAATACGGGCGAAATGGCGGCGGTGTGATCAGCGTCGTCACCAAGTCCGGAACCAACCAGTGGCACGGGAGTGGGTTTGAGTTTCTGCGCAACGATTGGCTCAACGCCGCGTCTTTCTTCGATAATGCCGACGGTCTTCCCCGCGACGTACTGAAGCGCAATCAGTACGGAGGCACTTTGGGAGGCCCCATCCTATTGCCCAAGGTGAACGGCAGGGACCGCTTCTTCTTTTTCGTTGGTTACCAGGGACAAAGGCTTTCCCAGCAAGAGTCCACCGGATTGGGAACGGTTTTCACTCCGGCGGAACTGACCGGAGATTTCTCCAACGGACAGGCGGTCGGCACCTGCACCGCGAGCGGCGCCCAGGACCCGGGTGTCGCTGCGTTTCTCATCGCCACTCCGTACTTCCAGGCGGATCCGAACAAGGCCGCGTGCGCCATCATCGACCCAACCAAGATAAATCCGATTTCCGCTGAATACATAGCACTAGGGCTGCTTCCGACCAATACCAACGGCGTGGAGAACTTTCATGGCGCGCACAGAGACAACGACAACGAACTGACCATGAAGTTTGATTTCTTAGTCAGCGATAAAGACAAGTTGAGCGCCACCATTGGAGGGTTCCGCAATCCCCAATTGAATCCATTCCAGTTTGCCAGCGTTCCCGGCGCGCCCAACACCACCCAGATCAATAGCTACTATACGAACGTAGCCTACACCCACACCTTCTCGCCGAATGTGCTGAACGAGTTCCGGCTTTTCTTGCAAAGAAATAACAGATTGCAAGATGAGCCGGGAGTGAAACTGCCGACCGCCTCGCAACTCAACATCGGGATCAACCAGGACGATCCGCAGGGCCCGCCGAACCTGTGGTTTGACAACGGCCTTTATGTCGGATTCAGTGAACAGGGCCCCACCAGCCTGGTGGATACGACATTTGGGTTCTCCGACACGCTCACCTACGTCCACGGACGGCACAATTGGAAACTGGGCGGCGGGATTTCGGCGTACCGCGACAACACCGTCTACGACTACTACGTCAACGGCGAATTCGATTTCTACGCCGGAGGCGCCGGCACCGATAACTCGCTGGCAGACTTCGTCCTCGGAATTCCGTCGCAGTACTTCCAGTACCCTCACGCCCCGTCAAATATCCGCAGCAAGTCTTACTATGGCTACTTGCAGGATGAATGGCGCGTAACCAAGCGCTTGACCCTCGATTTGGGAATCCGCTACGAATACAGCTCCCCGAAAGAAGACACCCAGGGCCGTTCCTTCTCGCTCATTCCCGGCCTCCAGTCCACGGTCTTTACCAACGCCCCGACCGGAATGGTATTTCCCGGAGATGCCGGTGCTCCCACGGGAGCGAATTTCCCCACTCGGACCAACTGGGCGCCGCGCGCGGGCTTCGCGTGGGACCCGCGCGGCAATGGCAAAACCAGCATCCGCGGCGGATTCGGAATGTTTTACGACATCCTCAAAGCCGAAGACAATTTGCAGTTCAACGGCCAGCCGCCTTTCTTCTCCAGTGTAGGGTTGACCTTTCCAACATTTATCGGGGGTGGCGCCTCGCCCTATTTCTCAGACCCGTTTGGCCCCAATTCCGCCAACGTCCCTGATCCGTTTCCGTCGCGCCCGCCACCTTCGAATCTCGATTTTAGCGCGGCGGGATTCCTGCCCATCAATAGCGGCGGGAGCGTGTACTTCGTGGACCCGCATTTGAAAACGCCGATCACGTATCAGTACAACCTGAGCGTGCAGCAGGAGGTGGCTCCGAATACCGCGCTGGAACTAAGCTATGTGGGCAACATCTCGCATGGATTGACCTCGTTGATTGACGTCAACCCATTCGCGCTGGGCACCACGGACCGTGTTCTTAATCTCGGAGCAGGGGACAGTTCGTGTGCGGATGCGTCGGGATTCAGCTCGTCCAACAATTATGGGACCTGCAGCTTTGGTAACGCGCCGGAATTCAAAAATATCAGCAATGCCAACTACAACAGCCTGCAAGCAAGTCTGAACCGGCAGATGGTCGACTCGCGTTACCTGGGGCGCACCTACTTTACGCTCGCCTATACCTGGGCGCATAGCATCGACAATGCCTCGGGATTCCAGCAGAGAAACAGCACCGTGCCGTCTTATCAACCCAACCTGTTCCGGGCCTCGAGCGATCAGGACGTTCGCCAACGCATCACCTTCAGCGGCGGCTGGGACTAGCAAAAACACGCATGAACGGTAAAGAGG
>CAWABC010000110.1:0-29478 GCA_963780105.1 uncultured Acidobacteriaceae bacterium
GCTTTATGCCTTCATGGTTGGTGCTTCTTCGGGCATCGCTTTGAACGGGAGCTATCCGAGTTGGTTCGCAGCGCTTCCTCCGTCCCTTTGTTCCCCGTGCCCGCCTCCTCCGGGGGTCTGCAGCAGTTTCCTTCTTCTTGCAACCCCTCGTTCGGCGTGGCGGCCGGGTTCAATTTCTATTGCACCGGCCTACCCGCGTCGTTCCAGACCTTGCAGCAGCAATCCGGCAATTCCCAATCTTCGAAGGCACCAGCCTCTCTCGTTACGCATCGACCACAACGTGAGCAATAACAACCGGCTCACGCTGCGCGTCAATGCCAGCCCGAGCACGGTTACCGGCATCGAAGTCAGCGGACAAGACCAGGCCTTCGGCCAAAACGCCTACTCGCGCACTTCTCAACAAACCTACCGCGATGTGGCGGGAGTGGTGCAGGATACCTGGACCCTCGGCACCAGCAAGGTCAATGAATTCCGCTTCCAGTACGCTCGCCGGGGCCTGAATTATTTCTACAACACCCAGATCCCGAGCGGATCCGACCCGGCTGTCAACATTGCCGGTTACACCTATTTCGGCCGTGAGCCCTCTCCTACATCAAGCGCGTCGAGCCTCGCTATCAATTCACCGACAATTTTTCCTGGAGCATCGGAAGGCATAACACTAAGTTCGGGGGGGACTTCGACCTATCTTCCGCTCACGGCCACCTTCACTGTGAATTATGGCGGCGTCTATAACTTCGGCAACCAGTCCCTGTTTCCGCAACCTTTCCCTCAGTTTAACCCGGTGCAGTCCTACGGCCTTGGCATGCCGTCGGTCTTTATCCAGGGTCTCGGTAATCCCACCGACTCGTTCTCCAACAAACCCTTGGGATTGTTCTGGCAGGATTCCTGGCGCGTAAGCCACAATCTCACATTGAACTACGGCGTGCGCTACGACGTGGAATTCCCGCCGACGTTTAAGGCGCCGACCGGGCTCGCTCAAGGGGGATACAACTTCCTCGGACTACAGAAAGGCATCCAGACCGACAAGAACAACATTCAGCCTCGCTTCGGCGTCGCCTGGGATCCCAAGGGAGACGGCAAAACCGTAGTCCGCGCGTCTTTCGGCATGTTCTATGACCACCCCTTGCTCGGCCTCTACTTCCTCGGCGATGCTTCCGACGGCTCCGACAGCGGCCAGTTGGCATTCCCCGGCACTCTTCCTTGTTCCGGCGGTGCCGGAAACCTGAACGCGATCCCGATGTTCCAGGGCAACCTCACATCCGCCCCGCAGTGCTCACTCGGAGCACTTACACCTCTTCTGGGTTATCAGCAAACATCCGCCAACGGCACGCCCAACCCGCAGCGCTTCGATCCCTTCCTGTCGAACACATTGTTTCTCAATCAGAACTACATCAACGCCGGCTTCCCGCTGTTCTCCCAACCTTTCGGTTACCCGCAGGCCAAGAACTTCGTTTATGCCTACGCGCAACAAGCGAACCTGACCATCGAGCGGGACCTCGGCGATGGCTTCGCCTTCAGCCTGGGCTACAACTTTAATGGTGGCCGCCACCTCAACCGTCCCATTAACGCCAGCGCGGTTCGCGGCGACTTGTTGTTGGCAAACTGGCAGGCGGCTTACAGTGATCCGACGTCGTATGCGACCATCGGTGGGCCGTTGGGCGTCGGGGTCGGGCCGACCTCCCAGGGCTTTGCTCCTTGTGGTGTCAATCCCAGTGGCGTGCCATGGGTTTCCGCGGCGTTGGCGCAACTTCTTCCGCCCCAGCGGTATGAATGCCTCGATCGCCAACGCCCTGATTGGCGCCGGTGCCGGCCAGTGTGTAGGCGAAGTGCCGCTGGTCATGCAATATCTTCAGGCCAGCGGCTACAGCACTACCGGCTTCAACACTGCTTGCAATCCTTTGACTGGAAGCGTCACCGGCTGCGTTCCCTTCGGCGACATGGACGCCAACTACTCCAACGGCAGTTCGGTCTATCACGGGCTGAGCGCCAATCTCCGTAAGCGTTTCAGCAGCCACTACGAATTCCTGGCATCCTACACCTGGTCGCACGCCATCGACGACTCGACTGACCTGCAGTCCACACTCACCCCGCAGGACAGCTACTTCCCGGGTCTTGATCGTTCCAACTCCACCTTCGATCAGCGCCACCGCTTCGTCTTCAGTGGCGTTTACCAGTCGGGCAAACTCAGCGGTAGCGGCGTCGTCAGCAAGTTCTTCAGCAATTGGACGTTCGCGCCCCAGATCGAACTCAGTTCCGGGAGACCATTTAACGTTCTCACCGGCAATGGCGACAACGAGCAGTTGTCCTCCCAGACCGGGAGGCCCAACACCTTCGAAACGACGGCATGCACTGCGGCTGGAAACCCGGTAATACCCTCGAAATTCTCACCCACCGGTGTTTTCCAGGAGCCCTGCTATCAAGCTTTCACCCCCACTTCTTCCTCACCCGCCACTTTTCCCCACGTCACCTTGCTCGGACTCGACGGCAACCTCGGCCGCAATGCTGGCATCACGCCGTGGACTGTCTTTAACGATCTGCGCCTCGCCAAGAAAGTGTACTTCGGTGAACGCATGAACATGGATTTCATCTCTGACATGTTCAACATCGCCAACGTGTACAACGTAGCGGCCGTAAGCCCACTGCAATTCAACCACCTGCAACGCCGGTCAGGCCACCGCCGCCTACGACCCGCGCCAGTTCCAGTTTGCCCTGAAATTGAACTGGTAAATTCAAGGGCCAGGGGACCACAAGAAACGGCTGGGAGTTACTCCCGGCCGTTTTCTTTTATCGCTTCGATCCCGCAAGCCCACTGGCCGCGCCTGCGACGAAAAGAAAAGCCGCAGCAAGCCTGCGGCTGTTCTCTAATCTCACTCTCACGATCTTTCACTCTCGCGATCTTCGCCGGATTACTGCTTAGTGCTTGTCTTTATAAATGCTCTTACTGATCCGGTTCTGCTGGCGATTGATCCCTTTCTGCTCGCCCTTGGTGAGATGGCCGTTGTGCGCCGCCATGTCTTTCTGTTCACGGTTCTGCACGCTGGTCTCGCGCTTCTCCAGATTCGACGCTTGCTGTGAGTTCAATCTCCCGCTCTTGATGCCGTTGCCAATGCGCTGTTGCTGTCGGTTCTCGCGGCGGTTTACTTCATTGACCCGCGGATGGCCAGGATCGACAACGCCAGGGCCCGCGCCCGAAGTGGTTGAGGTTTGAGCAGCGGCGGAACCGGCGATCATCAGGCCCCCGACTGCCAGAGTTAGCAGCGATTTGGTGAATAGGTTGTTCATGTCGATGGAAACCCTCAGACGAAAGATTAGTTGCGCCGGGTCCGGACGACGAGGTTACCTAAGTGATAGACCCAAGTTACTATCCGCATCGCTATCTTGGCCTCCGGTGCCACCAACGTCAGTGCCGGGTGATGGGGAACTCCGCCGATCCGACTCGCGCAACGTGTTCCTCGGCGAACTGGGTGACTCGTTCGAGGGCAGCCTGCAACTGCCGGTGAAACTCAGCCATCTGGGTATCGCTGGCTTCGGGGGGAACTTGCAGCTTGGCGCTGAAACGCACCAGCGCCTTCGAAAATGGCTTGGGGATCATCAGCGCATCCCATGTATTGAGCACCCAGGCATCGCTAAGCGCCACATAGAACGCCGCCATCGGCGCCGCGCTGGCTCGCGACAACAGCACCGGGCCCGGCTTGGCCGCGTATTTCGGGCCGCGTGGACCGTCAATCGTGAACGCAACCAGGTTGCCCTGTTCCAGTTGGCTTTTCAAGCCGAGCAGGGCTTCCGCCCCGCCGCGGCTGCTTGATCCGCGCACCGCGACGAAGCCGAGTTTTTCAGCGGTCCGGGCGATGTACTCCCCATCGAAACTGCGGCTTACCATTACTGCAATCCCGATCTTTCTCCATAACCACACGCTGGCGAACGCAGCCCGGTGCCAGAAAGAATAGATCACCGGTTTTTCGTATGTCGCGTCTGGCGGGGAAGGCGGCTCTTCCCATGATATGGAATAACGCAGAGTCGGACCGATCAGCGAAATGGCCAGATAGCTCGCCCAACTGATGAGCCACAAAACAAATCTTTGCCGGAGTGAGAATGGGCGAGGCTCCAAAACCGTGGACGACTCAGGCTCAACTGCGGTGGAAGAAGAACTCACGCCGATATTGTAGCTGGGAAAGAAAGGTTTAACTGAAAGCTGATAGCTGACAGCTGAAAGCCAGGTCCCTACGCTTCCAGATAAGCGACGATCCACTCTTTCAGCCGCTGCCGCCGCTCGTCGCTCGAGTCAAAGCGGATCCCGAAGCTCTTGTTGGGTTTCCTCCAGGTGACGTTTCCGCGCACCCAGACGCGGGGCAGGGTGAGCAATGAAAACGACACCTCCACGGAGGTTCCTTGTTCGGGCACGTGATTGCCTTTGAGCGACATTCCTCCTGAACTGATCTCCTGACTGGTGGCGGTTATGCGTCTACCGTCCGCCATCACGATCCCAACCTCGGTCATCACCGGGATACGCACGTAGCGGCGGAATTCATGCAGCACCAGCATTCGAGTCGAGCGCACCAGTTTCATGGCCGCCGAGCGCTCCAACGGTTCGTGAAACACGGCGTTGATGCAGAACTTCGAATAACGCATGGCATCTTGCGCGGTCCCGCCCAGCCCGTAAATGATGATCCGGCTGTTGGAAGCCGACGCTCGCGCCAGTTCGATGATGCTGCCGGCGGCTTCTTCCAGGGACAAAACGCAAGCTTCGAATTTCTCGCGCCGCAGCCGATCCGCGTCTTCGCGCCCAATCACAACCGTTTCGATTCCAAATTGACGGAAACACTCCGTCAGGAGTTGCCCAGAGGTTTCGGGCAAGTCAAACAGCGCAACGCGCGCCACCGATTTTCGATGGGCAGGTAGGGGTGCGAGCGCGGTACCAGTCGAAGTAGGCATGAATCCCTAGGGGTGAACTCCTCTGAAAGCCCATTCTGACGGGCTTTTCCACGGCTGCATAGGTTTCGAAGGGCATAGTCCCTGTCCGAAAGTGCCATTACGGAAGTTGTACTGGGACGTGTTACCTTCCGCTCCCTTCGTTTCTCGGTGCGGGGAACTGGGGAAGGCCTGGTTTCGCGTGGAGACGCTGCGCTTGCGCGTCCAGACCGAGCGTTCAGGTAAGATGTTGCCATCCTTGCATTTGTAGTCGCAGTTAGAAAATGATCACTCTTAACGACATCCAGTCGGCCCTGGGCCGCATTCGCAGCTCCATTTACCTTTCGCCCTGTGCGCGCTCGGAGACGTTTTCCGAGTCCACGGCCAACCAGGTTTATTTGAAACTCGACAACCTGCAGCGAACCGGCTCGTTCAAAGAGCGGGGCGCGCTGAACAAGTTGCTCTCGCTGAGCACCGACGAACGTGCCCAGGGCGTGATCACAGCATCGGCCGGAAACCACGCCCAGGGCGTGGCCTATCACGCCGGCAAGCTCGGCATCCGCGCCCAGATTTGCATGCCCCTGGCCACGCCTCTCATCAAGGTCTCGGCGACGCGCGGCTACGGCGCCGACGTGGTCCTGCACGGGGCCAACTACGACGAAGCTTACGCAGAGGCCGTCCGCCGCAGTCAGGCTGAGCAACTCACGTTTGTGCACGCTTTCGATGACGACGCCGTGATCGCGGGGCAGGGCACCATCGGTCTCGAGCTCCTTGAACAGCATCCCGACCTCGAAGCCGTCGTCGTCCCGATCGGCGGCGGCGGCCTGATTGGCGGTATCGCCTGCGCGCTGAAAGAGTCGAATCGCAAAATTCAAGTTTTCGGAGTTCAGCCCTCGCGCCTGCCGTCCATGAAAGTTGCCGTCGCCGAAGGCCAACCCGTGACGCTCATGCCGGCCTCCACCATTGCCGATGGCATCGCCGTGCGCCGAGCCGGCGAACGGACCTTGCCGCTCGTCCAGAAGTATGTGGACGACATCGTTACCGTCGAGGAAGAAGAAATCGCCAACGCCATTCTGCTGCTGCTCGAACGCGAGAAGACTCTGGCCGAGGGCGCGGGCGCGGCAGCAATTGCGGCCCTAGTCAATCGCAAGCTGACGCTGGTGGGGAAGAAGGTTGCCGTGCTGGTGTGCGGCGGAAACATCGACGTCACGCTGCTCTCGCGCATCATCGAGCGCGGCCTGGTCAAAGACGGACGCCTGGTGCGCCTGCGCGTTCATCTGCCCGACTATCCCGGAGCGCTGCATCGCCTCACGTCGATCCTGGCGCAGCACCGCGCCAATATCGTTGAGACCGATTACGACCGCGCTTACCACGGCGTGGGCCTGGGTGAGACCGCCATCGAAATCACCATGGAAACCCGGGGCCCCGACCATATCGCCGAAATCATCTCGGCGCTTGGCGCAGCGGGATATACGCAGGAGCGGGTGCTGTAGGGCAACACCACGCTACTGCTGATGCGGTTATTCTTATACTTGTGACGGATCTGACAACCCTCTATAGACCAGTGGGCCAAGGAGAACTAGAACTCGTCCGCACCAGTGGATTTCGCGAGTTCCCACCGCGTCATTCGGATCAGCCGTTCTTCTATCCCGTAGCTACGGAAGGGTACGCGATCCAGATTGCCCGTGATTGGAATACGAAGGATGAATCCTCAGGTTTCGCGGGTTATGTCCTTCGTTTCCGAGTTCGAACAAGCTTCCTGAACGACTACCAACAGCACATCGTCGGCGATACCCACCACGCCGAGTACTGGATACCCGCCGCAGACTTGCCGCGACTGAATGAGAACATTGTGGGATTGATCGAGGTGCTCCTGGAGTTTCACAACGGTGAGTGAAACAAGCGGTTCACTTTGCCTCTTGAAAGATATTGGCTACCTGCCGACCGTCAACAACTGCGCAGTAGAGTCCAACCCAACTCCGCTGCCAGCGCCATCCCTTTCGGGCACCAGGGGATTGCTGTTCAATGTATTCAGTTGCCTTCCCCGCCGAAAGGGGCTGTTTGCAGTGGGGACAACGCGGCGAATTGCCTTTTGCAAATGTGCCGCCACACTCGCAAGGTCTTAGATGAGGCTCCATCTCCGCTGCAATCTCTGCCTGCGTGCATCTGACGCCAGAAGGCCACTGCTTGTGCCACCCGGATAGAATCGCCGTCATGCCGCAGGTGCCGCAGTAGGCATAGGAAGAGTCGCCAAATCCGTTGTGAAAAATCTCGAAATTGAACTTCTCTCCACACTGGTCGCATGTGCCGATCATGATGTTGGGGTCCTATTCAAACTGCTTTCGAAATCTCTCCAATTCGTACTTCACTTCGCCGACTTCTCTCCGCAGGTCAGCCACTTCTTCCTCAAGCCTCGCGATGCGCTCGTCGTCTGCTGGATTTCGCCCACCCCGCGCGCTGACTTGCACCGTCGCCTCCACTTCCACCACATCCCCGGCGAGCAGATGGGCGTACCGCGATTCTTTCGTCCCCGGCTGGCGTGGCAGGACCTTCGCCAGCGGAGGTTCGCGCTGCATCAACTTCTGCAGCGCCGACTGAACGTCTTCCAGCGTTTCGAAGTGATGCATGCGCTCGGCGCGTCCGCGGAGTTCTCCGGGCGTCTGCGGCCCGCGCAGCAGTAGCACGCACAGCACTGCTATCTCCGGACGCGTGAAGTTAAACACCTCCTGCAAACGCTGCTCGTACTTGGTGACGCGGCTGTCGGCGCCGCGCGCGGGCCCGGCCAGGCGCTGCTGCTCGAGACCATCGAGTGCGCCGCGCACCGCGTCTTCGTCCAACTGCATCACCGGATCGCGATTCGTCTTCTGGTTGCAGGCATTCACCAGTGCGTTCAGCGACAGCGGATAGTATTCCGGTGTGGTGATGTCTTTTTCGATCAGCGACCCGAGCACGCGGACTTCGGTTTCCGTCAGTCTAATTTCCATGGATTCCAATCATTGTATCGACCCGCTCGTGAACGTGGCGCGGACACTCTCTCCGACTTCGGTATACTCGATAGTTTGCCGGATGCATCCAAGTTGGATGGCGCCAGTACTGCATTTCAAGGAGGAATCGTGAGGAAATACCTGGGAGTTATGGCCGGCGTAGCTGCGCTGTGTGCGATGTCGTGGGCGCAGGCTCCAACTCCCGCTCCAGCCCAAAGCCCCGCGCAAGCTCCTGTGCAGACCCCGGCAGCCGAGCCAGTTGATATCCCGAATCCAACCGCCAAACCCGCGCCGCCGGCGCACCCGTATCCGCGCCTCGAACTGTTTCTCGGCGGCTCGTACGCCGAGGCCGGCCTTTTTAACGCCGGATACTGGGCGGGTTTGCCGGGCTGGGACGCTTCTCTCGGTGCCAACGCGACCCGTTGGCTGGGGCTCATCGTGGAGGGCGGACAATACTTCGGGACGTCGAAGATTCCGAGCGCAGTGTCGGATCCATTTCCCAAGTGCCCGAACGTTTTCTGCCCGGGTACTGTCCCCACATTCAACGTGACGACGCGGGAGTACAACTTTCTTTTTGGCGCGCAGTTCGCCCGCCGCAAATATGAACGCTGGACGCCGATTGGCGAACTCCTGTACGGACATCAGGGCACGCGCGGCGTGGCGGCCGCTACGGGTCAGACCAACGTGCAAGTCGGCACTGGCCGGGCGCTGGTGGCTGGCGTCGGCCTCGACCGCAAAATCAATGAGCGCTTCGCGCTGCGCTTCAAAGCCGATTATTTGCAGACCGGCACCAATTTTCTCGATCCCAACTCGTCTGTGCGTGTCAATAAGAAGCAGGACAACTTCCGCTTCTCCCTGGGCATCGTCATCCGCAATGTGCACAAGAAGAAGCGCACGCTCGAGGACGAAACCCAGGTCGAACCGTAAGACTCCGTCTTGCCAACCGCCAACGACTACCGGCCAACGACTGTGCCGCTGAGCGAGGAGCGGCACTTGTAGTCGCTGTTGGCGATGATTTCACCGCGCTGGCAACTTACGGACGCCGCAGCAAATCGCTCAGGGGCTCGACTTTGGCGCGCAGTTCGTCCGCGAAATCGCCGCCCTTTTCGACCGCTTCCTCGAAACGATCTTTCGCTTCGCCCGTCCAGTCGGAGACGGTTCCCAGGGCGTCGTCGTAGGAGCGTCGCAGGTCTTTCCGCAACTGTTTCCCGGCCTTCGGCGCGAGCAACAGACCGAGGGCAGCGCCGACACCGAGCCCGATCAGCAGAAAAGTAACTGCGGTGCCGACCGTACCCTCCGAACTCTCGTACTTTCCAATGCGCATATGGACCTCCCGATCAGCTCTATTCTAGACCCGAATTGAATTGGCAATCTGTGATTTGTAATTTGTAATTTCGACCCGATGCACTCGCGAGGTTCTTCAATTACAAATCACAAATTGCCAATTACAAATTCCCCCGGCCCCGTTTCCCACAACGCTCTTCCCCTGTGTAAAATGAACAGTTGATTCCAAGTGCGGCGGAAGTCACGGCGACCTCCACTCCAGCGGGCCAAAAGCGGGCTGCTGGGGACCCCGGCCCTGCCCCGCTGCTCAGAATCCCTAGCAGAGTGAAGGAGATGTAAACCAGCAATGTCGATTCCAGCGACCCAACTCCGTCCCGGCATGATCATCAAGCACAACAACGACTTGCATTCCGTGTTCAGCGTCGAACACCGTACCCCGGGCAACCTGCGCGCCTTCATCCAGGCCAAACTGCGCAACCTGCGCACCGGCGCCATGTTCGAGCATCGTTTCCGCTCTCCCGACCCCATCGAGAAGGTCAACGTCGACGAGGTCAACATGGAGTTCCTGTACGCCGACGGCGACAGCTACTACTTCATGAACACCGAAAACTACGAGCAGACCCACCTCACCCGCGAAACCCTCGGCGATGCGGTGGATTACCTGACGTCAAACCTCCAAATTAAAGTGGAGTTTTTCGATGGCAAGGCCGTGGGCATCGAGCTGCCTCAGACCGTGGTGTTGACCGTGCTGGAAGTCGAGCCCGGACTGAAGAGCGCAACCGCATCGAGCGTAACCAAGCCGGCGAAAACCGAGACCGGCCTCATCGTGCAGGTGCCGCCGTTCATCAACGAAGGCGAGAAAATCAAAGTCGACACGGCGGAAGGCACGTATTTGTCGAGAGCGCAGTGAAGGTCAGAGGTTTGAGGTCAGACTGCAGAGGTAAGAGCCTTCGGCGAGGGTTTTCACCTCTGCAATCTGACCTCTGACCTCTGCAATTAACGATGACTTCCGCCAAAGACCAACCTACTAGCCAGGCCCGCCGCTTTCTCGTTCGCGGACGTGTACAGGGCGTCGGCTTCCGCTGGTTTGTCGAGCGCGAAGCGTTCATCCTCCAGATTGCCGGCTGGGTGCGCAACAATCCCGACGGCACCGTCGAGATCCTGGCGCAGGGGACCCGCGGCCAGTTGGCTGGGTTGCACTCGCGGTTGCGCGAAGGCCCACGAGCGGCGCGCGTGGATGAGGTGGAAGTATCCGAAGCTGAGCCGGTCGCCGGCCTGGCTTCATTTCTCATTCGAGATTTCTAATTCAAGGAGCATAGACAAAGATGTCGACCAAGGCAGCCGTGGATTGCAGCGAGTTGAAGAAATTGATCCGGGAAATCCCCGACTTCCCGAAAAAAGGCATCTTGTTCTACGACATCACCACGCTGCTCAAGGATAAGGTCGGCTTCGCGCAGCTGATTGACGCGCTCTCGGAAAACTATATTGGCAAAAAGATCGACCTGGTGCTGGGCATGGAGGCTCGCGGATTCATCTTCGCTCCGGCGCTCGCCTACCGCCTGAATGCGGGCTTCGTTCCTGTCCGCAAGCCGGGAAAGCTGCCAGCCGAAACGGCGAAGGTCAGCTATGACTTGGAGTATGGCAGCAATGCGCTGGAGGTCCACAAAGATGCCATCGGAAAAGGCCAGCGGGTGCTGATTGTGGACGATCTGCTGGCCACTGGCGGAACGGCGGCCGCGACGGCGGAACTGGCCAGCGGCCTGGGAGCGCAAATTGCCGGCCTGGCGTTTGCGGTCGAACTGGACTTTCTGAGAGGGCGCGAGAAACTGACGCAGTACGACGTGTTCTCGCTGCTGCACTACGACCGGTAGGAAACGATCGGTAAGATCGCGCCAGCGGCTTCCGGGCGCCGCGCTGGCAAATTCTTACTGCTTGGCTTCTCGTCCTACTTCATTCGTCCTACTTCATTAAGTGTTCTACCGTCCGGAATAGACCTCTCCAAATCGCCAGGCTGAGAACCAGCGACGCGCTGTAGGAGAAAATCGCAATCCAGTTCCAATGAACACACCTTTCGCTTTCACGGATCCACATGGGGAGGGCTCCTTGTTCTGATTGTGACGGCAATTATGTAGCCATTTTGCTCCTTTTCGCAAGTAATTGAAAACATTCCCTCGGCTCCGCTGCCTCCTCCCGGAAGTGAGTGGAAGCGCCCAGGGTACCCGAGGAATTTGCCTGGGTCGATGCCGAAGCCGGTGCCGAAATCTTGACATGACAGCCGCTCGGCAGTCGGGCCCACCCAACACTCGGGGACGCCCAGCGGTGGTGGTAAGCTAGGCCTTCGTCGGATGATGCATGCGCATATTCTCGAATTCCATCCAGAGTTCTATCCACAGCTCGATCCAGAATTCGATCCCAGGCTCGACCAGGCTCTTCTTCGTGCTGGTGGCCACACTGGCTGGCACATTCGCGGCCGGCGCGGATCCCGATCCGCTCCCGCCTTCCATCACTACGGCGCCACTTTCGGTCGACCAGGTCGTAAGTAATCTCGTCCGCCGAGATGGAGAGCGGGCGCAGGCTCTCGGCCACTACGAATCCACGCGCGTATATCACCTTTCCTATCGCGGATTCCCGGGCGATCGCGACGCCGAAATGACCGTGGAGGCCACTTACGACAGTCCTTCTACCAAGCGCTTTCAGATCATCTCCGAAACCGGATCGAAGCTGATCGTCAACCGCGTATTCAAAAGGCTGCTGGAAAGCGAAAAGGAAGCCGCAGAGCCGGAAATGCACGCGCGCACGCTGCTGAACCGCGACAACTACGACTTCGCGCTAATCGGCTTCGAGCCCTCGAGCGTCAATTCCTCAGGCCCTAATTCTTTGGGCGTCACTTCGGTGGACAAGGGCGGCCAATACGTGCTCGCCGTTTATCCGAAAACGAGAAGCAAGTACCTCTATCGCGGCAAGGTGTGGGTGGACGGAACCGATTTCGCCGTGACCCGGATTGAGGCCGAGCCGGCCCAGAATCCTTCCTTCTGGACGAAGAAAAACGACATTCATCATGAGTATATGAAGGTGCAGGATTTCTGGCTTCCCCGGCGCAACGAGTCGGTTAGCTACATCCGGCTCGGCGGGCGCGCCACGCTGACGATCGAGTATAAGAACTACCGCATTACCGATTCGCGGATGCCGGGGAGCCCCGCAGCGTCTTCCGGCGCGGAATCTCGCTAGCTCGTATTCATGAGTTCGCATTCCTAAGCAGCCGCCGGTAGTACAATCCCGCCATGGATGGCTTGATCCAGCCAAATCTAAACCGCGCTGCGGAGCAAGAATCCAGCTTGCGTCCGATTCTTGTCGGGATTGTCATCGTCGGAGTTGTCGTCGGTATTCTGGCGCTGATTTTCCGCGCCGAGCAGAAGAAGCCCGCCGCGCCCCCAGCCTATGCCGCGTACCTGAAATTCTCAGACCTGAAGACCAGCGCCGCGCAGAATTTTGTGGGCGCAACCGTCAGCTATCTCGATGGCGCCATCACCAACACCGGCGATAAGACGGTCATCCACGCCGTCGTGCAAGTCACGTTCAAGGACGACCTGGGTCAGACGGCGCAGCGCGAGGAACTTCCCATCCGGGTCCTGCGCACCGGCGGACCGTACGACGAAGCCGTGGACCTCAGCCTGTCACCGCTCGCGCCGGGCGAGAGCAAACCGTTCCGCCTGACCTTCGAGAACATCTCGGCGCAGTGGAACCACGCCTATCCGGATCTGCAGATCACCGAGGTGACAGTGAAGTAGGAAGCCAGAAGTTAGTTGCAGAGGTAGTTCATCAGTACTTGCCGCAGGGCGCCTTTGCGTGAACAGTTCATTTGAGTCGCGGTGCTCTGCGGTGTATCTATGCTGGCTCGCTATGTGGAAACGTATTGCATTGCTCCTGCCCTTGCTCGCGGCTGCACTGGCGGCGGCGCGCGATAAACCGGAGAACTGGCTGGAAGTCCGCAGTCAGCATTTCACTGTGGTAACGAACGCGAACGAGAAGACGGGGCGGCGCTTTGCGGACCAGTTTGAGCGTATGCGCTCGGTTTTTCATGTCGCTTTTCCGCGGCTATCCATCGATACCGGCTCGCCCATCATCGTGCTGGCCGTCAAGGATGAGAGAGACTTCCGCACGCTCGAACCGCAAGTCTATCTGGCAAAAGGGCAGCTCAAGCTGGGCGGACTTTTTCTGCAAGCGCCCGACAAGAACTACGTTCTCATGCGGCTGGACGCAGAGGGCGAACACCCCTACGCGGTGGTTTATCACGAGTACACGCACTTTCTCCTCGGCAAGACCGCGGAGTGGCTGCCCTTGTGGCTGAATGAGGGGCTGGCGGAGTTTTATGAGAATACCGACATCCACGAGAAAGAGGTCGCGCTGGGGCAGCCGAGTCAGGAGAACATCCTGTGGTTGCGCGAAAACCAGCTGCTGCCGCTGGCTACGCTGTTCACCGTCGACACCAATTCGCCCTACTACCACGAGGAAAACAAAGGCTCCATTTTCTACGCGGAGTCGTGGGCGCTGACCCACTACCTTTATGTAAAAGATCATCAAGAAAAGAAACACCTCTTGGCCGACTACGCGGAACTATTGGCGAAGAAGGTAGACCCTGTAACCGCAGCCACTCGCGTGTTCGGCGATCTCAAACAACTGCAATCAAACCTGGAAGGCTACATCCGCCAGGGGAGCTTTGGCTACTTCAAGCTGGTGACTTCGACCGAAGTGGACGACACGACATTCAAGGTGCAAGCCCTGACCGGGGCGCAGGCCGATGCCGTGCGCGCGGATTTCCTGGCGTACAACGATCGGGTTGCGGATGCCCGGCCGCTCCTGGACCGGGTGCTGCAGGAGGATCCACAGAACGTTTCAGCGCATGAAACCATGGGATTTCTGGAGTTTCGCGCGAGGCACGTGGAGGAGGCGCGCAAGTGGTATGAACGGGCAGTAAAACTTGACTCGCAGAGCTACATCGCCAATTACTACTATGCCGCGATGTCAATGGATGCCGGGGCCGACCCGGGCGACGACGAGCAAGTGGAGAGCAGTCTACGCGCCGCCATTAAACTCAACCCGTCGTTTGCGCCGGCCTTTAATAGCTTGGCCGCCTTCGAGGGCATGCGGCGCCGAAATCTCGATGAGGCGCACATGATGGCCCTTACGGCAACGCAACTGGACCCCGGGAATGTCGGCTATCGCGTGACCGGAGCCAACGTCCTTATGGAGATGGATCGCGGCAAAGACGCGGTGGCCGTGCTCCGCAACGCCCTGCGGGTAGCCAAGTCTCCGGAGGAAACGGCGATGGTCCAGAACTCTCTCGCGCGCGCTGAGGAGTACATGACAGCTCAGCAACAGGCGGCGGAACAAAGTAGGCGCGTGGCCGAAGAACTGAAAGCCACCGCCCAAGCGAACGCCGAGCTCGCTGAGCCAGCCGAGGAAGAAGTTCCGAAGGGGCCTCACCATTTTTTGTCCGGCGTGCTGCAGAACGTGCAGTGTCACGCCCAAAGCATCGAACTGACGATTACCGCCAAAGGCAAAACGACGCCACTGCATAGTGGCAACTACTACAAGATCGGGTTCACCGCGCTCGGCTTCGCGCCTAAGGGAGATATCAATCCCTGCCAAGACCTAGAGGGAATGTCGGCAAAAGTCGAATACGTTGTGTCCTCCGCCAAGTCGGCAGCACCCTACGTCGTGGCCATTGAACTCCACAAATGAGCGGGCCTCCTCGGCAGCGGGGCGGTTTTCGCGTCGCCGTTACTTCGATTTCTGTTGTGCGATCCACTTGTCCGTGCGGGCTTCCAGAAGGTCGAGGGGAAGGGTTCCTCCGTTGAGCATCTCGTCGTGGAAGCTGCGGATGTCGAACTTGGGGCCCAATTCTTTCTGGGCGCGTGTGCGGAGTTCCCGGATCTTGAGCTGGCCGAGCTTGTAACTGAGAGCCTGCGCCGGCCACGCGATGTAGCGGTCGGTCTCGGACTGGATGGTGGGTTCGTCAACCGCGCCAGACTTGCGGAAGAAATCCACGACTTGATCGCGGGTCCATCCTTTCGAATGGATTCCGGTGTCAACGACCAGGCGTACCGCGCGGAAGAGTTCGGAGGAGAGACGGCCGTAGTCCGAGACGGGATCTTGATAAAAGCCGACTTCTTTGCCGAGTTGCTCCGCGTACAGGGCCCAGCCTTCGGTATAGGCGTTGAAGCCGAGGTTGTGGAGGCGGAACTTTGGCAACCCGGTGAGTTGCTGCTGTACCGATAGCTGCATGTGATGTCCGGGAATGCCTTCGTGGTAGGCGGTCGCTTCGTCGCCGATGAGCGAGCGCTCGGCGAAGTCGGAGGTGGCGACGACGACCCGGCCGGGGCGCTTGCCGTCCGGAGTGCCGGTGACGTAGTGGGTGGCAGCGGCGGACTGGAAGGCGGGGATGGCTTCAACCGTGACCGGCGACTTCGGAAGAAGAGTAAAGAGCTGCGGGAGCTTTGGTTCCATCTGGGCAATGTAGTGGCGATAACCCTCGAGGATCTGCTCCGACGAGGTGGGAATGTAGTTGGGATTGGTTTTGAGAGAGGCCCGGAAAGAGGCCAGGTCGGCAAAGCCCTCCTTCTTGGCGATCGCCGTCATTTCGGCCTGGATACGGTCGACCTCGCGGAGGCCCAGTTGATGAATCTGGTCCGGCGTCATGCGCGTGGTGGTTCTGGCGTAGATGTCGTTCTCGTAGCGCTTCTGGCCATCGGGCAGAGAGGTGACGGAGAGAGTGGTACGGCCGGCGGGCGCGTATTCCGTGCGCAGGAAGCTCGCGAACGTCTTGTACGCTGGGATGACGTCGTGGTTGACCGCGTCGGTGATCTGCTGGGTCAGGCGCTTCTGATCTTCGGGAGAGATGCCGGCCGGATACTTCTTTGTCGGCCTTAGAAACGGGTCGGCGTCGATGATGCCCTGACACTGAACGGGGAGCTTCTCCAGCAGAAATCGGACGGGCATGAGCTTGTCCTTCATGCCCGCGCGCAGGACTTCGGTGGTCTGGTCGAAAACGCGAGGGATTTGGTGAAGACGGGCGAGGTAGTCCTCGTAGTGCTTAACCGAGTCGAAGGGGACGGACAGCGGCAGGTCCGCTAAGCGGGTGTGGATGCCATTCTGCTGATTGATGGGCATCTCGTACTCTTTGAGGTTGAAGTCGGCGATGCGCTGCTCGAGGACACGAACCAGGAGGTCGTGCGAGAGTTGGTCCGGCTCAGAGAAGCCTGCGGTCGAGATAGCCTCAAGCCGGGTCAGGAAGTCCTCGTCGGTCTGATGGCGCTGGGCGATGGCTGCGAGCGAGTGCTCGGCAAGCTTGTCATTGTAGCGGTAGTCGCCGAAGGCGGTGGCGCGCTCGGGCAAGTTGCGGAGATCGGACTCGTACTGCTCTTCGAAAATGGCGTTCTGGGCAGCGAGGCGGTCGGCAACTGGTTTGACGTTCTGAGCGAAGACGGAACCCGCGATGGCAACGAGGAGGAATAGGGTCGGTTGAAGGCGCATAGGTGTATGCAGGGTACCAAAGTCAGGTCAGCGGTGAGAAGTGAGATTGCAGAGGTGAAATGTAATAGTTCGAACTCGACCTTACGGACAGGGCTGACAGGGCTCCACGTATCGGACACGGACCGGTATCCGATCAGGGGATTTTGAGTGTAATCGCGATTTTTCGCCAATTGAGAAGATTGCCCACCAGCTGGGGGATAGCTTGCGGTTTGCCGGCTATCTGTCCGAAAATCATGGGAAACGTCACGTTGTAGCGCCGCGTTCTTTGTGGGGTGCCTTAATCGGGTAACCCGACGCGGCGTACTAATTGTCCGAATCGCGGGTCTCCACGGAGCGGCTCGAATCTTCGTCCCGCTTTGAGATATGTGAGTTGAGGGTCCCTCTCCTGATAGGCCTTTTCCAACCAGACAAAAGCTTCGTTCGATTCGCCCAACGCTCCATGTAGGGTCGCCAGTGAAGCGGCCGGAACGATGCCTTGCTGGTGCAGCTGCTGGAGGGTCGCGAGTATTCTTCTTGCCTCATCCGGGCGTCCCGACACGGCGTAGGCAAAGCCCAAGTCCAACTGAATGTCCGTGTCTGCAGCTCCGGCGAGTTCTAGCGCGTTTTGAAACTCTCGAATGGCATCATCTTGTTTGCCGCCGTGCAGGTAGACCCAGCCCAGAGTCTGGTGAGCCGGTGCAAAGTGCTCATCCAGTTCCAAGGTTGTCTGGACCTGCCGGAGTGCTTCATCGTAACGCCCTGCCGCCAACAACCTTCCCGCCAGCGCATTGTTCAGAGGCAGGGACAGAGGGTCGAGTTCACGAGCGCGCATGGCCTCAGCGACCCCCTCATTGAATCGTCCTGTGTACGTGAGATAACCGCCATACCAGTTGTGAGCCTGCGCGTAACCTGGGTTCAATTCCAGGGCGTGCTTGTATTCTCGCTCGGCCGCAGGCCAGTCCCACTCATAGGTCTCCGCGATGAACGCGAGAGAAGCGTGAGGTTCGGCCAAGGCGTCATCGAGTTCGATCGCCTTTAGAGCCGCTTTCTTTGCACCTGAGAGAGCGTCCTTCGATGGAAAACCACCGCGGAATCCAAGCATTGCGTAGGCCTCCGCCAGTCCGCTGTAGGCCGGGGCATAGCCTGGGTCGCGCGCGATCGCCTGCTGGAACGAGGCGATGCTTTTGTGGAGCGCATCCTCGGTTCGCTGGTTGAAGTAGTAACGGCCCCTCAGGTAACTCTCGTAAGCCTCAGGATCGACCGGGGGCCTGGAGGCCAGACGCGCACGGTCCTCCGGTGTGAGATTCAGTTGGATCTGCTCAACAATATTCCGAGCGACTTCCTCCTGCACTTCGAGAATGCTTTGGTATTCTCGCTGGTATTCTCCCGCCCAAATGTGCTCATCCGTCGCGGCACGAATCAATTGGGTGTGAACACGCAGCTGGTGCCCTTCTTGCACCAGCGACCCCTCAACAATCGCATCGACCGCAAGCATCCTGGCAATCTCTGGTACGGAGAGCTGGGTGTTCTTGAAGTGCATAGTGGAAGTATGAGAGATGACCCGTAATCCGTGAATCCTGGAAAGTCGCCCGATGAGCTCCTCGGTCATCCCGTCGGCGAGGTAGTCCTGCGACGGATCGCCACTCAAGTTTTGCAAGGGAAGCACTGCCAAAGAGCGAATTTTGGCCCGGCTTGCATCCTTTGCCCGCATCCGTGTTGCGAAGTAGGCAAGGGAAACTATGGCAGCAAGTACCACCACTGAGGAGCCAAGAATGAGCCAGCGACGTCCGCGCGGAACGGTCGTTTGCCGGCCACCCGCCCCAGCAGCTTCCGAGGCTAGCTCTTGTTTCTCCTCGAAACGGAGTTTGCGGCCTTGCCGCCAGGCATCGAGCTCGGCACTCAAGGCATAGACGGAGCCTCGCTTGTGGTGCAGGTGGCGGTGGACAGGCATCCCCTCCTGCCTCTCCCAGCGCTGGACGGTCGTCACATCCCGGCCCAGGTGCGTGGCAATCTCCTTCCAGGAATCAAGCCGACGCTCGGACGGGGTCTCGGACAGCGTTTTGTTAGAGAATGGTTCGCCCACTCGCCCTCCTGTGAGCGGTCAGGGACAATCGCCCCGATTGTAATGCCCCGGTTGAGAACTGCAAAGCACGGCATTTGGCCGCAAATGGGCCGTTCCGTTTATTGCTGTTTGCTTAGTGTCCTCAAGCTCACCCAATCTGTGCATGGCGCGTCAGGGTACGACTCGCCGCGATGCAACTGCGCCAGCCACCCCGCCTTTGATCTCGGGTGGAGGCGTTCGCCGCGCGGCGCGATGATTCGCTGAAGAAGATCAGTGTTCCCAAAATTTCTGGAGGCAACTATGAACAGTAAAACTCTCTTCTGGTCGGTAGGGGCGTGGGTTCTCGTGCTCGCGCTAGGGACGAGTGCGGCGGCGCAAGGTCGAAGCCGCGAGCACTTTCGCGGCATTATCAGCGACTTCACGGCTGCACACGACGCGAAAGGCAATCCCAGCGGTCCGTGGGAGCTCCACGGAGTCTGGCGCCTGGACTTGAGTCGGAATGGCAGCACGGCGGACTTTTCGGCTGCTTTGACCATGGAAAATTCCGACTACTGGCTTTCGATTAGTCCCAACGCCGATCCCGACTCGCCGGCAACCCGAAGTCCGCATACTCACCACATCACGATGAGGGATGCACAGGTCACGTCGGATCCAAGCTCAGTGGCCAGTGGCTGCCCCACTGCCAGCTACAAGCCTCCCACTACGACTGGTTTCATGGTCACAGGACCCGCGAGCGTTACCGGAAATGGTGGCTACCCGCCATTTGCCCCTCAGGGTCAAACGTCACTACTAACGGTTTGCGTAACGGGCGGAACCCAAGCCGGATTTTCGAACATAACGTTGGTGTTCGGAATGCCGGCGAGCGGCCACTTCGGCTCGCAAGCGATTAACGGCGTCGTTCGCGGGAAATAGCGCCCCCGCAATGAGCGTAACCTTCTGACGGGCACGGATCACTTTCTCTGTGTCCGTCATTCGACGTATGCGCTTCGTTTTGCGGTCCTTTTCCTTTCCTTGCAGGTCCTGCGAATTAAGCCCGTAACGGGCAATCCGGAAGTAACTGACGAAACCAGGGTGGCGGCAGTAGGAGCGCGCAAAGGGCTTTGGGGAACAGCGTTGGATCGGACAAAACCACCAGCGCACATCCCCCACCTTCCTTCCTAGCGGAAGTGTGGCCGAGCGGTCCTCGCCGTCAAGGGTTCGCTCACGCGCCGCACAGAACGCGCCCTTGAAGGCTCCGGGCCGCTCTGCAAACCCCTCCGCTAGGAAGGAAGGTGGATTTTAGGAAGGGCAAATCAAAATCTACTTGACACCGACCGGCCTTCTCATGGAAGGCGATTACACAGGATTATTTACTTCACAAAAGTGCGGGAGGGTGCTTAAATGTACCCTGAGCCGCGCCGATACATATCCCCTGTACAAAAGCGGCTCTCGGTCGGGAGGAGAGCCGTGACCGTTTGCATTGCTGGAGTCAATCAACACCCAGAATCTCCGGTTTCGATCTTTACGGTTTCTGACCGTAAGGTATCGTGGGGCGATATGTTCAGTGCTGAAGGAATGGCGTGGAAGCTCCGAACTATCCATGCGAAGTGGCGGGTTATGTTCGCGGGGCCAAATTCATCCGCTGTTGCGTTAGTCGATGCCATCAAGACATCGGCTGCGAATGCTAAAGAAAACAGGCTTCGCAGTTTTGCAAAAGTATGCAGTCGAGCGTATCGAGAAGAACGTCAGCGAATCATAGAGTCGGACATTCTTACCGATTACGATATTGAGTCTTACGCCGAATACCGCGTTCTGAAGCTATCTGATCGACAGTTTTTCGATGAACTGACTAAGGAAATCAAAAGAGTTGAGGCGGAATGGAAACTATTATTCTTGGGCTTTGATGAATCCGACCAGCCGCACATTTTTACGATCACAGAATGCGGGAAAGTTACCTACTGTGATATCCAAGGTTGCGCAGCAATTGGAACAGGAGCCACGATAGCTTACATAGGTCTAGCTAGGGTTGGCTTCAACCGCTATATGAAACGTGGCGAAGCAATGTACAGTTTGCTCTCCGCGAAGTTTGAGGCTGAAAAATCAGCCGAGGGCATTGGCGAGGAAACAATCTTCTTAACCTTTAAGCCGACTGACCGACCTGGGCGCAGTGTCCCTGGTATTCAACCTAAGGGGATTGAGAAAGTACGAGAGAAGTGGAAAAGCCTACCGACAATCCCTGAAGGAATCGCTGACACTCTCGCAAGCGATCTTGACTTCACTGAAAAGCACGAAGGAAGGCAGAAGATAGGGGACCCGCTAAAAGGTTTTTCTAAGCGGTCAACTTCCCGAAAGTCAAAACCGGTGTAGTGACCATATGACGCAAAGTGTCGACGAACAGATCGGAGCGCTTGCGACGGTTGAACCGGAAAGTCATTTCGTCCAAGTAAGCCGCGAGGTACTTGGCGCTGATCTTGTGCCAGCTTCCCATGATGCCACGTTTCAAGAGCGAGAACGCCGATTCGACGGTGTTCGTGTGAACCTCACCGTCAACGTAAACCTTGTCACGATGCCGAATGGTCTTATGCTTGGAGCCGAGAACCCCAGCACCTATCATTGCCTTTGGGTAGGCAGGCATTTCGTCTGTGACCATCACTTCAACATCTGTGCTGATGTTCTCTTGGATGTACTTCGCCAGTGTGCCCGACTTCGCATCTTCCGCATGGAAGAATCGCAGTTCTCCGCCACGCTGCCGGATGCCAATCACAATTTCTTTGTTGTTATCGGGAGTGTTCCAGCCTCTTCCGCGATGCTGTCTCCCGCCGATATACGTTTCATCCATCTCGACAGTACCGTCAAGCATGGGCTGATCTGCTTCTTTCATGGCTGCACGGATGCGATGGCAGAGGTACCACGCGGTCTTGTAGCTGACCCCCAAAGTTCGCTTGATCTGATTTGCCGACATTCCTTTGCGAGCCTCACAGAGCAGCAGAGTCGCGAGAAACCACTTTTGCAAAGGGAGATGGGAATCATTGAAGATCGTGCTGGCAGTGACGGTGAATTGATAGTCGCAGTCCCTGCAGTAGAAAAGCTGCTTTGCCGTTTCCAGTTCGACGACTGGCATCTTGCAGCGCGGGCACTCAACGCCAGCGGGCCAGCGCAGCCGGACAAGCAGTTCACGACATTTTTCATCGGTATCAAACAGGTTTATAACGTCAATTAGAGTCACAGGGATACCTCCATGGACGCGAAAGAAAAACGGGAAGCACTGAAAAAGGTTCCGACGAGGAAACTATTGGCGAGCATCAAAAAGGACTTGCGGAGGACTTTGCGGGCATCCGCATCAGCCGCTAAGCTAAAGAAAGGATGACAATTAGCTTCCATATAGAGAATTGTGTCATACATGCGTTACTTTTGTCAAGTAAATAATCATGCGATTACATAATGTTGCGCCGTTTGTTCGCCCTGCAGCCATTACGCTCAAAACCCTGTTACGGCCTGACAGTAGCGACCCCATCCGACAGCGTGGTGTGCAAGGTCAAGTCTTGGCTATCACCGGTGAAAACCGAAGGCTCTTACCTCTGCAATCTGACCTCTGACCTCTGCAATGGTTACAATGGCCTCGTGCCTGAAGCAAAACCATTCCGTCTGACCGAGTCCGTAAAAGCGGCGGGTTGAGCGTCCAAGCTGAGTCCGGCGGCGCTGGACACGGTGCTTGGGAAATTAGCCCGGCAACAGGACCCGAAGGTGCTAGTCGGCTTCGATCACGCCGACGACGCCGGCGTGTATCTGCTCACGTCCGAGACGGCGCTCGTCCAGACAGTTGATTTTTTCACGCCCATTGTGGACGATCCCTACACCTTCGGCCAGATCGCCGCCACCAACGCGCTCAGCGACGTTTACGCCATGGGAGGAAAGCCGCTGACTTCGCTCGCCCTCGTCTGCTTTCCCGACAAGGCCGACCTCAACATTCTGGAACGTATTCTTGCCGGCGGCTTGTCGAAGATGATCGAAGCCGGATGCACGGTGGTGGGCGGCCACAGCATCCGCGATGAGGAAACGAAATTTGGATACTCGGTCACTGGAGTGATTCATCCCCAGCGTGTGCTGACGAATCAGGGTGCGCAACCCGGCGATAAGCTGCTATTTACGAAGGCGCTCGGCACAGGTGTGATTTCGACGGCGATCAAGAAGGGCGTCGCCAAGCAGGAGTGGATCGACGACGCCGTGAAGTCGATGACAACTTTGAACAAAGCGGCGGCCGAGGTGATCACTGCCAGTGGAGGGACGGGCGTCTCGCCCGTCCATGCGGAGCGAAGCTCCGCAGGACAACCCACGCCGATGGTGCCGACCTGGTCCGTCCACGCCCTCACCGACGTCACCGGCTTCGGACTGATCGGCCACGCGCGCGAAATGGCGCTGGCCTCGAACGTCAGCCTGGTCTTTCATTCAGCGAATGTTCCCGTGCTCGAAGGCGCGCTCGATTGCATCCGCGCCGGCCACATTCCCGGCGGACTCAAAGCGAATCGTGACTTTGCCGAATGCCTGGTCGACTACGATGAGTCGGTTCCTACCGATATCCGCACGCTTCTGTTCGACCCGCAAACCGCCGGGGGCTTGCTGATCTCCGTTTCCGCCCAAGATGCCGACGTGCTCACACGCGCGCTGCAAGCTGCCGGGGTTCCCGCCGTCGAAATCGGCCAGGTGTTGCCGCGCGCGAAACCCTTGATCCGAGTCACTTCTTGATTCGTGCGTCCCTGCTAACCTGCGTTGATCAGTCCCCAGATGTGGGCAAGATGGTGGTCATCGTGTTCTGCCGCAAAGTACAAATGGTCCACCAGCCGCATGGGTATTTTCAGCCGCGGATGGAGAGAGGAGCGGGCAAAAATCGCAGGGTCGATCTTCTCCACGCGAAGCACCAGTCGTAAGCGCGCGCCTCGGAATTCGGCCAGAATCTCCTCGATTGGGCGCTGGTTGTGCTGCGCCTCGAAGGTCTTGCGATTGCTCAGGTCAGCCAGAGTAAGCCGTGATGCTTCCGTTATGTAGTCATCGACGCGCGCCATCCACAGAGGTTCGAGGTCCAGCAAGTGCCCGGTATGCTCCTGGGCCGACCATTTTTCGTTTGCGCCCGGCTTCCTAACCAGGACTTCAGCAACAGCGCCGCGGACAACTTCTTCCAGCCGCGCCGGCGTGCCTCGCAAACGCGCGCACAGGTTCGGATGCTGCTCCACGGGAAATGTGAAGTCAAATTTCCGTTCAAACCAGATTGGCGGTCGATTCATGGCTGCAGGCGAATCATGTCTTCCTACAAGATGCCAAAGCAAGCGGAGGCGACGCGATTCGTCATGGCTCAGGTCAGGTCAAGCCGCGCCTTAACCTCCTAACAGTTTATTCACCTCGGCGTAAGGTACCGCTCCCTCCATCGCGCTATACGTTCCGGAGGCCTTGAGTTCCTCCGCCACTCGTCGTAGCAGGCCGAGCGTCGCGCGCATCGGGCCCGATCCCACGCTGACGCGCGCCACGCCCAGCTTTTCGAGCTCCCGAATCGAGGGCGTTCCCACCCCTGCGAGAATGTTAAGTGGACACTCGACAGCTTTCACCAACCGCCCAATCGTCTCGGCATCCTTGAGTCCAGGAGCGAAGACGCAATCGGCGCCCGCGTCGCGATACGCCAGCAGCCGCCGCAACGCTTCGGAGTAGTCCGCGTCTGGATCGCCTCCCGGTAGCAAGTACACATCGGTGCGAGCATTGATCCAAATCTGCGCCCGCATTTGCATGGCAGCCTGGCGCGACGCCTTGACCTTTTCGACCGCCAATTGCAAGTCGATCAACGGTTGATCCTGGTGGCCGCTGGCATCCTCCAGGTTCATCCCGATGGCTCCCGCGTGAATCAGTTCGCGCGTGGTCAGGGCGGCGTCTTCAGGAGTGGAACCATACCCCGATTCGATGTCGGCGGTTACCGGCACATGAACCGCGCGAACGATGCGGGAGATGCGCGCGAACATTTCCGCGCGTGGAATGCGTTGGCCGTCGGGATAGCCCAGCGAAAAAGCGATGCCAGCAGATGTGGTTGCAATCGCCGGGAAGCCCGCTTCCTCGAAGATGCGCGCGCTGGCCACATCCCACGCGTTCGGCAGAATGAGCACGCCCGGTCCGCGATGGAGCATCCGGAACTGAATTGCTTTGTCGGTGTGGGATTCCATAACTGTCTCTCCTGCTTACTTGGCAAGTTGGTTGCAGCCGCGTCAGCTGCCGCGGGCTTTTTCGCGCATGCGCTGGATAAAACTGGGGACGTGCACCACGGCGCGTCCCACCGTGCCGCTGCCGATTTCCTGCGTGCCGTCGTGGGCACGGACGCGCACGAGGTAGAAGCGCCCGTCAAACGATTCCAGTTCCGCCTCGGCGTGAATTAGCATTCCGATGCCGCTGGCCGCGCGGTGTTCCACGTGGATGGAGATTCCCACCGTGATTTCGCCCGCGTCGCAAAACGGTTGCAGCGCACAAAAGGCGGCCGTTTCCATCAGCCGAATCATGTCGGGAGTCGAATACACCGGCGGCAACTCGGGATGATGCGCGGCGAGCGTGTGCTTCAACTCAACGGTTTCCGACGCTTCGCCGCGCACGCCGATGGGGATGGGCCGGGCCATAGGGGTTCGAAAGAGGAACTGTCGATTCTAACCTATGGCGAATCCATGGTCGTCGGACGCGGGACATCCCTTGTCGTCGAAGATGGCGCAACGTGTCAGAGCACCTTCGCCTGCTTCACATTGCAGTTCACGACGAAGACTCGCTCGTTGTTGCCTGGGTCGGCTGGTTGCATGAAGAAACCCAGATTCTTCGGGTTGTAGGCCACCGAAGAGCCGATCAATTTTTCGCCATCGGAGAAAGTGATTTCGATGCGCCGCCCTGGGAGTTGGGAAAAGCCGGGACCATCTTTGCGGTCCGGGTCGCCGGCAAACTGCTTGACGAAAAACAGGGCCTTCAGCTCAGCTACCCGAACCGATGTTCCGCGATCGCCTGGTTTGGGATCGACGCCCTCCGGAAACAGGAAGAAATGGTCGCGCACCGGAGAAAAATCGTTGGTGTAGCCCTTGAGCCTGCGGCCATCGAGGTAGGCTACAACCACCTTGGCTCGGCTTTGCATGGTTCCTGCCCTCTAACCGGGCGTGCTTGGTAGAATCATCGTACTTCTAGTCCTCTGCTACTTGACCGAAATACTTGTGGCCGTAGTAACCATTGGGGAACAAATGCATTTTTCAGAACATTTCGATGTTGAGCCGCTTAGCGGGCGTGAGCGAAGCGGGAGCCCGCTGGCGAAATCCCGAGCGGAGCGAGGGATCTCTACCCAATACTCATGATGCCCTACAACGAACATTTCGACGCAGTCGTGGTGGGCGCCGGCCATGCCGGGTGCGAAGCCGCGATGGCGGCTGCTCGCATGGGGCTAAAGACCGCTCTCTATACCCTGAACATCGATCTGATCGCGCAAATGTCGTGTAATCCCGCCATCGGCGGCATTGCGAAGGGGCACCTGGTGCGCGAAGTGGATGCTCTGGGCGGCATCATGGGCGAAATCACCGACGCCGTCGGAATCCAATTCCGCCTGCTCAACACTTCGCGCGGACCCGCCGTCTGGTCGCCGCGGGCGCAGTGCTGCAAACAGGCCTATCGCCTGAAGATGCGCGAAGTGCTCGAATCGCAGGCCAACTTGACGATCAAGCAGGCGGAAGTGGCGGATGTGATCGTGGAGCAACAGCCGTCAGCCGTCAGCCATCAGCCGTCAGTGCTTGCGGATGTTTCCGAGAACCGAGAACTGAGAACTGCGGACTTCATCTGCGGCGTTCTGCTCCGCGATGGCCGCCGCGTCTCGGCTGGCGTGGTCATCATTACGACGGGGACTTTCCTGAACGGGCTGATCCACTGCGGCGAGCAGCAGTATCCGGCGGGACGTTCGGGAGAACCGGCAGCCGTTCTGCTCGGCGAAGCGCTCAAGAAGCTCGGCCTGCGCGGATGCCGCCTCAAAACCGGGACGCCTCCGCGTCTGGACGGGCGCACCATTGACTGGTCGCGCTTTGAGCGGCAGCCGGGCGATGTGGATCCGACTCCGTTCAGCTTTCGCACCCGGCGCGTTGCCCATCACGACTCTCAGGTGCCGTGCTACATCGCGTTCACCACCGACGAGACGCATCGCATCATTCGCGAGAACGTGCATCGCTCGCCGATGTACAGCGGGCAGATCCATTCGACCGGGCCGCGGTACTGTCCGTCGATTGAAGACAAGATCGTCAAGTTCCCCGACAAGCTGACGCACCAACTGTTTTTAGAGCCCGAGGGACTGAACACGCACGAAATCTACGTCAACGGCATGGCCACTTCGCTGCCAATTGATGTACAACTGGCGATCCTGAAGTCGATTCCGGGGCTCGACGGCGCGGAGATGATGCGGCCCGGTTACGCCATTGAGTACGATTCGATCGATCCCACCGAACTTAAGCGTACCCTGGAGACGAAGAAGATTGCTGGACTGTTTCTCGCCGGGCAGATCAACGGGACGTCAGGGTACGAAGAAGCGGCTTGCCAGGGGATCATGGCGGGAATCAACGCGGCGCTGAAAGTGAAGAACGAGCCTCCGCTGGTGCTCGACCGCACCGAGGCCTACACCGCCATTCTCATCGACGACTTGATTTCGAAGGGCACCAACGAGCCTTACCGGATGTTTACTTCGCGGGCGGAGTTTCGTTTGCATCTGCGGATCGACAACGCCGACCGGCGCCTGACTCCGCACGGCCGGCGGGTGGGGCTGATTTCGGATCAAGCGTGGGCGGAGTTCGAAGCGAAACAGCGGCGACTGGAAGAAGTGAAGCAGGCGCTGGAGCGGACGAAGCTGACGGCGGCGATGGCGGAGCAGATCGGGCAGGGGTTGCAAGTGGAGGGACGGGCGTCCTCGCCCGTCCAAGCCGAGCGTAGCTCGGCCGTTCTCGCCGGCAGCGAAACCGCCCCGCACGATCTTTCTTCGGCGATCGGCCAATCGCTGGCGCAATTGCTCAAGAGGCCGGAGATTGTCATCGAGCAAATGGCGCCGGTTTTACGGAATCTTGCGCTCAGGGTTTTTGAAAGAGATTCCTCTGTGCCCTCTGTGTCCCCTGTGGTTAAGCTCTCGTCGGAAATCCGCAACGAGCTTAAATCGGTCGAGACTGAAATCAAGTATGCGGGATACCTCGACCAGCAGCAGCGCGCCATCGAACGCCTGAAGAAGGCCGAGCAGCGCCACATCCCGGATTGGTTCGATTACCGGGCGGTGAGCGGGTTGTCGCGCGAAATGCAGGAAAAGCTCGGGAAAGTCGTCCCCCAGACGCTCGGCCAGGCCTCGCGCATTCCCGGCGTAACGCCAGCCGCAGTTTCGCTGATCAACGTCTATATCGAAATCCAGGCGCGGCGGCGGGAGCAGGCGGCTGCGCTGTAAACCCTCAGCAGCTAAAGCCGCTTGTGCGGCGAGTTCTGACGGCATGGCTGAAGCCATGTCCCTTCAAAGCACCTTCAGCGAGCGGCCGCCTTCTGCACGGCGGATCGCAGTTCGTCATACGGCATCGCTCCCGGATGATACATCGCCACCTTTCCGACGCGATTCAGGACGACCAGGGTCGGCGTCGTACTGGCCCCGTAAGCATTGAAATTTTGCTGGCTCAGCGGGACAGGCATATCCTGCAGGCTCGAATAATAACGCTGGCGGACGGATTCGATATAAGCCCGTTCCTGCGCTGGCGAAGCATCGGCTCCTTGCGCGGCATAGCCGTAGAGTTGAGTTGGCCCGATGACGATCAGGCCCTGGGGAGCGAACTCCTGCCGTAAGCGGGCTATGACGGGGACTTCGGCCTTGCAGTCCACACACCAATGCGCCCAGAAGAATAGAAGAACGGGCGAACCTTTCAAGGACACGAGAGCGGGCGGTTTCGGTCCAAGATATTGAGTTACTCGCAGGGGCGGCGCGGGGTGACCGACCAGAGCCAGCAGATTGAGGTTCTTCTGCAGCCGCGCTCGAATCGATGTGTTTCCATAGCGCGCCAAAGCTGAACGTAGCAGGCCGACCGCTTGCGCGGGTTGCCCTTTTTCCGCCTTCTCCTGAGCTAGAACTTCGTAAGCGGCACCGAGCGCGACGGCCAGATGAGGTTCGGCGTCGAGCTTGCGCTTGGCCGCCGTTAGTTGCTGTTCCGAGAGACGGCGCGTTTCGGTGGCGTAGGCAGCGGCTTGGTCCCACTGGTTGGTCGAGGCCGCAGCTCGGGCCATCCAGGACAAGGCTTCCAGATACTCCGGAGTGACGCCGTGCTGAGCCTTATAGGTGTGCAGTTCCGACTCGGCGGCGGAAAAGGAGTTCTGGGCTAGTTCGGTTTGAACGTCCCCGATCAGGCCGATTTGGGAGAGCGTCGGAACCGGAACGCACGCCGGAACCAAGAGGAGAGTCGCGACGAAAACCAGCCCCCGCATGCCCATTCGCATCAGCATCACCTGATGATGAATGAGGGTCCCGGAAGTTGCAAACGTGAATCACGTCCGCCCAGTAGGCGGAAGGTCAGGCCGCGAGTGCATATTCTCTGTCGGAATGGGCCAGGATGCCCATCATTTCGTGAAAGCTCACAATCTCGAAATTCAGAATTGCGCGGTTGGCCACCAGACCCTCCCATGATCGGTCTGGAGGGGCTGAACAGCTTGAATTGAATATCGTGGTTGCGCGCCCATTGGTCGAGAAACACAAGC
>CAWABC010000111.1:0-18357 GCA_963780105.1 uncultured Acidobacteriaceae bacterium
AACCGATCTTGCCTTCGACGAAAACGTGGCCGCCCGGTTCGCCAGCTATGGCTGGGATGTCTCGCGCGTCCACGATGCGAACGACATGATCTCCCTGGCCGACGCCTACGCGCAAGCGCTCAGCGTGAAGGATCGCCCGAAACTGATCGTCGTCGACAGTCACATCGGCTTCGGCGCGCCCCATCGGCAAGACACAAAAGAAGCCCACGGCGAACCGCTCGGCGAAGAAGAAGTCAAACTGACAAAGCGCGCCTACGGCTGGCCGGAAGACGCGAAATTCCTGGTCCCGGGTGGAGTGCGCGAGAACTTCCGCGAAGTGATGGGCAAACGCGGGCGGCAATTAAGCGGGCAGTGGAACTCGATGTTCAACGAGTACAGCAAGCAGCATCCCGACTTGGCGATTCAACTCGGACACATGCAGGGTCAGCAGCCTCCGGACGGGTGGAACAAGGACCTGCCCACCTTTGCGCCCGACGCTAAGGGACTGGCGACCCGCGAATCGTCGGGCAAGGTACTCAACGCCATTGCGAAAAACCATCCCTGGCTGATGGGCGGCTCAGCCGACCTGTACCCCTCGACGAAGACGCGGCTCACCTTCGATGGCGCGGGCGATTTCGAGGCGGGCCAGTACAACGCGCGCAACTTCCACTTCGGCATTCGCGAGCACGCGATGGGCGCGATTGTCAACGGGATGACCCTGTCGAAAATCCGCGCCTACGGTTCGACTTTCATGATTTTCAGCGACTACATGAAGCCCGCGATCCGCCTCTCGGCCATCATGGAGATTCCCTCGATCTGGATCTTCACCCACGATTCCATCGGCGTCGGCGAAGACGGACCGACCCACCAGCCGATCGAGCAACTGATCACGCTGCGAGCGGTTCCCGGCCTGGTGACGCTGCGTCCCGCCGACGCCAACGAGGTGGTCGAAGCGTGGAAGATCATCATGCATCTAAAGAAGGAACCGGCGGCGCTGATTTTGACGCGGCAAGCCCTGCCGACGCTTGATCGCACGAAATATAAGTCGGCGTCAGGCGTGGCTCGCGGCGCTTACATTTTGGCCGACGCCGAAGGGGGCAAACCGCAGGTGATCCTGATGGCCACCGGCAGCGAGGTGTATCTCTGCATCGACGCCTACGAGAAGCTAAAGGCGGAGGGCGTTCGGGCGCGCGTAGTCAGCATGCCGTCGTGGGATTTGTTCGAGCATCAGGACCAGAGTTACCGCGATCAGGTGCTTCCACCCGACATCACCGCGCGGGTCGCGGTCGAGCAGGCTTCGATTTTCGGCTGGGCACAATACACCGGACCGAAGGGACGCATCATCGGCATGAAGACTTTTGGAGCGTCCGCCCCGCTCAAGGATTTGCAGAAGAAGTTTGGCTTCACGACCGACGCCATACTGCAAGCCGCGCGCGAACTGCTCGGGAAATGAGAGTCAGCCCCGGAGGGGCGACCAAGCTTAGCCCAGCGCTTCAGCGCTGGGAAAGGCGGAGAGAATGACTCAAGTCCCGGACGGACGACCGGGTTCCCGCGCTAGGCATCGATATTCGAATGGAGTACCCGTTCTTACGTCAGGCATGATTCTGCTGCCTGAGTCAGTCAGGAGATGTTATGAATCCAGTAGGCACGCTCGAGACCGCAAAGGCCGCGAATCTTCTCACCCAGCTTCAGAATTTCGGGCAGTCGATCTGGCTCGACTACATCCGCCGCGACCTGATGACGGGCGGCGAACTGCAGCGCTTGATCGCGGAAGACGGCCTGCGTGGGATGACTTCGAATCCCGCGATTTTCGAGAAGGCCATCGCGGGCTCGACCCAGTATCAGGATTTTCTCGACTCGCTCGCCAACCGCACCGACCTCGACGTCAAGGGCCGCTACGAACTGCTGGCCATCCGCGACATTCAGGACGCGGCCGATCTGCTCCGTCCCGTATACCAGCGGACTAAAAAGCGCGACGGCTACGTGAGCCTGGAAGTCTCTCCTTATCTGGCGCGCGACACCAACGGCACCATCGAAGAAGCGCGAAGACTCTGGAAGAGCGTGGCCCGCGAGAACGTGATGATCAAGGTGCCGGGAACGCCGGAAGGCATCCCTGCGTTTCGCCAGTTGACCGGCGAGGGCATCAACGTCAACGTGACGCTGCTGTTCGCGCAGGGAGTGTATGAGCAAGTCGCGGCGGCGTTCATCGACGGCGTGGAGAAATTCGCGGCGAGCGGCGGCGATGTGAGCAAGGTGGCGAGCGTCGCCAGTTTTTTCATCAGCCGCATCGATTCGCTGGTCGATTCGCTGGTGGGCGACCAACTGAAGAAAGAAACGGATGCTGCTCGCAAGGCGAAATTGCAGGGGATCCTGGGAAAAGTCGCGATTGCCAACGGCAAGCTCACCTACGAAGCCTACCAGCGTATCTTTTCTTCTCCGCGCTGGAAGGTGCTAGGCGCCAAAGGCGCGCAAACGCAGCGCGTGCTGTGGGCGAGCACGAGCACCAAGAATCCGAATTACCGCGACGTGATTTACATCGAAGAATTGATTGGGCCGGACACTGTCAATACCGTCCCTCCGGCGACACTCGATGCCTTCCGCGATCACGGCAAGCTGCGTCAGAGTCTGACCGAAGATCTGAACGGGGCGCGGAAAACGATGGCCGAACTGGCTGAAGTCGGCATCGTCATGAAAAACGTAACCGACAAGCTGACGACCGACGGCGTGAAATTGTTCGCCGATGCCTTCGACACGCTGCTGGCCGCGGTCGAGAAGAACAGCAAGCGATCGGGTACGCCCCAGATCAATTCGTCCAGCAATCCAACGTCCGTCAATCCAGCGGCCGCATCGCTTCCCGCCGATCTCGATGCGGCGGTAAAAAAAAACCTTAACGACTGGCGCGCCTCTGGAAAAGTAAGACGCCTCTGGCAGCAGGACGCCTCTCTCTGGACCGGCGAGGACGAAGCCAACTGGCTGGGATGGCTCGGCATCACCGACGATCAACTCACCAGCTCCGGCCAACTGAAAGCGTTAGCAGACGAGATTAAGAGCGCAGGGTTCTCCGACATCCTGCTGCTCGGCATGGGCGGATCCAGCCTTTGTCCGGAGGTGCTTGCGCTGACCTTCCCGCCCACGCCCGGCTTCCCGCGTCTGCACATACTCGACTCGACCGACCCGGCGCAAATCCGGAGCGTCGAGAACAAGATTGACCTCGCCAAAACACTTTTTATCGTCTCCAGCAAGTCCGGCAGCACGCTTGAACCCAACATCTACAAGCAATATTTCTTCGAGCGCGTAAAGCAGACCGTGGGCGCGGATAAAGACCAGGCGGGCAGCCGCTTTATCGCAATCACCGATCATGGCTCGAAGATGCAGTTGGTCGCCGAGCGCGACCGCTTCCGCCACATCTTCTATGGCCTCTCGTCCATCGGCGGGCGCTATTCCGCGCTCTCGAAATTCGGCATGGTTCCCGCCGCGGCCATGGGTCTCGACACTGGCAAGTTCCTTGAGCGGACGAAACAAATGGTCGAGGCCTGCAAGGCGTCCGTTCCCGTGGAACAGAATCCGGGAGTGATGCTCGGCTTGATCATGGGAACAGCCGCGAAACTTGGTCGCGACAAAATCACCCTCATCACCTCGCCCGGAGTTTCGGATCTCGGCGCATGGCTCGAGCAGTTGATCGCCGAATCCACCGGCAAACTCGGCAAGGGCATCATCCCGGTCGATCGCGAAAACATCGGCGCACCGGAAGTTTATGGGAACGACCGCATCTTCGCCTACATTCGCGTAGAAACCGCGTCCGACGCGGCCCAGGATGCCAAAGTTGCCGCGCTCGAAAAAGCCGGGCATCCTGTAGTGCGCATCGCAATGTCCGACATCTACAGCCTCGGACAGGAATTCTTCCGCTGGGAAATTGCGACTGCCGTCGCGGGCTCAATCCTCGGCATCAACGCCTTCAATCAGCCCGACGTCGAAGCCAGCAAGATCGTCACCAAGCAACTGACGTCGGCGTATGAAAGCACGGGCTCGCTTCCTTTGGAGAAACCGATAATCAACGAAGCGGGCATCAAGCTGTTCACCGACGAGAAGAACGCCGCCGCGCTCGCCCAAGCCACCGGTTCCGACCGCTCGCTCAAGAACTATTTGCGCGCGCACCTCGGGCGCCTGGGCGCAGGCGATTATTTTGCCGTGCTTGGCTATGTCGAAATGAACGCAGAGCACGAATCTCTGCTGCAGGACTTGCGCATGACCGTGCGCGATCGCAAACACGTGGCGACGTGTCTCGGCTTCGGGCCGCGTTTCCTGCACTCCACCGGACAAGCTTATAAAGGAGGCCCCAACAGCGGCGTCTTCCTGCAAGTCACGTGCGACGACGCAAGCGACCTTCCTGTCCCAGCACAGAAGTACACTTTCGGCGTGGTGAAGGCGGCACAAGCTCGCGGAGACTTTCAGGTTCTCGCCGACCGCAATCGCCGGGCGCTGCGCGTGCACCTCGGCAGCGACGTAAAAGCAGGACTCACCACGCTGGCAGAACTTGTAAGGCAGAGTGTGTAGTCAAGGGTTGTGTGGTGACGGGCCTACGGCCCGTCCGGCTCAGGCGAAATCAAGGAGCAGGAATGCAACTGGGAATGGTAGGTCTGGGACGCATGGGCGCCAATATGACGCGGCGCTTGATGCGCGGCGGACACACGATGGTGGTGTCCGATCTGAGCGCCGATGCGGTGAAGAGTATCGCCAGCGAAGGTGCAGTGGCCTCGTCGTCACTTGACGATCTGGTCGGCAAGTTGGCCGCTCCGCGCGCCGCGTGGATCATGGTTCCGGCGGGAGATCCCACGGAAAAGACGGTGCAGGCTCTCGTTGGGTGCATGCAGGCGGGCGACACCATCATCGACGGCGGCAATTCGTATTTTAAAGATGATGTCCGCCGCTCGAAGATCTGCGTCGCCCAGGGCGTGCACTACGTCGACGTCGGCACCAGCGGAGGCGTCTGGGGACTGGAGCGCGGATACTGCATGATGATCGGCGGCCCAAAAGAAGCCGTGCAGCGCCTCGACCCGATCTTCAAGACGCTGGCACCTGGACGCGGCGACATCCCGCGCACTCCGGGACGCGAAAAAATGGCAGGCAATGCCGCTTCCACTGCGGAAGACGGCTACATCCACTGCGGCCCTTCCGGTTCCGGACACTTCGTTAAGATGGTCCACAACGGCATCGAATACGGCATGATGCAGGCCTACGCGGAAGGCTTTGACATTTTCAAGAACGCGTCCAGCAAAGACCTTCCCGAAGATATCCGATACGATCTCAACCTGCCGGATATTGCCGAGGTCTGGCGGCGCGGCAGCGTGGTGAGTTCGTGGTTGCTGGACCTGACGGCGATGGCGCTGACCGAGAATCCCACGCTCGCCGAGTACAGCGGGTTCGTGCAGGATTCGGGCGAAGGGCGCTGGACAATTCAAGCGGCGCTCGAAGAAGCGGTTCCGGCCGAAGTGCTGACGGCGGCCTTGTACACACGCTTCCGCTCGCGGCAGGAGCATACCTTCGCGGAGAAGATGCTCTCCGCCATGCGACAGAAGTTTGGCGGGCACGTGGAACCGAAGAACCATTGAGGCATTGAATCACTGCGGTATTGAATCATTGGAACGTTGAGTCAATGACTCAATAACACGAGGAAACGATGGCGCAAACAGAAGTCCTGCCAGCAGCAACCAAACCACGAGCGGGGCGCACGGCCGATCCGTGCGTCATGGTTATCTTCGGCTTTACCGGCGACCTGACTCGCCGCAAGCTGATTCCCGCTCTTTACAATCTTGCCAGCCAGCAATTGCTGTCGCGCGAGTTTGCGGTGGTCGGCGTGGGCCGCAGCCCGATGAGCGATGACGATGCGCGCAAGAAACTCACCGAGGATTTCAAGAAGTTCGCCACCGGCGCCATCGATGCCGATTTGTGGGAATGGTTTGCCCGCCGCATAAGTTATGTCAGTGGAGATTTCGACGATCCCGCTACCTACGACAAGCTCAAAGAAAAGCTCGCCCACGCTGACCAGGAGCACAACTCCCACGGCAACTATTTCTTTTATCTCGCCACCGCGCCTAGCTTCTTCGGCGACATTGTGGAGCGGCTCTCGAAGATCGGGCTGATGACCGAAGAAAATAGCCATTGGCGGCGCGTGATTGTCGAGAAACCTTTTGGGCACGATCTGGATTCCGCCAAGGCTTTGAATCAGCAACTTCTGAAAGTCGCTTCGGAATGCCAGATCTACCGCATCGACCACTACCTTGGCAAAGAAACCGTCCAGAATATTTTGGCGCTCCGTTTCGCCAACGGAATTTTCGAGCCCATCTGGAATCGCCGCTACATCGATCACGTGCAGATTTCGGTCGCCGAAACGGTTGGCGTCGAGACCCGCGGCGGCTACTTCGATGGAGCGGGTTCCCTGCGCGACATGGTTCCCAACCACATCATGCAGCTCATCACTCTGACCGCGATGGAACCGCCAATTTCGTTCGAGGCTAATGCGGTGCGCGACGAGCAGGCTAAAATCCTGCACGCCATTCAGCCCTTCAGTTCCGAGGACGTGCTCAGCAAAACCGTCCGCGGACAGTACGGAGATGGCACCATCGACAACCAGCGCGTTCCCGCTTACCGCTCCGAAGCTGGCGTGCCTCCGGATTCGCGCACTGAAACCTTTGTCGCCATGCGCCTGCTGATCGACAACTGGCGCTGGGCGGGAGTTCCCTTCTATCTTCGTACTGGCAAGCGGCTGCCTGGCCGCAATACTCACGTTGTGATTCAGTTCCGGCGCGCGCCTTTCATGCTGTTCCGCGAAACCCAGGTTGAAAACATGATGCCTAACCAACTGGTGCTGCACATCCAGCCGGAAGAAGGCATCTCGCTACGCTTTGCCGCCAAAGTTCCCGGACCCTCGATGCAATTGGGCGAAGTGAATATGGACTTCGCTTACGCCGACTATTTCGGAGTCTCCTCATCGACCGGATACGAACGGCTGCTGCACGATTGCATGATCGGCGACGCTACACTGTTTCAGCGCGCCGACATGGTCGAGGCTGGTTGGAGCATTGTCAATCCCGTGCTCGATGTTTGGAAGGCGCTGCCTCCGCGTAATTTCCCCAACTATCCGTCTGGAACCTGGGGACCGAAAGAGTCCGACGAACTGATGGAACGCGATGGACGGCGCTGGAGAAATTTTGAAAAGTGATCCGCTGCGACCAAAGTTCTTAACCACAGGGAGCACAGAGGAACACAGGGGAAGTCGGGGTTTTTCAAATCACAATTTCCTATGCCGTCTACTCGATCCATTGAGGTGCTGGCCACTGCGGCTGATCTTTTTCATGCTGCCGCTGAAGAATTCGTCCGCTTGGCTCGTGGCGCCATCGGCGCTCAGGGACGATTCACGGTCGCGCTTTCCGGGGGGTCGACTCCTAAGGCTCTCTATTCTCTGCTGGCTTCGAATTATGCCGAGTTCGTCTGGAATCGCGTCTTTCTATTTTTCGGCGACGAGCGTCACGTTCCGCCCACCGACCCTGAAAGCAATTATCGGATGGTGCAGGAATCGTTGCTCGGGAAGATTGCGATTCCGGCCGAGAACGTGTTTCGCGTGGCGGCCGAGAATCCCGATGCCTCCGCGGCTGCTTCCGACTATGAGACCCAGCTTCGCCGATTCTTTGAGATCAAGTCCGGAGAGTTTCCTCGCTTTGACCTGATTCTGCTGGGCATGGGTCCCGATGGCCACACGGCTTCGCTGTTTCCCGATTCTCCGGCGCTCGACGAGCAGTCGCGGCTGGTGGTTGCCAACTGGGTCGCTAAGTTCAACACTCACCGCATCACTTTCACTTTCCCCGTGCTCAATCGCGCTGCTGAAGTGATGTTCATGGTCAGCGGCGCGGACAAGGGCGACATGCTGCGTCAGGTGCTTGAGGGGAAGAACGCGCCTCCATTGCCTTCGCAGAGAGTGCAACCGTCCGACGGAAAATTGCTGTGGATGCTTGACGAAGCTGCTGCCGCAAAGCTGAGTCGGTAAAGTCCGTGCTTGCAAACTTCGGGAGTGTTGGAGATGTGCTGGGTTTTGTACCCCCCCCACTTTTCCCGTAAAGTATTCAATAATAAGGACTTACTTTCAAAGTATTCTAAAATAAGGACTTAGGCTGTCAAAGAGCGCTGAAAATGGGTTTGGGACAGCTTCGAGGTGCGTCTTGGTTGACGGACACAGCTCGAAACTGCCCCAATCAGATCTTTATCGTCGCCCACGACGGGGCTTAAGTCAATGATTTCGATCACGGATGGTTGTGATGAAAAAAGAGGAAACGTCGCGTCTGTCCCCGAGTTTCCTGTCTCAAAGGAGCGGCAGTTGTGGCATTCGATAGGGGCGGATCATGCCGTGCTCCATTGGCCTAGGCGAGACTTTTTCTGTAGCCACACGAGCGTTTCCAGGCGGAATCTCGTCTCCCCATTGGAGCCAACCTCTACGGGTGTTTCTTGCGAATAATTCGAGGAATGGGGCAGGGCTGCAGTGCTCGATCATGTCGTAGAGCTCATCGGGCTTCTTGGAGTGGCGTTCCTTCATCGTGGCAATGATGTTCACCATTCTCCTGCCCGCGGCTGCAGTGCGTAAATGCCCGCGTGTTCCGAAAAGGACCAGCTCGGTGACATTCCGATAATAGAATCCGACGCCTCGACCGTCTGGGCCACCATCCTTGCGGACCTTCAGCCAGACGATGTTGGTTTTGTATTCGAAGCCCCAGGCCTTCATCGTTTCCAATCCCCAGGCGAGCAAGGCATTGGGACACCAGAGATAAAGATGGGACCTTTCAGCGGCGATCTTTGAGATTGCGAGGGCAACGAAAGTGCTATTTCGTCGTGGTATCCTTCTGCAGAATGAGATCGAATAACGAGGAAATCCGCAATGAATAAGATATTCGTCACCGTGTCCGGCGGCTGTGCCTACGTCATGAAGGATACCGTGCCTGAGGGCTTCATCGTCGAGATCATCGACTTCGACAACATCGAGGCAGGGGACAGATTTCCATCAGGGGAGGCTCTCGAATACTGTGCTAAACACGAATTGTATGAAGCTCCGCGAGTTTTGCAGCGATGAATCTGCAATGCAGGGCCGAGCTCGGACTCGCCTACAAGGCCGGGTCGCAGATCGCTCGCGTAATCAGCGAGGACTGGTGCAGTCGCGAGCTCTACTGTGCGGCCTGCGCATCCGACCGATTGTCATCGTCGAGAGTCAACACCCCCGCAATCGACTTTACCTGCCCCGAGTGTGACCAATGCTTCCAGTTGAAGAGCTTTAAGACCTGGAATTACAGGAAGATTCCCGACGCTGGCTATGAGTCCATGCTTCGCGCGATAAGGTCAGACAGAGTCCCAAACTTGCTCATTCTGCAATACTCGGCCGACTGGCTAGTCAAGAATCTCCTGCTGGTTCCTAGGGCGTTCTTCTCCGAGACCATTATCGAGAAGCGGCCTCCACTAAGTTCCAAGGCGCAGCGGGCCGGGTGGGTAGGGTGCAATATCCTTTTGGATCGAATCCCTCGGGACGGTAAGATTCCCGTGGTAACGAATGGCTCAACCGTCGCAGAGCAAAAGTCCGAGAGGAATTCTCTCGTATTCGAAAACTCGTGGAAGTGCCGCCGGCCGTAAGGGGCTGGACGCTTGACGTTCTTGCCGCCATACGCAAGTTGGCAAAGGCACGCTTCTCGCTTCAGGAGTTGTATGAACTTGAGCCCTACCTGCGGAATCTTCATCCGCACAATCGGAACGTACGACCAAAGATACGACAACAGCTGCAGGTGCTTCGGGACCTGGGCCTAATCGAGTTTAGGAGTCCCGGAAATTACGCAGTGCGCGGCTGACCCTCCGGGCGCCGGTGTCATACAAGGGCGGGGACAGCCGAACGGCAACTTCGGCACTCTTGTAGGGTGCGATAGGGAGGCTGCCCCACCCTTGCGTTTTTTGCAAGGGTGGGAATTCGTCACAAATGGGCCAGGAGTTTCGTCACAGCTCTCAGCCCCTCCGTCAACCTAAAGTATCTGCATGCCCGCCCGTCTTCGCCGCGCCTACGGCACCGGATATCTTCACTTGATCACCTTCAGTTGTTACCAGCGCCGTCCGTTGCTAGGCGCGCCGCAGTGTCGCGACCTCTTCCTGCGCACCCTCGAAGAAACACGAATCCGCTACGGAATTGTCGTCGTCGGATATGTGATCATGCCCGAGCATGTGCATCTCCTCTTGTCCGAACCGGAAGAATCCAATCATTCTGTCGTTCTGCAAGTGCTCAAGCAGCGCTACTCCCGCGAATTGCTGGAGAGGCTCCGAAAGAGACAGCCCCGTCCTGACGGAAGTCTGTGGAACACCGTGCTCGAGCAGGGCCATGTCTGGCAGCGGCGCTTTTATGATTTTGTCGTGTGGAACAGGCACAAGCGCGCCGAGAAGCTGCGCTACATGCACGAGAATCCGGTGCAGCGCGGATTGGTGGCCTCGCCAGAAGAATGGCGCTGGAGCAGTTACCGCGCATACGCTGATAAAGAGCATGGGCCGGTGCTCGTAAACGAACAACAGCCAGTCCGATTGAAATGGAGAGCTGGGACGATGGAGTGATGGGGCTGCCTAGAATTCCCACCCTTGCCAAGAACGCAAGGGTGGGGCAGCCTCAGTAGGTAGTCATAAAGGCAAAAGGGTGGGCCGGCCCCCGAGATTTGAGCGGGCGGTATCGCGCTTTGGAGCTCTTGGATCAGGCTGATGCAGTTCCCTAAACTCTGCCTGCAGCCGGTCTGGGGCATGGGCGATCGCGGCAGCGGTGCGTTCCAGCAACTCTTCTGGCGTGCTGCGCTGCGCGTCGATCAAGAACACGACGTAGGAGAACATGAGCGCAGCTATGAGTAGGGCAATGGAATAGATGACCACTAGCTTTGCATTGACGGCATAAGGATTGGCATTGACGGTGCCGATGTAACGCAAGAGCACATAAGCAACGATTGCTGGGAAGATCATCACGTGCGAGACAAGATTGAAGCCCTGGCGACTTACAAAAGGTCCGCGGCTGGGAATGTCTTTGGCAATGAGTCTAGTGGAACCGGCGACAATGGTGATCGCGTAAATGAGAAACTCGCCGTGGATCACGTGATCGAGCGGTTTCACTGGTTGGTTCGCGAGTACATAAGTGAACAAAACCGCGAGCGTAGGGAACATCCAGTAAAAGAGGGTGTAGTAGATCCACATTCTTGCAACCCGGCGAGTTTCAGGGCTGCAAGCTGCGAGGACGGCTTTCACTCTCACTTCTTGCTTGTAGGTATCCACAGTCATTTCCAGTGCCACCGTAATTACACAAGTTTGACGGCGCGATTATAGACTGGAATCGTAAGAACACACAGGGGAGAATTCGGGGACAGACGGAACGTTCCCAGTAACTGGTTTGAATCACACCCCAAAGAGAACCGCAGGGCAGCACACACTTGGGGGAAAACCGGGGGGAAAACCGGGGGAAAACCGGGGACAGACGGGACGTTTCCCTAAGTGAAAGCGGCGCAAACCAGTTTGGTGCTGGCTGGGTTGGGGAGTGGAGGGAGGGCGGCGAAAGTCAAAATCCCCACCCCTTCGGCTCCCCCCTCGGCTTCCCCCACCCCATCGCGCCAAAAGCGGGCGCGCTGGGGGCCCCGGTTCGCTCGGGGCTTCGGCAAAACAGGGCAGGCTCTGGCGCAAAGGACGCGCGAGGATGGGGCAGCGGCGTGGCCCTCAGGGGCTAAAGCCCGGAATTTCTGTGGCTCGGGCGGCACGACTGAAGTCGTGCCCTTCCCGGAACCCCGATGCACGGAGGATTCCCTGAGGCGTCCTTGCTGGGCGTGGAGAATGCAGGGGTCCTTCGACTCCGCAGGAACTTCACTTCGTGAAGTTCCTGCTCCGCTCAGGATGACAAATTGTAGGTGAGAAAATCGTCGAGGAAAATCCAAAGGGGACATGGCTTGGGAATCCCACCCCTTCGGCTCCGCTCAGGGCGGGCTCTAACGTCGCACAAAACGCGACGTTAGGATGGGGCACCCGACGGTTAATTGGGGGATGGGAACAAAGGCAAAAGCAAAACCAAAGTCAAGATCAAGGGCAAGATCAAAGGCAGCGGGCGAGGGCGCCCGCTCTACACGGACTAGGCGGCGTGGCTTCGCCAGTCGGCTATCTCTTTTAGACCTTCTCCTCGGGCGTGCTCGAAGAGTCTTACTTTGTGGCGGGTGTGTTCGAATTCGTGGATGTCGGCCCAGACTTCCGCCTGCCAGGAGCGCTCGTGGGTCGCGGTCTCTCCGCAACTGGCACAGCGGGTGTGAAAGGTTACGCCCGGCCTGGCTAGAGTCTGCACCGCTTCATTTTGCGGGTCGAGATTTTGCAGGTCTAGATTCTGCAATTCTAGGAAGATGCAGCGGACTTCTTCGATCTCGTCGTTGGGACCCACGATGTGCTCGTAGCGCAGCAGGTATCCGAAACCTAGTTTGCGGGCTTCTAGTTCGGCTTCTTCTCGGGTGTGGAAGGGACCGTATTCGGCCCGCAGTTGCTCGGTCGAGTCGCAGGCCATCCAGAAAATATCCTTGTACGGCATTGCCTACCTCAGTCTGGGTCTGAAGGATGAAGCTCGGAACCGGTCAAGGGCTACGCGACTGACGCTTGAGGGGAACGAGCAGATCGAACGAGTCCATAGGCAACCGAGCAATTTGATTACCGGGATTGCGGGAGGGGGCGCGGCTTCCGCGGCGGCTCGGCTGCGGAGAGGACCGCGACTTATGGCTAAGAAAACATGGGACTTCGGACTTCAGTTATGGGGAACCTGCGGGGTGGGGAACGGGCGGGACCCGGAGATTGGTGTGAAAATCTGTTTCCTTCTTCCGAATATTGAAGGGAAACAACGTTGAGATCTTGGGCGCGTGGCATCAGCGCGAGTTCAGCGCGAGTAAGGGGCGGCGGCAACTTCTCCACAAATGCTGGTCAGGACTGCACTGCGAAAGATGTTACGGTGCACGCACCCACTCATCGCACAGAACGCGATGAGTGGGGCACACGCCTTGGGGTGATATGGTCGTCGCTACTGTCGCAACACTGCAACACTAGGGAGTTCCTCCGGCGGCCACCGCCGCCGCCTTGGTTGGCGCATCCGCGAAGGGAATGCCTTCCTCGCCTCGGGAGGAGTTCCATCCTGCGGCTGGTGACAAATGCCCGTTTCCCAATTGCACATGCCAGTTCGCGCCACCGTGGCCGGCTACGTAGAGCGCTAGTTCCAGCCGGGTCCAGACTCCCAGCTTGTCGAAGGTGGTGCGCAGGTAATTCTTGACTACCTGCTCGCTGGTGATGAGCACCCTGGCAATGTCTTTGTTGGTAAGACCCTGCCAGACCAAGGTTGCGACCTGAACTTCCTTGACGGTTAGCCGATCGCGCGGTTGCATGGTTGCACCTGCTCCTTGATGAACATGGCGGTGGCTAGTTTCACCCGCTTCCGGCCTTCTTTGATGCCGGCGCGGAGAAATAGCGTGCGCAGGTGCTGTTTGACGGTGCGCGGGCTGATGTTCAAGTGGCCCGCGATTTCTTTGTTGCTGCAGCCCTGGACGAGCAGGCGCAGTACCTGCTGGTCACGGGGGGTGATTTTGATTTCGTTGAGGTTGATCATGGTCTTTTCGTCGGCTCCTTTAGTTCAGTCTTGTGGTTGCGACCCGGTGTTGTCCAAAGCAAGCGGTTCGCCAAATGTTCGCTGGAGGGTGGGGTGGTTTAGAACCATAGAGTTACGTTTATAGGTTCTACTTTTCTTCGCTTTTGGTTAGGCCGTTTTCATGAAAGGAACCCAGAATGGCGTCCCGAAGGCGGAATTCGTCCTAAAAAGATTCTTCGCTTTTCTTCATTTCAGACTTGGCCGGACTTGCACTACAATGGCAGCAGTTGGACTTTTCTTTCTCCCCCCGGTGCCATGTCTTCGAGCCAGCACAACCTGACCCTTGACGAGCAATCCTTTCAGGGCTTGCTGGCGGCCGCGTTCATCATTCAGGAACATAATGACCGGCGGAAGCTCGCTCAACCGGCAGCGGAAGAATCGGAAGACGAGAGAGTTGGCCGGGCTTGCGGCGCTGTCGAAGCGGTCGACGGCTCGCGCTCCGAGAGCAGCGGCGAGGAGGAGTTTCGTCCTGGGGAACGCTTGCAGCGCAACTGGGCCTCGATGTGGCTGATGAGTCAGGAGCGGGGCTTGTGGCCGGAGCGCTCGGCCGAGATTGGGGAAGTACCACAAACCGACGCGCCGCCGCTTCCCGCCAAGAGCAGTACGCTGACACAGGCGGCGAGCGAGTTTGCAGCCTCCGACTTTCTGGCTTTGCCGGTTGAAAGAAAGAGCACCAGGGAAACTTTCACGCGGGAAAGAACGGATACGTTCCACGATCAAGGGCGCGGCAGACCGGTACTGGCCGAACCGGCAGCGCGAAGCGACTGGATCACCGAAGCTGATGACGACGCCGAGGATTTCGCATCCGAAGGGTTCGCGTTACGCGGAAACGATGATGCTTTGCCGATCGAAGGCAACAGCGAGGAATCAACTGTCGCCAGCTCCGACACCGCCGCTCCCATGTCTTTAATGCAGCGCTTTGCGGATTGGCGCGTGAAGCTGCGCTTTCGGCGCGCCGACCTTTATCTGGGGACGGCAGTTTTCGTGGCCGCGCTGGCCCTGTTGTGGCCGGTGGCAAGCCCGCCGCGACGAGCGTTGCTTAGCCCGTGGGAAAGAATGCTGGTCACGCTTGGAATCGCCGAGGCGCCCGCGCCCGTGATCCATCTTCAGGGAGACCCGGGCATCTCGGTCTGGGTCGATCCGCACACCGCACTTTACTACTGTCCTGGCGAAGAACAGTATGGAAAAACCTCCGACGGCCGCATGAGCAGCCAACACGAGGCGCAGATGGATCGCTTCGAACCCGCCGGTCGAAGCGCCTGCGAGTAACTGGGGCGCGGCAGCCCGGCCGGGTCGCCTGGAGGTACCTAGTTCCTACCGGGATTACCTTGGTAATCAGGGCTTCTGTTACGGTATTTTCCGTGATATAACGCCGGTAGCTGCTTGTCAGGCTCTGGGCTGGGAGTTCCGTGGTTTCCCGGCTTGGTTGGCTGCCTTTGGACGGCAGGGTAGAGCGACAGCAGAGGAGGAATCGTGGCCGAAGCACGTACCGGGAAAAGGTTTCCGCTGCATTTGCCGATAAAGATCCATGAGGAAGGTCGCGCGGGCGAGGCCAGCGGCATGACCGGCGATCTGAGCGCCGCTGGCGTGTACATCCGAGCTGACGCTTCGCTCGAGGTCGGCTCGCCCGTCGAGTTTGAAATCACGCTGCCGCCGGAGGTAACGGGCGGCAAGGAAGATGTTGTGATTCAGTGCCGCGGCCGCGTAGTGCGGACCGATGAGCCTAACGCCAGCGCCGGATCCGGAGACAGCCGGGGCGTCGCTTGCGTAATCGATTCCTACGAATTCGTTCGCAACAGTTGATCGGGAGCGCGACCAATGTTGAAGCTTATTTTAGCCGACAATCAAGCGATCTTCCGCGCGGGCATCGCCAAGGTGCTGGCGGTGGAAGACGAAATGCGCATTGTGGCCCAGGCGCAAACGTCAGAGCAGATGTTCATGGCGCTGGACAAGTTTCGCGCCGCGGTGCTGATTATTGCCGGGGGATTCCACTCCGATTTCAATACCGTGCTCTCGGCGGCCAACAAGAACAAGACTCGGGTGGTGGTGCTCGCCGACACCGGCGAGAGCGCGCAACGCTACATGGCGGCGGGAGCGCACGGCGTGGTGTATCGGAACGTAACCAGCCCGGCGCTGGTGGACTGCGTCCGCAAAATCGCCCGCGGCGAAACCTGGGTGCAGGACATGGCGGTGCCGAGCGAGTTGACCGAGAACGATATGGTCGGGTTGCGGGTCCGCGACCGGTTGACGGCCAAGGAACTGCGCATCGTGGCGCTGATTGTGCAAGGCTACAAGAACAAGGAGATCGCCACCCAGTTGGGCACGACCGAACAGGTGATCAAGAACTACCTGCGCAATGTCTACGACAAGATCGGCGTGTCGGACCGTCTGGAACTGGCGCTGTTTACGATTCACCACCGCATCTTGAACGAAGCTGCGGCGGCCACGGCAGCCGCCTCCATCCCACAACCCGTACAGAGTGCTGGGATCAGCAACTAGACTGCGTTCGCATGATCATAGCCACTGCCGGATAAGTCCCCAACTGGACGGGCGAGGACGCCCGTCGCTCCACTGTATGACTTATCGTGCGGTCACGGTACTAGACCGCTTTCGCTGGAATAAGAAAGGCCGCCCGCGGGCGGCCTTTTTTATCGGCGAGAAAAAAGCGACCCCTACTCCTGCAACGCGGATTCAGTTACGAAGCTCTTCGTCCAATCGCGACTGAAAGCTGAAACCAGAAGGCATTGCCGCGGGGCTTGTTTTGCGTGAGGGTATCGCGGTAGTACTTGACCGCAAATCCTCCATGTTTGCCGAGCGGGAATCGCAACTGCGGCCCCAGGGCAAAGTCTCGTCCGCGAAACCCGCCCTGGAAAACCGAGCCTTCGAGATAATCGCTGGTGGTCTGATGGTAGAAATACCCGTTGAAACCGGCAGCCACTTTTTTTGAAATCTCGTAATCGGCGTTGTATTCCCAGAGAAACTCGTTTCCGCTGTGGTAGTGCGTATCCTTGTCGTAGCCGTTGAAGATGTACATAAAGCGGGAACTGATCTCGGCTTTGCCCTGCTTGGGCAGGTAGGTGAAACCGGCTACGGGCGCGGCTGCCAGGTTGTGCTGTCCGACGTTGAGGACGCCGGATTGTGAATAGCCGCCACCGGGTGAAAAGAGATCCGCCTCGTAGTACCAGTGAACATCACCCTTCGCGTAAGTGACGCTAAACGGAATCACGTTCACGTTGTCGACGCCGAACTTGCTGAACTTGCCCGGCGCGACATGCAGTTGCTCGTAGAGGAACGGAACGCCAATCTGGCTCTCGATGGTCCCGCCCAGGAAACGAATTCCCCAGTTGTGAGTGATCTTGAAAGCGTTGGCGAAAGCTCGGAGCTTGAACTCTGGGAATGAATTCTTGCCTTTCGCATCGGCGAACTCATTGGCCGCGTAGAAGCAGGTGTACTCGTAAATCGCCGTTTGTCCGGGGCGCGGTTGCATCCCCGTCATCACCGTTTCCACGCCCGCCGGATAGACACTGCCTCCGTTTTCCGTAGCGCTGGCGCCGGCGAGCATGGCCGCAACAACTGCCACGCATAAAAATGCCTCACGCCAGAACCTTATTGTGAACATTGCTCTCCGCTGTCTAGAGTGTGTTTCATAAATGCCTTTCTGCTCGGAGGGCTCGTCCCTCAGGGGCTATAGCCCACATTTTTCCAGGCCTAAACGGCCGGGCTAAAGCCGTGCCCTACCCAAAACCGATTTGTGAAACACGCTCTACCAAAGAGATCGGGACTCGGAACATGCTGGCACAAACAAGAGGAATTCTCAGTGATCCCACTCACGCGGGCACATGATCGGCGGACTGACACAAGAAAGCCGGAGGGGTTGGCCTCCGGCTCATTGACTTGAAAATTATTCGGACTCTTTGGATTCCAGACCGGCGCGGGCGAGCGACCTGCGCAGGGCCCTCTCTCCACCGGCTCCGTGCTGGGTATCGACGATTTTGCCCTCACGATCGACGACGACATAAATGGGATAGCGGTTGGCGGCATACATGGCGGCGAGATTCGTATCTGCGGTCATCACGATGCGGCACTTGCGGGGATGATCTTTCAAATACTGCTGCACGACTTTCTTGGACTCGGCCACGTCCACGGCAATCACGATCAGGCCCTTGCCGGAGAATTCCGTGGTGAGGTCGTTCACCAGCGCTTCCTCGCCCTTGCAGTAGGGACACCAGGTAGTCCAGAACTGAAACAGAACTACCTTCCCTTTTGTGGAATCATTGGTGAACTGTTCGCCATCGAGGGTCTTGGCATGAAAGCGAGGAGCGGGCTCGCGGTCATCGTCGCCAACAACAATCTCACGATGGACGGATTGAGCAAAAGCCGAGGAAACGGTCAGGATCACTACCCACAGAATGCAATGGCGCAACGCGCATGTCGGCGGCATGGCCCGACACTATAGCACGACCTAGGGCTTAGGTCTTAGGTGTAAGGTCTCAGGAAGCCAAGTTCCGCCTAAGACCTGTGACCTGACATCTTGCGAACCGCGATGGCCATCTAGACCGCGACAAGATCGAGGGATCTGGAGGCCGCGGTTGAGGCACCCGGTGGGGGGGCGCTGCCACGCTGGTCCGTGCCAGTCTTGAACTGCTCGACCAGGCTGCGCAGCTGGGTGATGC
>CAWABC010000112.1:0-4803 GCA_963780105.1 uncultured Acidobacteriaceae bacterium
CGCCGTCAGCGCGGCCACGTAGAGGATGGAGGGAAACGCCAGTCCCAGATGAAGCGGACGAAGCAGCAGCCCGGCAACCTGCCAAAGCGGGTTGTCGTCACGGTTCTGGGGTAAAGCTAGGGCGCGGCCGGTGGTGGTTAGTGTGCCCATGGCGCGAGTCAGGCTCCTTCCGGCACGAACAGCACGCGAACTGTGCCTGCGAGGATGCGCAGGTCGAGAAGCAAACTCCAGTTCTCGATGTAGGTGAGATCGAGGTGCATGTTGAGTTCGAAAGAGGGACAGCCGCGCGCCGTAATCTGCCACAGACCGGTGATGCCGGGTTTTACGTCAAGGCGCCGGAACTGGTGAAGTTCGTAATGGTTAACCTCGTCGATGGGATGAGGCCGCGGTCCCACCAGGCTCATCTCCCCGCGCAGCACATTCCAGAGCTGAGGCAGTTCGTCGAGGCTGTAGCGGCGGATGATATGGCCGACGCGGGTGATTCTGGGGTCGTCGTCCATTTTGAAGATCGGGCCTTGTCTCTGGTTGTGGGCGCGCAAGTCTTCCTTGAGGTGTTCGGCGTCGCTCACCATGGAGCGAAACTTGTAGCACCGGAAGCGGCGGCCTTTGGCGCCGGTGCGTTCCGCGGTGTAGACGACCGGACCGGGCGACTCCAGCCGGACGAACAGGGCCACGATCGCCATTAGAGGGCTGGCCAACACTAGACCAATTGCAGCGCCGGTTAGATCCAGCAAACGCTTCAGAAATAAGGAGGCGCTCGGTAAGGGCTCGCGATGAAGGGTGACGATCGGCACGTCTCCGATGCGATCGACGCCGGAGTCTGGCCACGGACCCGGGGGCAGATCGGGTACGGCACGAATGTCCAGGTGGTTGCGGAAGGCGGCCTCGGCAGCTTCTCGCGCCAGGGCGGGCTGACCGGGAAGAGCGAGGATGACCTCATCGATGAATTCGGAGCGCGCGAGCCAGTCCAGGTCCGCGATTCGCCCCAAGACCGCGGGAGAAAGAGGCAGATCGTCATCCACGAAGCCGCAGACGGTTGCGCGACGGAGAGGATCATTGCGCAATACCTGGGCGATGGAGCGAGCGATCGGTCCCCCGCCAATGATGAGGATCTTGCGCGACTCTGTTTGGCGGCGTCGCCGTTTCCATACAAACTGTCTCAACCAGCGGGACAGCGTGAGGCCGGCGAGGCTGCTGGAAAATATCGTGAAGGCGGCGACAGGACGCATTTCGTCCCACGCAGCGATGAATACCAGCCCGATCGCGAACAGAGTTGACTTCGCCAGGGCTGGGACGAGCCCTACGGGAGACGGATCGCCGGCGCGTTTGTAGACCCCCTCAGAGAAGCCGAAGAGCGTTACCAGAGCGGCAAAAATCGGCAGATAAGCCCACGGCAGGCCCCACGCGGGAAGGAACAGCGATAACGCGCCGCACACGGCCACGAGAACCATCAAGTCTGCTGCCAACAGTTCACCAAGCGTGAAGCGATCGACGGCAGTTTGCGGCAGGAGTAGTTGAGTTAGCGTACGCGCGTGGGCTTGTCTCGTGGTGGTTTGGTCGATCGCGTCGGCCGCAGGTTTGGGGGTGGCGCCAGCGGTCGGCGGGAACCTGGGAGGCGGCATTGCCGGCGTCCCGAGAATCATGCGGGCATACTGCGAGGGGCCGTCTTTGGTTTCGATGTCCCACAGCCGGTTTGTGGTCAATTCGCTCATAGGATTCACAGACTCCGGTACAGGCCTTGCGGCACGGGAAAACGACGTTCCGCGAGGACGGTCCCGAGCAGAGGAACTTTCGCCTTAATCAGCTGATCCTTGATTTGAGCGGCGACGAGGCGTCTTGTTTTGTTGGCGGTCAGGACCAGCACCAGACCGTCGCAGGTTTGGCCGATCCTTGCCGTGAGCCAGGAGACTGGGGCACACCACAGAATGGAAAAGTCGAACTCGCTTGTGAGTTCGCGGAGCCGGGCCAAGTTTTGGTCGGTGATCCGGTGTCCACAGGCGTCCGGCAGCCAGCTCTGGCGAGGAATCATCCACAGCCGTTTTGCGATCGGCCAGTTGGCCTCCGCGCGGTTCGGGGACGCTATCTGCAGCTGGGTCTGCAGAGGCACCGAGTCCGGGTAGGCGTCGATGAGGCCGACGTCGTACCGGTCTTCCTCGGCCAGAGCTTTAGCAGCTTCCAGGCACAATGCCGACGTCGGCGCAGATGCTTCAACCGCGGCAAATCCGACGTGCCGCACTGGTCCCGCTTCATGCCGGAAGAAAAGTTGCTGAACCAGAGCATGGATCTGCTCAGAGTGAACTGAAGCCATCGGAGAAGCGGCTGGGCGCGGGTTTGACTCGCGAATCGGGCTTAACCGCACCGGTTCGGTGGCCGTAGGCGTGTCGGCGAGAATCTCTCGGAAGGAGCTCACTGGACCACCACCTTGGGCCGTCCGGCCCGAAACGGAGAAGGCTGCAGAATCGCGGGCTCGGGCGCTGGCAGCCAGGCCAGTACCGGCACTCTCAGTAGGCCGCGAGCTTCGTCGGGAGTGCGAATCGTCGGATCAAAGTACTCCGTCGTAAAGGCGATGCCGACGCTGAACGCCATCGCCAGCCCGAAGGCGAGCAGAAAACAGAGCAGCACGGAATGCGTGGGCAGGGCCGGAACCGCGGGCGGGTCCACGATAGCCACATTGAGGATTCGACTCTCGTCGAGTGCGTCGCCGATCCGCGCTTCCTCGCGTTTGTGCAAGTAGAGCAAGTAGTTGTCTTCTTCGGTTTTTGCGGTGCGCATCAGATCCTGTTGGTCTACCGAGTCGGATTGCATCTGCTGTGCGGCATGGCGCAGGGAAGCAACCTGGGCGGCAGCGTCCGATTGCCGGGCCCGCAAGCCGTCCCGCAGCACCTGGGCCTTTTCCATTTCCATGCGGGCCCACTCGTAGTTGGGATCTTTGTCGGTGGTTTCGTCGCGCACCGGGGTGAGTGCTTCGGCGGCAATTTCCGCGCGAGCCTCCGCGATTTCCTGTTCAACTTCCTGCACCAGCCGGTAGGAAGGTTCAAAGCGGCTGAGGAGTTCGGTGCGCTTGAGCTGAAGCTCGAGCAAGTGCGTTTTCATCTTTTCGAGAACCTCCGGATTGTCGGCCCAGCGCTTGAGCGTGACCGACCGGGAGGGAAACGACTTGAGCTGCTCGCCGAGGGACGAAATGCGGCGCCCGGTCTCGACTTGATCCTGGTCGATCTGGCGGTAGACCGCGTCCGCTTCGCCTAGCTTCTGGAGTGCGATGTCGCGTTCCAGCGCCGCCGACGCCACGCCTCGAACCCGGGTAAAGCGCACCAGTTCGGCTTCGGACCGATGCAGCCTCTTTTCGTATTCCGCCGTCTGCTGGTCGAAGAACTGGATCTCTCCCGGGGGCCGCTGGAGGTTCGTGTGCCTTTGCACGTAAAGGGTCGAAAGGGCCGTGAGGATGCGGGCGGCTCGTTCCGGATCGGTGTCTTTGTAACTGACCTGAATAAGGTTCGACTTCTTCAGAGCGTCGACATCCAAGCGGCGCGACAGCTTGCGAACTGCATGTTCGACCTCGGCGGGGCGGTTGAGGTCCGAGGTACCGGAAGGAACCAGTCCCGCCATGTTCACAACTTGCTTCAGAAGATCTTCGTCGCGCAGAAGTTCGACTTCGGAATTGAGTTCTTCTTCCGTGATGCCGGGACGGATGAAATCCATGGCGCTGGCGGGTTGGGAAGAGACGATGGGGTCAAAGCGGCCACGACGCAGCAGTACCTTGAAGTGCGATTCATATCGCGCCGAGAAGGCGACGACGAGCAGCGTCGCGACAAATACGAGCCCAAACGAAGCGGCGACAAGTCGCGGACGCCGGAATAGCGTGGCCGCGAGTTCGCGGGGTGTGGGGGAAAGAAGGGTCTGCGAGTTTTCGTTCAATTCCGCGGACATGGATCGTACGGCAGAGCCGATCACACCAGCGGGCTTTATGGGAACTCGCCAGATTTTAGAAACGCAATCAGTGAATGCTGCCGCTCCTTTCTGCTAAAACTGCAAGGGGCTCATGTACCAACTCATGGAGTTAGTCGGAACATACCTGCGAATTTTTGAAATACGGCTCTGCGGCACAAAGATAAAGTCGCCGGGCTGAAGGTGGATATCCTCGCGAAGATCGCGAGAATCCAGCATCCTCTTTATGTCAATCACGTGGGATTCGGCTACATACGCGGAAATCCGGCGAAATACCACCACTTGCGAATGACGGGCCTGCTGCGTGAAGCCGCCGGCAATCGCCACGGCTTCGTTTACGGTCAAATCCCCGCGCAGTTCATACTTCCCGGGCCGTGCCACCTCGCCTGAAGCGAGGAAGTAAGGCTTGTCAAACTCCTTTAAGGTCACGGTGACCTCCGGCTCGCGCAGAAAGCCGCGGTAGGCGTAAGCAACCGCCTGCTGCATCTGGGGGACCGTGAGTCCTTCCGCCAACAGCGTTCCCGCACCTCTCAGTGCCACGAAACCATCGGGCTGCACGGTCAAGGTCTGATTGAAGTCGGGAGAAAAAGTGAAATTTACCTCCACGGTATCCGACTTCGAAAGCCGGTAAAGCGGATGGCGTTCCCCTCCGAATGCAGGATCTCCCATGCCATCCGCTTTCCCGGGCTGTGTGATCGCTTCGCTGGTGGAACCTTCCGTGCCCGGCCGGTCCTGGCTCTGCGAGCTCTCCGCCGCCGCGAGCTTGCCGGTTGGCGGAGCAGAGAACACAGGCGCCGAAGCCGGCGACGGTACCGTCTCCTGAGCGGAGGTGACCACGGCTAGCTGCAGGATGAGCAT
>CAWABC010000113.1:0-13158 GCA_963780105.1 uncultured Acidobacteriaceae bacterium
GTAGTCTCTGGGGTTTTGGAAAGAGGAAAGCGAATTGAGATTCGAAGTCAATGAACAGATGTTTTTTGTGAACTTCATCCCCGAAGAGGGACGCTGGTATTGCTTCGCGCCAACCGCGACGGGCATGCAGAAGATCCCCGTCTCGATGGACACCGCGCCGTTTGAGGCGTTCACTGTTTCCATGGATGAGCAAGCGAAGGAAGTGGTGAACTGAGGAAACAGTTCTCAATGCTCAGAATTTAGATTCCTGAGTAGCAATCCAGGAAGTGTCGTCCTGACCTGAGCGGACCCAAAGGCTGGCGTAACGCACGCGCTACAATGTAGGGCTGGATGCTGATGGCTGAGTGCTGACGGCTAACATGCCCACCCAAACCAAAGACAAAGACTATTACGGCGTTCTCGGGGTAAAGAAGTCGGCCTCCACCGACGACATCCGCAAAGCGTTTCGCAAGCTTGCGCGCAAGTATCATCCTGACGTCAATCCCGGCGACAAGTCCGCGGAAGAAAAGTTCAAGACGCTTTCCGAGGCCAACGACGTCCTCAGCGATCCCAAGAAGCGGAAGATTTACGACCAGCTCGGGTTCTACTCCGACAATATCGATCCGGCTACGGCCGAAGCCTACGCGCGCGGCGGCGGACAGCCCGGGGCCGGTCCCAGCGACTTTGGCGGCGGCTTTCCGGGAGGCCGCCATCCCGGAGGTGGCAGCAACGTGGATTTCGGCGGTTTTGATTTTTCCGATCTGTTCGAAGGCGCGCGCGCCGGCGGACGGAGGACTTCCGGCGGTGCGAGCGGCGGCTTCCGCGATATCTTCGGCAGCATTTTCAGCGGCGGCGGGCGTGGTGAGGCCGCCGAGGAAGGTCCCGAGCCGGGCAGCGATCTTGAGTATCAGGTCAACGTGCCTTTCTGGACGGCGATCCGCGGCGGCGTGATGAAGCTCAATATCGCGCGGCGCGATGTCTGCGGAAACTGCCGCGGCAATGGTTTCATCGAAGCGCCGGGGCAATGTCCGCAATGTCATGGCAAGGGAACGATCGAACAAACGGGCGGCCGCATGAAGTTCAATGTCACCTGCCCACGATGCCATGGGACCGGTAAGAACATTTCGACCTGCCAGGTCTGCCACGGCGAAGGCAGCGTCGAGCGCACCGATCCGCTGGAGATTCGCATCAAGGCCGGAACCCGCGACGGGCAGCGCATCCGGATCGCAGGCAAAGGCAACGCCGGTCTGCGAGGCGGCGGAGTCGGCGATCTCTACGTCATCATCCGCATCGGCGAGCATTCCCTGTTCCACCGCGAAGGCGACGACATCCACATCACGGTGCCAGTGACGGCGGTGGAAGCGGCGCTCGGATCGAAGATCGAAGTACCGACCATCGACGGCCGCAGCATGTTGAAGATTCCCCCTGGGACGCAGTCCGGCCAGAAGTTGAGGCTCCGCGAAAAAGGCGTGCCGTCGGCAACCCAGGACGGCGTGCGTGGGGATGAAATTGTTGAAATCACAGTGACCGTCCCCATGCCGCGCGACGAGCGGACAAAAGAACTCCTCCGCGAGTTGGCCAAACTCAATCCTGAAGACCCGCGGGAAGCGCTGTGGAGCAAGGTCTAGGACTTTGGGATGTCAGAAAATCATCCCTCGAAGGTCTCCACAGTTCCCAGCTCTCAGTTAAGGCCCTAGAAGAGCTTGGTCTGTCTGGGGTCCGTCGTCGCCCTACGGCGCCTGCTCGCTTTACCGGACTTCACACGAACTAGGCTTGTCGGCTTCTTGACCTTGTGTGTCGCCCAGCGCGCAAGAATCTTGGTTGCAATGTCCACCGGCGAAGCCGAGCGCGGGACAGGACCGTCCGAGGGGACTCTTATGTACCGGTCCTCCTTCAGTTCAACCTCAAACGCGCCCGCTCGCCGTTTGAACGAGACAAGCTTCGCCTGCATGAGAAACTCCAGCGCACGCTGGACGTCCTTAGGTCCGAGAGGCACCTCGACCTCCGCGAGTGCCGGAATCACATCAATCTGTTCCGACTTAAGGATCAGGGGGCTACTCAGGCGACCCCGATCAGCCATTTCGCTTCGCTGCTCCTCGGACAGATAATGCCTCACATACTTAGTCCACTAGATAACGGCTGCATAGCTAGCGATGACCTGATCGTTGGCTTTGTGAAATCTGGATCGGTGGAGCTTGTAGCTCCCTGTGCTTACGGGAAAACCACGCGGGCTGTTCAGGGCATCCCCTAGTCCGGAGGAAGGACACAAGCCGTTCCGGTCGTATGGGACGCGCGCAAAATACATCCTGTCGCCGCCAGGAGCCGTTTCCAAGCTGTAGCGAAAGACGACAAGAGGGAAGGAAAAGGCCTGCGAGGCCCAGGTGTCGAACAGAGCGTCGAGATTCGTCTGGCCAGGAGGGTTTTGGTACCCCAGGAGAACGCATCTGTTCGCTTGAAACGGCCGCTGCTTACCGTCACGTTTGATGTACCCGGTGCTTCTACCGTACTTAACAACCTGATACACATCTTTTTCGTTCCATGAAGTCTTGAGCTCTAAGACGAAATCGCAATGTTTGCTGACCACCAAGCCGTCTGGGGTGTACGGGTCCGAATCCGCGTCCACCGACGCGATCTTTGGTCGAAAGTCGACTAACTCAGTTTCGCGAGCGATCTCAGCGATCTCGCCGAGAATGAAACTCAGAGATGACAGGGCGTCAAGGGTTCTATCAAAGGCAGCGTACTCTTTAAACGCAGTTGAGAACTGCTCGTGTATCCGGCCCTCGGTCTTTGAGAGGCCTGTCATTGGCGCTAGACTCGCCCCTCCAGCAGGTCTTGCAAAGCGAACTGCGTCGATTTCTCCAGGGAGATGCTTGCGTCGCGGAATTGCTCCGTCAGGCCGTTTTGGATGCGCAGGAAGGATGCGGGGGACGCTTCCTCGCGCCCTTGAATGTGGATCGTCGAGTGGCCTGTGATAAAGATATCGAACTCGCTGCCATCTTCGTAATTTGTCAATGCCGCGTGGAAATAGGGGTTCGTGTGCAGGAGCGCCAACGACGTGCGCGGTAGTCGGGACAATGCGTCAACAACCACACCGTAGTTTGCTCGATCAACGAACAAAGGATCGCCAAAGCGAAACTCAACAAAGCCTCTTCCGGCCTTTTCGAACGGACGGACGGAATCTGAAAACTTCCTCGTAAGGTTCTCAGTTATCAACTCCAAGAGTGGGCGCAGGTCGCCCTTGTGATAGCTCATATAGCCCGGGCGACCGACGGTGAACTCGCAGAACGACTCCTTCCCGGTGGGGGCTTTTAGCCTTGCGGTTTTCAGTACTCTTCGTTCTTCTTCGAGTCTCGCAAAGAAGAGCGAGGCGTTCCCAGGTTTGAGGTTGATATCAGCTCCGCCGTCACTGGGCCTGCTTGGATACGAAACACCCCGCAAAACATGGGTCTCTTCCATGGAGAACTGTGGAACTAGGCGCGCACAAGCCTTAATGAGCGGCGCTCCCAACGGAAAGAGGTGGACTCTTCCCCTAGTGCGCGTGAGAAGTCGGTAAATCGGACGAAGTGCTCGCACTGGCTTGTCTAGTGAGAAAAGGACGTGTACGTTGTCGCGGCGAACGGGAAGCTGATGAAACGTTGCCTGCACGGAGTTCCCAGTCCTCATACGAACCGTTACCGTTGTAGATCGCGCAACCCCAGGGATTGCTGGGGCTATCCCTTCTTGCAGGTCGAGGCTACGAGCGAACTCGGACTCGGCAAGCTTCGAAAAAAGAAACCAAAAGGTCCCTGAGAAATAGCTCTGTTCCTCGGACTGTCGCTTTAACCAAGTGCGGAATGGTTCAAGGGGCATCATCGTCCCGCTACTCCTAGCGAAGTCGAGTATACCCCAGCCGCTCTAGGGCCGAAGGCCTTCTCCGGTCGCGGGCCGTGGGGCTGCGTCTAATCGTCCGGTTCTTCGGCGTCGTTGACCAGGTCCACGACGCGGCTTCGGATGGAGAACACCAGCTTCTGCTTGTCGTCGGGCTGGAAGGTGACCCGCATGGGGGTGCGCTCCCAAACTGGAGGCGGGCATTCGGAGTCGGGGTCGTCGGTTCCTCCGGGTTCGCCAACATCTTTTTTCAAGATCGGCTTGCGGCGTCCCACCTGGGCCACGACCGCGTAGAGTTTCTTGCCGTCTTCGGAGACGCCGCAGTAGGCGATGTAGTCGCGATACCAGCTTGCGGTCGAATAGAAAGGGTCGAACTCGGGCAAGTTGAGCTGCGAGACTCGTCCGGTGACGCGGTCGACGAGCAGCCAGCCCCCGCGCTGCCAAAGCCATCGGGGCACACTGGAATTGGCGCTCGCGTTTTCCGTGGGCAGGGCATCGTTCACGCGAAAAGCGCGCCGGACCACGAACAGCCGGTCGGTCAACTCATGCGGAGTTCCGGTCGTGTATTCCTTGAGCCGCGTATCCACAAACAACGGGCGCACTTTCAGGTCGAGCAGCTTTTGTCCGGTGGCGCTTGGCCATTTGACGGAGATCCATTTTCCGAAAGTGACGACATGCGGCTTGGGGACGGCCGCGCCTTCGTTCCACGCGAAACCGAGAGCGATCGAGAACAACAGGAATTTCCGCAATGTCCGCGACAATGTTCGCAACATGGTAAGGGAAGATTGGCACGCGGACCGGAGGCGTCGCAATGACGTTTGAACATGGAAAATGTTCGGTTTTCTCCCATCTGTCCCAAGGTGGGTGACGGCAGTGTGGTGGCACAGTTTTGCAGGTTGTGGGAAACTGAGATCGGGGCAATGCCCACAACATTGCCGCGAATTAACCTCCAGCACACAACGAAGTGAAAAGATGCCCTTTCCGCCAGGACAACGCCGCACAACCCTTTCCTCGCACACGAACTCTTATGTGGGTATGGGGGATGTGCTGGCAAGCCGCCGCAAGCAATCGATTCTGGTGGTCGACGACAATGCGGTAAACGCGGCGCTGCTGAAGGAGTTGCTGACCAGTCGCGGCTATCCGACGGTTGCGGTACAGAACGCGGCTGCGGCGGAGGCGGAAATCCGGCGCGAGGCTCCGGACCTGATCCTGCTCGACGTGGTTATGCCCGGCAAGACCGGCTACGAATTGTGCCGCGAGCTCAAAGAGGATTCCAAAACGCGGCTGATTCCGATCGTCATGATTACGGGCCTGAGCGATCGAGAAGACCGCCTGAAGGGAATTGAAGCGGGCGCCGACGATTTTCTGACCAAGCCGATCAGTTCCGAGGAATTATTCGCGCGCGTGAACTCGTTGTTGAAGTTGAAGGAATTCACCGACGAACTGGAAACGGCGGATGCGGTGCTGTGCACGTTGGGCCGAAGCGTGGAGGCGCGCGATCCGTACACCGAAGGCCACTGTGAGCGGTTGGCGCGCGATGCCGCGGATCTGGGGCAGCATCTCGGAGTCGATGAAGAAAGTATTGTCGCACTCGGGCGTGGAGGCTACCTGCATGACCTGGGAAAGATCGCGGTGCCGGATGAAATCCTGAAGAAAGGCAGCGATCTGACCCCGGCGGAATGGGAGATCATGAAGCTGCATCCGGTGACCGGCGAGACGATTTGCCGTCCGCTAAAGTCGTTGCGGCTGGTGCTTCCGATCATCCGGCATCATCACGAGCACTCGGATGGCAGCGGCTATCCCGATGGTCTGCAGGCGGGCGAGATCCCACTACTGCCGCGCATTCTGCAGGTGGTGGATATCTACGATGCGTTGCGTACGGCGCGTCCATATAAGCCGGCGCTCGGCCACGAGCAAGCCGCGATGACCATGCGCGCCGAGGCCCGAAGCGGACTTTGGGACGAGGAGTTGGTCGCAGAGTACTTCCGCATGCTCGACAAGCGGCGGCAGGTGGCGTGAACTATTGAATCATTGATTCACTGAGGCATTGACTGATTGAAGCACTCTTCCATGTCCAATGCATAAATGATTCAATGTCTCAATGAATCACTGACTCAATGCCCTTGACCTACAGCTTTGTCATTCCCGCCTACAACGAAAGCACTCGCATCCGGCCGACTCTCGATGCGATGCTCAGCTACACGCTGGAACAAAAGTGGGACGCTGAGATTCTGGTGGTCAACGACGGCTCGACGGACGATACCGCGCAAATTGTGCGGGAATACGCCCAGTCGCATCCCCAGATTCTGCTGCTCGAGAACCCCGGAAACCGCGGCAAAGGTTACAGCGTTCGCAACGGAATGCTGCATGCCCGCGGCGACATTTGCTTGTTCACCGATGCCGACCTTTCTTCGCCAATCACGGAGGCGCGGAAACTGTTCGACACGATTGGTCAGGGCGCCGACATCGCGATCGGATCGCGCTGGCTGCGGGTGGAACTGCAGACCGAGCGGCAGCCACTGTACCGGCAGGCGTTTGGACGAATCTTCAATCTGGTGCTGCGGGCGATTCTGGGCTTGCGTTTCGCGGATACGCAATGCGGATTCAAGGCCTTTCGGCGAGACGCCGCGCAACGCATTTTCCCTTTGCAGAAAATTGAACGCTGGGCATTCGATCCGGAGATTCTGTTTCTGGCGCGGCGCGCGGGTCTGCGGGTAGAAGAGGTTCCAGTCTTGTGGGCGCACAGCGAGGGGACGCGGCTGCATCCTTTCCGCGACGGGCTGCGCATGTTCGTGGAAGTTTTGCGGATCCGGTGGAATTCGATGACGGGCGAGTATGCGCCGGGCGCGGTGCCTTCTCCCGGGAAATTGTGAATGAAGGTCTCGTATCAGGGCATCGTTTCAGCGGTGCCGAAAGCCGCTGTCATCATTGCCCCTTCAGGGGCCGGGCCTTGTCGGCGGTGATCGACGCACTTGGCCGGTAGCTCCCACGTTACGAAGCGGCCCGACCGTTGGTGTTTGCCGCCAGGTGCACGAACTCGGTGATCTGAGCGCCCATTTCTTCGGTCGAAACGGTGCGCTCACCGGGGCGCACCAGATCGCGGGTCCGAAAGCCTCCCATCAAGGTTGAGGTGACGCCGGCTTCCACGCACTCCGCTTCTTTGGGCAGATGAAAGGTATGGCGCAGCATCAAGGCGACCGAGAGGATCGCGCCTAGTGGATTGGCGATGCCCTGACCTGCGATGTCGGGAGCCGAGCCATGGACGGGTTCGTAGAGACCGACCGGGCCTCCGATGCTGGCGGATGCAAGCAGGCCGAGCGATCCCACGATTCCGCCAACCTGATCGGAGAGGATGTCACCGAACATGTTTTCCGTGAGGATGACGTCAAACTCAGTCGGCCTGAGGACGAGCGACATGGCGGCCGAGTCCACGTACATGTGGGAGAGTTGGACATCGGGGAAATCGCGGGCGATGCGAGTGACGACTTCGCGCCAGAGGCGCGAGCACTCCAGAACATTCGACTTGTCGACGGAGAGCAGACGCCGGCGGCGGGTTCTCGCAAGTTGAAATGCAACGCGGGCGATGCGCTCGATCTCCGTCTCACTGTAGCGCATGGTGTTGACGGCCTGGCGCGCGCCGGGTTCGCCGTCGTTCTCAGTATCGATGGAGCGAGGCTGACCGAAATACAACCCGCCGAGCAGTTCGCGCACGATGAGAATGTCGGTTCCTCGCACGATTTCCTCGCGCAGAGGCGAGCAGGCAGCGAGCGCCGGGTAAAAGACCGCGGGACGGAGGTTGGCGAACGCTCCGAGTTCCTGGCGGAGGCGCAACAGTCCAGCTTCAGGGCGAAGCTCTCGAGGCTGATGATCGAAGGCCGGACTTCCAACCGCCCCGAGTAGCACAGCTTGTGATGCGAGGCAGGCTTGAATAGTGGCGTCGGGCAAGGGATTGCCGAACTTTCCGAGAGCCACGCCACCGATCTCTTTTTCGTCGAGTGTGAGATCGTGGCCAAAGCCGCAGGCCACTTCTTCCAGTACACAAATGGCTTGGGATATAACTTCAGGGCCGATCCCGTCACCGGGGAGGGAAGTGACACGGAGTTGCATGGAATCCTCGAGTCGTTTCGGAAAGGATAAATGAGGACCGTCCTCAGTGGCAGCCCGATTCCAGGATTTCACGAGCCATTAATGACGTTTGCGTTACACCCCCCACAGATAGTCTTCTTGCTCGTTGTGATGATCAGGGAGGGGGACCGGCGTCCCGCCGAACCAGTTGGCCGGCGCAGGAGAACCTGGCCGGGCCTGCGCCTGACCGGCGCTGCACGATATCTGAGCCGGATGCGAGTCAGTGGAATTGGCGTTAATACCAGCGGCAGCGGAGACGGCCCGCGGGAAGGGTAAAGTGACCGCAGCCGGCGGAAACTTCGTGCTCTGGATGCCGGCGACCTCGTTGTTGCTAACGGCGCCGCGGCTGACGTCCTGAATCAGTTCGAGCAAATGGCTGTCCTGAACCTTCTTAATGCGGTCGGCCAGAACTACGAACTTGCGATAGACCTCATCGAGTTCGCGGCGTTCAAACTGGTGTCCCAGTTGTTCGCATCGGAGAGCGAGGGCGTGGCGGCCAGAGTGCTTGCCCAGCACCAAGCGAGAATCGGGCACGCCCACCGATTGCGGAGTCATGATTTCGTAGGTCAACGGATTCTTGAGCATGCCATCCTGGTGAATTCCGGCTTCGTGCGCAAACGCGTTGCGGCCGGTGATGGCCTTGTTGGGCTGCACCGGAACGCGGGTGATCTCCGCCAACATCTGGCTCGCGGGATACAGGTGTTCACTGGCGACTGCGGTCTGGTACGGATACCGGTCGGGCCGCACCCGCATGGCCATGACGATTTCTTCCAGCGATGCATTGCCGGCGCGCTCGCCAATGCCGTTAATGGTGCATTCCACTTGGCGCGCACCGTGCTGTACTCCAGCGAGTGAGTTCGCGACCGCCAAGCCGAGGTCGTTGTGGCAGTGCGTGGAGATCGTTACTTTGTCGATGCCCGCGACTTTCTCGCGCAGTGTGCGAATGAGCTGGCCGTATTCCTCGGGCATCGTATAGCCGACCGTATCTGGGATGTTGACGGTGGTGGCGCCGGCTGCGATGACGGCTTCGACCACCTGGCAGAGAAACGGGACGTCGGTGCGGGTAGCATCCTCGGGCGAGAACTCAACGTCCGCGCACAACGATTTCGCGTGCCGCACCGCGGCGCTCGCCTGCTCCAGGCACTTCTCGCGCGACATGCGCAGCTTGTATTTCAGATGAATGTCGGAGGTCGCCAGAAACACATGGATGCGCGGGTGCGCGGCTCCCTGCAACGCCTGCCATGCCCGGTCGACATCGCCAGTACAAGCGCGGGCCAGACCCGCGATGATAGGACGCCGGACCGTGGCGGCAATACGTTGCACGGCTTCGAAGTCGCCATCCGAGGCGATGGGGAATCCGGCTTCGATCACGTCGACGCCGAGGCGGTCGAGTTCCTGGGCCAGGTGCAGTTTCTCCTGCACATTCATGCTGCAGCCCGGCGACTGCTCGCCGTCACGAAGCGTGGTGTCGAAAATAACGATGCGCGGCCGATCCATGGATTGTCTTCCTCCCGAAATGATGTCTCCTCTACTTTATCGGCGGATGGGGGCGAAAGAAAAGGTTATTATCTTTACAGAAGCATTAGAAATAATGATAATATTAGTGTGACTTACGAATAATCCATATTTGATAAAGGCTCTTGGCTCTTAGCCTTTGGTCCCAAGCCAAGAGCCAAGAGCTAAAAGCCAAAAGCTGATCCCCATGGACCTTTCGCAACTTGAAGTCTTCCTCACCGTGGCTCGCGAGCGGCGGTTCTCGCGGGCGGCCGAAAAGCTCTTTCGCACGCAATCGGCGGTCAGCCAGAGCGTCCGCAAACTTGAACTGGAGATTGGCGAGCCGCTGTTCGACCGTTCTTCGCGCGAGGGTGTACTCACCGACGCGGGACGGGTCTTGCAGGAATACGCCGAAAAGCTGCTCAACTTGCGGCAGGACGCACAGACGGCGCTGGTCGAGATGCGCGAGTTGCAGAAGGGCCAACTGGCCATTGCCGCCAATGAATTTACCGCGCTCTACCTGTTGCCGGTACTGGGCGAGTTCCGCCGCCTGTATCCGACGATCAAGATCATGGTGCGGCGTTCGCTGGGCAGCCATATTCCCGATGATGTGCTCAAGCACAACGTGGAACTCGGCGTACTTTCCTACGATCCGCAGGAGCCGCAGTTGCGCTCGGCGGTGGTGTATCTGGACGAGTTGATCTTGGTGGTTCCTCCGGGCCATCCGCTGGCCTCGGCGGGCGAAGTCAGCGTCCGGCAGTTGGGCGCGGAGTCGTTCGTGGCCCACATCGTCGCGTCTCCTTATCGCGACAAAGTGATCGAATCGTTCCGCCACCATAAGACCCCGCTGCACATGGACGTGGAACTGCCCACGCTGCAAGCCATCAAGCGTTTCGTGTGCATGGGAAACGGGGTGGCGCTGGTGCCCGAGATCAGCGTGGAGAACGAAATCAGCCGTGGAGACCTGGTGCGGGTTCCGGTGCGCGATCTGCGTTTTCACCGCAAACTCCGCCTGGTGTACCGGCAGGAATCGGCGCTGTCGCATGCGGGAAGAGCGTTTTTGAAAGTGGCGGAGCAGGTGGCAAAAGACCGAGGCGGCCATTATCTCTTTCAGCGAGAGAAATAGCCGCTAGAGCCGCGACCGCGTGCTGCTTACCCCTGGTGGATGAATTGTAGCGCCGGCATCTTGCCGGCTGTCCTGAGGGCGTCTCGCCCTCAGGGGCGGCGGGCGGGACGCCCGCCGGACAGCCGCCGAGGACGGCGGCGCTACGGTCGCGACCCTCGGTCCACCAAGAGGTAAGAACTATGCGGTCAAAGTACTAGTCAAAGTACTAGTCAAAGTACTAGGAGGATGGTCTCACTGGTTCCATGCACGCATCCGCGGTGTCCAGCGACGGACGTTCCTACAGTATTCCTCATACTCTGCGCCGAATATCTTGCGCAGGTGCGGCTCCTCGTACAACCGCACAAACAAATTCACGCCCAGAACAACCACGAACGTAACCGCGATCGCACCCAGGTTCGCGCGTCCGAAGATTACCCACAGTCCCACCCAGCCCACAAAGAATCCCAGGTACATCGGGTTCCGCACGTATCGATAGAACCCCATTACCACCAGCCTCGTAGGCGGAGCAACCGGCGCCGGCGTTCCGTGTCCCGTCCATCCGAAATCCCACACGCACCGCAGCGCCACCGCGAAACCAAGCGCCGACGGCACGGCTGCAATCCAGCGCCATCGTGCTACGCCCGTCGCCTCGACGTGAAAGCCCAGCCATGAGGGCAGCAACCAAAACCACAGTGCAAGGAATGCAGCGCCCACGGTCAGGGAAGCGACGGCTGCCGGCCAATTTGCGCCGCGATCATCGCCGGTCATAGACGCCTCCGTCAGCACCCGAGTATAGCTTGTGCGCGCGCGTCCCTCACCAGGGACAGCTACTTCGAAACGTCTTTTCGCCGTGATGCATCCAAAGCAGGAACCAGAGGGCGGCGTAGAGGCACGATCGCGCCTTTGGAGGGATCGGCGGCCGCCGAGGCTCGCATCAGAACTTCCTTCTGGATGTACTGCACGAACTCCTGAATCTGGCGCTGCATTTCTTCCATACGCTCGCGCATTTGAAGAATGATGGCGATGCCGCTGATGTTGACGCCCAGATCGCGCGCCAGTGACAGGATGAACTCAAGCCGCTGCAAATCTTCATCGGTATAGAGCCGGGTGTTGCCTTCGGTGCGGCTGGGCTTGAGCAGTCCTTCACGCTCGTAGAGACGCAAGGTCTGGGGATGAATGTCGTACATCTCGGCGACTGCCGAGATCATGTACGCGCCCTTGGATTTACGTTTGGTCATTGCAGACACATCATCGCATTGCACGGACGGAAAAGGAAAGGGATGGGCCTCCACGGGCAGGCTAAAAAGTTCCTACGCTCGCACACTCACGCGGAGCCAGAAAAGGCCGAGAACTGCGGCGACCAAACCCAAGCTTAAAGCAGGAATCAAATCAAGAAGCCCCGGGATGCAAAAGAACATGATTAACATCGCGGCCATTCCTATAGCTCCCGGCGAAGTTCCACCGCGATTCTTCGATTGTTCTTGCCACCACTGTGGCGTGACATATTTGAACAGTACGGTAAGGACGACGAAGGCCGTTGGAAGCCAAAGCGAGATGCCGATCAGAAAGTGAAAAGGTCCCCATCCTTTTAGGACGTCCCCATTGGAGACGACCAGTTTCGGCTTTACCCGCACAATCGAGAGATGATCGTGCGCAACCGTGCTGACCCCGTACAGATACCAGAGTGTTAGCCTTTTCGCCACTTCAGAACTCAGGCGCATGGCAGAGAAGGTAACGCTGGACCAAACGATCATCGCGGCAGAGCCGCTATCCGCCCGAGAAATGAACTTTCGCATTGGTCCAACGCTGCGAGATCACAGTCCGGGTGGGAGTTACGTGCAGCGGACCGCGAACTTCCCTACGAACCAGTTCTACAGGAGCCTTTCCTGGGTAACAACGTAACTCCAGTAATCAGTGCATCAGCGCTCACACACTTTACGACGCCTAGCGAGAAATCTACTCGGAAGGTTACGGGCAATCCGAAGGGACCTCCCCCAATTCAGCGATGGTAGGAGGCATCCCCCAAGTGCCACGGAGGGTCCAGGAGGACGGGCGGGACGCCCGTCGGCTCCATTTGGGAAGTTATTGGATCGGCTCGCGCGATTTCACAGAACGGCTACGCCGCCATCTCCGGTTTCGGCGTGGCGGTTGTCCACCCGGCCGGCTTCAGCGCATGGTTGATCGCGTAGGCGATCACGCCAGCGCCGATCACGATCAAGGCGAACGCGAACGAGCTCATGCCGAGCACAACTTCGTGTTCGCTGCGCATAATGGCAAAACCCAGCAACAGAACTGGAGGAATGCCGACGGCAATCGCTCCAAACATGCCGCCGGGCACACGGAACGGGCGCTTCAATTCCGGCTCACGAACGCGCAGGCAGATCAACGCCACAAATTCGAGCGAGAGACTCGCGCCATAAATCATGATGTCAAGCGTGACCAGACGTTCGAATCCGAGGTTCAAAGCCAGGCCCCAGCCCACCGCCAACGCCAGAATCGCGACCCAGGGCGCGCGCGATTTCTTGTGCAGCTTGCCAAAGACTTTCGGCAACATGAGCAATACGCAACGGTCAAACGCTGACACAACA
>CAWABC010000114.1:0-40802 GCA_963780105.1 uncultured Acidobacteriaceae bacterium
ATGCAGGGTAGAAGTACTTGGCCGTCCGCGAAGCATGGCCGCACTCGCCCATCAGCAGCTTCTTCACCTTCAGGCGTTCCGCTTCGGCGCGAATCTTCTCGAGGACGTGCTCCATCACATGATCGGAATAGAAGAGCCCGTAGTTGATGCCATCGAAGTAGCCCGTCCCGATGGTCCAACTGTCGCCGGTGGCGCGAAACACGGCGGCGTTCCCCATCAGCGTGTCGGCCTCCATGATGTAGTCGGATACGGCCGGCAGAAACAGGTACTCGGCGCCCTCCTGGTCGACGGGGAAAGGAACGTCGATACCGAGCTGCTCTTTCATTTCCTCGCTCAGGAACTCCAGGCTGTCGAGCAGCGCGGGCACCGGGACGGCGGAAGTGTTGCCGGTCTTCCCGATCAATTGCTCGCGCGTGCTGACCACGAGCGCGCGCGGCGCAATGCCGATCTCGGAGAGAATGTAGCGCGAGAGATGCGTGATCAGGGCATGATCGACGCCCATGGGGCATTCAAAATGGCAGCGGCGGCAAGCGGTGCAGTCATAGCAAGTCGCCGCCATCTCCTGGACTTTCTCATCCGTCAATCCGGGATCGCCCAGCACTCGTCCCCGCAGCACGCCCGACATGGTGAAGTGCCGCCGGTAGACGGAAAGCAGCAGCTCCGACCGGTAGCAGGGCACGTCGTGCGCATCGCCGGTTGCCTCATACACCTGGCACGCCACACTGCAGCGCGCGCATTTGGCGCTGATGCGGATGTAGTGATCGAGTGCCACCCGGTAGTTGGTGTGCTTCAGGATGGCGGCAAAAGCCTCCAGAAAACGCCGGGGCCGATCTTCGACCTGGAAGTCTTCAACGTGATACCGAACCGGAAGACGCTGCCGCTCAATGACCTCGGCCTTTTTCGGACCGGCGAACGCCTTCTCCCGCTGCTCAGCGCTTATAGGTTGCACTGGATTTCCTGGTGAAAACGACCAAGCCCGGAACGCTTGTACACGGCGTTCGGGCTATGCGCTTTCTGTTTTGTCGGAGCGTTTCTCGATACTGCAATGCAGGTTTGCATGGCGTGTTCCGCTACCCGGCGCAGCGTTTGTTGCGATGTAAAGGATAGCTAGATGTATATTGCACCTACATGCTATCATGCTACAAGTGTGAGTGCAACCATTATGACAGAATGTGGCTGCCATCTTGAGCGCAACTCCCGAAAGGGAACCCGAGTTCAGAATTTGCCAGGGGATCAGTCGGTTACGCCTGGGCCGCCATCGTTGGGCCCATCGTGGCCGATGTATGTTAGTCTCTGCCTAGGATTTTCTGGACAGTCGTAGACACGTCGCCAAGGAGGAAACTGTCACTGCCTCCGAACCGTGCGTGGGTGAAAGTGGAGATCCTGATGAAAACGAAATTGGTACGTGACGATCGTAACCGCTGCCGCCGCCATGCTTATCCATGCTCGTGTGCCATGGGTCATCTTTCCCGCTTCGTCGAACCTGTCGTGCTGCTCATCCTCAAGGAAAAGGGCCACGCCCATGGCTATGACTTGTCGGCCAACCTGGCCAACTATGCGTTCACGGACGCAGAGATCGAACGCGCGGCGCTCTACCGAGTGCTGCGCCGGTTGGAGCGCTTTGCTTACGTCAAGTCGGGATGGAAGTTCGCCGCCAACGGGCCGGCCCGCCGTGTTTACTCGCTGACCAGCAAAGGCGAAGCTCATCTGCTGGAGTGGGCGACCGTGCTCGACAAGGTCGCAACATCCATCACGCGCTATGTGAAGCTGGTCGGTGAACTCTCGGGAAGTGCTCGCTAGTCAAGCGCTGGTGTCCACCACCCTCGAAGTCGACACGCTATCGATTCCCGCGCCCCGCGGAGGGCGGTCGAAAATCTTTCAAACTTGGTGACCCGTGGGGCCAACTTGGAGGGAAGCTGCCGCTGGCGACGGAGCGGATTCCATGAGATAAATGGTAGGCACGACTGGACTCGAACCAGCGACCTCTACCGTGTCAAGGTAGCGCTCTAACCAACTGAGCTACGCGCCTACGGATTGGTTCGATTATACCGTAGCTCGGTCCACGGAAAAATCCGATACCCGTTCTCCGTAGCGTTCAATTCACCAACCCGCCGGGAACGAACCGATTCAGAGATGACGCTTGAGCCGTAATCGCTGTTCGGTCGTTGACTGGCGACGTTAACTGACGAGCAGTGGTGCTAGGGTGCGCAGTAGAGAGACCGCTTGAGAAAGTTGCCCGCGCCCGCTCGTCCCAGAAATTTATCGGCTTCCACCACCACGCGGCCGCGCGACAGCACCGCGTCGGGCATCCCGGTAACTTGAATCCCCTCGAACATCGAATAATCGACCCGCATGTGGTGCGTCGCTGCGCTGATGGTGTGCTTGCGATTCGGATCGAAGATCACCAGGTCCGCGTCACTGCCCGCGGCGATCGTGCCTTTGCGCGGATACAGGCCGAAGAGCTTGGCGGGAGTTGTCGAGACCAGTTCCACAAAACGATTGACGCTGAAACGTCCCCGGGCTACGCCGCCGGAGTAGATTAGGCTCATGCGGTGCTCGATTCCGGGGCCGCCGTTTGGAATCTTGGTGAAATCGTCCCGGCCCAGTTCTTTTTGCTCTTTGAAACAAAAGGGACAGTGATCGGTCGAAACCACCTGCAGATGGTCGGTCTTCAATCCGTTCCACAATTTTTCCTGATGCCATTTCTCCCGCAGAGGCGGCGTGAACACATATTTCGCACCCTCGAACCCGGGCGCGTCGAAGTTCTCCAGTGAAAGATAGAGATATTGCGGGCAGGTCTCGGCGTAAACCGGAAGACCGCGATCGCGGGCTTCGCGCACTTTTTCGAGCGCCTCATTGCAACTCAAATGGACGATGTAGAGCGGAGCCCCCGCCATTTCGGCAAGGGCAATCGCTCGCGAGACCGCTTCGGCTTCCGCCGTCGTGGGACGGGTCAAGGCGTGATACTTCGGAGCCTTTTTCCCTTCCGCCAGCGCCTGCTGCACGATCACGTCAATCGCACCGCCGTTTTCGGCATGCATGCAGACCAGTCCGCCGTTCTTCGCGGTCGCGCGCAGAGCCTTGAAAATGCTCGCATCGTCAAGCATGAACACGCCGGGATACGCCATGAACAACTTGAAGCTGGTGACGCCCTCGCGCACCAGGGCGTTCATCTCGTCGAGCTGCGCGTCCGCCAGATCTGTGATGATGCAATGAAACGCATAATCGCAAACCGCTTTGCCGGAGGCTTTCTGCATCCAGGTATCGAACGCCGTTCGCAGCGTTTGACTTTTGTACTGGATGGCGAAATCGATCAGCGTTGTCGTCCCGCCGAAGGCCGCGGCGCGCGTGCCGGTCTCGAAATCATCTGCGCTCGTGGTCCCGCCGAAGGGCATGTCGAGGTGAGTGTGCACGTCGATTCCGCCAGGAAACACGTATTTGCCCGCCGCATCGATGATCTTTCCCGCATTTTCTCGCGGCAGGCTTTGTCCGACGGCGGAAATCTTTCCATCGCTGATCGCGACGTCACTGGTGTAAGTGTCGGTTGCGGTGGCTACGCGACCGTTAACGATGATGGTGTCAAAGCCCATGGTTGTGTCTTCTCCTCTGACGGCGCAGCACAGATTTTATGCTAAACTCCCCGAACTACGGGGTCGATTTTCGAGTCAGCCTGTGGAGAGCCGGGCGTCCCCGCCCGGCCGCCAAACTGCTGGAAGGGCGAGACGCCCGTTCGCTCCACAATCTAGGGAAGGGGAGACCACATGCAGTTCGGCATCACCATCAAGCCCGACATGACGGTGGAGCGCATCGTCCGACTCACCCGCCAGGCGGAAGCGTCCGGCTTTGAGTATGGCTGGATCTTCGACTCGCATGTCCTCTGGCTCGACCCCTATCCCATGCTGACGCTGATGGCGACGAACACAGAGAAGATGCGGCTCGGCACCTGCGTTACGAATCCAGCGACCCGTGACATCACGGTCACGTCGAGCCTGTTTGCCACGTTGAATTTGATTTCGGGCGGGCGCATGCAACTGGGCATTGGCCGCGGCGACAGTTCGCGGCGCGTGCTGGGCAAGAAGCCGGTCACGGTGGCGCAGTTAGGAGAGGCGGTCAAGGATTTCCGCGATCTCACGGGCGGAAACGAGATCGAGTACGAAGGCCGAAAGGCGCGGCTCACCTGGGCAAACGGAGGCGTTCCGCCGGTGTGGGTTGCGGGATATGGACCGAAAGTGCTCGACCTGGCTGGCCGAATCGCCGACGGCGTCATCTTGCAGTTCGCCGATCCCGATCTGATCGCGTGGTGCGTCGGTTTCGTCAAGAAGGGCGCCGAGGTGGCGGGAAGGGATCCACGGAAGATTGAGATCATGGCGGCCGCGCCGGTCTGGGTTTCCGACGATGTGAAAGTGGGCCGCGAACGAGTGCGCTGGTTTCCCGCACTGGTGTCGAACCATGTCGTCGATCTGGTTTCGCGCTACAAACCCGAGGAACTCCCGCCCGCTCTGACCTCTTATATACGCGACCGCGGGCACTACGATTACCTTCACCATTGCGAAGTCGACAGCAGCAACCGGAACTTCGTGTCGGATGAAGTGGCGGACCGCTTTTGCCTGCTCGGTCCCGACGCGGCGCACATTGAAAAACTTCGTGCGCTGGCCCGCGCTGGAGTTACGCAGTTCAATATCTATCTGATGTGCGGAGATGAAGAGGACACGCTGGAAAAATACAAGAAGGAAGTCTTGCCGGCGTTTGGGAAGTAATCGCGGATCGTCGCTGGCGTAATGGCGATGTTACGCCAACTACGAAGACTGTCGCTGGGTCACGCGACGGTTTTGTCGTTTGCGTGTAGAGGAATCGCACTGGGTCTCCACATCAGGAGCAACGATCCTGCGACGGCGAAAAGAATGTAGGCGACCAACGCTGGACCCCCGTTCTCGCGTAGGACTAAGGCCCAACATGCGACCGAAGTGGCACTCGCAACGCGAACAAGATTTCCCGCTCTCCAGCGACTAAACGGAGTTGATCGAGTCGATGGCCGACGTGCCTTGTTGGGATAACGCATAATCTGGTGCTCTAAGACGAATCCGGAGACGATTGCCCAAACTGCCAAACCGATCAAAACCCACTGAATGGGTGTGATTCTGCGTGAGGTCCTATCGACCTTAAGCGCAACTTGGAAGCAAGCGAGCACTACGAGAAAGCAAAATATCTGCACAACACGGAAGTGGCGCTCAGTCGTCAGCATCTCATTCGCTCCGCAGCATTTGAGACTTCATTCTAATTTTGCTGGAGACATCGGTCTCGTAACTGTCGTAATCAGATTTCACTCACGACGCCTCCTCCAGCGCCGGCATCACCCGCTTACACTGTAACTTCATCAGCGCATAGTAAGCCACGAACGAAACCGCGAATCCCACAAACCAGGAATAGTCATATAAGACCCGCAGCGCCGGCACCACCAATCCCACCAGCGCCGTGCCCGCTCCTAACGCCAGCGAGAGCACTGCCAGCCAGTTGAAGCCGCGCGAATATTCGTAGACGCCCCCGCGCAGGTAGAGGTCGTCAACTACAAGCACTCGCCTGCGAATCACGAAGTAGTCGCAGATCATGATGCCCGCCACCGGGCCCAGGAACGCGGCATAGCCGCCAAGCCATCCGAAGATGAATGTGCTGTAACTGGACAGCAGTTTCCACGGCATCAGAGCGATTCCCATGAAGCAGGTGATCACGCCGCCAGTCCGAAAGCTGATTTGTCGCGGCCACAGGTTGGAAAAATCGTTCGCCGGAGAAACGACGTTGGCGCCAATATTCACGTTCAGCGTGGCCAGCAGAATCGCCAGCAGCGAAATCACTACGGCCACGGGCGAAGGAAAGCGGCTCAGCAATTGCACCGGATCCCAGATCGCAGTTCCGTAAATCACCACCGTAGCCGAAGTCACGAGAATTCCAATCAGCGAATAGAGCGTCATGGTGGTCGGCAGGGCGAGCGCTTGCCCAATCACCTGTTGCCGCTGACTGCGGGCGAAGCGCGTGAAGTCCGGAATGTTGAGCGACACGGTGGCCCAGAAACCGACCGTGCCATTCAGCGCCGGGATGAGGAATTTCAGAAAATCCGGGAAGCTGACGAAGCGCGACGGCGCTGACAGCATGGGGCCAAATCCGCCCGCCGACTTGTAGGCCCACGCCAGCAGCAGGAGGCCCACTGCCAGCAGAATCGGCGCGCTGATTCCTTGCAGAAAACGGATGTACTCGATGCCTTTCAAAATGACGGCCAGGTTGATCAGCCAGAATGCGAGGAAGCAAATCGCAGCGCCGTGAGCGACATTCCCCCACGCGGGCGCAAGCGTCGTGATCAGCGTGTTGATGGCTTCGCCGCCAATCCAGGTTTGGATGCCAAACCATCCGCAGGCCACGAGGGCACGCAACACGGCGGCGAAATTCGCGCCCAGCACTCCGAACGAAGCGCGCGCCAGCACCGGAAACGGAATCCCATAGCACGCTCCCGGATGCGAGTTCAACAGCATCGGGATGAGGACAATCGTGTTGCCGAGAAACACGGTGGCTACCGCTTGCTTCCAGTTCATTCCTCCCTGGATCAGGCTGGCGGCCAGCATGTAGGTCAGAATATTGACCGACATCGATACCCATAGCGCAGCGAAGTTGTAAGTGCCCCAAGTGCGCCGCTCGGCGGTCGAGGGCGCGAGGTCTTTGTTGTACAGCGGACTGGATTCAACTCGAGAAGGTACGGGCATGGGAATGACAAAGCTGTCAGTTTTCAGCTATCAGCCTTCAGTTAACCCGATTTGTCGTCCCAAACAAAGCTAAGGACGCGCCTGTTCTGGCTGCAAGGCCCGACCCAAGGAGCCACTGCCACGCTGATTATAAGGTTTGATCCTGATCCGAGCTCTGAACCATTTACCAGTCTGGAGGACACCGCAGGGGTTGCGGAATAGCACGCTTCCCGGCATCCACCGAAAAGTGTTGCAGCGAGCGCGTGCCACCGAGTTCGTCGTGAGAGACAGGATGGCGAATTCGAGTTAGGTTGCTTCGGCGGCTAATGTCGTCCAAAGGTATAGCCGATGGAGACGCCGTAGCGAGTGGAGTACGAGGAGCTGAACAACTGGTTGTTGGTAACGAGGTAGACTTTGGCCTCGGGCCGAACGAAGAAGCCGCCCTTGGGATAGAACTTGAGGCCGGCGCCGAAGTCTCCCATGAAGTGTTTATCGCTCGTGTAGTTTGTATTGTAGCCGTTGCCGCAGCCGTTGCAGTACTGCCGTGTGTCCAGCGCGCCAATGCCGGCGGAGAGCTCCAGATACGTGTGGCTGGCTAGTTTTGGTGAATAAATCCCGTTGAAGTCCAAAAACAGCGGACGATAGGGGATAGGACCGAATAATGAGCTGTTGTAGACGCTCTGACTTGCCCTCCAATAAACTTCGGCCCCGATGCCGAAATTGTGCCAGAAGAGCACGTCGCCGCTAAAGCCTGGATAGGTGCCGCCAGTGAGTGACGGGCCGGTCGAGTTGGCCGCGGGCGCTTCCACCGTGCTGATGCCGAAAGCAACGTCGACTTTCTGAGCCTGCGCAAAATTCGAGAATGCGGCCAGGGCGGCACAAGCAAACGTCAAGAGCATGGCAATTCTCAATGTCTGTTTCAAGCGAAACCTCCAGTGAAATAGTTGGTTTTAAAAACATTTAGATGCAGGTCGAAGACGAGACGCTGCCGGGACCAGGGAAGATTTACAAGGGTCTGAAATGACCGGGAGACCATGAACGACCGCGTGTTATCGGACACCAACCCTCCAATTGCAAGCGCGAGCATTTCGACGTAGGGCGAACAGCTAGCGAATCTTCCAGGTTAGTTGGGAGGTCGTGACCCAAGCACTAATAAGCCAGCAGAATGCGCAGGTCGCGAAGATTATTGCCGGTGGGCCCGGTGACGATGGCGTCGCCTAGCGCGTCGAAAAGAGGATAGGCATTGAAGCTGGAGAGCGCGTGCCGCTCGGCTTCCGCGCCACCGGCGCGAGCGAGGGTGCTGCCATCGACTACGGCTCCTGCGGCGGGACTGTTGCCGTCGATGCCGTCGGTGCCGGCGCTCAGCACCGTAATGTCGTGTCCCGATATTGATTCGGCGCACGCAAGGGCGAACTGCTGATTGCGTCCGCCGATGCCGCCGTTGCGGACGGCGACGGTCACCTCGCCACCGGAGATCAAACAGACGCGCGATACGTTGCGGCGCAGCTCCCGCAACCGGTTCAGCAAGTAGTCGGCAGCTTTGTCGTAGGGCCAGTCGTCACAGGAGTTATCGACTTCAACGGCGAAACCGGCGCGGGTAGCGGCGGCGGCAGCTTCGTCGACAGCCACTTTGTTGGAGAGCACGGTCCACCAGCGCGCGCGGACAAAGGCGGGGTCGTCGGATTTAGGCGTCTCGTCGAGGGCATGCCGGCGGAAGAGATCGGCAACGGATTTGGGGAACCGCTCGATGAGATTGTATTTGGCGGCGATGCGCGCACAGTCATGGATGGAAGTGGAATCGGGCATGGTGGGGCCGGAGGCAAGCGCGTCGGGGGTATCGTCGGGCACGTCGGAGACGAGAATCGAAACTTGCTGAGCGGGATAGGCGGCCTGGGCGAGGCGTCCACCCTTCACGGCAGAAAGATGTTTGCGGATGGCATTAATCTCGGCAATGGGCGCGCCGGAGTGGACGAGTGCTTGGTAGGTGGCGGCCAGGTCGGGGAGAGAAATTCCTTCGTCGGGCAAAGCGTCGCTCAAAGTGTCGTTCAAACTAACGACGGGCTTTTCGACAATCGAAGAGCCGCCGCCCGAGATCATGAAGATGGCCAGCGAAGCGGAGTCGAGCGCGGCCAGCGATTTGAGAATCGCCTCGGCGGCGTGAATGGATTCGGCCGTGGGCGTGGGATGTCCACCGTGAAAATAGCGGAAACCGCGGACTTGACTGGCGGGTTCGACCGACGATGCGACGATGCCTTCGAGGCTGCTGCCCATTTGCCCTGCGAGAGCGGCGGCCATGGTGTGGGCGGCCTTGCCCATCGAGACGACAAAGACACGATTGTAGGAGTCGAGATCGTGCAGGTCGTCGCCAATGCGCAGGACGCGGCGCTCGCAGTGCAAGTTACGGGCGAAGGCGCTTTCGATGGAAGCATTCTTCAGCGCAGAGGTGAAGATCTCGCGGGCAACGTCGCGCATGCGGCGGAATTGCTGGTCGCGCGCGGGAGAGAGATCGGGCATGATGGGGATTATAGAAAACTAAGGTTCAAGGTTTTAAGATTTCGGGATTTCACAGAGTTTCTTTCGCCCACGTTTCGATCGTCTCTCGCATCTCTTTTAGCCTTCCTTCGAAGAAATGGTCGCCGGCTTCGATCCGGACGAGCTTCTTAGGGTCAGCGAAGGTGTTGACCAACGCCTCGAGTTTACCCGGAGGGCCGAACTGATCTCGCGAGCCGCTGACGAAGAGTTTGGGCTTGGCATACGCGCGCAAGAATTCGAAATCGTAAACGCGGTCTTCGACGGGGACGGCGGGCAGGCCAAGGGCGATCAGCGCACGGACATGGGCGTCGGCATAGGCGGCGCGCAATCCAACGGCGGCTCCGAAGGAAAACCCGGCGAAAATCACGGGAAGCGTGAACTCGCGTTCCAGCCAGTCGAGGGCGGCGCGCACGTCTTCGACTTCACCAACGCCGTTAGCGTGCTCGCCTTCGCTCAAGCCGGTGCCACGGAAATTAAAGCGCAGCACGGGGAATCCGAAGCGGTTGAGCGCTTTCATGGTGTGGAAGACGACTTTGTTGTGCAGCGTTCCGCCGTAGAGCGGATGCGGATGGCACACCACGGCCGCGTGCGTCGCGTCGGGCGATCCGGCGTTGAGGAGAGCTTCCAGGCGTCCGGCGGGACCGGCGAGGAAGAGCGAGCGGATGCTGGAGGTTTCGGGGAGCACGGGCCGTCGTTGGTGGTTAGTCGTTGGTCGTTAGTATTACAGAGAAAGTATTACAGAGAATCAGTATGGCAGGGAACTTGCCTGCCAGCGACTAGCGACTAGCGACCAGCGACTGTTACGCTTTCCTGCATGGACCTGTTTGCGCTCACCCGCCGTCTGATCGATATTGAATCCGTCACTCCGAATGAAAGCGCGGTGGGAGATTTCCTTTGCGACGAACTGCGGCGGCGCGGGTTGGAAGCTCGGAAAATGCCGGTCGAGGGCGCGCGCGCGAATGTGCTGGCTGCATGGCCGGGACATGCTCGTCCGGAAATTGTTTTCTCGACGCACATGGATACTGTGCCGCCGTTTATTACGTCATCTGAAGACGATGGGCGCATCTATGGGCGCGGCGCGTGCGACGCGAAGGGGATCATCGCGGCACAGATCATTGCAGCGGAGAAGCTGCGCGGGGCAGGGGTTTTCGTCGGGCTGCTGTTTTTGGTGGGGGAGGAGCGGGACTCAATCGGAGCGAAAGCGGCGAACCAGCAACCGATCGGAGCCCGCTTCATGATTAACGGCGAGCCCACCGAAAACAGGCTGGCGCTGGCGAGCAAAGGCGCGTTGCACGTGGAACTGGTGGCGCGCGGAAAGATGGCGCACTCCGCGTATCCGGAACTGGGCGAGTCGGCGATCGATAAGCTGGTGGAAGCGCTGCACCGGTTGCACACGATGAAACTTCCCGAAGATCCCGACGCGGGCGTTTGCACGAAGAACGTGGGATCGATTCAGGGCGGACGCGCGCCAAACGTAATTTCCGATTTTGCCAAGGCCGATCTTTTCTATCGCCTGGTGGGCCCAGCGGACGCGCTGCGCCGCGAGATTATGGAAGCCGTCGGCGAACTCGCCGAAGTTCACTTCACACGCGAGACCCCGTTCTTGCGGCTGCGCACACTGGAGGGTCTGCCGACGATGGTCGCAGCCTTTACGACCGATATCCCCTCGCTTACAAACTGGGGCGAGCCGCTGCTGCTGGGGCCAGGCTCGATTCACGTGGCTCACACCGAAGGCGAGTTCGTAGAAAAAGCGCAACTGGTGGAGGCGGTGGAGATTTATTGTTTGATGGCGAAGAACCTCAGCTCTTAAGCTATTGACCCCGGGCTCGATTTTGCCACGAGTCCCACTTCCCGAACACCGCGCCGCGTGGAGCGATCGCAGTTCCCATTTTTACCCGCTCCCGCGATAAACTCTCCCAATGACCGCCCCCTCCCACAATTCCCTCGCCCACGCCTCTTCTTCCTATTTGCGTTCGGCGATGCATCAGCCGATCCAGTGGCATGAGTTTGGCGAGGAGGTTTTTGCCGCGGCTCGGGCAGCGAATAAGCCGATACTTTTGGATATTGGGGCGGTTTGGTGCCACTGGTGTCATGTGATGGATCGCGAGTCCTATGACGATGCCGAGGTGGCGGCGATCATTAATGAGCATTACATCGCGGTGAAGGTGGATCGCGACGAGCGTCCGGATATTGACAGCCGGTATCAGGTGGCGGTGGCCTCGCTAACAGGGCAGGGTGGATGGCCGCTGACGGCGTTTCTTACTCCCGATGGCAAGCCGTTTTACGGCGGGACGTACTTTCCTCCGGCGGACGCTCACGGGCGGCCTAGTTTCAAGCGCGTGCTGGTTTCGATTGCTCAGGCTTATCGCGAAAAGCATGGCGAGGTGCTGGAGCAGGCACAGATGGTCGAGAGCGCGATCGCGCGGGCGGAGTCTTTCTCTTCGGGCAGCGGGAAGGTATCCGCGACCGTGATCGACGCGATTCTGGAATCGGCACGGACGATGTTTGACGAGGTCAACGGCGGATTTGGAACCGCGCCCAAGTTTCCGCATCCGGGGGTGCTGGATCTGGTCATGGATCAGTACGTTCGCGCGCGTAAGCGCGGTACGGACGACGAAGACCTGCGCACGATCTTCGTTCACACGCTGGAGAAAATGGCGCGCGGCGGCGTCTATGACCAGTTGGCGGGCGGCTTCCATCGCTACTCGGTGGACGAGCGCTGGATTGTGCCGCATTTCGAGAAGATGTGCTACGACAACTCGGAGTTGCTGAAAAACTACGTCCACGCATATCAGGCGACGGGAGATGAGTTCTTCGCCGGGGTGGCGCGCGACATCATTCGCTGGATGGATGAATGGCTCAGCGACCGTGCCCACGGCGGCTTTTACGCTTCGCAAGACGCCGATTACTCGATGGACGATGACGGCGATTATTTTACTTGGACTCTAGAGGAAACGAAAGCTGTGCTGACCGCCGATGAGGCTGCGGTGGCAGCGCTTTACTACGACATTCGGCAAGCCGGGGACATGCATCACAATCCGGCGAAGAATGTGCTCTACGTTTCTTCTGCGGCTCGAGGCTCGGCGGAGGAAATTGGGCGTCGGCTGAATATTCCGGAAGAGCGGGCGCACACGCTGCTGGCTGCGGCTAAGAAGAAGATGTATGCGGCGCGTTTGCTGCGTCCGACGCCCTATGTGGACAAGACGGTTTACGCGGGTTGGAATGCGATGTGTGTTTCGGCGTATCTGGAAGCGGCCAAGGTGCTGGATCTGGCGGAGGCGCGCCACTTTGGTTTGCGTTCGCTCGATCGGCTGCTTTCCGAGGGATGGAATGCGGAGCGCGGGATGCGGCATGTGATTGCTTACTCGGAGGCTTTCTCGGATGCTCGGGCAGAGCAGCACGAGATTTCCGGCGTCCTGGATGACTATGCTTTCGCGGTGATTGCTTGCCTCGACGCTTACGAGGCGACGGCGGACCTGAGCTACTTCCGCTTTGCGCGGTCGATCGCGGAGGCGATGGTGGCGGGATTCTTCGATAAGGTAGCCGGGGGTTTTTTTGATACGCGCGCAGCCTCAGACGAAAAGACCGCGCTCGGTATCCTGGGCGCGCGGCGAAAGCCGTTCCAGGATTCGCCGACTCCGGCGGGAAACTCGACGGCGGCGATTGCGCTACTGCGTCTCGATGGTTACGCCAGCGCGTCATCGTCATCCAGCAATTCGTCGTATCGCGACCAGGCCGAGCAGACTCTGGAGGTTTACTCCGGGGTCGCGGGACAGTACGGCATCTTTGCGGCGACTTACGGTCTGGCCGTGGTCCGCTTCACCCAGTCGCACATTCAAGTGGTGGTTGTGGGAAGGGATGAAGTGGCCGCGGAACTGTACCGGGCAGCGGTGCGGCCGCTGGGTTTGACTACGGCAACTCTGCGCTTGGACGCCGATGAGGCCGTCGCGCAGAACCTGCCGCCGGCTTTGGCGGAGACGATCCCGAATCTTCCGGCGCTCGGCGAGGGACGGTCGTTTGCCGTGGTGTGCTCGGGGTTCACTTGCCAGCCGCCGATTTTCGACGAGGCGGAACTGGCGCGTGCGTTGGGATCGCGGTAGCGTGCTGCGACTGGCGCCCAAGGGCCGCTGAACCGCTCGTTGCGACACTACCGTCTTCAACTGAGGCGTGGCCACGGGCCTGAAGGTTTGCTCTGCGCAGGCCGATATCCCAAATGGAAGGCCACGCGGCCGAAGCTATGCGGCCCACATTGTGCTATCCACATTGTGCGACCCAAACTGTGCCCTGCCCTGCGGTCCTTCCCGCCTCTGAAGTTCCCCTTCTTGCCTGCCGATGAAACCAGAAGGCGGTGCGCCCAGTCATGTTCTCCAAGCTTCTCGACAATCCGAAGCTGTTCCGGCATGTGCTGGAAGACTTGCCGGTGGGGATTTACATCGTGGACCGGGAACGGAAAATTCTTTTTTGGAACCGTCGCGCGGAACACCTCAGTGGACATCTGGGACGGGAAGTGGTGGGACATGTCATGGAAGACATTGTGCAAGCCTGCGATCGGTGGGGCCACCGCCTGATGGGCGAGCACTGCCCGGTGACGATCGCCCTGCGGCACGGACAGCCGCAACAATGCACCGCTTACTACCTGCACAAAGATGGACATCGGGTGGCGTTGAGAATCCGCACGCGGGCGGTGGTGGAATCCAGCGACGTGATCGAGGGAGCGGCGGTTCTGTTGGAGGAAACGTTTGTCTACAACGAAGAGTTGTCTGGGCTGCCGATGTACGGATGCCTGGACGCGGCCACGGGAATTCCGTCGCGCCGTCTGACCCGGGCCGTGCTCAACGAATGCATGGCGGGAGCGCAGGAATCGCATCTCGCCTTTGGGGTGCTGCGGGTTCGGGTGCTGGGCTTGGAGGAATTTGGCGCCAAGCACGGTCCGCAGTCGGTCGTGCCTTTTCTACGCATCGCGGCGCATACGTTGCGGCACAGCCTGGATGCCGAAAATTTCCTGGGATGCTGGGGAGAGAACGAGTTTCTGGCCGTGCTGCCGACGGCGAGTCCGGTGACGGTGGCAACCACGGCGGAAACGGTATGGAACCTGCTGCGTCATTCGGAAGTGTTGTGGTGGGGCGACCGCTTTCCGATTGCCAGCGAGGTGGCCTGCACCATGGCCGCGGCGGGCAGCGACCTGGAGTCCCTTCTCGAAGAGATGAGGCCTTCGCACTCGAGTGCGCCGGCCAAAGCGGCTGCCGCGGGCGCCGTCAACAATTCTGAACGTTCGCGAGGATGATGGTCCATGTTTTCGGTCATTGGGATCGTGGTGGTTTTCGGCTGCATCGCCGGCGGCTACCTGATGGAGCACGGCAACATCAAGGTGTTGCTGCAACCGGCGGAACTGCTCATCATCGGCGGGGCTGCGGTGGGTACGGTGCTGATCTCGAATCCCATCCACACCCTGAAAAGCATTGTCAGCGGCGTCATTGGGGCATTTGGGTCCTCGAAGTACAGTACTGAGCACTACACCAATTCCTTGAAGATGATGTATGAACTCCTGCAAAAAGCACGCAAGGAAGGCTTGGTGGCGCTGGAGACCGACATCGAGGAACCGGACAAGAGCCCGATATTCTCCAAGTACGAACGTTTCGTGAAGGATCACCACGCGGTGGCTTTCGTCTGCGACACGATGCGCATGGCGGTCAGCGGCGGCGTGGAAGTCTTCGATCTGGATCAGATGCTGGAGGCGGACATGGACGTGCATCATCACGGGGCCAGCGAGCCGGTGACGTCCCTGAGTACGATGGCTGACTCCCTGCCTGGGCTGGGCATTGTGGCGGCGGTGCTGGGCGTGGTGATCACGATGAGTGCGATGGGCGGACCTCCGGAAGAAATTGGAAAGAAAGTGGCGGCGGCGCTGGTGGGGACGTTTCTGGGCATTCTGTTGTGTTACGGACTGGTTGGCCCGCTGGCGTCGCGTATGGGCAAGATGGCAGACGAGGAGCACGGTTTCCTGCAGGTGTTGCGGGTGACCATGATTGCTTTTCTGAAAGGTGTAGCCCCGATCATGGCGGTTGAAATTGGGCGGCGGACCGTGCCCGGACATGTGCGCCCGTCGTTCCAGGCGGTCGAGGAGGCTTGCCGGGGCGCGAAGGCCGAAGCAGCGGCCGCGACCGCGGCGGCGCCGGACGCAGCACCGGCCGCAGGATAAGCACCGGCCATGCCGACACCGCCCATCATCGTCATCAAGAAGAAAGGCGGCCACGGCGGCCATCACGGCGGCGCGTGGAAGGTCGCCTATGCCGACTTCGTCACCGCCATGATGGCGCTGTTCATCGTGTTGTGGCTCATGAACAGCAGCAAGCCCATTCAGGTGGCGGTCAGCGGCTACTTCAAAGATCCCAGCGGAACCGGCAAGCAGACCGGAACCACTATGGACAAAACCGGCGAGAAGGTGCAGCCGGTCAAGCAGGACATGGCGAAGATGAAAGAGGAGTTGCAAAAAAGTATCCAGGGCATGAACGACCTCGCCAAGCTGAAAAACAATATCGAGATCACGCTCACCTCGGAAGGCCTGCGCATCGAGTTGCTGGAATCGGAGAACGGAACGTTCTTCGACAGCGGGAGTTCCACACTCAACAAGAGTGGACAGCAGATTGCGACGTTGCTGGCGGCGGAATTAGGAAAAGCTCCCAACCGTCTTTCGATCGAGGGACACACCGACGCCAAACCATTTGTCGGCAAAAGCAGCTATAGCAACTGGGAACTCTCGGCGGACCGGGCGAATGCAGCCCGGCGCTTGATGCAGCAGTCGGGTTTGCGCGCCGATCAGGTTTCGCAAGTGCGGGGCTTTGCCGACCAGCGTCTGCGCAACCCAAAGGAACCTCTGGACCCGTCGAACCGGCGCATTTCGATCATCGTGCAGTACCTCGGCAATAACACCGGCGGAGCGAAATCCTCCGGAGGGGATGCGAAAGAATTAGGAGAGGAGAAGCCGTCCGCCACAGGCGCGAACGCGGAATCTGAGACCACGGGGAAAGAAGACGGGAAGTAAAAAAGAAGGCCGGCCAAGGAGGCCGGCCCGGAAGATTGCATTCGTAATCTAAGTATTTATGTCGTCTTGCTTAACGGGTTGTGTACATCTCGCAACTACGCGTTGCATTTCAGTCTTTGGCAAATAAACGGCCACGGTCCATCGGTTTTGGTAACTCCCGGGACAGCAGCATACGCGAATGTGCCTACTAGACCTACCAACAGGAGTAATGCCCTGAGTGAACGTTTCATTGTCTTGCTTCTTTCTTGACTAGGGTCTGCCGAAACACTGGCGTGAAGCTACCAGCTTCCGGTGCCGAGCATTATACACAACCCTGCAACTTCCTGATTCATGGGATGTTACTTGAAAGGTGCCGCGCGATCCTGCCGAGTGCCGGGCCGTGCCGTAAACCGACGAGGCCGTCCGGCAGGCAGTGGGAGCGGCTTTTACGCTGGCTTCTTAAGGTAATGGTTTGAATCGAATGGCTTCGTTCCATGCCCTGGGAAGAGGGGTGACAAAACGCCAAAAATTCCCCTTGACAAGGTTCTAGCGTCGACCCGTTTTTGAGAACCGCGAGGCTATGGCCGAGTCTTGGAACCGGCTGCCGCAGAGTTGGTCCTGGGTCGAGCAACAGGGCCGTCGAGTGGGATAGTCTCTTCCTGAGATCCGAGATTCGAACTGCGCGAAAACGCGCGTTCCACCATTCCTTCGAACATCGGGATCAGGGAATCGGAAGCCACAGGGTGTTGAAGATCCGCCAAGCCCTGTTCCCAGCGCTGGGTTTGGAAGCGGTTGACGGCGGGCTTGCGCAGGGATTGGCGCGAGAGCGAATAGCCGAGCCAAACAAAAATGGCAAGGTTGTAGGTCGTCATGTTGACCAGATTGAAATAGCCTTGCGTGACAAACCCGCGCATACGCAACGCTGTCAGCATCAACTCCACACCGGCGAAGAAGCCAAACCCGAGAGATATCCCAAAACCGATTTGTTTTCGGGACACTCCCAGATAGCGCGAAAACAAGAGCAAAAAGATGATGAGGCCAAGCTGGACGACGCGAACCGAGATCACCAGCGCGTAAACGGCGCGCTCCACGGGGTTCTGGCCAGGCTGGCCTGAAAAACTCGAAAAGGCTACCACCGTCGAAACCAGCAGCATCACCGCACCCGCCCACTTGAACACCAGAGTGCCCAGATCCTTCAGTGTGTGATAGGGGCGGAACACATCGAGAAAAACCTCATGAATCACTTTGAACCCGAGAACCGCGTTGACCGCCTCCCCCAGCCAGAAAGGCCAGTAATATGAGCTGCCGGTGAGCCAAAGCGGAAAGAGAACGGCAAAATTCACCACCTGCGCCAGCAGGAACAAAAAAAACGCTGGGAACTGCTGGCGCATCTTACGACGCCAGAAGATCACCGCCACCACAGATTGAAGGATGGGTTGCGCGAACCACAAACAAAAGACGACGGTATGGCTGTGCCAGGTCATGGGACACGCAGGGGAAGTACTCGACCAACCGCAGAAGCGCCGCGCTTGATCCCCTCCATATCCTGAGGCAGTCTGCCCTGCAGGTCAACCCACTCAAGGTAACTTTGGTAACCACTGGGCTGTTGCCAGCCAGCCCTCCCAGAACTCCGGTGGAGCAAGAGATTTCCGCAACTGGTTCAGCCAACCCCGAGCAAGGGCAGGGAAACCTATCCGGTCTCGGGCGTGGAATGCAGGTAGGCGCGCATCATGCGTACTTCATCGTCTTTTTCGTCGAGGTCGTGGAGCAGGATGTCGCGCAAGGAAACGACCCCCTTCAGTTCAGTTCCCACGCAGACCGGCAGATGCCGGAACCCGTGCCGCTTCATCAGGGTCATGCCCGTCTCCAGGGGATCGTCGGGAGCGACGGTCAGAGGATCTTCCGTCATGACCTGGCCGACCGGGGTGCGAGCGGGATCCTTGCCGGCGACCACCACCCGGATCATCAGGTCGCGCTCGGAGAAAATGCCGACCATCCGGCCTTCTTGCAGAACCGGCACGGCGCCGATGTTGTGCTCCACCATCAGGCCGGCGACTTCGAGCACGGTCTGATGGGCCTCGGCGGATATGGTGACTTGGTTTCTGAGCAGATCGCAGATCAACATTGGCACCTCCCGCGGAGTTATGCCGGGATTGCCCCGTGCCCGGCCAACACGTCAACCTGGGTATGAAGGAAGGAACCGAAACGTCTTACGTCTGGACCCCGGCGGAGTATATGTCGAAAATCAGCAGAGGGGAAGCAAAAAATGAAGTTAGTGGCGTCGCCCCGCCGGGACGGGACGACCCCAGTCCCCACACGGACTACGCTTTTCGACCCGTGCCCAACGAGAGGACGTAGGATCTGGCCGCCAAAGCGGCGGGCATCTCGCTGGCGGCGCGGCCGGTAACGATGACGTTGTAATCGTCACTGGCCCGTAGACGACTGAACACCGGGGTCGCCTCCTGCGGCTCGACCAGCGCCAGGTATCGCAGGAAGGTGAAGACGTCTTCGGTGGGCTCCAATCCTGGCGCCACGAAGCTGACTTCGACATCTTCGTGGTGGAAGTGCCAACCCAGGGAGGCCGCCAGGCCTACCGCTCGCTCATACACCGCGGGCGGCAGGACTCCGGGTGCGGGATTGTCAAACACAATGCGGAGCTTGCGTTCATCCTCACGGCTGAACTCGCGCACCTTGAGCGCGCCGGTGCGGGCCGTGGCTTTCCAGTCCACATGGCGGGCGGAGTCGTCGGGCATGTACTCGCGGATCAGGTACAGATCGTAGCCACGTCCGCGGACAAAGGTCTCGAACTCGCCGGTGACCATGGGAAGAACTTCGAGAAACTGTTCGGTGGCCTCGACGGCGGGATAGACGATTACTTCGCGGGCCAGGGTAACGCGCCGGGTTTTCATCAGGAAGGCGAAGGGGAAGCGCGTAGCCAGGCCGAAGTTTTTTTCCGAGTAGCGGCCGCGAGCAGGGAAGCTCATCTCCAGGTCGGCGCGGAGTTCCTGTCCGGGAGCGAGAAAAGGAAAATAAACGGATTCTTGCAGGATCGGCTTTTCCGCCTGTTCGTGCACGCGCCGCAGACGCCGGTCGGGCAGCCGGAGCCACTGGTCCCGGGGCGCGCGGTTGCGAGGCCAGCCGAAAGTCGAGGCTTCCCAACCCCAATGGTCTTTCTTTTTGCGTTTGGCGGGAACGACGCGTACGGAAAAAGATGGCAGCCACGAACGGGCGTTGCGCAAGAGCAGGCGCGCCAGCATCGGCCTTCCGGCAAAAACGTGCTCCGGCAAGTGGACATCGAGTTGGAGACTACGAAGCACCAGCGCCGAGGCGATGCCGGAAACCAGAATCGCCGAGAGCAGCGCAGCGACGATAACGTAGAGCAGGTTGTTGCCGGTGTTGATAGCGGCGATTCCGATGACGACGCTGATCAGGACGTAGATCATCCCGGCGCGTGTAACGTCGTAGTCCATCGCTTCGCGGACGCGCGACGCGACCACCCGCCGCGCCAGGTAAGGCACCGTGGTCAGGCCGACGAACGTCGCCAGCAACAGCGCCACTGACGCCAGAAGGATGGTTCCCCAAAGGCTGCCCGCCTCGCGCGAAACCGTCGAAAACAGAGCCGCAGCGAAAGCCAGCATCAAGCCCACTATGGCCAGCAGGAACCGCACCCAGACTTGCGAAAGTCCCAGCTTCGGGAAGCGGCGTGCATCTGAGGATTGCGGGCTGGTTTGCCTGCGTTCGGAAATCACATTCTCTCCCGTGCGATGCTTCTGTCAGCATATGACGGCGGAGGGGCCAGGGGAAGTGACGGAAGAAACCGAGGGCTGAGAGGCAGAGCCAAGGAATGAAATTACCGCGGTTGGTTAAGGTGCTGGGATCGCCGGATTGCGGCAACCGTCTCCTGTCGGTGTTCACTGCGGTAATATGTTGGCGTTGCCGATATGGTGCGCTCGTTAATCTGGATCGAGGGCGATGCACAGGGCTGGGCCTGCTCCAACTGTCACTGGAGATTCCCCGTCCCCACGCTGCTTAGCGGAGAAGAGGCTAAGGGTGCTTACGACCGCCTGGCCGCTGGGAAGTTTGGCGAGCACAAGTGCTGGGCCGGAACCAGTCCTTCTGCGGCGGAACAGGAAACAAAACTGGACGCTGGCGCCCCCTTCACAGAGCGTGCTCGGATGCTCATCAAGCGAGGATACAAACCGAAGGTTGCTGTGGAGCTTGTACTTCATGAAATGGAATTCGAACACGGCAACGACCCGAGGACGATCGAGAAGGCGCGCGCTGATGCCGAGGCTTTCCTTCTGAAAGTCCACAAGGGTCTTATCTGAAGTGGGCTTATCGTTTCGTTGCTCCCTGTAGCTCTTAACAGTTTCCGATACACAAAACACCTTCCAGCCCGCTCCGACCTACACTTCTGTCCTCTCTCGTGCCCCGTCCAAGCTCTGTTCTTGGCGGGCTTTTTCGTCACCCAGAGCGCACGTCGGATCGTTATTGGTGTAACATCGCCATCTCGCCAATCATTCCCAGTACGGGCGACCAGCGGCAGTCATTAATCTGGCGGCTGGCGCCGATATCTCCACCATAAAAACAGGATCACGGCGCCAGCGACAATCAAAGCGGCGATATTGAATCGCTGCATGGCCCGCACCAGGCGGTGCCAATGTTGCCCGAACAGATATCCGGCGCTGGCGATGACGGTGACCCAGACGGCAGCGCCCAGAAAGTTGAAGAGAGTAAAAGCTCGCCAGCGCATTCGCAGCACGCCAGCCAGCGGTCCGGCAAAAACTCTCATGCCGAAGACGAAGCGGGCAAAGAAGATGGCGGCTGCGCCGTAGCGAGTGAACATTTCCTCGCCGTGTTTCAGCGTGGCCGGCGGAATCCGAAGAACACTTTGATAGCGAAGGAGCAGTGGGCGCCCGCCATAGTATCCGAAGGCATAGCCCAGGTTGTCACCGAGCGTGGCGGCACAGACAGCGACCACGATGATCCAGCCGAGATGGAGTTGGTGTTCGGAATAGGCCAGAAAACTTGCCAGCAAGAGCGTGGTTTCCCCGGGGACGGGGATGCCAGCATTCTCGCACAGCAGTGCCAGAGCCACGGCCCAGTAACCATAGGCGGCAACAAAATCGCCCAGCGAGTGAACAATCGTGTGGTCCATCGAATCGCAGATCCAATATCGAAGACAGAACCTAACCTATCTCATGAATCGCTTGGGGAAGGGCACGGCTTCAGCCGTGCCGTCCACAGCCGCCAAAAACGCGGCCTTTAGCCCCTGAGGGTCCAGGCAGCTTACGCCGTGCTGCGGTTTCCGCCAGTAAGGAAATCGACGAGCGCGCGGTTGAAGTCCTCGGGCGCCTCTTCGTACGGCAGGTGGCCGACGCCCTTGAACGCTACCAGCCTTGCGTCAAGAAAATTCCGGCGCAACGGCTCGGCGGATTCACAATGAACGGCGCGATCTTTCGTTCCCCAGATGAGAAGCGTGGGGTAATCGCGAATCTTGGGGAGCGCCGCCTCCAGTTCCGCCAAGTCTGCGGTCCAATTCCTCACGATGCCAGTAGCATGACGCAACACGTGATTCTTGAGCAGGGGGATGCGGTAGCCCTCGAGCGAATCGGGTGGGATCTTTGATTGATCGCCGAACAGACGGCGCAGCCCGAGGTCGTGGAGCGCGGGCCAACGCTCGAATGCGCTCAGGAAGAGCAGGGAACCGAAGGCGCTGCCCACAAAGGGCGCGAGTCGTTTGCCGTGCGGTGACCAGGGATTGACGGGTGCGACTAGGATCAGACGCTGCAGGCGCGAATCCTTTCGCTCGGCGCAAATGGCCGCCACCATAATCGCGACGCCTCCGCCGTGCGAAGTGCCCAGCAAGTCGAAATCTCGAATGCCGACGGCGTCCGCGAACTGCAGAACGCGCTCGGCGGTCGCGCGTACGGTGCAGTCCATGCCCTCCGCAGCTTTCGACAACCCAGCGCCCAGATTGTCGATGGCGTACACGGTCGCATGGGGCGCCAGCGCCGGGATGGTGAATCTCCAGGAGAAGGAATATCCCATCAGCCCATGAATCAGGATGAGCGCCGGGCCTGATCCGGCCTTGAGGTAGCGCATGCGTCCGCCGGCGAGATCAAGCCAGCGCTCTTCAATGTAAGCTCCGATGGCACCTCCGGGAACGAATTTTTCTTCGGGATGTTGCGTCTCGGTGGGCAACGAAATCCTCGTTGAGAGACTCTCACTAAGTGATATCGCCTCTAACACTTTGGGGGAGCTGAATTCTGGCTCCCCCTCTTTTCGGTAGCCGTCAGTTGGCCAGCGCGGCGATGTTGGTTGAAGCCGCAGTCTGCGTTTTCTTCCGCCTCTTGCCCAGCAGCTTCTTGAGGACTCGGATGCCTTTATCCACGTGCTTTTCTTCCAGCAGGAATGGCGGTAGAAAGCGCAGGACGGTGTCCTGGGTCACGTTAAAGAGCACACCCTCGGCCAAACCCTGCTCCACCAATGGGCGCGCCGGAATGTCGAGCACCAGGCCCTGAATGAATCCGCGGCCGCGGGCTTCTCGGGTGGCGGCGTACTTCGAGACCAGTTCCTCGAATCGCTGACGCAGGTATCCGCCAACCTTCACGACGTTTTCCAGTAAGTGTTCCTCTTCGACGATCGCGAGATATTCGAGCCCGACGCGGCAGGCCAGCGGACCTCCGCCAAAAGTCGTGCCGTGCTGTCCGGGCGATATCGCGGAGGCGAAAGATTCTTTCGACAGGAACGCGCCGAGCGGCACTCCGGCGGCGATTGGCTTGGCGATGGCGACGATGTCCGGAACTATACCAGGAGGTATGCCGAAGCTCTGGAAGGCGAAGATCTTGCCGGTGCGGCCAAGACCGCACTGGATCTCATCGAAGACGAGCGCGGCTTGATGCTGGTCGGCGAGCGTCCGGCAGGCGCGCAGGAAGTCTTCGGAACATTCCAGAATTCCGCCTTCGCCAAAGATGGGCTCCAGCACGATGGCGCAGGTGTTGGCATTGACCGCAGCACGCAGCACTTCGACGTTGTTCCGCGCCACGAAAGTCACGTTTTCCAGCAGTGGCTCAAAGCCTTTGCGGTACTTGTCCTGGCCGGTCAGCGACATGGCTCCGAAGGTCCGGCCGTGATACGAGCCTTCCAGTGCCACCAGTTGCGACTTAGTGGCGCCACCAGCCTTGTGTCCAGCGAGACGCGCCAGCTTGATAGCGCCTTCCATCGCTTCGGTGCCGCTGTTCGAGAAGAAGACCCGATCCAGGCCCGAAAGCTGGCAAAGGCGTTCGGCCAACTGTCCCTGATATTCGTTGTAATAGAGATTCGAAAGGTGAATAACCCGGGCCGCCTGCTCGCGGATGGCCTTCACGATGCGCGGATGACCATGACCGAGCGCATTGACCCCCAGCCCGGCAACGAAGTCGAGATATTTCTTGCCTTCGAAGTCGTAGAGGAAAACGCCCTTCCCGCGCTCAAAGCCCACGGGATAGCGGTTATAGGTAGGGAGAAGAAAGCGCTTTTCAAGATCGGCGATCTGGTCGAGGCGAGACATGGCTTCAATTGTAGAACGAATGGACTTGACCCTGTTGTAGAGACGCGGCTTGCCGCGTCTCAGGCTGCGAGACTCCCCGGGTTGTCAGGATCATGAAACCAGTTTTGGGGATTGTGATCGATGTAGTCTCGAACCGCATTCACAGAGGCGTTTGATCGCAAGATGTGGTCGTGGAAGCGCGATTGCCATGCGAAACCCGAAAGCCCCTTCGCATGGCAAATCCGGCTGACTCCCGCCTTGTATCCGCCCACAACCTGCGGCAATCGCCCATAGGCGCGAGCGGGAGACGCGGCAAGCCGCGTCTCTACGGGTGGAATCCGTCCGTCAGGGGAATACACGTGGTCTCCCTCAATCACAACGATGGCGTGGACATGATTGGGCATTACCACATATCGGTCGATGATCACGTTCGAGTAGTGGTTCGAAACGGCTTTCATTTCGGTCTGAGCAATGACCCCCTCGTCCGAAAGCATTATTTGTCCATCGAGCGCATGGCCGAGAGAGCATTTCTTGTCTTTGGTGCAGAGGGTGACAAAGTACCAGCCGCGTGAGGAGTAATCCCGATCCGCTAGACGGGTTGATTCGACCCGATATCGATTTTGAAATAGAGGCATTACATGGATCGTAACGGAAACCGAAATCTCGGGCAGTGAGCATCATCACCGCGCGTTTGGTAGGTTCCAGCGCGTGCGGAGACGCGGCAAGCCGCGTCTCTACAGTGAGAGTTTTGTCAGGTATCAGTCTTCGGCGGGGGCCTTCGGGGTTCCTCTGGGAGTTTCTGGATCCAAGCCGGCTGCGGTCATGATGGCGCGTCCCAGGTCTTCGGCGGAGACGGTGAAGCCTACCGTTGGTGCTTGGCCGCTAGCTTCTTCTTCGGCGTTGGGCGCGACGAAACGATATCCCCTTCCGACTACGGTTTGCAGATACTGCGGTTCCCCGGCGTCGTCCGCCAGGGCGCGGCGGATCTTACGGATGGCGGTATTGATTCCTTGCTCGACATCGACAAAAACATCTTTACTCCACAACTCACTGGCGATCTGCTCGCGCGTCACCAGTTGTCCCCTCTTTTCGACGATGAACATGAGCAATTGCAGCGGCAGGCCTTCGAGCCGAACCGGGCTGCCACTGCGGCAGAGCTGAAAACGGCTGTAATCCAGCTCGAAATCGTCGAAGCGGACCTTCTTGTCGGCCTTATCTGGCAATGGACAACTCCTGGCTCCTACGGGAGATGCGGCAAGCTGCGTCTCTACGGGATAGATGGATGCGTCAGAAATTCTGTTCTGCCCGGCGGGCGGTGTCAAGCGCGCAACCGTGAATTTCTTCAGATCAGTTCAGACGGCTTCAGACTGGCTCCATGGACGTTTTCGGGAATCAGGCGCAAGATCACACTCACTTGCGGGATTTGCTCACCGCTCCTAAGCGCGTAGAAGCTTGGCGAGTCAGGTGGGACCAGTAAGTGGGGGGTTCGCGAAACGGGGAAGGTTCTCGAACCCCTCAAACACCAAGAAGGGTTTGGGCACGTCACCTCACCTCTCTTCAGAAACACGCCGCCAACAAAATCCGCCAATTCCCTCGAGTTTACCCAGCACCCAGACCCTCTTCCCATGGGCCTATGGCATCCCGAAAAGCAGAAGCTATCTTCCATAATTCATAGCCACCTTTCCAAATCCTCTCTATAATTGTGGAACTCGCTCTATGGGAGCGACTTACGAGCACTGGGCAAGACTTGGAGGGTGGCAGTGAAGTTGCTCATGCCTGAACGGCGACGAATCTCTGGCCGTGCCGCCTTGTTGCTGTCCCAGCCCATGAACCGCGAATTTGAGGCCCGGTTTACCGCCATCCTGCTGGCTCTCCTCACAGTAGCGGCGATCGTTTTCGCCGGCTTCAACTACAAGATCGAGCACCAGTCCGCCGTTCCCGACGACGGCGCGTGGTGGATGGAGCGGAACGGCCGCCTGGTGGCGTATCGGCTGGTCCCGAACGGACCTGCGGAGCGGGCGGGAATCCGGCGTGGGGACGAGATCGTCAGCGTCAACGGTCGCGCGGTGGGCACTTCGGCGGCGGTGACGCGGCAAATCTACTATTCCGGCGTCTGGTCGAAGGCAACCTACTCGCTGATCCGCGGCTCGGTTCCCCTGGATGTGGAAGTGGTGCTGGCTCCGGCCGAGCGCTCCATGAGCGATTGGCTGCGTCTGATCGCGCTCATTTACCTGGGCATCGGGCTCTATGTACTGCTGCGGCGCTGGACCGCGGTCGGGTCCACTCATTTTTATGTTTTCTGCCTGGTATCTTTCGTTTACTACTCGCTGCACTACGTCGGCAAGTTCAACGCTTTCGACTGGATTGTCCTGTGGGCCAATGAACTGGCGTGGCTGCTGCAGCCGGCGCTGTTTCTGCACTTCGTATTGACGTTCCCGGAACGGCGGGAGCTCGTTAACAAACATCGCTGGTCGATTCCGCTCTTGTACTTGCCAGGCCTGGTGCTGGGGGGAATTTACGCGCTCGCGCTGGAGGAGTTGAAGGCCAGCGAACACCTGCGCTGGAACCTCGATCGCCTGCACTGGGGATACTCCACGCTGCTTTTCGTGGCGGCGGCCGGGGTGCTCGTAAATAGCTATAGGCGCGCCAGCACCCCGATCCTGCGCCAGCAGCTCAAATGGATCACGCGCGGCACCATTCTCGCCATTACACCGTTCACCCTGCTCTACGTTGTGCCCTACGTTTTCGGAGTGCTGCCTTCGGCCGCCATGAAGGTTTCCGTGCTCTCGCTAGGTTTGCTGCCGCTGACGTTTGGATACGCCATTTTCCGCTACCGGTTGATGGACGTGGATCTGATCTTTAAGCGCGGCATGGCGTATACGCTGGCGGCGGCGGCTATCGTGGGAGCGTACTTTGCCGGCGTGGCCGCGATTGCGGAGTTGGTGCACACGCGCGTGCCCAGTTCCGGAACCTACGGGTTGATTGTGGCCGTCGTGGTCACCGCCCTGCTGTTTGATCCGGTGCGGAGATGGATTCAGGAGAAACTCGACCGGCTCTTTTTCCGGACCGGCTACGACTACCGGCGCACGCTGATCGAATTCGGACGCGAGTTGAGCTCAGAAACCGACCTCGACAAAATGCTTTCCTCGCTGGTGGACCGGTTGGCCCGCACTCTGCTGGTGGATCGCATCGCGATCTTTCTCAGCAACAGCGAATCTTCCCGCTTTGAACTGTCGAAATCGTTCGGGATTGCCCACGTCACCGGCCTCGACCTGTCGTTCCTCGTGAAACCGCGCGTCGAAGACGCCGCCGGGCATGTCTTCTTCGAAAATACCCACCAGTTGCCGCGGGAGAATGCCTTGGCGCAAGAAGCCATCGGACGCCTGGATCTGAACTACTACATTCCCTGCCACGCGCGCCAAAAGACCATCGCCTTCCTCGGACTGGGCAAGACCGTGCAAGGCGACTTCCTCTCCAGCGAAGACGTGGAGTTGCTCGAAGCCCTGGCGGGATACATCGGCATCGCCATCCAGAACGGACGGCTGTACGCTTCGCTCGAGCAAAAGGTCAGCGAGTATGAACGGCTCAAGGACTTCAACGAGAACATTGTTGAATCCATCAATGTCGGCGTGATGGCCGTGGATCTGCAAGACCGCATCGAGAGCTGGAACTCGCAGATGGAAGTCATGTATGCCCAGCCGCGCTGGCAGGTGGTGGGGCGGTCGTTGAGCGAGGTCTTGCCGGCCGCTTTCGTCGAGGAGTTCTACCGCGTTCGGCAGAATCCGGGCATCCACAATCTTTATAAGTTCCGGCTGGCGACTCCCACCGGCGAATCGCGCATCGTGAATATTGCCATGGCGCCGCTGGTCACGCGCAAGTTCAACGTGGTGGGGCGGCTGGTGATCATCGACGACATCACCGAGCGAATCGAGCTTGAAGTCCAGCTCACCCAGGCCGACAAACTTTCTTCCATCGGATTGCTGGCCGCCGGCGTGGCGCACGAAGTGAATACGCCGCTGGCGGTGATTTCCTCCTACACGCAGATGCTGGCGAAGCAACTGCAATCAGACCCGCAGAAAGCCAGCGTGCTCGACAAAATCACCAAGCAAACGTTCCGGGCTTCGGAGATCGTCAACAATCTGTTGAACTTCTCCCGCACCACGGGCACGGAATTAACCGAAGTCAGTCTGAACAAGATCATCGCGGATACCTTGGCGTTGCTCGAACACCAGTTCAAGGTGGCGCGCATCCAGGTGCAACCCCAGCTCCACGAGAGTCTGCCTCTAATTCAGGGCAACGCCGGACGCCTGCAGCAAGTGTTCCTGAATTTGTTCCTGAATGCCAAGGATGCGATGGCGGGAGGCGGAGTGCTGAAGGTAGAGACGCAGAACGGCGAATTCGTCAGTGCGCGGGTCTCCGACACCGGTTCGGGCATTGCTCAGGAACACATTCAACGTATTTACGATCCGTTTTTCACCACCAAGACGTCGCCCGCCGAAGGCCAGAATCGCGGTACCGGCCTTGGGCTCTCTGTCACCTACGGCATCATCCAGGAACACGCGGGCAACATCCGCGTGGAGAGCCGCCCGGGTGAAGGCACCACCTTCACCCTGGATTTCCCATTGCTGTCGATCAGGAAGGCAGTCCATGTCTGAACTAGCAATATCTGACGTAGCCGTCATCCCGCGCCGAAGTGCGTCTCAGAGCGCGTATCCAAGTCCGTCTCAAAGCGCGCCGCAAAGTACGCCGCAGAGCGCGGGCAGAATCCTCATCATTGACGATGAAGCGGAAATCCGGGAGTCGCTGGAGGCGCTTCTTCAACTCGAGGGCTACACCGTCGTGGTCGCGGGAACGGGACGCGAAGGTCTGGCGCAGATTGGCGAGCGCGCTTTTGACGTCGTCCTGCTCGACCTGGCGCTGCCCGACAAGAACGGGATGGACGTGCTCTCCGAGATCCGGCTGCTCCACGCGCAACAGGCCGTGATCATGATCACCGCCTACGGCACGGTGGAGAACGCGGTCCGCGCCATGCAATCGGGGGCCACCAACTTCATCCAGAAACCGTGGGACAACGAGAAACTGCTGGCCGACGTGCGCGCCGCCGTCGCCCGCCAGAAGGCGGAAGAAGAAAACATTCAGCTGAAGCGCGCCCTCAAGCAGCGCTACAACTTTGAGCACATCGTGGGCAAGAGCGAGCCCATGCTGAAGATTTTCGATCTGGTCGCCCAGGTCGCGCCCAGCCGCTCGACGGTGCTGTTGCAAGGCGAAAGCGGGACGGGCAAGGAACTGATCGCCAAGGCGATTCATCTGAACTCGACCCGGCGCGACCGGCCGTTCGTGCCCGTCAACTCCGGGTCGACGCCGCCGGACCTGCTCGAATCCACGCTCTTCGGACACGTCAAGGGCGCCTTTACCAGCGCAGTTTCGTCGAAGAAGGGGCTGTTCGAAGTGGCCGACCGGGGGACGCTCTTCCTCGACGAAATCGGCACCATGAGCATGGACACACAGAGCAAGATTCTGCGCGTGTTGCAGGACCGCAAGTTCATGCACCTGGGCGGCGTGCAGGAAATTCAAGTGGATGTGCGCATCATCGCCGCCACCAACGTGGATCTCCGCCAGATGGTCAAAGAAGGCCGCTTCCGCGAAGACCTGTTCTACCGCCTCAACGTAATCAGCCTTGATCTGCCGCCGCTGCGCCAGCGCCGCGAAGATATTCCGCTGTTGGTGCAGCACTTCCTCCACAAATATTCCGAGGAAAATGAGCGGCCTCCGCGCCGCATTACCACCGAGGCGTTGCGCCCGCTGGTGAGCTACGCCTGGCCCGGCAACGTCCGCGAACTGGAGAACACCATCGAACGCGCCGTGGTGCTCTCTTCCGACAGCGACATTGGAGTCGATCTGCTGCCCGATCACATCGTGGGCCGGGGCAGTTCGATTCCATCCCTGGATGCGAATGCGGGGGCCACGCTGTTCGGCATCATGGAAGACTGCGAACGGCGGATCATCATCGACATGCTGGAGAAGTGCAGTTGGAACCAGACCGAGGCGGCGGAACACTTCCACGTTCCGCTCTCCACCCTGAATCAGAAGATCAAACGGCTGGCGATTGAGATCAAGAAGAAGAGCAACCACCGGGAATAGATCGGGTCATCGAATCATCGGGTGATCGGGTGATCTGAAGACCGTTGGGTTTTAGATCGCCCGATGGCCCGATCACCAGATCACCCGATGATTTCTCTCTCTGCTATAGTTCCCTGAGCGGCAGTTCCCTGACCCGACATGGCGCTTGAATTCGAACTGATTTCGCCCATTGATATCGCCAAAGATATTGCGTTGGTGGTTCAGGAATACACCCTGCTATCGGCGCAATCGCTGGCGAACTTCTTCCGCCGTCCCCTGTACATGGGCGACATGCTGCTCCAGGCGGACCTGATCGGCGTCGGCTCGCTTCCCATCGTGATTCTGACGGGACTCTCCGTCGGCGCGCTGTTGGCGCTGAACGCGGCCAGCACATTGCAACGATTCGGCTCCGTCACGCTCATCGGCCAACTCGTTTCGATCGGCATGGTCACCGAACTGGGACCGCTCATCACCGGGCTGATGGTGGCTGGGCGCAACTCCTCTGGCATGGCCAGTGAACTGGGTTCGATGATCGTGACCGAACAGATTGATGCCATGCGCGCCCTGGGCACCGATCCCACGAAGAAGCTGATTACTCCGCGAGTTGGGGCCACCGTCTTCATGTTGTTTTTTTTGACCATCATCGCCGACTTGCTCGGGCTGATCGGCGGCTATGCGGTCGCGCACCTGCTGTTCGGAGTGGACACGAACCAGTATTGGACCTCGGTGTGGCAGACGCTTGTCTTCCGCGACGTCTTCACTGGCCTGATCAAGCCCGTCCTGTTTGGGTTCATCATCGCTACTATCGGCTGCTACTACGGGATATCGACCCGTGGCGGCACGCAGGGCGTGGGCCGTTCCACCACCCAGGCCGTGGTCGCCGCTTCGGTGCTGATTCTGATCGTCGACTTCTTCGTCACCAAGTTGATCTTTGCAATTTTTGGATACAGGTAAGCGATGCCGGATCCCACTCTGCCCAGCGAAAATCCGGCGGCTGCAGTCGCAAGTCTCTCCGGCTACGCCATCGAGTTCGACAAGGTTTCGATCGCGTTCGATGAAAAAGTCGTGCTCGATGGGGTTTCGTTCCAGTTGCCGCACGGCGAGACCAAAGCTCTGTTCGGCGTCGCCGGATCGGGCAAAAGCATTCTGCTCAAGCTCGCGATAGGACTGTTGCGGCCCGATAGTGGACGCATCTTCGTGCTGGGAGAGGAAGTGACGCGCATGTCAGAACAGGACCTGTTCGAACTGCGCCGGCGCGTGGGCATCGTGTTCCAGGAAAGCGCCCTCTTTGACTCTCTCAAAGTCTACGAAAACGTCGGCTTCCGCCTGATGGAAGAGGGTGTCTCGGCGGAGGAGATCGACCGGCGGGTGCGCGAGGTGCTGCGATTTGTGGAGTTGGAACCAACCTACGACATGCGTCCGTCGGAACTGTCGGGTGGCATGAGGAGGCGAGTGGCCATCGCTCGCGCCATCATCACCGAGCCCGAGGTGCTGCTCTACGACTCGCCCACCGGCGGACTCGATCCGGTGACCTCGAACACCATCGTCGAACTCATCGTGAAACAACGCGACGTCGCGAAAACCAGCGCCCTCATGGTGACCCACCGCCTACAGGATGCCTTCACCATGGCGACTCACCAGTTCGACAAGGCCACCAACCAGATGGTCGTCCTGCCCAAAGGACAACATTGCGATGTCCCCATGAGCTTTCTGATCCTGCGCGACAGCAAAGTCATCTTCGATGGCGACGGCCACCAGCTCGCCACTTCGCGCGACGACTACATCCGCGAATATATTTCGTAGGATGGCGAGCAATATCCTCCTGTAGAGACGGGGCTTGCCCCGTCTCCGCGTGCAGCGCCTGGCTTGCTGGGCCCGCTTGCTCTGCTGCGGCAGACGCGGCAAGCCGCGTCTCTATGGGAAATCACCGCGGACAAGTCGCGAATTGACGTTACTGCGCCAGCGCTTTCTCCAACAACTTCGAGATTTCGCCCTCGTCCACTTCGCCAGAAGAGTTATACGCGGTCTTGCCCTCGCGATCGAGTACCACCACGTGTGGGATGTATCCTCTATAGAACTTCTTCACCAGCTCTTCCTGCGCCGGGGAGCGCGGACGATCGAGATCGACCACCACGAACTGCACCTTGCCCTTGTACTTTTCGTAGAGATCGACGGTGCGCCGCGCCTGCCGCTTGGAATTGAAGCAGCCTTCGCCGTAGAAAATTGCGTAGGTTGGCTTGCCCGGGACCGCCCCGTCTTCGAGATGGTCCCCGCTGATCAAGGGCCCATCCTGGCTGTCGCTGGTGTAGTCCAGGTGCTGATTGAGCTTGAGATTCTCAGCCGCCTGCGCGGGCAAGACCATCGCCAGCACCGCCGAAAACCACCAGGCTACCCACCACTTCGTCATGCCATCACCCCACCCGGTATCTGACTCCCGAGTGGAGCGAAAGTTTCACGTCTTTGCTTTGTCGTTTTTCTTTTCGCCAGTCTTCTCTTGGTGAGTCTTGCCCGGCAGCCCCACCGGATTTTCGTGCGTGCGCTCGCGGAATCCGCCTTTCATGCCCCGGGCAAGGCCGATCGCCGATTCGCCGAACTTGTCGCGCAGATGATCCGCTGCGGCCAGAGCCTTCTGCCAGCGCTCGTCCCGCAAAGGTTCCAGCAGATCGAGCTGCGCGGGACCCGATTCGAAGTTCGAAGCCTGCACTCCCAGCAATCGCACCGGCGCGCCCGGCTTCCAGTTGGCGAAAAACAGACGCCGCGCATGATCGAATATCTGGTTATCCATCTGCGTCGGCTCATCCAGCGAATGCGCTCGCGTGATGGTAGTGAAATCGGTATAGCGCAATTTCAGCTGCAGCGTGCGCGCAAAGTATCCGCCCTCGCGCAGCCGCCGTCCCACCATCTCGCTGAGCCGCATCAGCGTGGACTGCAAGCGCTCGGCGTCGCCCGTATCCTCGTCGAAGGTGTGTTCGTGGCTGATCGATTTGGGATCGATGTTTTCTCCCACTTCGCTATCGAACCATCCCCCCGCATCTTCTCCGCGCGACTTTCCGGCCAGCGCCAGGCCCCATTTTCCGAACCGGTGTTCCAGATCGCGGTCGTCGAGGCGTGCGAGGTCGCCCACGTTCTGAATGCCGATCGCATGCAGCTTCTGCTCCATCACTTTGCCGACGCCGGGAATGTCGCCGACCGCGAGCGGCGCCAGAAACTTCGCCTCTTCTCCGGGAAGCACCCAGAGCACTCCGTTCGGTTTGGCCTTGGCGGAGCCGACTTTCGCGATCAGCCTCGATGTGCCGATCCCAATCGAGCAGTTCAATTCGGTCGTCGACTTCATCGCGTCATGTAGACGATGCGCTGAATGCAACGGCCGCCCGTGCAGCCGCTCCGTGCCCGTCATGTCGAGGTAAGCCTCGTCCACCGAAGCCATCTCGACCAGGGGAGAAAAGTGGCCAAGTACTTCGTGCACCTTGCGCGAATACTCGAGATAGCGCTCCGGATGTCCATTGACAAAAATTGCCTGCGGACAAAGTTTCGCCGCCGTCCGCAGCGGCATGGCCGAGTGCACGCCAAACTTCCGCGCCGCATACGATGCTGCCGACACCACGCCGCGTTCGTCGCGCTGCCCGCCCACCACCACTGGCTTGCCCTTCAGCGACGGGTCAAACAATTCCTCGACGGAGACGAAGAAGGCGTCCATGTCGACGTGAAAGATGGTGCGCGGCGAGGAGGTGCTCATCGAAGTTCGGAAGGCCTTACAGAAGTGTACCGCGAGAATGTGGGCCTTAGTTGTCGATCCGCAACTGCTCGCACAGAGCCACAAGACTTTGTAAGTCGAACTTAGGGCGAAACCATCCCCACTTCGGGTGTTTTCGCTTCCCCACCATGGCCGCAATGCCAGAAGTAAACGCTGCGAACAACAACGCATTGGGCCCGCCCAGCCAGTTCAGCAGCGGAACGACAGCTAGACAGGCCAGCGCTCCGCCGAGCAAATCGGCGCCGTAAAGGCGCGCCACCTGCCGTGCCTCGCGCGCGAAGACGACCGAGAAAATAAGACCAGTAAGAAAGAAAGGAACTGCCGATGTCATATAGACCATTTCGCGTTCCTGGCGATTTCAGTCGCACTGCTAGGCCTCTGCACCGGGGGCGTGTTTGCCCCCGCGGGCCGGGAGTACTGCCGGGCGCTTCCCATTCCGAGGTGAGAGGAACCACAACCAGGGGACATTTCTATTGTGGAGAAGGCGGGACCATTTCTAATGTTGTATGACAAGCCATTTTTTTCTTGACATTGTCCGCAATCTGGTCGAAGATACGCGAACTTTATCTTCCCTTGTGACTTTGAAGAACTTTTTCCCCGCGTGTTTTTGACGCTTCACCGGCAGGTTCAAGTTATGCCGAGATGACATTTCCCCTGAGGGAACGGTTTCTCCTGGAGTAATTGATATGGCCTCCACCCGTGGTAAAGCCCAAGCTCCCAAGAAAGTCCCGCCTCCTGCTCCTGCAGCGATGGGCCCGGCCGCCAAAAAGGCTGGGGTGGGAGCGCCAGGAATTGCTCCGGCCGCGGCCGCAGGTGTGAAGGGTGCGGCGGCAAAAGGGGCAGCAGCAAGAGTCCAGGCGGCAAAGATGGCGGCTGGAGTCGCCGCGGCAAAGGTTGCGGCAACAGCAAGCCATCCCGTTAAAATCAACCTGTCGGGGATCGCGATCAAGACTGTCCTGACGAATCTGGCAGGCCTTATCAAGAACATCATCCAGGCGAACCAACCGTCGGTTCCCCTGCCGCCAAAAATTCTGGGGACCTTGCAGCAGCCCGATACCAAGGCAGGCAGTGACCTGCAGATCGAGGTTCTGCCTCCGCCGGCCTCCGCGGCGACTGCCGCGCGCCCCTCGGTATTCGGCACAAGTACCTCCGGATCCCAGGTGATCGCGACCGGACTCACGGATTCCGTTGGCAACTTTTCGATGGTTCTACCCGCTGGTGTGGTGCTGCCTCCCGGGGCGGCGCTTACGTTTCGTGTACGCGGTTCGTCACCGACCACGGTCGTCCCGATGTCGGCCGATCCCAGCCTTCTTGGACCCACGGGCTATCTCGGCACGATGACCTTGCCGAAACAACTTGCCCCTATCCCCCCTGATATCTACCAACAGTTGCAGCAAGAATTCTCAGGAGATGGTTCCACTGGCGACGATACTTCGCCGCCAGCGGTTCCAAAGCTGACGCTGGGTGACGACGCAGATTGCATCCGCGTCCTCGAAAACCAAGTTTCGTTCGAACAGTATCCTTATGGAATCTTCTTCCAGTTGATCGCACCGGCTCTCTACACGGAGACCGAGACGGTCAACCAGGATCAGACCGGCGTGTATCAGGATGTCACGCGCACTGACACGCCAGCGAACCGCGCCCAATTAACAGGCCCGATCAGTATCGACGAATTTCGTCAGGGTCTGCTGACTGGCCCCGCCATTGTGGGTTCTCTCGGGCTCGGTTACGTGCTTCGCTGCAGCCAGAACTGGAAGTTCCAGGGCCTTGCGCTCGGAGACCTGGTCTACTCCCTTCCCCTTGCGCCAGGCGAGCAGCAGCAGATCGTGGTGGAGGAACAGACCACAACTCTAGCGGTGACCGAAACGGAATCCGTATTCGGCGCGGCGTCGAGCCAGGCTTCGTCCGCCAGCGACGAATCGACGCAGGCCAATTTCCAGTCCGCGTTTCGACAAGCGGCCCAGGGCGGGAGCAGCTACACCAGCGCTTCCGAAACAGGATCGATGAGCGTGGGCGGCGGTCTACTCGGGATTCTCGGCGGGCCCAGCGGCAGTTTGGGAGAGACCGTCTCCGGCGGATCCACCAATAACTGGATGGACGGGCTGCAGAATTACGCGAGCAATGCCTCGCAATCGGTCCAGACTTACTCCGAACAGCAGTCATTGACGCAACGACGCGCCCAACGGACCGCCATGCGGATGGCTTCGTCTTCCGAGTCCACGGCGGTTACAACCAAGACCATTACGAATCACAACAAGCTGCACGCGCTCACGATGCAGTATTTCGAAGTTCTTCGACTCTTCGATGTACGCACGACGTACGACGGAGTGACGCTGGTCTGTCTCGTGCCTCTGGACATCGTGTGGTTCCTGCCGCCCGGCCAAAAGGAACACCTCGACGACGTCATCACGGACAGCGATCTATCGAACGCCATCCAGTACGCGAGCCAGTTGAATAGCGCTCTGCATAGCATGGCCGCGCAGGTCCAGATGGCCATCGCTTTCGCATCCCTCCCGTTTCTGAGCGGGTTCGCCGCAGAGCACGATCACTAACGTGAATGCGCAGCTCGGTGCGGTCATCAACGAAGCGACAGCCCTCAACGGAATTTTGAGCGGTCTCGATGCTAGCTTTGCCATGCAGGCGAGCGAAGCGTCGCAATTGCTCGCTCAGGTCACGCAGGGCCAGACCTCAATCGGACTGTTCCTCGGATCCAGTCAGGTAACCGATCTTCAGAACGCACTGGCATCCTTCACGTCCGGCTTCGGACTGGCGACAGCGTTGTATCAGCAGCTCTCAAACCCATCTGTCAGCGGCGGCATGACCCGGGAACAGGTGTTGGATCGCTACTCGGGGCTGCTTGCTCACTCGGATGTGCTCAAGGTCTGGTTACCCTCCGAATTTGCCTCGGGTCTGTCGCGGCTGGAAAAATTTGCTTCCGACCCCAGGGCATCGCTGGTGCTCGATAGCCTGGCCGAAGACGTCATCCAATTCTCCGCCAACGCATCGGTGCTTCCGTTCGATCATATCTACGTGGCCGCCGTGACCCGTTGGGGCTCGCGGCTCGGACCCGTGGAGATGATTCCGAATCCTCCCGTCACCGTCCCCGGCCAATTCGATCTCAGCAAGGCCTATAAGACGTCCGATGACCTCATGCAATACCTGCAAGGGCAGCGCAACCCCGGCAGTGCCACCACATCGGTACTGCAAGCCTCCATTGCGCTTCCGCGATCGCTCTCTCCATCGGATGTCGTGGGATTCGAGATCACGCACAACCTGGATAGCTTTACCTATCAGCTGGCGACGCCGCTCGATCTATTCACCTCGTTCTTTGGGACCAACGGAGCTGCGTGGCCCGCCGGCGTGCTCGGGGGCATCGGAGGACTGATCGCGCCGCCGGTGACGCCCCAGGCACAAACGTACTCGGCCGCACAGCTTGCCAAGGAACTGGGCCCACCCTATTTCTGGAACTTCCGCGCCGATCTCACGGCCAGCGTGAGAGGCAATCCGGAAAGCTATGTCCAGCCGGACTCGAGCTTCATCGAGCTGCCGGCCGGGACTTACCCCATCCCCGCCGTGGAGGTTTCGCCGCTGCTCAAGTATTCGGACTTGATTCTCATCGAGAACACGCTGCAGCACGTTTTGCGAAACATGGTGCGCTACTCGAAGGCAGTCTGGATGTGGTTAACGCCGGAAGAACGAGTCATGCTGCTCGAACCTTACCTGGTGTCGTTTCCAGGACTGTCGAGCACCATCCCGCTGTTGGACTGCATCGCGAATGTCGTGCTTGGATTCCATGGAAATTCCATGATGATGCCGTTCTCGATTCCGCAAGCGTTAGGGGACCAGCAAGGATGGCCAATGACCTCCGGGCAGCTCGAGGACTCGCTGTTGCGATTCCATCGCCAGAGCGCTCCGCACCAGGTGAGCCGCACGATGCTTCCCACCCGTGGCGTGCTGGGCGAGGCAATGCTGGGCCACTGCGCTTCAGGTGAAAAGATCGACTTGACCAGGTTCTGGAACTGGCAGGACTCGCCTGCCGACAGCGCGCCGGCGATCACGCCCGTGACGGTCCCGAACAGTCAGGTGTCCACTCTGGCAACGGCGCAAGCTCCCAATCAGCTGAGTGGGATGTTGCCGAATCTGATCAACAACACTTTGCAGGCCGCTCCGCAGCAGCCTAATACCAGCCTGTTGCAGTCCTTGATTACGGCTGCAATGGCCCAAAAAGGGATTGATCCCTCGACGATCACCGGGGCTAGCCAGCTTGCGACTCTTCTCGGGAGCACACAGAGTGCCGCGGCATCGGCGCGAGCTGATCAGGTCAAGGCCACAACGGACCTCACGTCGCAGGCCATCACAACCCTGGGGAAGATCGTGACCGGCCCCAGCTCCGGGGGCCAAGGCGGCAGTTCGGGCAAAGGCGGAAGCAGCAGTTCGGGGAATTCAGGCGGCTCCGGGAGTTCGGGTGGATCATCCACCGGCGACCTTCTGTCTGCGGTGCTGCCCATAGTCATTGCAGCGCTGATGTGAACGGAGACGGATCATGGCCCTTCCAGTCATCACCTCCATAGCACCGATCTCGGGCCCGGCCGCCGGTGGAACGATTGTTACGCTTACCGGCACCGGTTTCACCGGAGCGCTTGCAGTTGGCTTCGGCTCGACGGATGCGAGCGCGCTCTCGGTGATGAGCGACACCACGATGGTGGCCGTCAGCCCTCCGGGGACGGGCACCGTCAATGTCACCGTGGTGACACCCAATGGAAGGTCAGCGGTCAACGCTGCCGTCCAGTTCGGTTATGCAGGAGGCACGTCAAGCGGTGCGACGAGCTACTACGTGGATCCGGCGCTGACTTCGCAGATCGTGGGGAGCCTGATCAATTTAATTCAGGCGAACAATTCGCCCGACGCGATCGCCGCACAGTCGATCCTGATGCGGCGGCTTGCCCTGGAGGGCGACGTCGTCGGCTCTCGCATTCCGCCGCCGAAGAACATTTCGGAGATTGGCGGTTATCTGAACCTGCTGGGCACGCTCGGAGAAACTGCCATGCGCGAGCAGACTCTCGCCGGCATCCTCGGCGTGGCCGGCCCTACCCCCGCGCTCGGCTTCCAATCGGCGCAACCGCTCTCGATGGTCAGTGTGCCCAATGACCGGCCGGCGGGAACGGCACAGCCGAGTTTGCCCCTGTCGGTATTGGTCCGCAGCGACTTCTTGAACGCGTTCCTCGGTGCAATGAAGACTCTGCATGCGCAGGGTACCACGTTGCCCTGTTCCGGGCCTACCGCTATTGCGCTGCCGCTCGGTGGCCCAGGTTCTGTGGTGCCCTCTGACCTCTTGCTGTATCTCGGTCGGGTGCTGACGCTGGCGACCTCCAGCTGCGCTGGCTGCGCCGGTCACTGATCCGCTGGTGTTAGCGCGGCCAGCCGGAAGCACTGGGGCTTTCGGGATCGCTGCCAATGTGCTGGCGGCAGGGAGCGTGGCGGTAGCTCCCGCGAACTACGATGCACTACAGATCAGCGGCAGCACTATTGCTACGATTTCGCTGACCGGTGCCAGCCTGGTGATGGTGGCGCCGTTGCTGGCAAATGCTGGGTTCTATTCGGCCTCTCCGTTTCCAGCGCCCACAACCCCGACCGACTCCGCCTGGGCACGTCTGACGAACGTCACCGGACTAGTTGCCGGTACGACGCCTTATGGCGACGAGCTAGCCTTGCTTTATCCGCCAAGCGTCATTGCCGCTAGCGCGCTAGCGCCCGCGCTAGGCTATGTCTGGAACGGGACTATATTCGCACCTTGATGCGTGAACTGGAGCCAGGCGAACGTAAGGAGGGTACCGATCGTCGTGGGCAAGAGGTTAGTAAGGTAAGACCGATTTCGTTCCTACTGCGCGCGCCCGTGCCAGTCGGGTTTGCTCGAATCAACTTCTGGTTTGTCGGCATTCGGTCGTCATCGAAGATTGGGGACATGCGGGCCGGTAATGACAAGGCGGCTTCTTGCCAGCAATCGGTCAATCACTGCTAGCGTGTTTACTATTGAGAATTGAATAATATAGTGACATTCTGGAGATCCTATGCTACTCTGCGGTCATGGGAAACCCGGCGGGAGTACGGCGAGACTTTGAGAAGTTGGAGGAGCGGCGGCTGTTGGGGGCTCGACTGTTGCGGCAAGGAGTACATCCGGCAGAGGTAGCGCGGCAGGTGGGAGTGCATCGGCAGTCGGTGAGTCGGTGGGCGGCACAGTTGAAGCAAGGTGGAGTGCGAGCGCTGAAGAAGGCGGGGCACGCTGGGCGCAGAGCCCGCTTACGGCCCGAGGATCTGCAGCACATCGAGAAGGGACTGAAGCGTGGGCCGCAGGCCTTAGGGTACGAGACCAGCCTGTGGACTTCGTGGCGCGTGGCTCATCTGATCGAGCAGGAATGCGGGGTGAAGTATCACCCCTCGCAAGCCTGGCGGATTCTGCGGCAACTGGGCTGGAGTTGCCAGCGTCCGGTAGGACGTGCGCTGGAGCGCGACGAAGATAAAATCCGGCGCTGGAAACGGGAGCGCTGGCCGGAGATTAAAAAAAAGCCCAAAAAGAGGGCCGCACCATCGTCTTCATCGACGAAAGCGGACTGAGCGAACGGCCGCACCGCTGTCGCACCTGGGCGCCGAAGGGACAGACGCCGGTGCTGCAATATCACTTCAACTGGAAGACGCTGTCGGCCATGGCGGGGGTGACGTGGTGGAACTTCTACTTCCGACTCTTTCCCGGGACCATTCGCAGCCCGCAGGTCATTGAGTTCCTGGAGCACTTGCTGCGCCACATTCCGGGCAAGCTGCTGGTCGTCTGGGACGGATTAACTGGCCATCGCAGCCGCATGACCTGGGAGTTCATCCGCCAGCAGCGCGGGCGCTTGTGGGTGGAGTTTCTTCCCGGCTATGCGCCGGAACTGAATCCGGTCGAGTACCTGTGGTCGCACTGGAAGCAACACGAACTGCCCAACTTCTGCCCGCAGAACTTTGGCCAGTTAAGCCATTATGCCCGCAAGGCTCTGCGCCGCATGCGCAAGCGACCCACGTTGGTCATCGCCTTCTGGCGGCAGGCAGAACTGTTTCCATTGTAACTATATTATGCAATGC